>NC_022524.1:1619166-2292500 GCF_000473245.1 Bacillus infantis NRRL B-14911
GAAGCCGCTTATGAAAAAGGGGTCGACAGGGAAATCCTTATGGATTCGTACCGCCGTTTTAAAGAAATTGTACCAGGCAAGGCCCAGGAAAAGACAGTCTGCAGCGAATTTGAAGAAACGAGCGGGTATTCGCCATACCGTTCCGTAAAAGCAGCCAAAGAGGCAAAAGCCGGGGACAAAGTAAAAATGAAGTAAACAAAAGAACCTGCATCGATCTGATGCAGGTTCTTTTGGCAGTTTGGGCGTCTGGACCCGTTTATGCCATTTTGTATAGGGGTAATAGATTTTTAAATACAGAATCAGCTTTCTGCAGGAATTCCTCAGCGCTGAGCTTGATGGCTTCTTCACGCGGTATGTTGACACCGCAGAGGATTTCCGCCTTTTTAACGTTTTCGAGGCGGTCGAACATGGCCTCAAGTTCTGACTTATCAAGGGAACTGTGAGAAACGGCGCCAGGCTTTGTGTGATCTCCTGACCATACATAGCTGCCGGGGATGCTGCTGTAGATTTCGCTTAAGTTTTTCTTTAATGCAGCCCCGAATTCCTTTTTATTGGGTGCTTCGTAAATGGTGGCAAACCAAATGAACACATGGCTTTCCCATAATCCGATCTGAAAATGGGGGAGCATTTTATATCCTCTTGGATTAGCCGCAAAGGCAACCCAGGTATCATTTGGCGGATTGATTGTCCTTCTGGCATGCTTGGCAACATGGGGATGCATTTCATCTCCTGTAAGAGCTGATAAGCCCGGCGCAAAATAGCTGCCCAGCTCCTCAAGCTTTGGACGGATATTTTCTTTCAAGCTATCCATTCTTTCTTCTAGTCCATCTATTTTAAAAACATCAAAGTCTGCATTGGAAAAGCCGCTGAATGGCATATGTATAACCTCCTGCTGATTTTGGCAACATTGTAGCACAGCGCAGGAAAAAGGGGAAATGAACAGCTTCTGACCTCTTATTTACAGGCAATGGGTATCAGCACAATTTTGTTGCAACTGCTTTGAGGACTTCATATTATAATAAAAAAAGATATCTGAAAATTCAACTAAAACCGGAAGGGGTGCAAGATCATGAAACAATTAATGAATTCTGTAAAGAAAAAAGCCGGTGAAAAGGAAAGAACTGCCGTACTGAGGCTTGAAATGGATTATGAATTGGCGACACTTTTCGAAGCAATGGGCGACAATAATGAGAATGTCAAAAAAAGAACAAAACAAAAGCTCGAAAAGATACGTGAAGAGCTGGTTAGGCTGAAAGCGCTGTGAGAGAAAGGCTCTAGCATTTATTTAAATATATATAAAGGTTCATTAAAAAGGAGAAAAAATGTCAGAATGGTCAGCTGAAAACTTCTATAGAAAATAAAAACGGGCTCCCGGTAACATGGGTGGAGTCCGTTTATTATTTTTTCTGAAGGGAAAAAAGAAGGATATTGCTTAATAGAGTGAGGCGGGGGGACGCTATGCTTGAGAAGTTCCTGCATTTCCGATAATCTTATCATTAATATATGGCCGGGCGCAGGGCGCTGGCAGCTGGAGCCCGGCCTTTACGGAGGAAAGAGAAATGACGAACTGGGACCATATTGATGAAAAAGCAAAAGAATGGGTAAAAGAAGCCGGAAGAAGGATTAAGGATTCTTTCCAAAAAACGCTGACTATTGAAACGAAATCCAACCGGAATGATCTTGTGACTGACATCGACCAGGCGACCGAGCAGTTTTTTATCAGCAAAATCAATGAAACATATCCTGAACACCGCATTTTTGGCGAAGAAGGATTTGGGGACAAAATAGAGGATCTGGATGGAGTTGTCTGGATTATCGACCCAATTGATGGAACAATGAATTTTGTTCATCAGCAAAGGAATTTCGCCATATCGATCGGGATATATGAAGATGGGGTTGGAAAGATCGGCCTTATTTACGATGTGGTCCATGATGAGCTTTATCATGCTTTCCAGGGTAAAGGCGCCTATCTGGACGATATGCAAATACCGAGCCTGAAAGAAGCAAGTGTCCAGGATGCTATCATAGGGCTGAATGCTACCTGGGTCACTGAAAACAAAAGGATCGACCCAAGTCTGCTGGCCCCGCTTGTCAGGGATGTTAGAGGCACCCGTTCATACGGATCTGCTGCTATTGAAATGGCTTATGTTGCAACAGGCCGCATCGATGCATATATATCACTGAGACTGGCCCCGTGGGACTTTGCTGGAGGGAATATCCTTATAACCGAATTGGGAGGCAAAGCGACTACCCTGAAAGGGGAAGATCTGAACCTGTTAGAGCAAAGCTCAGTTTTCATCTGCAAGCCTGGCCTGCATGAAAAGATCCTCAGGGACTATTTGCAAAATGGCAGCTGGTAAGATCACCTCAAGGAGCCTTTCAGCAGTAGACTATGCTTTTTTTCAATATTTGGCTGACCATTCAGGAGAATGGCTAGTGCATGAGACACAGGGGAGGGGCATTGAGGAATACATAGAGGTGTATTCAGAACTTGATGGAGAATGGAGAGTGTGGGAGAAGGATGGTGAAAGGGCGGGTGTTACCTTCCATGTAAGAAGGGCACCTTCTAACCGGAAGCCTTGGCTCGGGACTATCCTTGTTCATCCGGACAGAAGAGGGACAGGCCTTGGCTGCGGGATCCTCTTGACACTAGGGGAAGAATTGGCTGCAGAGAATAAGGCGGTATTTGCCGCTGTTCCAGCAAGTGAATCCGGCTGGCTGGAGTTTCTTTCGAAAAGCGGCTTTGAGCAGTATAAATCCGAAAAAGATGAAGGAGGCAAAGAGCACCTCCTTTTGCTGAAGCCTCTTCAGCCATGAACAGCAACAGACTATAAAAAGAAGCCGGACCCCCAATGGGCCGGCTTCTTCGCTGGTTCTATAGTTATAATAATCCGTTTTCGCGCATTTTCTTCTTGGTTTTAAATCCGAAGCCCATTACAAGCACAAGGGCTGCAATACAGGCAATTACCCCGAATATACTTTTCTCGGCAATCGATATGCCGACACCCATGATGCAGGCTGCTGCTGCCACGGCAAAGAATAATAAAGGCCACTTAATGTTTTTCAAAAAAATCCCCCTCCCTAAAGTTTAACCGGGACCAGGCACCTGAAGATTCACTTAAAATCATAAGCAAGTCCAGAATTGAAGCATGGAAAATGTATATCAAGCCCAGTCTTTAGGTATAGTGTAGATATGTGTTCTTTTCTTTAAAATTTATTTTACACAAAAAACTTTTAGTTTACCACTGTCATTATGGTATAATGTTTTAGTTGTGATTGTTTATAAAGCTTTAAAATAAATTAGCTTAGAATATAGCTAGGAGTGAATTTTTTGAAAATCAGAGAAGATCTTCGCAATATCGCGATTATTGCCCACGTTGACCACGGAAAAACGACACTTGTTGACCAGCTGCTGAAACAGTCAGGAACTTTCCGGACTAATGAGCATGTGGAAGAACGTGCGATGGATTCCAATGACCTTGAAAGAGAGCGCGGAATTACCATCCTGGCTAAAAATACAGCCATCCAGTACAAAGATACAAGAATCAATATCCTTGATACTCCGGGCCACGCTGACTTTGGCGGCGAGGTTGAGCGTATCATGAAAATGGTTGATGGTGTTCTGCTTGTTGTCGACGCATACGAAGGCTGTATGCCGCAGACGCGCTTTGTATTGAAAAAAGCGCTTGAACAGAATCTGACGCCAATTGTTGTTGTCAACAAAATTGACCGTGACTTTGCGCGTCCTGCCGAAGTCATTGACGAAGTCCTTGACCTGTTCATCGAGCTTGATGCCAATGAAGAACAGCTTGAGTTCCCTGTTATTTATGCATCTGCCATCAATGGAACAGCAAGTACAGATCCTGAAAAGCAGGATGAGAACATGCAGTCACTTTATGATGCGATTGTCGATCATATTCCTGCACCAGTTGACAATAGTGAAGAGCATCTTCAATTCCAGGTTGCCCTTCTTGACTATAACGACTATGTCGGAAGAATCGGGATTGGCCGTGTTTTCCGCGGAACCATGCAGGTCGGCCAGCAGGTTGCACTCATGAAGCTTGACGGAAGTGTAAAACAATTCCGTGTTAGCAAAATTTTTGGCTTCTTCGGGCTGAAGCGCCAGGAAATTCAGGAAGCGAAGGCAGGCGACCTGATTGCCGTTTCCGGAATGGAAGATATCAATGTAGGGGAAACCGTTACACCTGTTGAGCATCAGGAAGCTCTTCCTGTCCTCCGTATCGACGAGCCTACACTGCAGATGACATTCCTGGTCAATAACAGTCCATTTGCAGGAAGAGAAGGCAAGTTCGTTACATCACGTAAAATTGAAGAAAGGCTTCGTGCCCAGCTTCAGACAGATGTAAGTCTTCGCGTAGAGAACACTGAGTCACCGGATGCGTGGGTCGTGTCAGGACGCGGTGAGCTTCACCTTTCCATCCTGATTGAAAATATGAGACGTGAAGGCTATGAGCTTCAAGTGTCAAAGCCGGAGGTCATCGTAAAAGTAATCGACGGTGTAAGATGCGAGCCTGTTGAGCGCGTGCAGATCGATGTTCCTGAGGAGCATACTGGTTCAATCATGGAATCAATAGGTGCCCGAAAAGGCGAAATGCTTGATATGATTAATAACGGCAGCGGCCAGGTCCGCCTGATCTTTAACGTTCCTGCTCGCGGCCTGATCGGATATACAACTGAATTCCTGACGCTTACCCGCGGATATGGAATCATCAACCATTCCTTTGACAGCTATCAGCCAATGGCACAGGGCCAGGTTGGCGGAAGGCGCCAGGGTGTTCTTGTGTCCATGGAAAGCGGAAAAGCTTCTACTTATGGAATCATGCAGGTTGAAGACAGAGGAATCATCTTCCTTGAAGCCGGAACAGAAATCTATGAAGGCATGATTGTTGGAGAACATACTCGTGAGAATGACATCACCGTCAATATCACAAAAGTAAAACAGGCTACCAATATCCGTTCTGCCAATAAAGACCAGACGGCTACTATGAAAAAGCCGCGCATCATGACGCTTGAAGAAGCGCTTGAGTACCTGAATGATGATGAGTATTGCGAAGTGACTCCGGAATCCATCCGCCTGCGCAAGAAAATCCTGGATAAGAACGAACGTGAACGGATCGCTAAAAAGAAGAAATACGCAGAAACGAACTAAAGACTAAAAAGGAGGAGAGCAATATGATTGCTGAACGCCTGTCTTTTTTCGCCGCGTTATATAAAGTGGACGAGAATCCTGAATTAGGAATGTGGATGCTCTATATAACCATCATTCTTTTATGTGTAGTCGTATTCAAGCTCGGATTTGCCAAAAAGCTCCCGCTGGCAAAGTCGGCTGTCATTTATTTGTTTTTAATCCTGGGCTGCACGGTCCTGACCTTTTTGGGAGTCTTTCTCCCAATTGGGGAGGGCCTGGTGGTTGCCGCCCTTATCCTGATCATCTATAAAATCAGGCTGCACCAGCAGAAAAAACAGGAAGCAGGCATGTAGCAGCCGGGGAGGCAGGTCGTTATGATGAAATCTCTGCAGGATTCAATCTATAATTGGCTTACAATCAAGGTTGTTTGCGATGCACGGCCGGAGGATACTGCAGCTGCAGAAACGGAAGAAATGTTCAAAGCGATTCTGACTGAGGACTTAAAGCTTTCAGAGATTGAGGCTGTTAAAGAAGCGGATTTTTACACTGTCTTTTTTACAGATAAAAATGAAAGAAGAAGCTTCCGTTTTCCGGCTGAGCTGATCGATGTCATGCTGGACCAAATCAATGAAGAGCCGGAGAAATATCCGAACTTCCCATTATAAGAAAAACCCGCTTCCCTCATCAGGGCAAGCGGGTTTTTCTGATTCCCAGCCAAAAGAAGCTGGCGAGGACTATGCTGTAGAGAATATGGCCTGCTGTCCACAAACCGAATGCCATCATATCACCCGGGAGCGGTACCTGCCGCTCTGCCAGAAGGGAGAGTGGAAAATAGAGCAGGAGGGCAGGAAAAGTGATGGCAAACGACCATAAAAAGCATCCCCGGAGTGTCGGCCATTTTCCGGCCTGCAGAATAAGCAGCAGGCAAAAGCTTAACAGCAGCGAAAATAGGAGATGGAAAAAGAATTCAGATGCCTCGCTCCAGCGAATATCCCCCAGCACGGGAATAAAATCGATATTCAGAAGCAGCACATACACTTTCTTGCCGGTCAATGTTTCAGCGGCCTTCAGGAATAATCCCAAAAAAAAGCCTGCTCCAGCCCCGGAGGCAAGGGCGGTTTTTACCATTCCTCTTCTTCCGTGCGGCTCCGGTAAAGCTTAAAGTTGCCTGTGGCGGCCCTTTGGTTGGTTTTTTCCGTTATTCTTTCTTCGCACGGCTTGCACATATACGTATGGATCGGCCGGTTACGCAGGCGTTTTGCCTGAAATGATTCATTTTCAATCGATTCTATCTTATCGCAAAGCACACATTTTACTCTCATAATGACACCCCGATTTATTAATGTAGTTGAATGATCAGAAGTCTGAAGCAGCACTGGTCCTCGCGGCCGGCCCTCTGCCTATTTTTCAGCCGGAGGGACAGCCCGTCAGAAAAGCTGCTTATCTATATTGCTTATTTATATTATAGTACAGTTTGGCAAGAGTTTCGAATTAGATTGCACCGGGGGCAGAGCATCTGGGAACGGGTTCTTGAAAGTTGGGGAAAGTCATACTATTATAGGACTAAGAGGAGGGGAAAGTAATGGCAAATCAAGTTGAGCCGAGGCTGATCAAGCCCTTATTCGATGAGCTTCAGCAGGAGCGGTTTGTTACTCTCGCAACAGTGGACCATGAAACAGGCGGGCCGAACGTGAATGCTATATCATGGGTCCTGGCAAAGGATGAAGAAACAATCTGCTTTGCTATTGACAGCAGATCGAGGATTATTGAAAATATTAAACATAACAGGCATGTAGTCATCAATATCATTGCCAACGAATCTACATACTCCATCCAGGGAGAAGCGGCAGTGAAGCTGGAAAAAATGGAATCTGTCCCCCTCAAGCTGGCACTTGCAGAACTGAAGATCAGTGAGGTAAGGGATGTTATGTTTTATGGATCTAAAATGACAGCTGATCCCCAATATGACAAAACATATGATAAAAAAGCAGCAGAAAGGCTCGATCAGCAGGTGATGGAGGCCATGAAAAAAGCTTAGTCGCGGGACTAAGCTTTTTTTGTGCTGATTCATATAACTTTAATCTTTATGGTAATTCGATTGCTTTTGCTGCTTATCCTCCAGCTCAGAACGTTCTGATGAATTGAGCTTGTTTTTTGGCTCCTCGGTCGCATCCTTCGGCTGGGGCTCAGTGATGTCCCCGGGAACTTCAGGCATAATCCTTCCCGTGATATCTGCGAGTTCATTCAGTATGCCCTGGATGGGACGCCCGTTTTGTATATCCTGGCCGACTTCCCGGATCCTCGCATTCAAGTCCGGGTCTGCTACTACAAGCGCCCTTGCCCCATGAGGGTCGTTGCGCAGGCTTTCTGTAACAGAATATTTAATGGAGCCCACTTCAGATCTGTCTATATCTTTATCCACATCAATCCCTACAATGGCATATCCTGCGAAAACCACAGCCGCCGCATCTTTGACATTTGGCACCCTTTCTGCCAGATCTACAAGATGCCTTGAGATCTCCTGTTCTGATTCCCTGCTGTTATTCGTAATGGTGCTGTTCTTAACATTCACCAGATTCCGGCTGCCGTCATCTGCTGATTGGCTGTTCGCAGCACAGCCTGCCAGCATTGAAACAGCGGCTATATAACCAAGCCATCTCTTCAATTTAAGCACCTCCAATTATTCTTATTCCAGATGTTTTCCAGATGCTGAAAAGCTACATGCCCGGGAAAGTTCTTCGTAAGGATTATTCTGCAAAAATTCGTCTATCTTTATGCAGGAAAACATATAGTTTACCAAGGCTTGTTTCTTAAAGCTTATGATTGCTTCTTCAAGCCAGGCAAAATGCAGGCTCCGGACAGCGAAATATAAGCCTTAGAAGAAACATTCATTTTGACCTACAAGGAGCAGGAGGCATCATATTGACGAAAATATATGTATTGGATACCAATGTCCTGCTGCAGGACCCGCATTCTATCTTTTCTTTTGAAGACAATGAAGTAGTCATTCCGGCAGTTGTCCTGGAAGAGGTTGACTCTAAGAAACGATATATGGACGAGGTTGGGAGAAATGCAAGGCAGGTTTCGAGGCTGATTGATAATCTGAGGGAAACCGGCAAGCTGCATGAAAGGATTCAGCTTGAAAATGGCGGGGGACTCAGAATTGAGCTGAATCACCGGTCTTTTCATGAATTGCAGGAGATATTCATTGAAAAAACAAATGACAACCGGATCCTTGCAGTCGCAAAGAATCTTTCACTGGAAGAAGAGACTAAGGAAAACGGCCGCCCGGTCATACTTGTCAGCAAAGATGCATTAGTGAGGGTGAAGGCGGATGCAATCGGGCTTCAGACAGAAGATTTTCTGAGTGACAGGGTGGTTGAAAATGACCATATTTATACGGGATTTCTTGAGGTGTATGTAAGCGTCGATCTTTTGGGGAGATTTTATGAAAAAGGGGAGGTGCCGCTTGCTGATATAGCCAATCACCCTTTTTATCCCAACCAATTCATCATTATGAAAGATGCACTGGGCTCTTCTTCTTCTGCGATAGGCATAGTAGACCAGGCGGGAAAGAAAGCCAGAAAGCTTGTGTTTGACGGGGACCATATCTGGGGGATCCGCCCTCGCAATGTACAGCAGACAATGGCCGCAGAGCTCCTTCTCCGTAAAGATGTGCCGCTTGTGACGCTGGTTGGGAAAGCGGGGACAGGGAAGACACTGCTCGCACTGGCAGCCGGCCTGATGCAGACTGAGGATTTCGGAGAATACAAAAAGCTGCTGGTGGCCAGGCCGATCGTTCCTGTAGGCAAGGATATCGGCTATCTCCCGGGGGAGAAAGAAGAAAAATTAAGGCCATGGATGCAGCCGATTTACGATAATCTGGAATATCTTTTTAATGCCAAGAAACCGGGCGAGCTTGATGCCATCCTTGCAGGGATGGGGTCGATCGAGGTCGAGGCGCTCACATATATAAGGGGAAGAAGCGTGCCGGATCAGTATATCATCATTGATGAAGCCCAAAACCTTACCAAGCACGAAGTAAAGACCATCCTTACCCGGGTGGGAGAAGGAAGCAAGATTGTCCTGATGGGAGATCCGGAACAGATCGACCATCCGTATCTTGATGCCTTCAATAATGGACTTACCTATGTAGTGGAAAGATTTAAGGACCAAAAGATTTCAGGCCATACTAAGCTTATTAAAGGGGAAAGGTCAGGTCTGGCACAGCTGGCAGCTGATCTTTTATAAGAGGTATATATATGGCGGGCTGGAGCGGGATATAGCAGTTTCAATTTCATGTCATCCGTATGGCGCACGAAAAAGGGGAACTTGAGCCGCTGTATCAGTAAGAGAGGGAACAGCGGCCTTTATGGAACTTACTCCTGTAATACAAAAGCTGATTACGCCCTGTAGAATATTAATCTTATGCCCATAATTAAAGAGGGCGGAGCATCCCGGCTCCCCCCTCCTGCATGATAATCAGCGAACGATGAACTGCTTTATATGCTTGATCGGATTATCCTTATTGCTTCCGTCTCCGTAATAGACGTGCACAGGGCCGTCCTCTTTCAGCGGCTTGCCGTTCAGAGAGTAGCCGAGGATCAGATCTTCAGCGGTTTCCAGCGGCATTTCCACCTCGCCGTCACCGGCAGAGATGACAAAGGAAGAGGCATCTTCAGCAGGTTCGGCATTTTTAAGGAAAGGCTTTAAGGGAATGCCAAAAGTCCCGTTAAGCACTTTTTCTTTCTCGAATTTTTTTTCGGTCTTTAATGTCGGAGGATGGACAGCACCCTCCATGATTTCTCTGTCCCAGTGCTTTGAAACTGATTTTGTATACTCTTCGAGCTCATCCTTTTTGATGATATCAGCGTGAAAGAATTCGTTCAGGTCTACCCTTCGGTCATCAAAAATCCATACACCGGGATCAAGTGTGATCTCAAATTTCACTTTCCCTTTTATCATTATGATATTGTCCATAACTAGCTACCTCCTGTATGTACCTTCTTAAATTATACCTATTTTTGTCTGTGAAAGATACTATGGGACCCTCACACTGGAAGCCCCTCCTGGCGGGGTGCTGGTATTTCTCCCCGCATGTGCAGCTTTCCCCTTATATGTCTTGCATTTTTGCCTTCTTAAGTATAAAATTTATAGATAGATAATCGCTCGGAAACGGGGGGATCCATGTTGGCGTCAGAACTGATAGTCGATCATCAAGAAAGAGCCAATGCCTTGCTTAAGGCGGACGCTGATAAAATATTAAAGCTTATTAAAGTGCAGATGGATAATCTGACAATGCCCCAGTGCCCTTTGTATGAGGAAGTGCTTGATACGCAGATGTTCGGTTTATCCCGTGAAATAGATTTTGCCGTCCGGCTCGGGCTCATCGAGGAAAAGACAGGCAAAGCCATCCTGGGAGAGCTTGAAAAAGAACTCTCCATCCTGCATGAAGCTTCATTAAGAAAATAAATGTAAAAAACTCAAACTTTCTTTTAACACAAGGGTTTGAGTTTTTTTGTACATGCTATGGTAAAGAAAAAGAAGTGCAGCATAATTTTAAATAGTATGACATAATTCTGATGTTTGATGAATTAATATGTTACATTAAAATTAACATTTCTTTACTTCAATGCAGGAATCTCCTTTCTATAGTAGAATAGGTAATACAACGCAGAAGATGAGGAAGAGGTTGGATGTTCAAAAAAATATTAAAATCATACGATTACACATTGATTGCTGTCGTCGTTATGCTGGCATTATTCGGTCTCATTATGATTTACAGTGCAAGTATGGTAACAGCCGTGCAAAGGTATGGCTTCGAAAGCGACCATTTCTATCAAAGACAGAAGATCTATCTGCTCGGGGCCGCCTTAGTATTTATTTTCACAGCACTCTTTCCCTATAAGGCGCTGATCAGCAATAAGATCCTTGTTCCGATGGTTTTCGGTTCACTGATCGGCCTTGGCGCTTTGTTTATATTCGGCCATGTGGCAGGGAATGCGCAAAGCTGGTTTAAACTCGGGCCATTGAGCCTCCAGCCTTCAGAATTTGTAAAGATTTTTGTTATTATTTATCTATCAGCCGTTTATGCAAAGAAACAGAGCTATATCGACCAGTTTAATAAAGGGGTTGTCCCACCCCTGGTATACTTGATCCTTGTCTGCATGCTTGTGGCTGTACAGCCGGATTTCGGGACAGCGGCAATCATTTTCCTGATATCGGCCACAATCATCCTGAGTTCCGGCATGAGCTATAAAAACATCTTAAAGCTGTGTCTGATTGCCTTTATCATTGCCCTCCCGTTTATCCTGATTATGAATGACAAGCTCTTCTCCGATGTGCAAATGGCCAGGATCCAGGTTCTTCAGGATCCCTTTGCAGATGCCCAGAATGACGGGTATCATCTTGTCAACTCTTTCCTGGCTCTCGGAGCAGGCGGTGTAAAAGGGCTCGGCCTCGGGCAGAGCGTGCAGAAGCTTGGCTATCTGCCAGAACCGCACACAGATTTCATCATGGCTGTCATAGCAGAGGAGCTGGGGGCATTCGGTGTTTGTTTCGTTCTGCTCTCACTTGGGTATATCGTTCTGAGGGGCCTGTACATAGGGATGAAATGCAAGGATCCTTTTGGAAGCCTGCTTGCCATCGGCATTGCTGGGATGATCGGCATCCAGTCATTCATCAACCTCGGAGGGATTTCAGGCGTGATACCTCTGACAGGGGTCCCGCTTCCATTTGTGAGCTACGGCGGATCTTCACTTCTGCAGCTTTCAATTGCGATGGGGATTCTTGTAAACGTATCAATGTTTGTAAACTATGAATCTAAATATAAAAATAGAGCCAGCGAAAAACAGGCAGAACAAAACCAGAAAGTTTCCGGGGGAGCCTATTTTTATAAAAAATAAGCGCAGGGGACGTGTTTTTTCCTTGCGTTTTTTTACACATTCACTCTTAATACAGGAACGCTTTAAAGCTGCAGGCATTTAAATCAGGGCTGCAGGCTTTGGCCGCTTTGCTGCAGAATCTCTGCTGCAAAGCGGCCGAAGTCTTTACATATAGCAATACAAATTAGCCAAGCCTTTCTGCAAGTTCCGGAAAGGCATCTAAAAGACTATGGATGGGGTGGAATTTGTGAGCAGACAAATTAATAAGGTACTGGTTGCCAATAGAGGAGAAATCGCAATCCGGGTTTTTCGGGCATGCACTGAGCTGAATATCCGGACCGTGGCTGTTTATTCTAAGGAAGATTCAGGCTCCTACCACCGGTATAAAGCAGATGAGGCGTACCTCGTCGGAGAAGGCAAAAAGCCGATTGATGCCTATCTGGATATAGAGGGGATCATCGGGATTGCGAAGGCAAGAAATGTTGACGCCATTCATCCCGGCTATGGTTTTTTGTCAGAAAATATTGAATTCGCTAAAAGATGTGAAGAGGAAGGCATCATTTTTATTGGACCAACTTCCCGGCACCTGGATATGTTCGGGGACAAAGTAAAGGCAAAAGATCAGGCGATGCGTGCGGGAATCCCTGTCATTCCGGGGAGCGACGGGCCCGTTAAAAGCCTGGAAGAAGTGATTTTATTCGGGAAGGACCATGGTTTCCCGATCATCATCAAAGCCTCCCTTGGCGGCGGAGGCAGAGGGATGAGGATTGTCAGAAGCCTTGATGATGTGAAAGAGGCATACGAAAGGGCGAAATCAGAAGCGAAGGCTGCTTTCGGGAATGATGAGGTTTATGTTGAAAAATTCATCGAAAACCCTAAGCATATCGAAGTTCAGATCATCGGTGACAAAAGCGGGAACATCGTCCACCTGTTTGAAAGGGACTGCTCAGTGCAGCGGCGCCATCAAAAAGTGGTCGAGGTTGCACCGTGCGTCTCTCTCTCTGAAGAATTCCGCGGGAGAATCTGTGATGCGGCTGTAAGGCTGATGAAAAATGTCGACTATGTGAATGCCGGAACAGTGGAATTCCTTACCTCCGGGGATGAGTTTTTCTTCATTGAGGTAAATCCCCGCGTACAGGTTGAGCATACGATCACTGAAATGGTGACAGGGGTGGATATTGTCCAGACGCAGATCCTTGTCGCAGAAGGATTTGATCTCCATAGCCGGGAAGTGGGGATCCCTGCACAGGAGGATATAAAGATCAATGGCTATGCGATCCAGTCCCGGGTTACCACTGAGGATCCTCTGAACAATTTTATGCCTGATACGGGGAAGCTCATGACCTACCGATCCGGTGGCGGTTTCGGGGTGAGGCTCGATGCAGGCAATGGCTTCCAGGGGGCTGTTATAACCCCATATTATGATTCACTGCTCGTCAAACTGTCCACATGGGCACTAACCTTTGAGCAGGCTGCTTCAAAAATGGTGAGGAACCTGCAGGAATTCAGGATCCGCGGAATCAAGACAAATATTCCTTTCCTTGAAAATGTCGTCAAGCACGAGAAGTTCATTACAGGGGAATATGATACATCTTTCATCGACAAATCGCCTGAGCTGTTTTTATTCCCTAAACGAAAAGACCGCGGCACAAAGATGCTTGCCTATATCGGCAATGTAACAGTCAACGGCTTCCCGGGGGTAGAGAAAAAGAAGCGGCCGGTTTTCGAGAAGCCGAGGATTCCGAAGCTCCGCTATAACCAGGAATACCAGGACGGGACAAAGCAGATCCTGGACAGCCAGGGTCCGGAAGGTCTGGTGAAATGGATCAAGGAGCAGGATAAGGTCCTATTGACTGACACCACCTTCCGTGATGCCCATCAGTCCCTGCTGGCCACGCGCGTACGTACGACTGACATCGCGCATATTGCAGAACCGACAGCAAAGCTTCTGCCGGAAATGTTCTCTTATGAAATGTGGGGAGGGGCAACCTTTGATGTTGCATACCGTTTCTTAAAAGAGGATCCTTGGGAAAGGCTTCTCAAGCTAAGGGAAAAAATGCCGAATGTCCTTTTTCAGATGCTTTTGAGGGCTTCCAATGCTGTAGGCTATAAAAACTATCCTGATAATGTGATCAGGGAGTTTGTTCAAAAGTCTGCTTATGCAGGCATCGATGTTTTCCGTATATTTGACAGCCTGAACTGGGTCAAAGGGATGGAAGTGGCGATAGAGGCTGTGCGTGATACCGGCAAAATAGCAGAAGCAGCCATCTGCTACACCGGCGACATTTCGGACAGCGCGAGGACCAAGTATAATCTGGAATATTACAAATCAATGGCAAAGGAGCTTGAAAACCAGGGAGCGCATATTCTGGCAATTAAAGATATGGCGGGGCTGCTCAAGCCGAAATCAGCGTATGAACTGATTTCAGAGCTGAAAGAAACAGTTGATATTCCAATCCATCTTCACATGCATGATACGAGCGGGAACGGCGTCATGACCTACAGCAAGGCTATCGAGGCCGGTGTGGACATTGTGGATGTTGCACTAAGCACGATGGCCGGCCTGACTTCACAGCCAAGCGCAAGCTCCCTGTATTATGCCCTTTCAGGAGAGGAACGCCAGCCTGAAGTAAATGTTGAAGCACTGGAGCAGCTGTCCCACTATTGGGAAGATGTCCGGAAATACTACCAGGATTTTGAGTCCGGAATGAAGTCTCCACATACGGAGATCTATAAGCATGAGATGCCTGGAGGGCAGTACAGCAACCTGCAGCAGCAGGCAAAAGCGGTAGGCCTTGGGGAAAAATGGGACCTGGTCAAGGAAATGTATTCCCGGGTCAACCACATGTTCGGCGATATCATAAAAGTCACTCCTTCATCAAAGGTTGTCGGCGATATGGCTCTGTATATGGTCCAAAATGAATTGACAGAAGAAGATGTCATCACACGCGGACACTCGCTCGACTTCCCTGATTCTGTAGTTGAACTGTTTGAAGGGTCTCTCGGCCAGCCTTATGGCGGCTTCCCGAAAGAGCTTCAGGAAGTTATATTAAAGGGTAAAGAACCAATCACTGTAAGGCCGGGAGAGCTTCTGGAGGACGTGGATTTCGATAAGCTTAAGGAGAAGCTTTTCCACGAGCTCGGAAGGCCGGTGACAAGCTTTGAAGCGATTGCCTATGCACTGTATCCGAAAGTATTCATGGAATACTGCAGCACTGTCGAGCAGTTTGGCGATGTTTCCGTTCTGGATACGCCGACCTACCTGTACGGCCTGAGGCTGGGAGAAGAAATAGAAGTGGAAATTGAAACTGGAAAAACGCTGATTGTAAAGCTTGTTTCCATCGGACAGCCCCAAGCGGACGGCACCAGGATCGTTTACTTTGAATTGAACGGGCAGCCCCGCGAGGTTTCCATCAAGGATGAAAGCATTAAAATTGCTGCATCTGCAAAGATGAAGGCTGATCCTAAAAATGAGAAGCATATAGCAGCATCCATGCCAGGTACAGTTATTAAGGTTATTGTTGAAAAAGGGGAAAAGGTCGAAAAGGGCGATCATCTGATGATCACGGAAGCGATGAAGATGGAAACGACCGTCCAGGCCCCTTATTCCGGTACGGTCGGTGAAATCCATGTTGCAAATGGGGAAGCCATCCAGACTGGAGACCTTTTGATCGAGCTTTCGAAATAGAGGAAATCAGGGCCGAAAGAAAAAATATAGCAAAAGAGGATGGGCAGCCGGTGAGTTGCCCATCCTCTTTTTTATGAATACAGCAATGAAGCATTTTTTTAAAGCTGTTTCATCGGTCCTTATTGAACAGGAACAGACCGGTGTGCCGCATTGTTTTCTTTTTCAGCTGCAGGCGGCACGCTTGCAAGTGCTGCGGCGTTTTTCTTGCTCCTTGCAGTAAGGAGGATAAAATAGCTGAAAACACCGAACAGGCATGAGATGAAGAAGGCATGTCCAAGTGCAATGAACAAGTTGAGGCGGGATATAACAACCATCGCTCCAAAAGCAACCTGAAGGGACACAAGGATAAAGGATATAATCCATCCCCAGAACACGACCTTCTGGTGGCGGTAATGCCTGACGGCCAATATGGTGATATAACCTACCCAAAGAAAAATAATTCCGGCAGCAGCCCTGTGGCCCATCTGTATCCATTCATACATATTGCCCGGCAGCATAATGCTGTCATTCAGGCAGAATGGCCAATCGCGGCAAACAAGGCTGGCATTGGTATGCCTGACGAGGGCACCGCTGTACACGACCGCATAAGAATAAATCGTAATGCCGATGATATGCTTTTGCATCCGTTTATCCAGAACAAGCTTTTCCGCCTGGAACTTTTTATCCACCTCAAAAATCAAAAGTGTGAGGAGCAGGACTGAAGCAAAAGATATCAGGGAAATCCCGAAATGAAGGGCCAGTACAAAATCTGACTGCCCCCATTTAACCGCAGCTGCTCCGATCAGACCCTGCAGGACGAGAAAGAAGAAAGAGACAAGAGCAAGGAATTTTGTTTCTCTTACATGGCCCAGCGCTTTCCAGGACCAGACCGAGAGCACCAGGACCAGTATGCCGACCCCGCCGGATACAACCCGGTGGGCCAGTTCGATGATCAGCTCCGGCGTTATATTGCTCGGGATGAGCTCTCCGTGGCAGAGCGGCCAGGATCTTCCGCATCCCATCCCGGATTCAGTTTTTGTCACAAGAGCCCCTCCAAGGAGCACCATCAGCATTCCGATCGTTGTCAGCACTGCAAACCATTTAAGCAAACGCTGCAATCATGTCACCTTCTTTTAAATTAATTTCATAAATTGCCATAATAGACTTAATCTGTATAATAATAGGGTATAATAGTTCAGGTGAGGCAGCCGGCGCATCGTATCACGAAAACGCTGACTGTTCGATACTACACAATTATGGAGGATTTTACAACTCCCCGGCAGCATATTCCGGCTATAATCTATTATTCATTCAAGTCAGTTGTACTAATAGGTAAGATCTCCGTAATGCTTCAATTATATATTATGCTAAAAAAGTAACCAGTTACAATGTTTGTCATCTCCTCGACACAAATTAGTCATAATTAATTCGAAAAAAATTCACAAAAAAACGCCAAAGTATGATTTAATATACAGAGGCATAGTTATTTTTCTACACAAACTTTTGACAATTTTTATGACATTTGAATAGTAATAACTGCTATTTCGATTAGCATTCCCTCGTTTTCTGTTGCAAATATAGCATCGTATTACTTATAGTAGTTGTAGTGTAGAAAAGCTTTATTTGTGATAAGGGTTAAAGGAGGAGAAGTTATGTCAAACACAAGGGCTTTCAGTGAAGCTGCTTTAGAAAACAGTGAACGAAGCCTTCAAGCCAATATACCGGAGACAACTGCATGGAAGGATTTCCTGGCGCTCATCAAGGTAGGTATAATCAATTCAAACATGATCACTACCTTCACTGGTTTGTGGCTGGCCCTTCATTTTACAGATCAGCATTTTTTCAACAATCTTGATATTGTTTTTTATACACTGGTCGGATCTTCACTGATCATTGCGGGTTCCTGTGCATACAACAATTACTATGACCGCGATATCGACCATTTGATGGAAAGGACAAAAGACAGGCCTACAGTTACAGGAAAGGTCAGCCCGGGCAGGGTGGCACTGCTGAGCATATCCACCATCGCATTGGGAACCTTGCTGCTGCTCCTTGCATCACCCGCAGCTGCTGTAATTGGATTGATAGGCGTCTTTAGTTATGTAGTCCTCTATACAATGTGGACTAAGCGCAAGTATGTTTCCAATACAATCGTAGGAAGCATTTCCGGAGCAGTGCCGCCGCTGATCGGCTGGGCTGCAGTTGACGGAAACCTGGACATGATAGCTTGGGCGCTGTTCCTTGTTATGTTTGCCTGGCAGCCTCCTCATTTCTACGCACTTGCCATGAGGCGTGCAGAGGAATACAGGGCAGCAGGCATACCGATGCTTCCGGTTGTAAAAGGGTTCCGCACTACGAAAAAACATATTTTTGCATGGCTGGCTGTGCTTCTGCCCCTGCCGCTGATGCTTACATCTCTCGGTCTTCCATTCCTGATCCTTGCTTCGGCATTGAATGTCGGCTGGATAGTCCTTGGGATCTATGCCAACAAATTCAAGGATGATATTAAGTGGGCAAAGGCAATGTTCATTTACTCGCTTCAATATCTGACGATTATGTTTGTGGCAATGGTGATCGTTACACTTATTTAACCTACGTTAGGAGATTCCCTTCCGCGCATGCGCGGGGGAGGGAATTTATCCATATTTTTTTTGATCAAACAACAAAAGAAATTTTTTACGAAAGAGGGGTTTGATTAAGCATGAAAAGGCTTGCAAAATGGCGTCTTGCATCATTGTTTGCAATTTTGACGCTCATTCTTTCCGGGTGCGGCGAACCGTTTTTGTCCACGCTTCAGCCTTCCGGGGAAGTTGCGAAAACGCAATATGACTTAATGCTGCTGAGCACGGCGATTATGGTGGGAGTAATTGTCGTTGTCACGGTGCTTTTCCTGGTTGTTATTTTTAAGTTTCGCCGCAAAGACGAAAGAATTCCAAAACAGGTTGAAGGAAGTCACAAATTAGAAATCATCTGGACAGTTATTCCTATTCTTCTGCTTCTTGTTCTGACCGTTCCTACAGTAGCACAGACTTTCAAGCTTGCGGATGTTTCTCCAATGGAGAAAAAGAACGAAGAAGGGAAAACGGATGCATTGGTTGTCAATGTCCGTGCAAATCTTTACTGGTGGGAATTTGAGTATCCAAACCAGGAGATCATCACTGGGCAGGAACTTGTCGTTCCAACTGGTGAAAAGGTTTACTTTAATCTGAAGGCATCTGATGTTAAGCATTCATTCTGGGTCCCTGCAGTCGGGGGCAAGATGGATACGAACACTGATAATGTCAATAAGTTCTATCTGAAGTTCGATAAAGAGAGCTCTGATGTTGCAGGCGATCTTTTTTACGGAAAATGTGCGGAGCTTTGCGGACCTTCACATGCTCTGATGGACTTCAAGGTGAAAGCAATCTCTGGCGAAGAGTTTGATCAGTGGGTTGCGGATATGCAGAATGCAGAAGAGCCTCAGCCTCAGTCAGAAGTTGCACAGCAGGGTCAGGAGATTTTTAACAACAGCTGTATCGGCTGTCACGCTGTGACTCCTGTGGATGGAAGGCCGGAGCAGGCAAGGCAGGCTCCAAACCTTGCAAACTTTGGCGAGCGCGACCGCGTTGCCGGTATCCTGGATCACAATGAAAAAGAATTGAAGAACTGGCTGAAGGATCCTGAAGCTTATAAGCCGGGGAATAAAATGACTGGTACATATGGCCAGCTTTCAGATGAGGAGCTTGACGCTCTGACAGAATATCTGATGGGCCTTAAAGTTCAGGAGTAACGAGTTCGAAAGGGAGGTAAAACTTGTGAGTACCTACGCTCAGAAGAAAGGATTCGGCGCCACTTTATGGGACTATCTAACAACAGTGGACCATAAGAAAATCGCGATCCTTTATCTAATTGCCGGCGGTTTCTTCTTTATAGTGGGTGGACTTGAAGCCATGTTCATCCGTATTCAGCTGGCAGTTCCAAACAATGATTTCTTAAGTGCCGGCTTGTACAATGAGATATTGACAATGCACGGTACAACCATGATATTCCTGGCAGCTATGCCATTGATCTTTGCTTTTATGAACGCAGTCGTTCCTCTTCAGATCGGTGCGCGGGATGTAGCGTTCCCGTTCCTTAACTCACTTGGGTTCTGGCTGTTCTTCTTTGGAGGAATCTTCCTTAATCTGTCATGGTTTTTAGGAGGGGCTCCAGATGCTGGTTGGACGTCTTACGCTTCCTTATCGATGGCATCTGAAGGCCACGGGATCGATTTCTATGCACTCGGACTGCAGATTTCCGGTGCTGGTACCCTAATCGGGGGGATTAACTTCCTTGTAACGATTGTCAATATGCGTGCCCCTGGCATGACATATATGCGTATGCCATTGTTCACATGGTCTACATTTGTAGTATCTGCACTTATTCTGTTTGCGTTCCCGGCTCTTACTGTCGGTATCTTTCTATTGATCTTTGACCGCATGTTCGGCTCTAATTTCTTTGATGTTGCCAACGGCGGAAACACAGTTATCTGGGAGCATTTATTCTGGATTTTCGGACACCCTGAAGTATATATCCTGATTCTGCCTGCTTTCGGTATTTTCTCTGAGATCTTTGCTACTTTCTCAAGAAAAAGGCTGTTCGGATATTCTTCCATGGTATTCGCAACGGTATTGATCGGTTTCCTTGGCTTCATGGTATGGGCTCACCATATGTTTACAACAGGGCTCGGGCCAATTGCCAACGCTATCTTTGCTGTAGCGACAATGGCGATCGCTGTTCCTACAGGTATCAAGATTTTCAACTGGCTCTTTACAATGTGGGGGGGGAGCATCAGATTTACAACACCGATGCTTTATGCAGTAGCCTTCATTCCTTCCTTTGTTGCCGGCGGGGTAACAGGGGTTATGAACGCAGCTGCTCCAGCCGATTACCAGTTCCATGACAGCTACTTTGTTGTAGCTCACTTCCACTATGTAATCGTTGGCGGTGTTGTTCTTGGACTATTGGCAGGCCTTCATTTCTACTGGCCAAAAATGTTTGGAACCATGCTGAGCGAAAAGCTTGGAAAGATCACTTTCTGGCTGTTCCTGATCGGTTTCCATCTGACATTCTTTATCCAGCACTTCCTGGGCTTGATGGGTATGCCTCGCCGCGTATTCACATTCCTGCCTGGACAGGGGCTTGAAACAGGAAATATGATCAGTACAATTGGTGCATTCTTCATGGCAGTTGCCGTGCTGATTTTGCTTATCAATATCATTGTGACAAGTGTTAAAAATGTTAAAGTCGGGAATGACCCTTGGGGAGACGGGCGCACACTGGAGTGGGCTATCCCTTCACCGCCGCCATTCTACAACTTTAAGCAGACGCCGCTTGTCCGCGGTTTAGATGCATACTGGCTTGAAAAGATGGAAGGCAAGAACGCGTTGACGCCTGCAGAGCCGATCGGCGATATCCATATGCCTAATTCATCTTTCATTCCATTCATGATTTCGTTTGGACTGTTCGTAGCTGCCTTTGGTGCAATGTACCACGGCGACGACGGCAACAACTGGGGCATTCCTGTCCTGATTCTCGGCATGGCCATTACACTGGGCTCCATGTTCCTGAGATCTGTCAAGGATGACCACGGCTTCCATATCCATAAAGAAGATTTACTTAAAGAAGATGATGACAAGGGGGTAAAGGCATAATGCATACAGAAGAAAAAATGACTGTAGAAACATGGCCTGCATCGCCTGAGAAACAAACCCTCGAAGCAAAGAATAAATTTCTGGGCTTCTGGTTCTTCCTTGGCGGGGAGACGGTGCTTTTCGCATCTCTCTTCGCAACCTATCTTGCTTTAAAAGATAAGGTTCCGGGAACAGAACATGCCCTGGCTAAGGACCTGTTTGAATTGCCGCTCGTCTTTGCAGCTACCATGCTTCTATTGACGAGCTCACTGACAAGCGTTTACGCCATGTACCATATGAAAAATTTCAACTTCAAGAAGATGCAGCTCTGGATGTGGATCACCGTTGCCCTCGGCGCTGCGTTCCTTGGACTGGAGATTTACGAATTCAATCACTATGTGCATGAATACCACCATACATTCACAAGCAGTGCTTTCGGTTCAGCCTTTTATACGTTGGTAGGCTTCCATGGAGGACACGTTGCATTCGGTCTCCTGTGGATCACAACACTGCTGATCCGCAACTCAAGACGGGGATTGAGCCTTTACAACGCTCCAAAATTTTATGTCGCAAGCTTATACTGGCATTTTATTGACGTTGTTTGGGTATTTATCTTTACAGTAGTATACTTAATGGGAATGGTGGGATAAACTGATGGCGAATCAACAACCGAACTCAGGTAACCCAAGAGTAGACATTGAATACCGTCGCAAGAAAAGTGCAGAGGAAATGAGAATGCAGGTCATCACTTTTGCCCTGATGATTTTCCTTACGCTTGTAGCATTTGTAGCTGTTGGCTATGAGGAATTTTCGGCATGGTTCATCGTGCCGTTCATCCTGATCCTTGCAGTTGTGCAAGTTATCTTCCAGCTTTATTATTTCATGCATATGAGCCATAAGGGCCATGAGGCTCCTGCACTGTTCCTGTATTCCGGCTTGCTCGTGGGTGCAATTACAGTATTGGCTTTCATGACAATTATCTGGTGGTAAAAAAGAAATCGGCTTTTAGCCGATTTTCTTTTTTTTGTATGAATAAGGAGATTTGATGAACTTTGTGCAGGGCTTGCCTGCAGTAAGCTGTGTATTATTGAGTTTCATCTCCAGCAGCGGTATAATGGCTTTGTACATGCATTTGACAGTGCAAGCGACAATATTACTTTAAGAGGTGGCAAGCGATGCTTACACTAGACATATTCGGTTTTAGAGCGCTTTGGAGTCCTTATTTCTTTATAGTCATGCTGGCAATCCTTGCAGCCTATTTTCTGTTGACAGTAAAATACCGGCAGCGATTCAGCGGGAGCACCCCGCTTTCAGCCAAACAGGCAGTTCTGTTTACGGCTGCTATCATTCTTGTGTATGCAGTAAAAGGCTCACCGGTAGACCTGATGAGCCATATCACCTTTTACGCGCATATGATTCAGATGTCGATACTATATCTGATTGTACCGCCCCTTTTGATTACAGGGATCCCGGAATGGCTATGGCGAAAGATACTGGCACCGGCAAGTATTCAAAAAGTTTTCAGGTTCTTAACAAAGCCCCTGATAGCCCTGATTTTGTTCAATGGAATTTTCTCCATTTACCATATTCCATTGATCTTTGACGCAGTCAAGACGAATATGTGGCTTCATGGCGGCTATTCTATACTTCTGTTCATCCTTGCCGGGCTGATGTGGTGGCCTCTTGTGAATAAACTTGAAGAATACGAATCCTTGAATGGGCTGAAGAAGGTCGGCTATATTTTTGCTGACGGCATTCTTCTTACACCTGCTTGTGCGCTGATCATTTTTGCAGACACACCTATTTACGCGACCTTCTCGGATCCGCGTGCCTGGGCTGATGCCATGCATCTCTGTGTTCCTTCAGCCACGCTGGCTTCGCTCAATTTGAGCGGTCCTGAAATGTTCAACAGCATGTCTGCCCTCAATGACCAGCAGCTTGGCGGCGTTCTTATGAAGGTATTCCAGGAAGTTGTATACGGGGTTGTCCTCGCTCAGGTCTTCTTCCAATGGTACAAGAAGGAACAGCAGGAAACTGAAGCAGAACTTAAGGCTTCCAGATCGCTTGATCCGCAGATTGCTGAGTAGGAAAAAATCTCCCAGGCCGGGAGATTTTTTCTATTAAATGGTATCTGGATTTATGAACAATTAGGGAACATTGCTGAAAGAAGCGGATTGTTTATTGAAAAATCGCCGCTGTTTTAATAGAATTGATTTTGTAAACATGAGTCCAGAGAGGAAGTTATTATGAACTATTCATTGCCTGTTTTGCCTACAATCAGCACCACGTTCATTGTATTGAGCGCTGTTACAGTAGCGATCGGCTGGTATCAGATCCGCCAGCGGAAAATAGAAGCGCATAAAAAGACAATGCTGCTGGCGGCAGTATTTGCTATCATTTTCTTCATTATTTATGCGAGCAGGACGGTTTTTATCGGCAATACTGCCTTTGGAGGGCCGGATGATATAAAAATTTATTATACCTTATTTTTGATTTTCCATATTACATTGGCTACTACAGGAGCAGTATTCGGCATTGTCACACTGCTGACCGGCTATACGAATAAATTGGAAAAGCACCGAAAAATTGGTCCGATAACAAGCATCATCTGGTTTTTTACGGCGATAACAGGAGTAGCTGTTTATCTGCTGTTATATGTGTTCTATCATGGCGGGGAAACCACATCAGTCATTAAAGCAATTTTAGGATTCTGATTAAGCTCTGCAGTCCGCTGCTATACAAAAGGGAGGCTCCGCTTGACGGTGCCTCCCTTTTACTGTCTTATGATTCTGAATGAAGGAAATACAAGCCACTCTATAGAATAGATAAAAGTAGAATGGAGGCAATGACAGTGGAAATAAAATTATTGCAAGAGGATTCATTTGATGAAGCCATCAGGCTTTCCAGTTATGCTTTTCAATATCATGTACCAGAAAGTGATTTCCCTAAAAGGAAAGAAACAATGAGGAAACATAAGATATATGGAGCCTATGAAGATGGAAAACTGGCTGCCAAGCTTCACTTACTGGACTTAAAAGTTAAAATTCAGGACAAAGAATGGAAAATGGGCGGAATAGCAGGAGTGGCCACCTTTCCTGAGTACAGAAGAAGGGGCTATGTATCAGGACTAATGCGCCAGGCTCTGTCGGCTATGAAGGAAAATGGGCAGATAATATCCTTTCTCCATCCCTTCAATATTCATTTTTACAGGAAATACGGATGGGAACTGGTTTCTGACCAAAAAAGAGTTGAAATCAATAAAATAGATTTACATATGATCGGCCAGCTGTCCGGAAGGATCACCAGATTTAACAAAGATCACCATGATGCAACAGCAGAAGAGATATACGACCGCTTCACCAGCAAGTTTTCCGGCATGCTTGTCAGGGACAGGGACTGGTGGCTCAAGAGTGTTTATTCCGACTATCAAATTGCGGTATGGCAAACGGATGAAGGAAGGCCGGAAGGTTATATTCTTTACAAGGTTGAAAAGAGCATCCTCGACATTCAGGAATTAGCTGCTTTAACTGCTGAAGCTCGGATTGGTTTGTGGAACTTTATCTGCCAGCATGATTCTATGGTTGATAAAGTAAAGGTGCTTACATCGGTCCACGATCCTTTCCCGTACTATCTCAAGCAGCCAAAGCAGCATATGGAGGTCACCCCTTATTTTATGGCACGGATTGTAGATCTTTCAATGGCATTGGGCACCTATCAATTTAACGGAATTCCGGAACAATCATTGTTCCTGCATGTTGCAGACGAATTAGCTCCCTGGAACACAGGGACCTATCAGCTGTCAGCCAATGGTGTTCAATACTTTCCGCCAAAAGAGGGGGGCAGCTGCGCCCATCCGCCAAAGAGAGGGCTGCAATTGAGCATCAATGCACTGACGGCTGTTATCACTGGATACAAGCGGCCGATTGAGCTGTATGAACTTGGAGAGATCAAGGGATCTGCAGAAGATGCTGACATATTTGAAAAAATGGTTCCCCATCAAAAAGCGTTTTTCTATGATTTTTTCTAACAATAATTATGAGCAGCATGAGTTTGGGTAAGCTGCCGAATCTCTTTAACTCCAGAAAAAAACAAGCAGGGATCTTTTATATAAGAGCCCTGCTTGTTTTTTGAAACTGTTTAAACTTTGAAATCCATCTTAATCAGCCCTGCTTCTTTTGCAGAATTGAAAGCAATCAAAATAAGCGGCCCGATGATAAAGCCAAGAATGCCAAGGAGCTTAAGCCCGAGATACATGGCTATCAAGGTGGAAAGTGGGGAGAGCCCGATGTGGGTTCCCATTACTTTTGGCTCTACGGTTCTTCTGATGATGAGCAGGACAGCTGCCAGGACGGCAAGCTTCGTGCCCAGAACCACATCCCCTGTCAAAAGATGAAACAGCGCCCACGGCCCGAGTATAACAATTGAGCCTATGATCGGAATGAAATCAATGATCCACAGGACGAGCGCCATGACCAGTGCGATATCCGGCGCTATGATAAGAAGCCCGACAAGACTCACAAAAAAGATGATCAGGCTTACGAGGAACTGTGCCTTGAAAAAGCCCAGTACAACATAAGAGAGACGGGATGTCATGAAAGAGACCTTATCGGCTGTCTTTTCTGTCAAGTGGTTGTAGGCACCACGCCGGAGCCTCGGAAGATCGATCAGGAACAGGAATAATGCAATTAAATAAACAAGGAAGCTGACAAGATAATTCGGGATATTGGTAAGCAGCGCCTTCACATTATCAATGCTTACATATGCAACCAGTTCAGTTTTCGTTTTATTCAGGAAAGTCTGTACCTGGTTGCTGATCTCATCCACCACATCTTTTGGAAGATCTTCTGCAGCACGGGTGAACTTTTCCTCTGCATCAAGCCATGCATTGTTTATTTCATTCACATATTCCGGAGCATTTTCAACCAGCTTAATGGCTTCGGTGATCACTTTTGTCGTAATAAAATATCCGGACAGTCCAATAAACAGAACAAAAGCAATGAAAACGATCATGACGGAAATTCTTCGTTTGATGTTAAGTTTTCCCTGCAGAAGCTTTACGAGCGGTTCAAGCATGAGTGCTGTTATAAAAGCAACAATCAGCGGGACGGAAACAGGGAGGATGAAATAGAAAAGCGTGCCTATTAAGATTAGCCCAATAAGCCAGATGAAAAAACGTTTTGTAAAAAAACCGGACAAGGTGAAACTCCTTTCCAAATCACTGAGGGTTTAGCTTCAGATATTGATTCTTTAAACTGAGATATATTATTATATTATATTACGCAGAACTGCTGGCCTACAACTGATTTTGTCCGCTATTTTATCTGGAAAAAAAGACGCATGGTTTCATGCGTCTTTTACAGTGCTTCCCATTGTAATGCGGTTCCTGCAGCTTACAGTGCAAACCCTTTAACTTTGCTCTGGATGTCTGCAAGGGTTTTTTCGCATTGGCTGACCAGTGTCTTAGGGAAGCTTTCTCCTTCTCCATACTCAATTCCATGGGGATAATAATGCTTTCCTAATAAAGGAGTCATCAGCTGGATAACGGCTTTATGGGAGCCGATATCCCCTTCCGCTGCGTAACCGAAGACACGCAGATAGAAAACGCCTTCTTTTAATTCAAACTTGCGGTCGTATGTAACTCTTTCATAATCCCATTGGCCTTCACGGACCAATCCATGTTCAAGCATCACTTCATCAAGACGTGTAAGGTCTGCTTTCAGTTCTTCCAAACCAGTATTTTCGAACTTCATCTTTGTCCCTCCTGAAAAACAATGCCGTCCTTTTGGACAGCAATTCTGTAAGTAAAGGCAACCAGCGGCCAAGCCTTTCAAAAAAGGCATCCCGGGACTATAAGCAATGAAATCGGGACCCTTTTATCTCAAATTTAATAATAGTAGAAAAATGTCAAAGTTGCAACGAATAGATGAAGAAAACTTAAAACAGTCACAATTATGCTGGTCTTTATGGCTGTCCTTATTTTCCCGCTGCAGTACATAATTATCCCTTGACTGGAAACCCTATCTTTTAGCGAATCTGTCTGCCCCTCTGAATGAGGCGGCAGGCAGGAATCAAATAAGGAGGGCTTATAATGAAGAAAATTGGCGATATAATGACAAGAGATGTAGATTGCTGCACTCTTCTGGACAATATGTATGAGGTAGCTTTGAAAATGAAGGAGCAGGATGTCGGCGCCATCCCGATTGTGGATGCTGACAGGCTTGTAGGGATGATTACAGATCGGGACATCGTGGTAAGAGGGGTGGCAGAGAAGCATCCGGGATCTACAAAAGTGGAGGATATCATGAGCAGTGATCTTGTTACAGTCTCGCCTGATGCCAATATCAGCGAAGCATCAAGGATCATGGCTGAGCATCAGATCAGGAGGCTTCCTGTCGTAGAAAACGGCAAACTGGCCGGCATCATATCCCTCGGCGACCTTGCCGTCAGCAGCCGCACCAACGCCCAGGCCGGAATGGCCCTCACAGACATCTCTGAACACGAAAATGAAGCAACTCAATAAACTGCTTAGTAAATTTTTTATTTGGATTAAAACCTTGTAGCAGGTCAGAAATCTAATCTATTGCGATTGATTTTCAAGATTAGTTTAATTTTGTTAATAGGGCTGATGATTTCCGCTCCAGACACTTCGCTTTCCGCGGGGCGGAGTTGAGCCTCCTCACGCTTACGCGCTGCGGGGTCTCAACATTTCCGCTGCTGTCCCGCAGGAGTCTACGTGTCTTCCTCTACAATCATCAGGGTTTCAAAATTTAATTGCTGCCCGAGCTTAACCTAATAATAATTTACTTTAGGACTGCTTAAGCAGTCTTTTTGTGTTTTCAATGACAAACCTGCAATTTTGTCATTCTATTCTATTAAAAAGAAAGTTGAAAATGATATAATAATCTATATACTGCGGCATATAATGATAGAAAAGATAGAAAAGACGGCAGGGAGGGGGCTGGAGTCTGCTAAAATTAATCCGTATTTTAATTATTGTATCCATTTTTTTGGTGATTAGTTTTTATTTTAATATATCATCAGACCCTAAAGACGAACTCCTGATCAGTGATGAGGAAACGAAACCCCAGAAAGACGATTCTCTCAGCGAGCAAAATATGATTGACGAATCTTCCTTAAAGCTTCCGGGGGAGGGCCTGTCATCGCTTATTGGCAAAAATGCCTCTGATCTGCAGGTCTTGCTTGGTGACCCGGAACGTAAAGACCCATCAGAATATGGCTATGAATGGTGGATTTATAAGAAAGGCACCAGCCAGTATGTTCAGGCGGGCGTATTGGATGGAAGGATTGTCACGCTGTTTGCCACAGGGCCCGATGCTGACGTGAGTCCTTTCCATATAGGTCAGCCGGTCAGCGAAATTTATTCTTCTGTGTTTATTGACACTAATATTAATTTTCAATACAAAGGCAGCTCATACCGGTTTGAACTCTCTGAAGACGATCTGAATACCAGGCCGCTCATCAAGGCCGGAAATATTTATGCACAGCTGTATATCGACCGTTTCACAGGCGAGCTGTCCAGCATCAGGTATATGGATGCCCCGACGCTTGTAAAGCTCCGGCCTTATGAACTGGTATACAGGGGTGAGCTGATAGAAGCCAAGCCTTCAGAGCAGGCAGAAAAGAGGCTGATTGAAGAAGGAAATGAAAAACAGATATTCGACATCAGCAACTTTATCAGGGCAAGGCATGAATTGAATGTGCTTGAATGGGACGAAGCTACTGCAAAAGTAGCTTATGAGCATAGCAGGGATATGTTTGAAAGCAAACAGTTTTCCCATACCTCGGAAAAATACGGCGAGCTGTCGGACAGGCTTGAGGCTGGGGAGGTTTTTTATCAGATGGCTGGCGAGAATATCGCTGCTCACTATGTGGATGCTCCCGCAGTAGTTGAAGGCTGGCTGAATAGCAAAGGCCACAGGGAGAGCCTGCTAAACCCGGACTTCACCCACCTGGGCGTCGGCGTGTACGACAGGCATTATACTCAGAATTTTATACAGAAATGGCAAGAGTGAAGATAGTCAAAGAGGCCTCCGGACTGCCGGGAGCCTCTTTTTTTTAGTCTGTTTCAAGGGATGCTGTCTGATTCAGTCCTTTTTTGGGCATTGAACGGTTTACAATGAAAATATCTTTCTGCCATTTCCCGAAAAGGATAATAAATTCGCCCTCTTTAAAACCGGGATACCTGAATTCTTGATCTGCTGCCTGCAGCTTTCTGGCTATGATTGTCTTTGCTGAAGCCTGGAGGCGCATTTCAAGCACCCAAACATACAGATGATGATAATAGCGCTGCTTTTCAAGGTGAAGCGCAGTGACTTTCCCTTCAATCACAGCTTCTTCAGGGACCATGCCAATACTTCTCCATTCTGCTTCGGAATTCCGCCTTTCCTTCCTCGTGACCCAGAAGAAGTATAAGCATATAATAGGGATGACAATGGCGGTGACCATAGCGCCCTCCTTATTTTTTTTCTATAACAAAAAAGCTGCCAGTAGCCTGTGCGATCTTCCGTCCGTCAGCCCTGTATACATCAGCAGAAAGAACCATGGTCTTCGTGCCTTTGTGGCTGAGGGCGGCTGTACATATAATGTTTTCGCCTTTACCGACAGCCAGATAGTGGATATTCAGCTGTGTGGTGACTGCCCCATAGCCCTCAGGCAGAAGGGAGTTGGCAAGGGTGCCCATTGCTGAATCGACAGCAGTGGCCGTGATCCCTCCATGCACGATGCCGAGTGTATTATGCAGGAGGGGGGAGACGGGCATTGTAATTTTGCATTCCTGTGCTGTGATGGTCCGGTCCATATGCAGGATGCCGCCTATATAGGAGCTGTTTATGTTATCCTGCTTCTTCTTCACTCCGGCAAGAAGTGTGTGCAAAACCTTCCTGTCGTCATCAGTGGCCTGTTCAAGGCAGGCTTCGAATAAATCCCTTAGCTGCTCATCCATAAATATCACCTTTCACATGCTTTCTGCTTCATATCTTATCATTTAATTGGCATTTTTTGCATCTGTGAAAGACAGCTTTCACATTTCATGAAGCTTTTTCATATGGTAAAGTAGGCGAATGCATCAGATGAGGTGATTGGATTATGACAGTAAAGAAACTTCATCCTTCCGTTGCGCAATTCAAGGACTTCGTAAAATCCAGGCCGCATATCATAAAAGAAGTAAGAGATGGAAAGTCGACGTGGCAGGATCTATACGAAGATTGGTACCTTCTCGGTGAGGAGGATGCCAGATGGGGCGAATCGGATCCTGGGGCAGAAGTGAAGGAAGAGGAGAAAAAAAGCGACTGGATGTCCACGGTGATGGGCACCGTCAAAAAAATGGATCCCGGCCAGGTGCAAGGATATATTAATAATCTCAGCCAGGCCCTGTCTGCGGTCCAGGGCGTAATCTCCCAATTCCAGACAGGAGGCCAGACCCCAGGCTCACAAAGCCCGGTCCAGGCAAAACCGCCAAATCCTTTTTCATTCCGAAAAGATTGATTTAAGGCAGGTGTGAGATGAGAAGAGATATCCTTGACTATTTAGAGCAGAAAAAAGAACTGAAGCAATTTATTAGAGAACAGCCCCAATGGTATCGCACTTTGTCCAGGAATCCCCAGGAAATACAAGCGCTGGAGGTTGCCGCACTGCATTATTATAAAAGAACGATCCCGCATCATGTTGAGAAGTTCACCAATGGCGTCCAGATGGCTTCCATGATGATGAGCATGTTTCAGGCAATGAACTCACAATCTTCATAGTAAGCTCTTCTCCCGGGAGAAGAGCTTTTTTCATTGTGTTTTAAAAAAAGATTCGCTCTCTCTTTGAAAATTTCTGCTCATAAACAGCTGCCTTCCAAGAAAGACTAGTAATAGCCTGGTGGCAAAGGAGGAACAAGAAATGAAAAAAGTAATCGCCTTGTTCATTGGAATCGGAGCAGTGCTGGCTGCCGGATGCGGCAAAGATTTGCCGGAGCCGGAGGCAAAGCTGTTTGAAACAGCGGATATTGGGGCTAAAAACATTTCAGCAGCAGGGCTGAAGGAAAAGGAGAGCCCGCTATTTGTTAAATATACAATCCATGGCAGTGACCTATACATAGACTGTATCGTTACAGGAGTTTCTTTCCGGGATGGTGCAGGGGAACAGCAAGGGAAAATCCTGCTGTATGCTGACGGAAAGAAAGTGCGGGAAGTCCATGCTGCTTCCTTTTCGGTCAAAGGGCTCGCAAGCGGACTCCATCACATAAAGGTGAAAGTAGTTTCAAAAGGAAGTACTGGGGGGGCAGAAAAGGAATTTACTGTAAAAATACCTTAAGCACATACTTCGCAATTTAACATATTCATGATAGAATATGAATCGGAGGTGGGCTTTTCATGCTTGCAACAACCGAAAGAGTCGAATTGCTTGAGAGAGCTGACCAATTATCGGCCATGATTCTTACATCAGAAGCGGCGGAGCAGTACCGCGCTTGTTTATATAAAGTGAAAAACAGCAGGGAGACTCAAAGGAAAATTCAAGCCTTTGTAAAAATGAAGGAGCAGTACGAAGAAGTGCAGCGCTTCGGAAGGTATCATCCTGATTATAAAACAGTGATGATGAGCATCAGGGAAGTGAAAAGGGAGATGGACATGGACATTCATCTGGCTGAGTTCAAAAAGGCTGAAACAGATCTGCAAAGCCTGCTTGACGAAGTCAGTCTCATCATTGGAAAGTCTGTCTCGGAAAGTGTTAAGGTGCCGACTGGCAACCCGTTCTTTGACTCCAGCTGCGGAGGCGGCTGCGGATCAGGCGGAAGCTGCAGCTGTTCCGCATAAATCAGCATGGCCCGGGAGCTTGTACTCCCGGGCTTTTTGCATTCCGCAGCGGCACATAAGTCTATAAGCTTTTCTTGATATATGCCTTTTTGTTTGCTAGACTATAAAAAACTGCCAAATTGAAGGGGAAAATTATATGCTAGGTCAGCGACAGGGAATCATTGTTTGGCTTTATTCTCTTAAGCAGGCAAAAATGCTGAGACGGTTTGGGAATGTCCACTATGTTTCCAAAAAGCTGAAGTATGCGGTCATTTACTGCGATATAGAGGATACTGAGGCATTGATCCAAAAAATTTCATCCTATTCATTCGTAAAAAAGGCTGAGCCTTCCTATAAACCGTTCCTGAAGACAGAATTCGAAAATTCGAAGCCGGATAAAGCGAAAGAATACGATTATAAAATGGGTATTTAAAAAGGCAGGGAGAAATCCCTGCCTTTTTTTCTGATGAACAAACAATACAATTCTGCTGCGCTGAGCCTTCTATCCTGAAGTGCCTTAAGCTTGTCGGGGCTGATCAAGGCTTTTCAGCATTTCTTAGTGCAGCGGCTGAATATAATGGTTCAATCTGAGAATGCCGATGAGGTACTGATAGAATAATTCTTTTTCTGCAAAGAGTGCAGAAGGCTTGACTTCCAGCCGGATTATTTCCTTTTCGCAATCATCAGCTAAATCCTTAAATAATTGAAACCTGGCGTTGGGAGCTTTGTCAGGATGGGGGATACCTTCCCGGCAAATATACAGAGGCTGGAATTTCCCTGTCTCGGCAGGCCTGAGCACCGCGGCGACCGATGTCATCTCTTTCCCTTCATAAGCGGATTGAAATGCTATCAAATGCTGCAGCCGATGTTTGTTAGAACGGACAATTTCAAGTAATTCATATATATCGGAATAGCCTTCTCCCAATTCAATAAAACGCTGGATCACATAGATTCCTCCTGGTTAATATGAAAAAATTTAATGAATCTCCTGATACTTTATCACTAAGCAGAGTGTTTGAGAAGCCTGCACTCTAATCTGGAAACGGGTCCTCTGGCGGAAAATTATAGAAAGAACGAAAAAAACTCAAATCACGAATCAGGATAAAAGTTTCATGAAATCGTAAAAAAAAGGATAGTCCTGGTCAGGTTCATTTGCTATTGTATGAATAAAGAATTATTTTTCGAAGGGGAATCGGCATGTGGAAAGGATTGTTTCTCAGTTTTTTGGCATTAGGGACTGTAATCGGCGCAATGCTGTTCTTTCAGTGGAATGCCTACTCCAAACAGTCAGAGCCTTCTAAGGTGCTGGAGTCAGCCCAACAGGAGCTGACAATAGAAACAACACAAGATCAATTATTCGTTACACAGACAATAAAAGGCCTGTCGAAAGGCAAAGAATACAGAACTGTCAACACAGAAAAGCAGTTCAGATGGGAATGTCCCGGCATAGAAGGGAAGGGATGCAGCTCTTCTGATGAGGATCCGTCCACATTCATTTCTGAAGACGGCAGCCTCACCTTCGAATATATAATCCCTGTGGGCGCTTCTCCAGCCGCGTTCCTGCTGACTGATTGGACGACCATGATTCCTGATGTTCACATAGATGATACACTCACCGTCATTGTAGATTCCTCCAGAAGGTCCGGAACCTGGTCTGCCGGCGGCCGCCCGGAAGGGTACAAGCAGGGAGAGCTGATCGATTATTATGTGTTTGAACGGGAAGGAGACGCACCGGCAGTCTTCTGGCAGGCTGAAAAGCTGAACACTTTTGAGGCAGGCGATAATGTCATCTTTTTAGCTGCGGAAAAAGAAAACGGACTTGCCATAGCTCCGGAATCGGCGGAGAAAATGGCAGATCTTCCGTTCTTAACTTTAATACAAACCAGTTCCTATAAAGAAGCTGCCGGCAGCGGACTAATGATTATCAATCCCGGAACTGATCCAAATGAGCTGATGGCTAAAATTCTGTCTCAAGCTCTAAAAGAGAAATTCAGCGGGACACCTCCTGGTGAAACCTGGCTGCTGGATTTAGCAGCTTCGGCAGCACTCTCACAGGAGCCTGGCTCTGAAAAGGCAAAAAGTCTTCTGGCAGGGCTGAAGGAGGTCATGGGTGAAGAAGGAATGGAACGATTTTACTCTTACGTTAAAAACTCGGATTCTCTTAATGCGGAACAGCTGGATCGTTTCCTTGTAAGTGAGCTTGGAAAAGATACAAGCTATTTCACCTTGAACAAAGATGAGAAAGCTCCTTATATTCCTTTTTATTTTGCCGATGAGCGGAATATAGATGTCAATGGGACAGAGTCAGATTTGGAGGCAATCGGCCTGGATGGAAAAACATATTTTCCATTTATTAAAACTGCAGGGCTGCTTGGATTCAAAGCGGAAAAAGTTTCTGCTAAAGAAATTCTCCTTCAGGGGGCAGGCAATAATAGCTACCGTTTCTATCTGGACAAAAACATTTTCATATACAATGAAGAGGACTACGGGCTCCTGGAGAATCCGCTGGTAACAGTAGGATCAGAGCTTTTTATGGACAGTCACTGGCTGGAAGCACTATTTAAAATTAAAGTTGCCGAAGATGAACACAGGATTTCTATCGAAAAAGGCAAATAAGAAAAGCTGGCGATGCCAGCTTTTTTCATTTGTTCGTCTGTTAAAAGAAAAGAATGTACCGATAACTATCTAATTTCAAACTTTCCAGCACTCCCGCCATTCTTTTGGCAGAAACAGAAAAAAACCCTGCATTCCTGCAGGGCCCTTCTATATCCCATAGGGACAGAAGGCAAAGGGAGAGGAGAAACCGGAGGAAGAACTTATGGGGAAACGTAAGTCTTCTCCGCGGTTGGCAACAACACCCTCGAATAGATGTTGTTACTTACATTATTTCCATAAAGAACACGGTTATACACCTTTTGGGAACATTTTTTGCAGTTAAGGAAATTTACTAATCCAGCGCCTGCCCCTCGAGTCATAAGCCAAGCCCCCCCCAAAAGGCAAAGAACGCCTTTTCGGGTGTCTTGTCTTAAGGCCCCCAGGATGGGGGTCATGCAGACGTTGCCACAGGACGTGCCGTTCTTAGTCTGCGTTCCTTAAGTGAGCAAGGCGCTTCCGCTTTTCTGCAAAGAAGAATGTGGTATTTCTCTACTTCGGTCACTGTCCAGCTCCAGCGCCTACCCCCTCGAGTCATAAGCCAAGCCCCCAAAAAGGCAAAGAACGCCTTTTCGGGTGTCTTGTCTTATGCTTGTCAGGGGTGAGCAAGGCGCTTCCGCTTTTCTGGTGAATCCGCTTTCAAATAGCCTGTTGGCGGCATGGGGCGAATTGTGTTAGGATAAATAAGAAAATAAGGGAAAATGTCAAATGATTGTGGTGATGAATGATGAGAGTGGTGTCAGGTGAATGTAAAGGCATTTCTTTAAAAGCAGTGCCCGGAAATACAACAAGGCCAACCACCGATAAGGTTAAAGAAGCTATTTTTAACATGATTGGGCCGTATTTTGATGGCGGAACCGGACTCGACCTTTTTGCCGGCAGCGGAGGCCTCGGAATTGAAGCTTTAAGCCGGGGGCTGGTTAGCGTGATTTTCGTTGACCGGGAAGGAAAGGCAATCAAGACGGTCCATGAAAACCTGGAAGCCTGCGGCCTAGAAGAAAAGGCGGAGGTTTACCGGAACGATTCTGAAAGGGCATTGAAAGCGATTGTTAAAAGGGAAATTTCCTTTGACTATATCTTCCTGGACCCTCCTTATAAAAAACAGCAGCTGTTGAAGCTGATGGAATTGATCGGCCGGCATTCCCTCCTGAAAGAAGAGGGAGTTATCGTTTGTGAACATGCTTCAGATATAGAGCTGCCGGGTGAGACAGGGAATTTTGTGAAAACTAAAAGCGAGACATATGGAATAATAGCAGTTTCAATTTTTACATACAGCAACGGTAATGAAGGAGGATGACAATGGCAAGCATTGCAGTTTGTCCGGGCAGCTTTGATCCCATTACATATGGCCACCTGGATATCATTAAAAGGGCCTCGAAGGTTTTTGACCAGATTCATGTGGTCCTGCTTAATAACTCATCCAAAAATCCGCTTTTTTCTGTTGATGAGCGCATCAGCCTGATCAGTGAGGTGACGAGGGAATTCCCCAATGTGAAAGTGGACTCTTTCCAGGGACTGCTTGTTGACTATGCAAAAGGGGTCGGGGCAAGCGCAATCATCAGGGGCCTCAGGGCGGTTTCAGATTTTGAGTATGAGATGCAGATTACATCAATGAACCGGGTCTTGAATGAGGAAATAGAAACGTTTTTCATGATGACAAACAACCAATTTTCTTTTCTAAGCTCCAGCATCGTCAAAGAAGTGGCTAAATACGGCGGAGATATTTCCGAGCTTGTGCCAGAGGCTGTCCAAAAAGCGCTCAGCGGGAAATTCAGTCTTCAGCAGTAAAAATAACCGGCGTGTGCCGGTTATTTTTTTTGTGCATCTCCTGCATAAATTTGCCTGCCCAGCAGGAAAATATAGACAAGCAAAGCTGCGAGTGTTATCAGCGGTCCATGCTCTGCCAGGAAGGCTGCAGCCTGTGAATAAGCATTTCCGCCAAATAGCCCAACAGGCAAAGCATTGGAAGGGGCATCTGTATGATAGAACCTCTCATAGACTGGCCCCCAAAGAAGAAAGGCGAACATAGCCGCAGCAATTCCATGGATGATTCTTGCAGCAAAGAAAGGCTTAAAGCCGATATCTGTCTGGGCCAGAATGCTGGCCACCTGAGCCTGTACACTAAACCCTGAGAATCCCAGTACAAGACTTGTTACGATCACCTGCTGCATCAGGGTGGCCTGCTGAATCTGGCTCGTCATCTGGCTTCCCAGTGTTATTTCAAACAGACCTGATATAAATGGGATGCTGAGCTCGGAAGGAAGACTGATGCTGCTGAAGGCGACTGCTATGAATTCGGCTGCAAAAGCTGTGATATGCAGATGGAAGAGCAATTTATTGATAACCGAAAATAAGATGATGAAGCCCCCGATCATAAGCAGCGTCTGGACTGATGACATAACAGCGTCGCCGAGCAATTTACCGATGGGCCTGTTGTCATTGATCCTTGTCTGATGGAGAGCAGAAAACGCAGCCCTGAGAGAATTTTTCCTTTTTGGCTTTGAGCGGGTCATCTCTTCTTTTCTTCCATAAAATCGCATAATCAGGCCGACAGTAATATTTCCAAGATAGTGGGCCAGAGCCAGTATGATGCCGATTTTTGCATTGTTGAAAAAACCGACAGAGACTGCTCCAAAAATAAACAGGGGGTTGGATGAGTTTGTAAAAGAAACGAGCCTTTCAGCTTCTGTTTTAGTCAGCTGATCTTCCTGGCGCAGCCTGGCAGTAAGTTTTGCCCCGGCAGGATAGCCTGAAGCCATCCCCATCGCCCAGACAAAACCTCCGACGCCCGGAACGCGGAAAAGCGGCCGCATGAGCGGCTCCAGCAAAACGCCGAGGAATTTGACCACCCCGAATCCAATCAGCATCTCAGATACTATGAAAAAGGGGAGGAGAGAAGGAAAGACAATTTCCCACCACATATTGAGGCCTCTAATCGACGCGTCGACTGATTCTTGTGGAAAGGATATGAGCGATACAGCCATTAATGTAACGGATGAAGCTAATATGAGTGTTTTTAGTTTGGAACGCAACACCGGCAAATCCTCCCTTATCAGGTAAACAAACTGTGCAGCTCATGCAGAACAGTGATAAACTGTATTTATAATCAGCGGGCCGGGTCTGGAGCGGCAAACCGTCCCTCCTGAGGCGCAGTAGATTTTTCAGCCAATATACAGGGTTTTCCATTTGCTTTGCCCAATCGGCTTCAGCCGGGCACGCCTTGTCCCCATATATCCCAATATACTCATAGAAAGATAAAATAGACCATAAGATTAAACCAGGCTTTATTGTGTTTGATGCGGAGGTAAGCAAATTCTTGACTATCGCCCGCCATGAGTCATATATAAAAGGGGGGATGCTGATGAGGCAGCCCGTGATTGGATTGGCGCTGGGATCAGGGGGAGCCAGGGGGTTCGCCCATCTTGGCGTCATCAAAGTGCTGAAAGAGGAAGGAATTAACGTCGATGTGATTGCCGGGAGCAGCATGGGAGCGCTTGTAGGCTGCTTTTATGGAGCAGGACTGGACATTGACAGGCTCTATAAGCTGGCAGGTGCTTTCAAAAGAAAGTACTATCTTGATTTTACAGTGCCGAAGATGGGGTTTCTGGCTGGCAAGAAGGTGAAGGAACTTATTCGATTGTTTACCCATGGCAAGAACCTGGAAGATCTTGATATCCCTGTCAGAGTGGTTGCAACTGATCTTAAGGCAGGGGAAAAAGTTGTTTTCAGCAAAGGGCCGATTGCTGATGCCGTCAGGGCAAGCATATCAATACCCGGGATTTTCACTCCGGAAAAACTGGAAGACCGGCTCCTGGTCGATGGGGGAGTCATTGACAGGGTGCCGGTGTCAGTTGTCGAAGAAATGGGAGCGGACCTGATCATAGCTGTCGATGTGTCAAGAGTGAAGACCAGCTCTGACATCACATCGATATTCGATGTGATCATGCAAAGCCTGGATATTATGCAGATGGAGCTCGTTTCGAACCGGGAGATCGCCTCTGATATCATGATCAGACCGCATGTGGAAATGTACAGCTCAAGGGCTTTCACCAATATTGAAGATATCATCAGGATTGGGGAAGAGGAAGCAAGAAAGCAAGTTCCCAGAATAAAGGAAGCTATTCAAAATTGGAAGGGGCAAGAAGACGATGAAGAGAAATAAAATCTTCCTCCGTTCCTTCTTTATCGCTGCAGTGATTTTGCTGGCAGGGTTTTTCTATTATCTGCCTTACTATGTAACAAAACCAGGCATGGCCAAGCAGCTGGAACCGATAATTGAAGTGGAAGGCGGATATGATGAGGCAGGGGACTTCATGCTTACAACCGTCAGGATGGGCAGGGCCAATATTTACTCCTATCTGACTGCAAAGGTGAGCAAGTTCCAGGAAATCTATCCTGTCGAGGAAATTAGGCGCGAAGATGAAACTGATGAAGAATACAATGTCCGCCAGCTGCATCTGATGGACACATCAAAAACAGCAGCCATTGAGGTTGCCTATAAAAAGGCTGGCCTGCCGGTGGATTATGAGTACAGAGGGGTCTATGTGATGAATGTCCTGCCTGATATGCCTGCTGACGGAGTGCTGAAGGCCGGCGATATGATAACACAAGTCGACCATCAGAAATTCAAGTCGTCTGAAGAATTCATTTCATATGTCAGCAAACAAAAAGAGGGAGACACCATTACACTTGCCTATAAAAGAGGCGGGGAGAGCAAAGAAGCAGAGGTTTCCCTGAAAGCTTTCAAGGATGATCCTGATAAAGTCGGGATCGGCATATCGCTTGTCGATGACAAGGAGATTAAAGTCGAGCCGGAAGTCAGCCTCAATACAGAGGAAATAGGCGGTCCGTCCGCTGGATTGATGTTTTCACTGGAAATCTACAATCAGCTGACTAAGGAAGACTTGACAAGAGGTTATCAGATTGCAGGAACAGGAACCATTTCTGCCGATGGAACAGTCGGAAGGATTGGCGGGATTGAGCAGAAAATTGTAGCGGCCGACAAAGCTGGCGCAGAAATCTTTCTGGCGCCGAATGAAAATGGCGCAGCCGGGTCGAACTACAGCGAAGCAGCAAAAACTGCCGAGGAGATCGGGACAGATATGAAAATCATTCCGATCAACACATTTGAAGAAGCGGTAGATTATTTGGAAGGTTTGGATCCAAAATAACTAAGCAGGCAGGATCAATCCCTGCCTGCTCCTTTTTTGTCAGGCCCTGCTGCCTTTCAGATAGATTGGCGGCTGAGTGTATTCCATTTCCAGCAGTTTCTGGCGCTGCGGATGTGGGAGGGCTGAAGCATAGATCCTGGCTGCACGTATATCCTGCCGCAGAGCTTCTTCCGGGCTGGAAGACAGCTTGGAGATGAGAGGCAGGCCGAGGCTTCCTTTTTGCCTGTTTAAATATATCCGCCCTTCCTCACTCATTCCAAGCAGCCTGAGGTAGGATGCTGACTTAGGCTGCGGCAGCATTTCTTCTTTTTTCGTGTTAGTCAGTATATGGACACAAGCGCGCTGCAGCCTTGTCCATGTATACCGCTTCGTTTTTATGGATTCCATGAATTCATGGAAGGTTCCTGCCTTTATAGCCGAAAGCATGACTCTGTTTTCAAGGCCCTCTTCCATTTCATAGATTTCCTTTAGTTCAGGAGCTGACATCTGGAGCAGCCGGTACTTGAGGAAGGGCCAGTACATTTCCCACTTGTGGAAGGCACCGAAGGTTTTTTTATAATCTTCCATGATTTCAAGCGTTGTTCCAGGAACGTAAGATTTGATATCGGTCAGTACCTTCCCTTCTGAAAACAAAGCTTTCCTAATGCTCGTTGCACTTGCAATGGTCTCTGATGAGAAGTATTCGTCATGGTAGCCGGCACTTTTTCTTTCGACAGTCAGGAGCTCCAATTTTCGATGGCGGGAATGGACCGACTTGGCGTACTGATAGCCGAGAATATTGTTAGGCTTGGACAGGTCCAGACCATCTTCGCCAAGCCCGAGATCTTTGAAAGCAAGGGACAATGCTTTAGGATAGCTGTTTCCGTCTCTCATATGGTGCTTGACCCTTTCCTGATAGGCTTCATTATGCTTGTCGAGCAAATGGACGGTAAAATTGAATTTATCGATGTCTCCTGATTCGCTCCCAAAGCAGAGGGAGCTGCATCCTGAGGCAGCAAGAATGGAAACCGCCCCGTCCGCAAAAGTTTCGGCATTTTGAACAGCGAATTTATAGGGAAGCTCAAAGACGAGGTCGGCGCCGGCTTTTAACGCCATTTCAGCCCTTGCCCATTTCGAGAGCAGCGCCGGTTCGCCTCTTTGGAGGAAATTTCCGCTCATGACAGCAATGGCAATATCTGCGCCTGCTGCTTCCCTCGATTTTTCCAGATGATATAAATGCCCGTTATGGAAAGGATTATACTCAACGATTACACCAACTGCTTTCATAAGAACATTCCCCTTATAATGGTTTAATATCGGCTGCTTGTGATAAACCTATATTATAGTGACAGAAGCTATAATGGTAGATGAGCCTTATCCTTCAAGCGGAAAAAGCCCGGAAAATAAGCCGATTCTGCGTTTAACTAGCTTAAATTATAGTGTAAAGAAAAAATATTGACAAATAATTATATGAAAGCTATAATTACTTTTGTTGCCTTGGGGTGATTCGTATGAAATGGACAATAAGTCAATTACAGAAATATCGAAGCAAGGATTATCCGATCGATGAAACAGTGGATGTGAGCGGGATCAGGGAAACCGACCCGACGATCAGAGAAGTTTCTCCGATTCATATATTTGGCCGGGCGGATATAGATTCGTCCAAGGTGACTTTTCATTTAACGATTAAAGGTCATCTGGTGCTGCCTTGTTCTCGTACGTTAGTTGATGTGCATTATCCAATTAATGTTGAAACAACTGAAACATTCCTCTTAAAAGGTTTGGATTATGAAACCGAAGAGGAAACCCATCAGGTGAAAGGCGATGTCATTGATCTTCAGCCGATCATTGAAGAAATCCTTTTGCTTGAAGTCCCTATGCAGGTTTTTTGCGAGGACAGCGGTGAAGAGGGTGCCCCCCAATCCGGCAAGGACTGGGAAGTCATCCAGGAGGAAGACCTTCAAAAAAAAGTCGACCCCCGGCTTGCTGGGCTTGCGAATTTCTTTGATCAAAATGATCCCTCCGGCGAATAGCAGGAAGACTGGGATTATGATCCCCGGAATATTTCCGGACTAATGAACTACTACAAGAAGCATTTGAAGAATCCAGCGAATACCTGGCCTTCATAACTTTCTTAATACTCTTTAAGGAGGTGGGAAGAATGGCTGTACCTTTTAGAAGAACTTCTAAAACTGCGAAAAGAAAACGTCGCACTCATTTCAAACTGCAAGTGCCTGGTATGGTAGAATGCCCAAACTGTGGTGAGATGAAACTTGCTCACCGCGTGTGCAAGGCTTGCGGAACATACAAAGGAAAAGAAGTTGTTAACGACTAATTTTCACCTTTAAAAGCACAGGGATTTTGTCCCTGTGCTTTTAATTTGGGCTTTTTTGGGGGAGCTGGGCTGTTCTGCGATTTTATTGCTATTTAGCTGGACTTCTTCCTATAATGGAAGAAAAGTGAAGGAAGATGATGATGCCGTATTTGATAGAACAGCATGAAGATGGACTGCTCCAATTCACGATCAACAGGCCGGAAGTCCGTAATGCAATCAATTATGAAGTAATGGAAGGGCTGAGGGAGGCTGTCAATCTGGCGGGCAGGAAAGAGGTTAAGGCACTCATGATAACCGGAGCCGGCCGCCAGGCTTTTTGTTCAGGCGGAGATTTGGGGCTCTTCCACAGCCTGAAGACAGAGGAGGAGGCTTTTGGAATGCTGTCCGGGATGGCGGCAATCATGAAAGACCTGCTGTTCCTGCCAAAACCGACAGTCGCTTTTTTAAATGGGGCGGCGGTCGGAGGGGGCTGTGAGCTTGCCTCTGCCTGCGATTTCCGTATAGCAGCTTCAGGTACAAAGGCGGGATTCATCCAGGGAAAGCTAGCAATTACCACAGGCTGGGGCGGAGGCTCTATTCTAATGGAGAAACTCCTGCCCGCCCATGCTCTAAAAATGCTGGCAGAAGCGACGGTTTATGAATGCTCTGAATTGCTGGAGCTCGGATTCATCCATAGACTAAGCGAAAAAGATGCGCTCGAAAGCTGCAGGGACTTTTTGTCAAAAATCCTTCAGCTGGATGTAAATGTGCTTGAAAGCTACAAAAAGCTGCAGATTGAAAAGTGGCAAAACAGCCATATTTTGGAGAGAATTGACGATGAGGTCCGCCGCTGTGCAGTTTTGTGGGAAAAGGATGAGCATCATGCCCAGGTGGACAAATTTCTAAATCGCTCTTAATTATTTTAATTATTATGCATCAGTCTATCTTTTCTAGCAGAAGCATATGCTTTTAAAAAGACTAGGAGGGATAGCTGATGTCGACAACAAGGCAGGATGCCTGGACCCAGGATGAGGATCTGCTGCTTGCTGAAGTGGTGCTTCGCCATATCCGGGAAGGCGGTACACAGCTGCAGGCCTTCGAGGAAGTGGGAAAACAGCTTTCAAGGACCCCTGCGGCCTGCGGTTTCAGATGGAATTCTTATGTGAGGAAGCAATATAAATCAGGGATTGAGCTTGCTAAGAAACAGCGGAAGGAATTGAAGAAAAAGCCGGAAGCAGTCCAGACTGGCAAGCAGGAACCTGAATCCGCCAAAACGGAGGATGGTACCTCAACGGAAAAAGCCGCTACCGGGGCAGAAATCCCTGAAGTTGAGGTTATAGTGGGTTACATTGAAGCATTGTACCGCAAAGCCAATCAGCCAGCCGCGGCTGAGACGGGAGAGCAGATCAAGAAACTGGAAAATCAGGTATATTACCTGGCTGCAGAAAACGAAAGGCTGCTGAAGGAGATTTCTGTCATGGAAAGAGACTATGAAGCGCTTACGGAAATAATGGAAAGGGCAAGGAAGATGGTGGTGCTGAAAGAGGAAGACCGCCAGCAGAAAACAAAGAACAGCCAGCAGGTATTTCAAAAGTGATCATACTAAAAAGCGGACAATTGATGTCCGCTTTCTGGCTGTCTGCCCCTGTTATTTGCTTTCAACCGTCTGTTCAGAGGCTCCGGCAGGAATCCACACCAATGGGTTTTCTCCCAGATCCCTTTCTATGTCATACGAGACGGAAGTGAATCCCATCCTCTCCCAGAATTCCTTTGATTTGATGCGGGGATTGGTTTTGATAGGAAGACTGAAGCTTTTCGCAAAGTTCACAAGCGCAGTTCCGTACCCTTTGCCCTGGTAATCAGGCAGAACTTCCAGCTTCCAGAGCTCAAGATAATCCTGCGGCGGGCTGAAATACCGGTCAAACTTCGCAGCCTCCCGGTAAAGACTCATTCTGGCAACCAGCTTATCCCCGAAATAGATCCCGTAAAAAGGAGACTCGCTGTCGTTCTCAATAATATTGGCTTCAAGATCTTCAAACATGGATAATTCCTGCAGGCCATATTCTTTGAATCTTTTAAATTCCTCAAGTGTTTTATAGTTCACCTTTAATTTTTCTACTTTAAATTCCATTATGTTTCCCCCTTGCGTACTGGTTACATTACATCATATGAATTTTTTTGCCCTGCAGTATAGAAAATTAAACCTGCCTGTTACAGCAAATATTTGAAGGCGCTTTCCAATATTATATAACAAAATAACAAATAATTCTGCATAATCAAGTTGTAATCGATGTTGAATTTTATGGCAGCATGCAGATATCTGGAATGAATGCTGTTGTCAGGCAAAAAGAAAGAGAGCTATTAGCTATTTTCAAATAATATAGAAAGCGTTTTCAAAAAAAGAAGGGAAAAAGGAGAACTTTGTAGAAATATATTTTATTGCAGGGATTAAGCCAGGAAAGGGGACTGAATGTGCGAAAAATACTGATTGCAAACCGCGGGGAGATTGCCTCGCGCGTTATTAGAACATGCCGTGAAATGGGAATTGAAACGATTGCTGTTTACTCAGATGCAGATAGCGGAATGCCATATGTCCAGGAAGCAGATCATGCTTTCCGGATAGGGGAGCCCCCGGTTGGCAGATCTTATCTCAAAACAGATGAAATACTGCGGATTGCCAAAGCTGAAGGGGCCGATGCTATTCACCCAGGCTACGGCTTTTTGTCAGAAAACGCGGCTTTTGCCCGCGCTGCAGCTGATGAGGGGATCGTCTTCATCGGACCCTCCCCTGAGACCATAGAGCTGATGGGAGATAAAATCGTTTCCCGGGATACTATGGCCAAGGCGGGAGTTGCGGTCGTTCCGGGAAGCAGTGAAGGTGTCGCTACGCTGGAAGAAGCTATAAGCCTTGCAGATGAAATGGGCTATCCTGTCATGCTTAAGGCAAGCGGCGGCGGGGGAGGGATCGGAATGATCCGCTGTGAAAATGAGCAAGCGCTCGCTAAGTCCTACGAATCAACGAAAGCACGGGCAAAAGCTTATTTTGGCTCAGATGAAGTATTCGTAGAAAAGTATATTCCTAATGCCAGGCATATCGAGGTCCAAATATTCGGGGATTCATTCGGAAACCTTGTGCACCTGTATGAAAGGGACTGCTCCATCCAAAGAAGACACCAAAAAGTGGTTGAGGAGTCGCCATCCCCTTTTTTATCTGAGGGGACAAGGCAGAATATGCTGAAAACAGCGCTCAGAGCAGGAGAAGCGGTCGGCTATGTGAATGCCGGAACTGTTGAATTCATTGTAGATGAAGAAGAGAATTTCTATTTCCTGGAGATGAATACAAGGCTCCAGGTCGAGCATCCCGTAACCGAGCAGATCACCGGCCTGGATCTTGTAAAATGGCAGATCCTCGTGGCAAGGGGCGAAAAGCTTCCATTGCTGCAGGATGAAATAGCAAGGAACGGCCATGCAATCGAGTTCAGGCTTTATGCAGAAGATCCTGTAAGTTTCATGCCTTCTCCGGGAAAAATTGATAGCTTTTCCTGGATAAAGGGGGACGGGATCCGGATGGATAACGGATATCTCGCTGAAAACACAGTCACACCTTTTTACGATCCAATGATTTCGAAGTGCATCATTTTCGGGGGCTCGAGGTCAGAAGCGATCCAGCGGGCATCTGATTTCTTTACACATTTGGAAATCACGGGGATCAAAACAAATGCTCCTTTATTTCAGCAGATATTGAATGACGAAGATTTTATTAAAGGAAATTATACAACTGCCTTTTTGGCGGAAAAGAAATTTGCAGTTCATTAAGAGGAGGAAATCACATGAAAGAAATAACATCATCAATGGCTGGTACAGTTTTGAACACAATGGCAGGGCCTGGGGACGAGGTCAAGGCCGGCCAGGAAGTCATTATGCTGGAGTCCATGAAAATGGAAATCCCGGTTGAAAGCCATATGGACGGAAAAGTAGCTGAGGTAAAAGTCTCGGCCGGTGATTTTGTCAATGAAGGAGACGTTCTGATCGTACTGGAATAGCAGTCCGCCAAAAGAAAAAGAGGAGGCATAACATGAAGGCAGTCAACACTTTGACCGAAACATTAAGGGAAAGGTCCGAAGCGGCAGAAGCCGGCGGGCCCCCTAAATATCATGAAAAGCTGAAGGCGCAAAATAAGCTGTTTGTCAGAAAGCGCCTCGAGCTTTTATTTGATGACGGGGAGTATATGGAAGACGGCAAATTTGCCAATTGCAAGGAAGAAGGCCTCCCGGCTGACGGTGTTGTTTGCGCCACTGGAAAAGTGGGCGGACAGACAGTCTGTGTCATGGCAAATGATTCAACCGTAAAGGCTGGATCCTGGGGGGCAAGGACCGTCGAAAAAATCATCCGGATCCAGGAAACCGCCGAGAAGCTGAAGGTTCCATTATTGTATTTAGTAGATTCTGCCGGCGCCAGGATTACAGATCAGCTGGAAATGTTTCCAAACCGCCGAGGTGCCGGCCGAATATTCTATAATCAGGTCAAGCTGTCGGGAGTCATCCCGCAGATTTGCCTGCTGTTCGGCCCATCTGCTGCAGGGGGGGCTTATATACCGGCTTTTTGTGATATCGTCATCATGGTGGATCAAAACGCATCCATGTACCTGGGTTCACCAAGGATGGCTGAAAAGGTCATTGGGGAAAAGGTGACGCTGGAAGAAATGGGCGGAGCACGTATGCATTGTTCTGTCAGCGGCTGCGGCGACGTACTTGCATACAGTGAGGAAGAAGCGATCGAATATGCCAAACGGTACTTGCCGTACTTCCCTCCAAACTTCCTGAAGAAAACGGAACTGCTGGAGGGAATGGCAGCCAAAGAGGGCCGTCAGCTGGAAGACATCATTCCGGTTAACCAAAATGCGCCTTTTGATATGTATGAATGCATTGATGCATTGATTGACGAAGGCAGTTTCTTTGAAATCAAGAAGCTGTTTGCTCCTGAAATCGTTACCGGGCTGGCTCGGATAGGCGGGAGAGCTGTCGGTATCATTGCCAATCAGCCGAAGGTTAAAGGCGGTGTGCTGTTTGTTGATTCAGCCGATAAAGCGGCAAAATTCATTCAGCTCTGTGATGCCTTCCATATTCCGCTGCTGTTCCTTGCAGATGTCCCAGGTTTCATGATTGGCACAAAGGTTGAGCGCGCCGGCATTATCCGCCACGGCGCAAAGCTGATCGCAGCCATGAGCTCGGCAACTGTTCCGAAGATATCCGTTATTGTGCGGAAGGCATATGGGGCCGGATTATACGCAATGGCGGGCCCTGCATTCGAACCTGACTGCTGCATTGCCCTGCCGACCGCACAGATTGCGGTAATGGGCCCTGAAGCCGCCGTCAATGCAGTATATTCCAATAAAATCAATGAAATAGAAGATCCAAAGGAGAAAATCGCCTTTGTCCAGGAGAAGCAGCAGGAATACAAAGAACATATTGATATCTACAGGCTTGCTTCAGAATTGATCGTAGATGATATTGTCGCTGCCTCTGATCTCCGCGATCAGCTGATCGAGAGATTCTCTTATTATGAAACAAAAGAACTGAATTTCAGCGTGAGAAAGCATCCGGTTTATCCGGTTTGATAGAAAGGCCTCATCAGGGCTAGGCTTTGCTGCTGGATAATAGAAGAGAGGAGGGTTCCGGTCCAGAGGCTGGAACCCTTTATTTGTAGATAAAGAAGACAGAGGTTCCTAGTCAAGGCCGCTAAGACCCTCTGACCAGGAAAAAAGAAAACAGAGGGTTTCAGTCAGAGCCACTGAGGCCCTCTAACCAGAAAAAAAAGAAAACAGATGGTCTTAGTCAAGGCCGCTAAGACCCTCTGACCAGGAAAAAAGAAAACAGAGGGTTTTAGTCAGAGCCACTAAGGCCCTCTAACCAGAAAAAAAGAAAACAGATGGTCTTAGTCAAGGCCACTAAGACCCTCTGATCAAGAAAAAAGAAAACAGAGGGTTTCAGTCAGAGCCACTGAGGCCCTCTGACCACTGTAGTTCTGCTCCGCTCTACTAATCACGCCAAAATTGCCTTTAATTTACTTTTAAATACCTTCTGCGCGTGATGGCCACTTGCCTGATTTCATCCCATAACTTCAGCTTTTTTTATAAAAAAAAGAAAAAGTCCCAGGCGGAGTACAGGAAGTTGGCTATATCTGATAGAATATTACTAAAAGTTACAAAATAGAGGAGTTATTATGAAAATAGGAATCATTGGCGGGGGGGCCATTGGATTATTATTTGCAGCATTCTTGCAGAAAGGTCATGACGTCACTCTGTATGTCCGTTCTGAAGAGCAGAAAAAGCTTATCTCTTCATATGGGATTTCATTATTGGCGGAAGGCAGGGAACATATTTCTTATGTACAGGTGCTGCTGACTGATGAATGGAAGGGAGAAGAAGAGCTTTCCATTATTGCGGTCAAGCAATATGATATCCACCCCCTTATTTCTATCATAAATGATAAACAGGCGGCGCCATCCTCTTCTTTTTTATTTCTCCAGAATGGAATGGGCCATCTGTCACTGCTTCACGAACTCAGGGCCAGGGCCATCCTTGTAGGAACTGTTGAGCATGGGGCTTTAAAAAAAGATGCAAGGACCGTTCAGCACACAGGTGCTGGAAGAACGAACATAGCGGTTTTCTCAGGAGAAGGAACAGAAGCGGCCGAATGCCTGGAGGAAACTTCAGGGGACTTTCCTTTTACTGTCCGCAAGGATTACAAGGAAATGCTCCTTCAAAAGCTTGTCATCAATGCTGTAGTCAACCCGTTGACTGGCATTCTTCAAGTGAAAAATGGAGAATTGATTGAAAATCCCTTTTATTACATAGTAGTGCAGAAATATTTTGCGGAAATTGCCGCTGTGCTGGAGCTGTCCGATCCTGAAGAAGCTTTTGATGCTTTGGTTTCAGTCTGCAGGAAAACTTCATCAAACACTTCATCTATGTTAAAAGACCTGCAAAACCAGAGGCAAACAGAAGCTGATGCCATTCTCGGATATATTCTGGGAGAAGCGGATAAAAAAAATAAACACGCTCCCCTTGTTCATGCATTTTATTCGTGCATCAAGGGGAAGGAGCCTGGAAACTAGGGGGGATCCATCATGTCATCATTCTTTTCGGCAGTTGCCGCAACACTTGTAACAGTACCGCTGCTAGGCTACCTGATTGTATTCGTCATCAGCAAGCAGATTACAGGAAGCCACAAAAAGTCAGTCCGCATTGCACTCGACTCTAGTACATTTCTTCTTATTCTTTCTGTTCATTTTTTGATCCTGGCTATTTGGGAACGGTCTTATTTATGGATTATAGTGCTGTTCATGCTGTTTGCTGCAGTCATATTCACAGTCATCCATTGGAAAGTTAAACAGGAAATTAATATCCAGATGATTTTCAAGGGGTTCTGGCGATTCAATTTTCTTTTGTTTTTCTCTGCCTATATTGTCCTTTTGATCTTCGGTGTCTTTCAAAGTGTCTCCGGCTATCTGTCTATTCCGTAAGCAGGCAATGCTCCGATAGTCATTTTTGGGGCATGTTTCTCAGGCAAAGTTTTTTTCTTTTCAATTCTGACAATGATATACTCAGATAGGAGTGAAAATTGTTGACCAGAAAGGAAGTACTTAGATGGAGATTTTAAATCTCTCACTGCCGGCATCCAGCCGGTTTGCGACAGATTATACGTCTCATGAGCCTGAGGTGGAGCGTTTTTTCCATTACCGCTATCATGATGCCAGCGAATATCAAAGGCGTTTGAACGAGCTGAAGGGACGGAAGTTTTACAGAGAAGAGCTTGCCGATTATATCGGGCAATATATGTCCAGATTTCCTTCTTCGGACAAAACCGGCATTTCATTAGATAAGCTTCGCTCGGAGGACAGTGTGGTCATCATCGGCGGACAGCAAGCAGGAATATTGACTGGGCCTTTATATACTATACATAAAGTAATTTCTATAATTGTTCTTGCAAAGCAGAAGGAAGCCGAACTCGGAGTTCCCGTTGTACCGGTGTTCTGGATAGCCGGGGAGGATCATGATTATCATGAGGTCAATCATATCTTTGCGGAGAACAGCGGGCGGATTGAAAAAGCTGTGTATCCGCATAAGATACTGGAGAAGAAAATGGTATCTATGATCGAGCTGGATCGAGCCCTGTGTTTCCGCTGGGCTGAAAGCCTGATTGAAGGCTATGGAGAAACAGAGCATACAAAAGATCTGCTTCAGTTTGTCCAGCGGGCTGCCGACGAGTCAGAAACCTTTGTGGACTTTTTTTCATATATGATTATGGAGCTGTTTAAGGAATATGGCATTTTGCTTGCCGATTCAGGCGACAGCCGCCTGAGAAAGCTTGAAAAAAACATTTTCTCTGAACAGCTGAGCCAGTTTTCCTCCATCACCAAAGCTGTCAAACAGCAGCAGAGGGAAGTGGAGGCGGCCGGTTTTAAGCCGGCGATCGAAATAGGAGATAATGCAGCAAACCTTTTCTTCTATGATGAACTCAATTCTGAAAGGGTCCTTCTGGAATATAATGAGGAACTCAACGTATTCGAAGGCAAAAACGGAGCTATTCAGTTTTCTCTTGATGAACTGTCGCTGATTGCCAAGGGATCGCCTGAAAAGCTAAGCAATAATGTGGTGACAAGGCCAATTACGCAGGAACGGCTTTTCCCGGTCCTTGCTTTTATTGCCGGCCCGGGGGAAATTGCCTATTGGGCAGAGCTCAAACAGGCATTTGAACATCTCGGCATGGAGATGCCTCCGATTGTGCCAAGGCTGAATATCACATTGCTGGAAAGGCCTGTTGCTTCGGACATCCAGGATCTGGACCTGGAAATTGCAGCGGTTTTGGAAAATGGAACAGGCAAAGAGCAGGAAGCTTTTGTGGATGGAGTAAAGGACCAGGCGCTTTCAAGCCTTTTCGGAGAAACGAAAAAGCAGCTGATCAGCCAGTATAAGATGATTGAAAGCCGTCTTCGGGAAACTGACAGGGGAATGCTGCCCCTGCTTGAAAAAAATGAATCTTTTCTTCTAAAGCAGCTGGATTTCATGGAGGCGAAGACTGAAGAAAGCTTGAAAAACAGGCATTCAGCCATTCTTTCTAAATACAGGCGGATTGAAGCTGCCTTAAGGCCATCGGGGTCGCCTCAGGAACGGATCTGGAATATCCTATATTATCTGAATTTGCATGGTCTTACCCTTATAGACGATATAATGGAGCTTCCATTTGAGTTTGATGGAAAGCATAAACTGGTAAAGCTCTAAAAAGAAGGACGGCCACTGACCTGCATGCCTGTAAAGAGGTTTGGGATGGAAACATTCCAAACCTCTTTTTTTTTATGAGTTTTTTTGAAATGGAAATTTGTTTCCCCATCCCTTGTCAATATGGCTGGGAATTTTTTCGCATTGAGAGCAGCGCCTGCATCCAGGAAAGAATTTTCCATCAGGAAATAAAAAGGAGAAAAATAATTATTTACCAGAAGGATTTGCAGAATGCAAGGAGAATATTAAAAACATGTGGAGGAAAGTGGGGGAATGTGGTACATTTGAGTTGGAAAGTGGGGTTTAGGGCATGTTCATGGGCGAATACCATCATAATGTTGATACAAAAGGCCGTTTGATAGTGCCTGCTAAATTCCGTGACAATTTGGGCGAAATGTTCATTTTGACACGCGGGCTTGATCAATGTTTGTTTGGCTATCCGCTTTCTGAATGGAAGCAGCTTGAAACAAAGCTGAAAGGGCTGCCCTTGACCAAGAAGGATGCACGAGCGTTTACCCGCTTTTTCTTTTCCGGTGCATCTGAATGCGAACTCGATAAGCAGGGAAGAATCAACATTTCCAGCCCGCTCATGCAATATGCGAAGCTGGAAAAGGAATGTGTCATAGTAGGCGTTTCCAATCGAATCGAAATATGGAGCAAACATCTGTGGGAAGATTTTTTTGCAGAGTCAGAGGAATCTTTTGCTGAAATTGCAGAAAATATGATTGGGTTTGATATATAATGGGAATGTTTTATTAGTATAATAATTCCTCGATGATTCGATTGGAAGGTGGAAGACAAGGATGTTTGATCATAAAACAGTTTTGCTGGAGGAAACGGTAGCCGGTCTCGATATTAAGCCGGATGGCGTCTATGTCGATTGTACAATGGGCGGGGCCGGCCACAGTGAACTGATTCTGACACAGCTGTCAAGCCGGGGGAAGCTGTATGCTTTTGACCAGGATGAAACAGCTATTGAAAATGCACAAGAGAAGCTCAGCAAATATGGAGACAAAATCACTATAATAAAAAGCAATTTTCTTCATTTAAAGGAAGAGCTGGAAAAAGCCGGAGTCACTGAGGTGGATGGTGTGCTCTATGATCTTGGCGTATCTTCGCCGCAGCTTGATACACCTGAGCGGGGATTCAGCTATCATCATGATGCTCCGCTTGATATGCGGATGGATAAGGATGCAAGCCTGTCCGCTTATGAAGTGGTGAATGATTGGCCGTATGAGGACCTTGTCAGGATTTTCTTCCGGTATGGCGAGGAAAAGTTCTCAAAGCAAATAGCAAGAAAGATTGAAGCCGCCAGGGAGAAAGCACCGATTGAGACGACCTCCCAGCTGGTCGAACTGATAAAAGACGGCATACCGGCACCGGCAAGAAGGAAGGGCGGCCATCCTGCCAAGCGGGTTTTCCAGGCAATCAGGATAGCTGTCAACGATGAGCTTGGTGTTTTTGAGAAGTCGCTTGAGCAGGCTATTGATATTCTAAAGCCAGGCGGCCGGATCAGTGTCATAACTTTCCACTCGCTTGAGGACAGGATATGCAAAGCGACTTTCAAGAAAGCAAGCGAGACTCCGCCGCTGCCTCCGGGCCTGCCGATCATTCCAGACGAGTTCAAGCCGGTGCTTAAGCTTGTTGCAAGGAAGCCTATACTTCCATCAGAAGAAGAGCTGGAAGAAAATAACAGGGCGCGGTCGGCAAAGCTGAGGGTTGCAGAAAAACTGTAAGCAGACTAATAAGGGGACAAGCTTAACAGCTTGCCCCAATATAAAAATTAAGGCCAGGCATTGCCCGGCCCTATATGATCACAGGAGGGATAAAATGAGCAACTTGGCAAGGAAAATGCAGCAGGAGGAAGTACAGCAGCACAAGACAGCTGTAAAGGTGAAGAAGGTTAAGATTAAGAACCTGTGGCTCTCGCCCGGCGAAAAAATAATGGGTGTCGTTTTTGGGGCCATTGTCTGTTTTGGCGCTGTCCACATCATTTCAAACCAGGCTGCCATTTATGAGATGAACAAAGATATCCAGGATATCCAAACCTCTATAAACGAGAAAGAAAAATCAAATCGCGAGCTTGAAATGCAAATCAGCGAGCTAAGTACATACGAGCGCATTTTTGAAAAAGCAAAATCTCTTGGTCTGACACTTAATGAAAATGTCAGAGGTGTACAGGATAAATGATGAAAAAACAGCCAAATATCAATTATGGAGCAGCGATATTATTTGTAATATTCAGCCTGCTCTTTTTTGTTCTGATGTACAGATTTGTGTCAATTCAAATAACAGGAGAAGCGGGCGGCCAGCCTTTGGCGGCAAAAGCGGAGCAGAAGTATACCAATGAACGCGTCCTTGAGGCGAAAAGGGGAACCATCTATGACCGGGGGGGCGATGTGGTAGCAGAGGACGCCAGCTCATTTACGCTGGTTGCCATTCTTGATAAAGATATGACTGTCAACAAAAAGAAGCCTAAGCACGTGGTTGACAAAGATAAAACGGCAAGGGAGCTTTCCAAGGTAATTGACCTGGAAGAATCCGAGATTAAGAGGATTCTATCAAAGCCTGATGCCAAACAGGTGGAGTTTGGTACGGCAGGCCGCAATATATCCAATTCGCTTAAGAGGGAAATCGAGGACCTGAAGCTTCCGGGAATTTCTTTCCGGCCGGAAATCAAGCGATTCTACCCTAATGGTATGTTTGCATCCCATCTGGTGGGCTATGTTGAAAAGCCCGAAGAAGAGGATAAGGATGAGCCGGAAAGAACGCCGGCAGTCGGAAAGCTCGGGATAGAAAAAAGCCTGAACACCGTCCTGAGCGGCATCAATGGGAAGGTAACCTATGAAAAAGATCACTGGGGATATCTTCTCCCGGGGACTGACGAAAAGGTAAAACCGGCCAAGGATGGAAATGATGTTTATCTGACGATCGATAAAAAAATCCAGACATTTCTGGAAGACAGCATGAATAGTGTCCAAAAAGAATATAATCCGAAGAAAATGGTGGCGATCGTGGCTGACCCTAAGACAGGGGACATCCTGGCCATGTCTCAGCGGCCGTCCTTCCATCCCCAGACAAGGGAAGGCCTGTCAGATGATTGGTATAATGAGGCAATCGAGACTTCATTTGAACCTGGTTCGACCATGAAGATATTTACGCTGGCATCAGCGATTGAAGAAGGGCAGTTCAATCCCAATGCCTGGTATGAGTCAGGGACCTATGTGGTGGACAAGGGATCAAGGCCGGTCCGGGACCATAACTATGGACGGGGATGGGGTTCAATCACCTATCTCGAAGGAGTGCAGCGATCCTCCAATGTTGCTTTTGCAAAAATTGCCAAAGAGCAGCTTGGCTTTGATGCTTTCAGGAAGTATTTGACCAGGTTTGGGTTTGATAATCCTACCGGAATAGACCTTCCGAATGAAACAGGTGCTAAATTCGCCTATCAGTATCCGATTGAAAAGGCAAACACTGCATTCGGACAAGGGACGGCTGTCACGCCGATCCAGCAGATCCAGGCAGCAACCGCCATTGCGAATAAAGGGCAGATGATGAAGCCCCATGTGATTGACAAAATCGTTGATTCAGCAACAGGAGAAGTAATCAAGGACACAAAGCCTGAAAGCGCCGGAAAGCCGATATCCGAAAAAACGGCGAAGGAAGTCCTTGATATACTTGAAACAGTAGTTTCATCAGAGAAAGGTACAGGCTATAAAAAATATAATCTGGAAGGCTATAAAGTTGCCGGGAAAACCGGAACCGCACAGATTCCGGGATCAGGCGGATATTTGACCGGGCCAGAAAACTATGTTTTCTCCTTCATGGGCATGGCGCCGGCAGAAGATCCTGAGCTGGTCATGTATGTGGCAGTCCAACAGCCGCAAATCGATGATTACGTAAAAGGGTCTCTGCCTGTATCGCAGATCTTCAAGCCGGTTATGCAGAACAGCCTTCAATATTTGAATATAGAACCTTCAAAGCAGACGAAGGTCGAAGCAAAAGAGGTTCCGGATGTTGCAGGCCTTTCTGCGGATGATGCTGCCAAAAAGCTGAGCGGCGCAGGGTTTGTGCCGGCGGTGATCGGGAAGGGCGGCAAAATAACGGGACAGCTTCCGGAACCGGGAGCTTCTATACTCGAAGGGGAACGGGTAGTCATTAAAACGGACGGGACTTTGAATGTTCCTGATATGCAGGGCTGGTCTATGAGGGATGTTATGAAGACGGCTAAAATTGCCGGCCTGAAGCTGAATACGGTAGGCAGCGGCTTTGCAGTCAAACAGAATCTTTCCCCGGGATCTCCAGTCAAAGAAGGCGAGTTTCTAATTGTGGACTTTGAAACGCCTCTGGAACAATACAGCCGGTCAGCTGCCGAAGAGGATGAAGCTGCCGGCGGGGAAGACGCTGAAGAGGAAGAAGTATTGGATTAACAGTAAAGGGCGCACCGTTTCAGGCGGTGCGTTCTATTTGTGCTGGTACAAGCATATAGTTGAACGAGCCATAATTGAAGGAGGTTCGTTTTTCATGCGCGTTTCAAATGTTACCGTAAGAAAACGGTTGACCATTGCTTTATTGGCAGGCATACTCATCTTTTTCATCATCGATATCCGGCTCGGATATGTCCAGTTTTTCCTTGGCAGCATGCTGACGGATGAAGCTAAAGAGCTGTGGAGCCGGGACATCCCGTTCGAGCCGGAAAGGGGAGAAATCGTCGACCGCAATGGTGTGGCTTTGGCAACCAATGTCAGTGCCCCGACCGTCTATGTCGTTCCAAGGCAGGTAAAGGATCCTGATGAGACGGCTGAGAAGCTGGCCGCCATACTGAATATGTCCGAGGAGAAGGCGCTTCAGCTGATCACCAAGCAGGCATCAAGTGTGAAAATACCTGAGGGCAGAAAAATTTCCCATGAAAAAGCAACAGAAATCAGGGCAGAGGGAATGGCTGGGGTCTATATCGCCGAGGACTCCAAGCGGCATTATCCTTTTGGCAATTATCTTTCACATGTGCTCGGATTTGCCGGGATCGACAACCAGGGGCTGATGGGGCTGGAGCTTTACTATGACAAAGATCTGAAGGGCGAGAAAGGCTCTGTCAAATTTTACGCAAATGCAAAAGGACAGCGGATGAATGATATGGCAGATGATTATAAGCCGCCGGTCGATGGCATGGACCTGAAGCTGACGATCGACTCGAAGGTGCAGACGATTGTCGAGAGGGAGCTGGATATTGCAGAGGCGGCCTATAATCCGGACGGGATCATTGCGATTGCCATGAACCCGAATACAGGGGAAATCCTCGCAATGTCAAGCAGGCCGGACTTTGATCCTGCCAATTTCCGGAACGTTGCGCCGGATATTTACAACCGGAACCTGCCGGTCTGGAGCTCATATGAGCCGGGCTCCACTTTTAAAATCATCACTCTTGCAGCTGCCCTTGAAGAAGGGAAAGTAGACCTTGCCGAAGATCACTTTCATGATCCGGGCTACACTGAAGTAGGAGGAGCGAAGCTGCGCTGCTGGAAAAGAGGGGGGCATGGAAGCCAATCATTCCTCGAAGTCGTGCAGAATTCATGCAACCCGGGCTTTGTGGAATTAGGAGAAAGGCTTGGGAAGGAAACACTGTTTAAATATATTAAAGACTTTGGTTTTGGTGCAAAAACAGGCATAGATCTTCAGGGTGAATCAAAAGGGATCTTATTCGATCTTGAAAATGTCGGTCCGGTTGAACTGGCGACCACTGCTTTTGGACAGGGTGTTTCCGTTACGCCGATCCAGCAGGTTGCAGCAATATCAGCAGCCGTCAATGGCGGGACGCTGTATACACCATTTATAGCAAAAGAGCTGATTGACCCTGCTTCAGGTGAAATCGTGATGAGAAAAACCCCTGAGGCTAAGAGGAAGGTCATATCAGAGGAAACTTCTAAGGAAATCCGCCTAGCACTTGAAAGTGTAGTGGCTCAAGGGTCCGGGAAAAAAGCGTTCGTAGACGGATACAGGGTCGGCGGCAAAACCGGGACTGCGCAAAAGGCGGAAAACGGAAGATATCTCGAGAACAATCATATTGTGTCCTTTATAGGCTTTGCCCCTGCGGACGATCCTGAGCTTGTTGTTTATGTGGCAGTTGACAATCCTAAAGGCACTATCCAGTTTGGCGGGGTGGTTGCTGCACCGATCGTCGGGAATATCATGGGCGACAGCCTTAGGGCAATGGGTGTTGAGCCGAGAAAGGAACAGCTTGAAAAAGAGCTGACATGGCTGGATACTCCGATGGTGGAAGTGCCCGATTTAGTAGGCATTACGAAAAAGGAGCTCGGCGAATTGATTGTCAACCTGAAAATAGACGGCAGCGGGGAAGGCGAGACAGTTGTCAGGCAAACCCCTCAGCCTGGTGTGAAACTGAAGGAAGGGTCTACAATCAGACTGTATTTTGATGACAAATAAGAGCAGGATGCGGGCGGCCGGTCAGCGCTGCCCGTTTTCTTTAGTAAGAAGCAAAAGGAATTTTCTCATCCATTTCAGTCAAAGGAAGTTTTTCTTTAAATTTTCATTACTAAATGGCTAAAAGAAGAATAATCATGTAAAATATAAGTCGCCATGCAGGAATTATTTTGGCTGAGAGCTTTAGGGAAAGCATACAGCTGCTTTTTCAGCTATGAAAAAAGCAGCTGCAGATCCGCTGCGTGGCCGACTGAGCAAAACGGCAGGGGATGATGCAGGCTGATGCTGCCTGTCTTTCCTGCGGAATGAGAGGAATGGGTTCAATTGAAATTACATACACTGCTACACTATCTCCACCCCTTTAAACCTTTTGGTGGTGATAATCCTGAAATTGTGTCCTTAGAAAATGATAGCAGGCAAGTGAAAAAAGGGAGCTTGTTCATCTGCATCGAGGGCTTTACGGTTGATGGACATCATTATGCAGAAACAGCTGTCCAGAACGGGGCGGCGGCCGTTTTGGCTGAGAGGGAGCTTTCGCTGAATGTCCCTGTCATCATTGTCAAGGATACAGCAAGGGCCATGGCTGTACTGGCGGATGCTTTCTACGGCCAGCCAAGCCAGCAGCTGCATTTGATTGGAATCACCGGTACAAACGGGAAAACGACGACAAGCCATCTTATTGAAAAGATTCTGGCTGATGCCGGCAAAAGCACGGGCCTCATCGGGACGATGTACACCAAAGTCGCCGGCGAGACGCTTGAGACGAAGAATACGACGCCGGAAAGCCTGACATTGCAGAAGACCTTTGCTTCCATGGTCGAAAAGAAAGTGGAAGCGGCTGTTATGGAAGTAAGCTCCCACGCACTTGATGAAGGGCGCGTCCATGGCTGTGATTTCAATGTGGCCGTGTTTACTAATCTGACACAGGACCATTTGGATTACCACAAAACAATGGACGAATACAGAAGGGCTAAAGGCTTGCTTTTTGCACAGCTTGGGAGCGCGTTCTATCACAATAAACCTAAGTATGCTGTACTGAATGCCGATGATCCGGCAAGCGCCGAATACAGGAAATCGACTGCCGCGCAGATTCTGACCTATGCAATCGATAATGAGGCGGATTTGCGTGCCGTGCACATCCAGATGGATGCCAGAGGCACTTCATTTGACCTTGTCAGCCCGTTTGGCGTGCACCCTGTTGCCATGCAGCTGATCGGCAAATTCAGTGTTTATAATGTGCTGGCTGCAATTGGGGCAGCTTTGGCTTCAGGTCTTGAGCTCGAAGCGATCCTGGAATCCATTTCAACTGTCAAAGGTGTCCCGGGCAGATTTGAAACAGTGGATGCCGGACAGGATTTTTCTGTGATTGTCGACTATGCGCATACTCCTGACAGTCTGGAAAATGCATTGGAAACAGTAAAAGAGTTTGCTGAGGGCCGGATTTTCGTCGTAGTTGGCTGCGGCGGTGACAGAGACAGAACCAAAAGGCCACTGATGGCTAAAATCGCCTGCGGGCTTGCAACTGATGCGGTATTTACATCGGATAATCCGAGAAGCGAAGATCCGGAAGAAATATTGAAAGATATGGCTGCGGGCGTCCCTGAAGGAAATTATACAATGATAGCAGACCGCAAAGAGGCAATAGCATACAGTGTTGGTGCTGCAGGCAAGGGAGATGTGATTCTCATAGCAGGCAAAGGGCATGAAACATACCAGCAGATCGGCGGGCAGACATTTGACTTTGACGACAGGACTGCAGCCAGAGAAGCTATACAAAACAGATAACTAGGGCAGCAGCCGGGAAAGCTGCTGCTCCGATGATATACTCTATAACAAATAATAAATAGATATACTGAAAGGCTTTTGATCATGACGAATACTATTCAATCCAGCGGTGCCGAATGCGGCATGGCTGCCCATAACTACCATAAGATAGAAAATAAAAGTCTTAATGACAGGCTCACTACATATGATATTGCAGTAATGAATGAGCGGGCATTACAGGAAGGAGGGGAATAAAATGATGGAGCAGGCAATATTTCTGACAATCCTGATGGGGTTTTTAATAACAGTCCTACTATCTCCCATTTTCATCCCTTTCCTTAGAAGGCTGAAATTCGGCCAGAGCATCCGGGAGGAAGGACCGCAGTCGCACCAGAAAAAAACCGGTACGCCGACAATGGGCGGGATCATGATTCTGCTTTCGGTTACTGTGACTACCCTGGTGATGTCCAGCAAGTTTGCAGAGCCTACAGCGGAGATATATATGGTCCTGCTGGTCACACTGGGCTTTGGGCTTCTCGGTTTTCTAGATGATTTCATCAAGGTGGCGCTAAAAAGGAATCTAGGCCTTACTTCTAAGCAAAAGCTGCTGGGCCAGATTATCATATCGCTCATTTTTTATTTCATCTTCCAGACAAATGAATTTTCAACAGAGGTGTCTATTCCATTTACAGATCTGTCCATTGATTTAGGCTGGAGCTATGCATTGTTCATCATTTTTTGGCTCGTCGGCTTTTCCAACGCCGTCAATCTGACAGACGGGCTGGACGGACTTGTTTCCGGTACTGCGGCAATCGCGTTCGGTGCCTTTGCTGTTCTGGCATGGAACCAGTCCCAATTTGAAGTGTCGATTTTTTCAGTTGCTGTTGTGGGTGCTGTCCTGGGATTCCTTGTATTTAATGCCCATCCGGCAAAAGTATTCATGGGCGACACCGGTTCGCTTGCCCTGGGCGGTGCAATTGCAACTGTTGCCATCCTGACAAAGCTTGAGTTCATCCTGATCATCATCGGGGGAGTTTTTGTCATTGAGACGCTTTCTGTTATTCTGCAGGTAATATCTTTTAAAACAACTGGCAAGAGGATTTTTAAAATGAGTCCCCTTCACCACCATTATGAGCTTGTCGGCTGGTCGGAATGGCGCGTAGTAGTGACTTTCTGGACAGTCGGGCTCCTGTTTGCAATCCTGGGAATCTATATCGAGGTGTGGTTATAATTGAAGCAGATAGATACTTACAATCATAAAAAAATTCTTGTACTCGGACTCGCCAAGAGCGGGGTGAGTGCAGCTTCTCTGCTGCACAAGCTGGGGGCCTTCGTTACTGTTAATGATATGAAGCCTTTATCTGAAAATCCGGAAGCCCAGGGCTTGCTTGAGCAGGGGATCAAGGTTATTTGCGGAGACCATCCGATAGAGCTTTTGGATGAAGGGTTTGAACTTATTGTTAAGAACCCGGGAATCCCTTATCATAATCCAATGATAGAGGGCGCCATGGAGCGCAGCATTCCTGTCATTACAGAAGTGGAGCTTGCGTATCAGATTTCCGAAGCAGCATTTATCGCGATCACTGGAACGAACGGGAAGACAACAACCACAACCCTTGTCCATGAAATGCTGGAAGCGGGCGGAAAGTCGCCGTTGATTGCGGGGAATATTGGGACGGTTGCCACAGGCGTTGCTGAAGGTGCAAGATCCGATCATACCATTGTCATTGAGCTGTCTTCTTTCCAGCTGATGGGCATAGAGGCCTTCAGGCCGAAAATCGCGATTCTTACAAATCTGTATGATGCCCATCTGGATTATCATGGGACAAGGCATGATTACTTTGAAGCCAAAGCCAATATTACTAAAAACCAGACAGAAGAAGATTACTTTATTATCAATGCTGATCAGGAGGCTGTCATTCAATTAGCAGAAGAAAGCCGCGCCCGGATTGTGCCGTTCTCTGTCAGCAGGGTTCTTGAGGCAGGGGCATGTGTAAAGGATGGCTGGATCTGCTTTAATGGGGAGCCTGTCATGAAGCGGGAAGATGCATCCCTTCCCGGCAATCATAATCTGGAGAACATCCTTTCTTCGATTGCAGCCGCGAAGCTTTCAGGCGTGGATAATAAAGCGATCTTTAAGGTCATGTCCTCTTTTGCAGGTGTCAAACACAGACTTCAGTATATCGGTGAAGTGGATGGACGGAAATTCTACAATGATTCCAAGGCTACTAATATACTTGCTACGAAAAATGCCATTGCCGCTTTTGATGTTCCTGTCATACTGCTGGCCGGCGGCCTCGACCGCGGCAATGGCTTTGAAGAATTGATCCCTTCACTGGCTAATGTAGAAACATTGATCACCTTTGGGCAGACAGCCGGAAAAATAGAAGAGGCAGGAAAGCTTGCGGGAATAAAATCGATCATGCGTGTCGATAATGTTGCTAGCGCCGTACCAGCCGCCCACAGGCTTTCAAAGCCGGGCGATGTCATTCTCCTCTCGCCGGCATGTGCAAGCTGGGACCAATACAAAACTTTTGAGGTCAGGGGAGACATTTTTATCGATGCGGTGCATAAGCTTAAGTAAGGGCTTGTCCCGGGCGCTGACCGTCCGGGAGCGACTGCATCTTCATTGTGCTGCAAACTAGAATGCATGCTCATGCAGGCCCTAAAACTTGCATTCGAGGTGTATTTTGTTGCCAACAAAAAAATCTACTCCGGACTTTATATTGATTTTAGTTACATTTACTCTGCTGGCAGTCGGCCTCATTATGGTATACAGCGCCAGTGCCATTTGGGCAGAGTATAAGTTTGATGATTCCTTTTTCTTTGCGAAGAGGCAGATGCTCTTTGCAGCTGCAGGCATCATGGCCATGTTTTTTATCATGAATATCGATTATTGGACATGGAGGACCTGGGCCAAGGCAATTGTAATTATTTGCTTTGTACTGCTGGTTCTCGTTCTTATTCCCGGGGTGGGAAATGTAAGGAATGGATCAAGGAGCTGGATAGGCGTAGGGGCATTTTCCATCCAGCCTTCCGAATTCATGAAGCTTGCCATGATTGCGTTCCTGGCTAAGTACCTTTCTGAAAGGCAAAAGCTGATAACCTCTTTCCGCAAGGGGCTCCTCCCTTCCCTTGGGCTCGCATTTCTTGCATTCGGGATGATTATGCTTCAGCCTGACCTTGGGACAGGGACCGTGATGATCGGGACCTGTGTGGTTATGATATTTATCTCCGGGGCGAAGATAAGCCATTTTGCTGTTCTTGGGCTTATCGGCCTGGGGGGCTTTGCGGGGCTGGTGCTGTCAGCTCCGTACAGGATGAAGCGGATCACATCATTCCTTGATCCATGGGAGGATCCGCTTGGGAGCGGCTTCCAGATCATCCAGTCACTATATGCAATAGGGCCAGGCGGGCTATTCGGCCTTGGCCTCGGGGAGAGCAGGCAAAAGTTTTTTTATCTGCCTGAACCCCAGACCGATTTTATTTTTGCCATCCTGGCGGAAGAATTGGGTTTCATCGGTGGTTCTTTCGTGCTTTTATTGTTTTCTCTCCTCCTCTGGAGGGGGATAAGGATTGCGCTGGGAGCACCTGATTTGTACGGCAGCTTCCTTGCCGTGGGAATCATTGCGATGGTGGCGATCCAGGTTATGATAAACATCGGGGTTGTTACCGGGCTGATGCCGGTAACAGGGATTACACTCCCTTTCCTCAGCTATGGCGGTTCATCCCTCACTCTAATGCTGATGGCGATCGGAGTCCTCCTGAATATAAGCCGGCATGCGAGATATTGACCCTGTTTCCGACAGGGTTTCTTTTTACTTTCCGGGCTGGCTTTACAAGGGAAAGAAGCTTTCTTCAGTTCAGCTTCAAAAATCAGGGTGACTATCCAGATATTTTAAGGATTTTTATTACATTTGCATGACATTAATGTTATGGCTTATTAGAGCCGTTTAGATTATAGTAGAATGGGGTAAAGCGTGAGAGTGTTTTTTAAGGGAGACTTTGTGCTGCCACCCCTTTAAGGCTATTAATGCCTGCTAAATACCAACACTCTTCTTTGAGGTGAAAGTCATGAGAATTGCAGTCAGCGGAGGCGGTACAGGAGGACATATATATCCTGCACTCGCATTGATCAGAGAAATTCAAAAAGAGAATAAAGACACAGAGTTTTTATATATAGGCACAGAAAAGGGGCTCGAAAGCACTCTCGTGGAAAGAGAAGGCATCCCGTTTAAATCTATACATATCACTGGCTTCAAAAGAAAGCTGTCTTTTGAAAATATGAAAACTGTATTCAGATTCCTGAAAGGAACAGCTGACAGCAGGAAAATGCTGAAGGACTTCAAGGCGGACATTGTCATCGGAACCGGCGGCTATGTGTGCGGTCCTGTTGTCTATGCAGCTGCCAAGCTTGGCATCCCCACAATCATACACGAGCAAAATAGTGTCCCGGGACTGACCAACAAATTCCTAAGCAGATATGTCGATAAAATCGCAGTCTGTTTTGAAGAAGCAAAAGAATTTTTTCCATCTGAAAAGGTTATCTTGACTGGAAATCCCCGCGCCTCAGAAGTGATTGGCCAGGACCCTGTCAAAGGCAGGCTTTCAGCCGGTCTGAAGACAAATATCCCTTCTGTTTTAATTTTTGGCGGCAGCAGGGGCGCAAGGCCGATTAATGAAGCTGTGCTGAAATCGCTCGCCGAGCTGCAGGATAAGCCTTACCAGGTGCTGTATGTGACAGGAGAAGTGCACTATGAGGAAGTCAGAAAAGAGGTAGAACTGGTCGGCAATCCGCCAAATGTGATCATAAAGCCATTTGTCCATAATATGCCGGAGGTTTTGGCCGGCACGGACCTGACTGTGGCAAGGGCGGGGGCGACCACTCTTGCAGAGCTGACATCACTTGGAATCCCGAGCATACTGGTGCCAAGCCCTTATGTGACCAACAACCACCAGGAGAAAAATGCCAGGGCCCTTTCTGATAACGGGGCAGCAGAACTTCTGCTTGAAAAAGAACTGACCAGCAAGAAGCTTGTCGCTTCAATTGATGGAATACTCCTTGATGAGAAGAAACTGAAGGATATGAAAAAAGCGGCCAGGGAATTGGGGATACCGGATGCTGCCAGAAGGCTGCACCGCGTCATGGAAGACCTTGTCCGTAAGAAGGGCCAGTAGCCCAAAGAGCTTAAAAGACATAAGATAGTAAAAAGAATGGAAAGGGAGGTATATATGGACGAATTGATCAGCAGGCTTAAAGATATGCAGGTTGGAAAAGTGAAAGAACAAGAACCTTTGGCCAACCATACAACCATGAAAATAGGCGGACCCGCCGATTTGTTTGTAGAGCCTTCATCTATAGACAATTTCATTAAAACAATGGAGCTTATCCGTGAACATGATATCAAGTGGAGGGTAATAGGCAGGGGATCGAATCTGCTTGTATCAGATAAAGGGATTGAAGGGGCCGTCATTAAGCTTGGCCCAGGATTGGATAAACTGGAAGTGGATGGTTCTGAAGTGACTGCGGGCGGAGGATTCTCTATTGTGAGCCTGTCCGTCCAGATCAGCCGGAAAGGCCTTTCCGGCCTGGAATTCGCAAGCGGCATCCCCGGCTCGGTCGGCGGTGCAGTCTATATGAATGCAGGCGCCCACGGGTCTGATATTTCAAAGATCCTAAAAAAAGCTTTTGTGCTCTTTGAAGATGGAACCATGGAATGGCTCACCAATGAGCAAATGAAATTTTCCTACCGTACATCAGTTCTTCAGAAGGAGCGGCCCGGCATCGTACTTGAGGCAGTGTTCAGCCTTCAGGAAGGAGAGAGGGACAGCATAGTGGCAGAGATGCAAAAGAACAAGGATTACCGGAAAGAAACACAGCCCTATAATTATCCTTGTGCAGGAAGCATCTTCCGCAATCCTCTTCCACAATATGCCGGCCAGCTGATTGAGTCTGCAGGTTTAAAAGGCCACAGCATCGGCGGGGCTAAGATTTCCGAGCTGCATGGAAACTTCATCGTAAATGCCGGCAGCGCGTCGGCCGAAGATGTTCTTGGATTGATCGAGCATGTAAAAGATACTATCTATTCCCAATTTAAGGTTAAAATGGAAACTGAAGTGGAAATTATCGGCCGAAAGTAACAGGAAATTCTCCTTACTGCTGCCATTTATTGTGATATAATATTTCCTTAGAAATAACCTTTAAAAGCCGGCAGAAGACACACCGGCATCCGGATATGCCGGTGCCCATTCTGCTTTCCGTCTGACGAGAACGTTATGCTGCCTGCCAGGCTGATAGGCTATTGGCATTATGCGGCTCAAGCTTTTATAGTGAGGTGAAGGTTATGGAGAAAGGGAACGTAGTCTCGCTGGAGGATCGAATTCCCAAACTGAAGCAGCAAAGAAGGAAAAAAGCGAACCGCAGGCTTATCGTTTTATTGCTTTTATTCTTTTCTATGATTGTTTTTGTGATATATTTCCAGTCGCCTTTAAGCCGTGTAAAAGAGATCAGCATTAGCGGAAATCAGACATACACGACAAAAGAATTGATTGCCGTAAGCGGCCTTTCTAAGAAAACAAATATTTGGAAGGTTGATAAGGGGGCAATTGAGGGTAGACTGAAAGAGCTGCCTGAAATCAGCGGGGCTGAAATAAAAACCCGCCTCCCCAATACGGTTGACATCAAGGTGGCTGAGCACAATCGCATTGCCTACATAGCGAAAGAAAAAAGTTTTTTGCCTGTACTTGAAAACGGGATGATACTTAGCAAACAGGAAATCACAGACATTCCAGTTAATGCACCGCTGCTGCTCGGATTCAAGGAGGGCGACGTCCTCCTTGAGATGATAGACAGCCTGGAAAGCCTTCCGAAAGAGGTGCTGAACGCAATTTCGGAGATTCATTATTCTCCTAAAGAAACGGACGAGTATCATATTACTCTATATATGAATGACGGGTTCGAAGTTAGTGCAACATTGCGGAGCTTTTCAGAAAAGATGGCGCATTATCCTTCAATCATCAGCCAGCTGGACCCTGGGGTCAGCGGTGTGATTGATCTGGAAGTAGGTTCTTATTTTAAAGCCTACGGTCCGGAAGGAGATGATAGCCGTGGAGAAGAAGAAGAAGAAGAAGGTGAAAGGTAAGCGGGTTGTCCTTTCATTGGTGCTCCTTGTTCTCGGCTATATGCTTTCATTTTCCTATCACTTTACAAAAAGTGAAAATGAGGAAGCAGACATGACAGGCAGCCAGTGGGAACGGGACTCTGCACTGAGAAGCCAGCTCATCAGCATGGAAGAGCGCAACCGCAGGCTCCAGAAGGAATTGGACAGCAAACAGGGACAGGTTCTCCAATTCGAAAAGGATTTGTCAAAAGAGGCGCAGGTATATTTCAACCTGGCAGAGGACGCAGAAAAATACAGGATGTATCTTGGGAAAGTCGCCGTCCTGGGCAAAGGGGTGGAGGTCACATTGGCTGACGGGGATTATAATCCCAGCGAAGCCAATGTAAACAGCTATATTGTCCATGAACACCATGTTTTCAAGGTAATCAATGAACTGTATATCTCTGGTGCTTCAGCTGTTGCAGTTAACGGCCAGCGCCTTTCCCATGACTCATATATTTTGTGCAAGGGCCCTGTCATTGAAATTGATGGAAAGCAGCATCCGGCACCTTTTATCATTGAAGCAATCGGCGATCCGGAGGTTCTTTCTTCAGCGCTGAACCTTACAGGCGGAGTCAAGGATTCGCTTGTCAACGAGAACATCCAGTTCTCGCTGGAGGAAAAGGCTGAAATCAAAATGGAACCCAATCTGGGGAATTAAATACGGCTGATCCACTTACTGGAAGCAGAGAAAGTAAGGTGGAAATCGTGAAAAGGAATCAGATCATAAGCTTTACGGTAATTTCCGCTGTGATCGGCTTTATGATTGCGGTCCAGTTCCAATCCGTCAAAGAGCCGGTGGTGAGGGATACCCGCGACACATGGCAGCTTAGGGAGGACTTGCGGAAAGAACAGGAAATTCAGCTGAGGCTGATACGGGAAATCAGATCAAACGAGCTGAAGCTTGCTCAATATGAAAATAAGCGGGAACAAAGCAAAGAACAGGTGCTGAAGGAAACGCTGGATGAGCTTAAAGAGGAAGCTGGCCTTACGGAAGTAAAAGGTCCGGGGGTTATCATCCTCATTGAGCCTGCTGTTGAAGAAGCACTCCTGGGCAATGCACCCGGTGATGTTTCGCCTGATCTGCTTAAAAGGCTGGTCAATGAGCTGAATATGCATGATGCTGAGCAAATATCGATTGACGGGCACAGAATCATTAATACGACCGTCATCCGCGATATTAACGGCGAAACCAAAATCGACGGCCATGCAGTCAGTTCTTTGCCGATTGAAGTCAGAGCGGCCGCAGAAGATATGCAGTCAGCTCAAAAGCTTTATAATCAGATGCAGGTATCCAAATCGGCAGAAGAATTTTTTGTCGAAAATCTCAGGGTCACTATCCTGAAGCCAAAGGAGAACATTGTTATCCCTGCCTATCAGGACACGATCCGGGTAAAAAATATGGAACCTGCAGAAGAAAAAGGAGGCAGTTCTTAATGTGGCTTCCCGTACTGGGTTTGCTTATCGGGGCCATACTGGGCCTTCTTACGGACTTCAGGATCCCTGATGAGTACTCCAATTATTTGTCTATTGCAGTGCTGGCTGCCCTTGACACCCTGTTTGGGGGCATCCGTGCGCATCTGCAGGATATATATGATGAAAAGGTATTTGTATCCGGCTTTTTCTTTAACATCCTGCTGGCAGCATCTTTAGCTTTTCTGGGGGTTCATCTTGGTGTAGACTTGTATTTAGCCGCTGTTTTTGCGTTTGGTGTAAGGCTTTTCCAAAACATAGCGGTCATCCGGAGAATTATTTTGACCAAATGGTCGAACCGAGAAAAAGTAGAAAAAAGTTAAGATAGAATAAAGGGAAATATATTAGTTTTGCCGAATAATTTAAATGATTATATTAATTTAAGATAAAACTAAAAATTGGCATTATTGTTGTTCAATAATCGGATTTGCAAAAGGAGGTGCCAGAGAATGAACAGCAATGAAATTTATGTTAGTCTTGACATCGGTACATCCAGTGTAAAAGTAATCATTGGTGAAATGGTCAACGACTCTTTAAACATTATCGGTGTAGGCAATGTGAAGTCTGAAGGATTGCGCAAAGGCTCAATTGTTGATATAGATGAAACCGTTCATTCTATAAAAAAGGCAATCGAACAAGCTGAGAGAATGATAGGGATGGAGATCAGGCAGGTCATCGTCGGCATCACCGGAAATCATGTCATGCTCCAGCCTTCGCATGGAGTAGTGGCAGTCTCCAGTGATAACAGGGAGATTACAGATGAAGATGTTGCAAGGGTGATCGATGCCGCCCAGGTGGTTTCCATCCCTCCTGAAAGAGAGATTGTGGATGTCATTCCGAAGCAATTCATTGTAGACGGTTTGAATGAAATAAACGACCCGCGGGGCATGATCGGTGTCCGCCTGGAAATGGAAGGCACCATTATTACAGGTTCTAAGACAATTCTACATAATATTCTGAGATGTGTTGAAAGAGCAGGGCTTGAAATTTTGGACATAACGCTCCAGCCGCTTGCAGCAGGGGCATTCGCACTTTCAAAGGACGAAATGAATCTCGGAGTGGCCTTGGTCGATATGGGCGGCGGCTCTACAACCGTTGCCCTGTTCGAGCAGGGAATCATGAAGGCAACAATCGTACTTCCTGTCGGCGGGGACCATATTACAAAGGATTTATCTATTGGCCTCAGGACCTCTACAGAGGATGCCGAAAAAATCAAAACAAAATACGGTTATGCTTTTTATGACCATGCTTCTGAAGATGAAGTCTTCAGTGTCCCGATTATCGGGAGCGATCAGCACCAGCAATTTAATCAGCTTGAAATTTCTGATATTATTGAAGCAAGGATGGAAGAAATTTTCGATCTGATCCAGAATGAGATTAAGAGATTGGGAGTCAGCGACCTGCCAGGAGGCTATGTCCTGACAGGTGGAGTAGCCAACACCCAGGGCATCCTGGAACTGGCACAGATCATTTTCCAGAACCGCGTCCGGATTGCTATTCCGGATTATATCGGCGTAAGGGAGCCGCAGTATACAACAGCAGTCGGCCTGATCAAGTTTGCCTATAAAAATGCAAGGCTTCAGGGCAGGAAGATAGAGCCTGCCCAAGTGAACGAAGCGAAGGAGAAACGCGTCCAAAAACAACCGCAACCAAAAGCAAGACCGGAAAAACAGCCGGAAGAAAAGATTACATCACGAGTTAAAAAGTTCCTTGGCTACTTTTTCGAGTAAACAGTGCTTTAAGGAATATCGACGAATTAGGAGGATTTGTCATGTTGGAATTTGACACTAATTTAGATTCACTAGCGACCATAAAGGTTATCGGCGTTGGCGGCGGAGGAAATAATGCGGTAAACCGCATGATCGAACACGGCGTTCAAGGCGTAGAATTCATCGCAGTTAATACGGATGCACAGGCACTGAACCTCTCGAAAGCAGAAGTGAAAATGCAGATCGGCGGAAAGCTGACGCGCGGACTGGGTGCCGGTGCTAATCCGGAAGTAGGCAAAAAGGCTGCTGAGGAAAGCAAAGAGCAGATTGAAGAAGCACTGAAAGGCGCAGATATGGTGTTTGTCACTGCCGGAATGGGAGGCGGTACAGGTACTGGAGCTGCACCTGTCATTGCACAGATTGCAAGGGACCTGGGCGCTTTGACAGTAGGGGTCGTTACAAGGCCGTTTACATTCGAAGGCCGCAAGCGTGCCGGTCAGGCTGCAGGCGGAATTGCTTCCATGAAGGAAGCTGTTGATACCCTGATTGTCATTCCGAATGACCGTCTATTAGAAATTGTAGACAAAAGCACTCCGATGCTTGAAGCATTCCGTGAAGCGGATAATGTGCTTCGCCAGGGTGTTCAGGGCATATCCGACCTGATTGCCACTCCAGGGCTGATCAACCTTGACTTTGCTGATGTAAAGACCATCATGTCAAGCAAGGGTTCTGCACTGATGGGGATCGGCGTCTCTTCAGGAGAAAACCGTGCGGCAGAAGCGGCAAAGAAAGCTGTTTCTTCTCCGCTGCTTGAAACGTCCATTGATGGTGCACAGGGTGTCCTGATGAATATCACCGGCGGTTCAAGCCTGAGCCTTTATGAGGTTCAGGAAGCTGCAGATATCGTAGCCTCCGCTTCAGACCAGGATGTCAATATGATCTTCGGTTCTGTTATCAATGAAAACCTGAAAGACGAAATCGTGGTTACAGTAATTGCGACTGGGTTCAATGAAGAAGTGGCCGCGCCAAAACCGGCACGCCCATCATTTGGACAGCCTAAACAGCAGCAGACGCATTCACCTTCCCTTAACCGGGACAGGGACAGGGAGCCAAAGCGCGAAGAGCAGAGCCATGAGCCGCCTGTAAGGAACTCATCATCTCAGTCTTCACAAGGTGAAGAAACATTGGATATCCCGACTTTCCTGAGAAACCGCAATAGAAGAAGATAAGATAGCATTCGCTGAACGGCGCCTCATTATGAGGCGCCGTTTTATTTTGGTTTTTAAGATTGATTCGTATTTTTTAGACAGGCATATAAAACAAAATACTGACAAAAACCGAAGGGAATAGTGAAAAAATTCTCCTAAACAGGCTACAGAAAGTGACACACTTCAATGATATGGCTGGGGTATACTTTTCCATAAGATTAATAGATAGATGAATAATCAGTTTTTGGCATCCGGACTTAATAAGCCGGATATGTCTGGAGTGAAGCTGGGTTGGCTATTTATTTGGATATCATTTGGCTGCTGAACTTTCTTTTTGACAGCCTCCTGCTGTATCTCACAGCGATCTTCCTGAAAAGGGATGTTTCTATTTGGCGGATACTGGCGGGCGGTGCTGCGGGCTCAATGATCGTTCTGCTCGCGGTAACACCGGTTCAGTCTATTTCCGGGCATCCGCTATCAAAGCTGCTTTTTTCAATTGTCATGGTCGTCCTTGCCTTTGGATATAAAAGGGCCGGATATTTTATTAAAGGCCTGTTTACTTTTTATATGGCAACTTTCCTCATTGGAGGGACTTTGATAGGTGCCCATTATTTTGTGAAATTTGATTTTGAGCTTTCTTCAGCCGTCCTGCTGGGAAGTGTCAAAGGCTTCGGGGATCCGATCAGCTGGATGTTTGTCATATTTGGATTTCCTGCTGCCTGGCATTTTTCACGGAAGCATGGAGAAAACATGGAAATGGCCAATATCCAATATGACCAGCTGGCTGAGGTCTGCATTTCGATTAATGGGATTGACCTGAACTTTAAGGGGCTTGTTGATACGGGAAATCAGCTTTATGATCCAATATCCAGGACTCCGGTCATGATTGCATCCCTAAAAGGGATGGCAGAAAAGCTTCCTGAAGTTCTCCTCGCCGTTTCCCAGGATCCTGAGCCTTTCCTGATGGGGGAGGCAAGAATCCCGCCTGACTGGGAAAATCGGATGAGAATTCTTCCTTGCAAGGTGGTTGGACAAGAACATCAGCTTATTATTGCCATGAAGCCAGACAGGATCATCATCCAAAGGGGGGAAGAAAAAATCCTGGCAGGCAAGGCGCTCATCTCTTTTACAATGCAGCAGCTCTCCAGTGATGATGCATTTGACTGCATTATCCATCCAAAGATGATGACAGGTGCCGGAAAAGCAGAATCAGCGGAAAAGGTAAGTTAATAATACTATACTCGGAAAAACATAATTTAGAAGGAGGACAACTCATGAAAAATTTGAAGTTTCGCCTATCCTATTACTGGTATAAACTGCTGATCAAACTTGGGCTCAAGACTGATGAAATATTCTATATAGGCGGCAGCGAGGCTCTCCCTCCCCCTCTTTCAAAAGAAGAAGAAGAAGTTCTTCTGATTAAGCTCCCCAAAGGCGATAAAGCTGCAAGATCAATGCTGATCGAAAGAAATCTCCGCCTCGTCGTATACATTGCCCGGAAGTTTGAAAATACGGGCATCAATATTGAAGACCTGATCAGCATCGGGACAATCGGGCTCATCAAAGCGGTCAACACTTTTAATCCGGAAAAGAAAATCAAGCTTGCCACTTATGCATCCAGGTGTATTGAAAACGAAATACTGATGTACCTGAGGCGGAACAATAAAATCAGGTCGGAGGTTTCCTTCGATGAGCCTCTGAATATTGACTGGGATGGGAATGAGCTCCTTTTGTCCGATGTGCTGGGAACCGAAGAAGACATTATTACTAAGGACCTGGAGGCGAATGTAGATAAGAAGCTTCTGCTGAAGGCCCTTCACCAGCTCACTGACAGAGAGAAGCAGATCATGGAGCTCCGTTTCGGCCTCGGCTCTGGCGAGGAAAAAACACAGAAAGATGTGGCTGACATGCTTGGCATTTCACAGTCTTACATATCAAGGCTAGAAAAGAGAATCATCAAAAGATTGAAAAAGGAATTCAACAAGATGGTTTAAAATTTTTTTTATCCCGCTTATCCCTTATTCAGACTGTATATGCCGTTTATTCCGGGGATCATGGAAAATCGGTATGTGCATATTTTTCCTTTCCGAGGAGATACTGTTTTTTGTACAGCAGCTCCTGTGAGGAGGGAAATGGATTGACTCGAAATAAAGTAGAAATTTGCGGTGTTGATACATCAAAGCTTCCCGTTTTGAAAAACGAAGAAATGAGAAAACTCTTCAAGCAAATGCATGAAGGTGATACATATGCCCGGGAGTGCCTAGTCAATGGCAACCTTCGGCTGGTACTGAGTGTCATCCAGCGCTTTAACAACAGAGGCGAATTTGTAGATGATCTCTTCCAGGTGGGATGTATCGGCCTGATGAAATCTATTGATAATTTTGATTTAAGCCAGAATGTAAAGTTCTCCACTTATGCTGTTCCGATGATCATTGGTGAGATCAGAAGGTATTTGAGGGATAATAATCCTATCAGGGTATCAAGGTCATTAAGAGATATAGCCTACAAAGCTTTGCAGGTCAGGGAACGCCTGATGAGTGAAACGTCAAAGGAACCAACGGCTGAGGAAATAGCCAGGGTCCTTGAAGTGCCCCATGAAGAAATCGTGTTTGCACTTGATGCGATACAGGATCCGGTCTCATTATTCGAGCCCATCTATAACGATGGAGGCGATCCGATATTTGTCATGGACCAGCTGAGCGACGAGCGCAATAAAGATATTCAATGGATTGAAGAAATTGCCCTCAAAGAAGGCATGCGCAGGCTTAACGAAAGAGAAAAGCTCATATTGAGAAAGCGCTTTTTCCAAGGCAAAACGCAAATGGAAGTAGCCGAAGAAATCGGCATCTCCCAAGCCCAGGTCTCCCGCCTTGAAAAAGCCGCCATCAAGCAAATGAACAAAAATATCCAAAGCTGAAAGCTGCTGAAAAGCAGCTTTTTGTTTTGGGTTTTGTAAGTGCTCCATGCTGGCTGAAATATGATCTAAAATCCACGTGTGTATATTTAGGGTTAATGGCCAAAAAATTTATGAAAACCTGTTGATTGCAGTGGAAGGCACGAAGACTCCTCATAAAATGCATGCGCATTTTCTTCGTGCGATGTGATTTCAGGGAAGAAAATTCAGTGTCCTATGGGAGATAGCGGAAATGTTGAGACCCCGCAGCGCGCAAGCGTGAGGAGGCTCAACTCCGCCCCACGGAAAGCGAAGTGCCTGCAACGGAAATCACCAGCCCAATCAATAAGTAAAAAAATTGAAGATAACTTATCTCGTTATTCTTAGCCGCGTAAGATGTTTTAGCTGTTATTGAATATTTCCCTAAAACCCCCCATCAAATCAAAATATTCCATCCTTCCGCAACATATAATCAAGTAAGCAACAAATGGCGGGGGTGGACCATGGTTAAGATATCAGAATTCCAGGTCAAGGACGTAGTAAATGTGGCCGACGGCAAAAAACTTGGAAGCATCGGGGATATTGACATCAATCTGATGAGCGGAAAAATTGAAGCCGTCATCATCAGCGGAGCAGGAAAAGTCCTCGGATTCTTTGGAAAAGATGAGGATATCATCATTCCGTGGAAAAATATTTTAAAAATCGGCGAGGACGTCATTCTTGTTCGCTATAAAATCTCAGAAGAACTCAAACAGGTGGAAGAGGATGCGTAAGCTTCCTCCTTTTTTCTGTAACACGAACATTCTTTATGATAAACTAAAGAAAAACACGAAGAGGACACGATAAATGGAGCCATTTGTACTAAAGGAAAGCAAGTTTTTTTCCATTGAAGACTGGACGGAAAAGTTTCCGGGCCTTGCTGCAGGTTTTTCCACGAAAAATGGAGGGAATAGCAATGGAGACTACAGCAGCCTCAACCTTGGCCTTCATGTAAATGATTCTGTCCAGGCGGTATGCGGCAACAGGGAAATTTTCTCTGAGTCAATAGGCTTTCCATTGCCAGCATGGACGGGGGCAGAGCAGACCCATGAAACCTTTATACGGAAAGTATCAAAGGAAGATGCAGGAACAGGATCTTTGGATTATGGCCAGGCATTCAGGAGGACTGATGGCTTTTTCACACTTGAGCAGGGCCTGCTTTTAACTCTATGCTTTGCTGACTGTGTCCCACTTTATTTCACACATCCTGATTCAGGGGCTATAGGGGCCGCACATGCCGGCTGGAAAGGGACTGTCGGCGGGATTGCCGGAAATATGGCCGGTGTCTTTAAGAATGAAGGAATCGATCCGGGGGAAATTTTGGCGGCAATCGGGCCTTCCATTTGCGAAAAATGTTATATTGTCGACGGCAGAGTTGTCAATTTAGTGAAAAATAGACTAGAAGATGTCGATAAAAAACCATATAATCAAGTAAAAGAGAATCAATACCAGCTTGATCTGAAAGAAGTGAACAAACAGCTTCTCATGAAATCAGGCATCCGGGAAGAGAATATAATTGTATCCGGCTATTGCACCAGCTGCCATGAGGAATACTTTTTTTCCCATCGCAGGGATGGGGGGAAGACTGGCAGGATGATGAGCTACATAGGCTGGAAGGAGGCTGACTGCAGCTAGATGAAGGTAGAGGAAAATCTTAAGAGCATCCAAGAAAAAATAGATGAAGCCTGTAAAAGGTCAGGGAGAAATCCCGGCGAAGTGACCATAATCGCTGTAACAAAATATGTTTCCACGGAAAGGGCAAAAGAGGCGGTGTCTGCGGGAATCGGCAATTTGGGCGAAAACCGGGATGATGGTATGCTTGCCAAGCATGAAGAAATCGGCCATGCTGCCAAATGGCATTTCATCGGATCGCTGCAGACCAGGAAAGTCAAGAATATAATCGGCATTGCCGATTATATCCACTCACTGGACAGGCTTTCACTGGCGAAGGAAATAGACAAGCGGGCAGAAGAAACAGTCCAATGCCTGATACAGGTCAATGCTTCCGGTGAAGAGTCAAAACAGGGGCTTTCTCCTGAGGAAGTGATTCCGTTTGTAAAAGACCTGGAGGCTTATCCTTACATTTCTGCTGCAGGGCTGATGACGATGGCCCCTTTGACGGACGATGAGGAAGTATTGCGGCATTGTTTCCGGACACTGAAAACTCTGCAGAAGAATATCCAGGATTTAAACCTTGCTCATGCGCCTTGCAGGGAACTTTCCATGGGCATGTCCAATGACTTTGGAATTGCAGTGGAAGAAGGGGCCACCATGGTCCGGATCGGAACTGCTCTTGTCGGAGAATAAGCAGGAGGTATAAAAAATGAGCATTAAATCAAAAATAAAAACATTTTTTTTCCTTGATGATGAATATGACTATAAAGAAGAGGAAATCATCGAAGAAGAAATCGAACCTGTCAGGCCTCAAAAACAGCCTGCTTCTCCAAAGCAGAATGTGGTCAGCCTGCAAAGTGTCCAGAAGTCTTCAAAGGTTGTGCTTGTTGAACCCAGGGTATATGCCGAAGCCCAGGATATTGCAGACCAGCTTAAAAACCGCCGGGCTGTGGTAGTTAATCTGCAGCGCATCGAAAGGGACCAGGCAAAAAGGATTGTCGATTTTTTGAGCGGCACGGTATATGCCATAGGCGGCGACATCCAGAAAATTGGAACAGATATCTTTTTATGCACTCCAGATAATGTGGAGGTGTCAGGGAATATTTCCCAAATCATGCAGGAGCATGATCTAGAAAATGCGAGGTGGTAGCACTACATGGCAACAGTAGTAGGTATTTTAAGTCAAATAATTTCGTTATATTCCTGGGCATTGATTATTTACATATTGCTGTCCTGGTTTCCAAATGCAAGAGAATCGTCCATTGGCCAGTTTTTAGCCCGTATATGCGAGCCATATCTGGAACCATTCCGCAGGTTCATACCGCCGCTGGGGATGATTGATATCTCGCCGATCGTGGCGATTTTTGTCCTGCGGTTTGCCACCAGTGGACTATATCAGCTCTATTATTGGGTTGCATAGAATTACCAATAACTTGGGACTCTGAGCAGTCCCTTTTTTGGTGGCTGCTGTGATATGCTTGAACATGTCCGCAGATGCCTTCCTGAATAATATAAAAGGAGAGTGCCGATGTCTATTTATCAGCATTTTCGGCCTGAGGAGAAAGAATTCATCGACCAGTCTCTGGGCTGGAAGGACTATGTTGAAACATCCTATGCACCTAAATTGACTGACTTCCTTGATCCGAGAGAGCAGCAGATTGTAAAAATGATTGTCGGGGAGCATTCCGGCGTGAAGCTTCGCTTATTCGGGGGAACTGAGGGTACAGAGCGGAAAAGGGCCCTTCTATATCCTAAATATTTTACCCCTGATGAAGAAGAATTCTCTATCACGCTCTTTGAAATAAATTATCCCAGCAAATTTGTTTCAATCGAACACCCTCAAATACTTGGCAGCCTTATGGCTCTTGGCTTGAAGAGGGGGAAATTCGGGGATATCACTGTCCAGGATGAAAGGGCGCAGTTTTTTGTCTCCCGCGAAATTGAAGACTATGTAAGCATGCAGCTGGAATCGATCGGCAAAGCTTCCGTCACTCTGAAAAAATTGCCGCTGGAGAAAGCGATCACTGCAGCAGGTGCATGGGAGGAATCGTCAGCTTCTGTTTCCTCGCTGAGACTGGATGCCGTCATTTCGGCCATATACAATATTTCCAGGCAAAAATCACAGCTCTTTGTCCAGCAGGGTCTTGTAAAAGTTAATTGGGGACAAGTAGAGGATCCTTCTTTTGTTTGCGGGGAAGCTGATGTTCTTTCTGTAAGGGGAAAAGGCCGATCTAAAATCATAGAAGTAGAAGGAAAGACAAAGAAAGATAAATGGAGAATCATTACGGGAAAGCAAAAATAAATTATTTTTTTGCAGGATTTTAAAAGAAAATGTCGAATATATCTTTATCACTGTGATAATATCAGAAATCAGCGTATTCACGCTGTCATACATATGCTTTAAGACTCATAGGGGGTGGCATTATGCCTTTAACACCATTAGATATACATAACAAGGAGTTCAGCAAAGGCTTCAGAGGCTATGACGAAGATGAAGTAAACGAATTTCTTGACCAGATCATCAAGGATTACGAAATACTGATCAGGGAGAAAAAGGAGCTTTCCGAAAGGCTTACAGATCTGAATGACCGGATCGGGCATTTCACCAATATTGAGGAAACGCTGAACAAATCCATCGTCGTTGCACAGGAAGCCGCTGAAGAAGTCAGGCGCAATGCACAGAAGGAAGCCAAGCTGATCATCAAGGAAGCGGAGAAGAATGCCGACCGCATTGTGAATGAATCCTTATCAAAAGCAAGGAAGATTGCCCTGGAGATCGAGGATTTGAAGAAGCAGTCAAAGGTCTTCAGAACACGGTTCAGGATGCTGATCGAAGCACAGCTGGATATGCTCAATACAGAGGACTGGGACCATCTCCTTCAGTATGAGCTCGATTCAACGGATCTGAAATCAACTGAGGAAGAAGACTCACTGGCTTGACGTAGCCTGCATGAATCGAATATAATCCATATCATAAGAAAATATTGACTGCGTTGAAAGGGACAGTACAGCATTCTATATGCTTTTAAGATTAAGCGATCCAGGGACGGTGGGAGCCTGGAATAAGCAGATTGCTGGAAGATCACCCTAGAGTACCTGCCTGAACGTTCTCCGAACCAGTAAGGTGCAGGCGTTTCATCCGCGTTAAGGATGCTTTGAGCGGGCAGAATGATTCTTTTCTGTCTACAAGGGTGGTACCGCGGGAGCTATAAGCCTTCTCGTCCCTTTACCGGGATGAGAGGGCTTTTTTTGTTTTTCTCAAGTGGAAAACGCCCGGTAACGGCAAGTCAAATTACCTAAATGAAAGCAGGAGGAATTGCAGTGGAATACAAAGATACATTATTGATGCCAAAAACAGAATTTCCGATGCGCGGAAATCTCCCAAAAAGGGAGCCGGAAATCCAGGGCAAATGGGAAGAAATGAATATTTATGAAAAGGTGCAGGAGCACACGAAGGGCCGGCCGATGTTTGTTCTCCATGATGGCCCTCCATATGCTAACGGCGATATCCATATGGGCCATGCGCTGAATAAAATCCTTAAAGATTTTATTGTCCGCTACAAGTCCATGAGCGGATTCCATGCACCATATGTACCAGGCTGGGATACCCACGGCCTGCCGATTGAGCAGGCATTGACGAATAAAGGCGTTAAGAGAAAAGAAATGACAGTTGCCGAGTTCAGAAAGCTTTGCGAGGAGTATGCCTATGAACAGGTTGACAGCCAGCGTTCACAATTTAAACGCCTTGGCGTCCGCGGCGACTGGGAAAACCCTTATATCACGCTGCAGCCTCAATATGAAGCACAGCAGATCAAGGTATTTGGCGATATGGCTAAAAAAGGCTATATCTACAAAGGGAAGAAACCGGTCTACTGGTCACCTTCAAGTGAATCAGCACTTGCCGAAGCGGAGATTGAATACCAGGATAAGCGCTCTCCTTCCATTTATGTTGGCTTTAAAGTCAAAGATGGAAAAGGTGTATTGGATCAGGATGTCCAAATCGTCATCTGGACGACAACTCCTTGGACGATCCCGGCCAATCTGGGGATCAGCGTCCATCCTGACCTTAATTATGTGGTTGCAGAAGCGGGCGGCAGCAAATATCTGGTCGCAGAAGAGCTCTTGGAATCTGTGGCAGGAGAAACTGGCTGGGAAGACCCGGCTGTCGTTAAGACAGTCAAAGGAAGCGAGCTGGAAAACATCCTTGCCTCCCATCCGCTTTATGGCCGCGATTCGCTTGTCATGCTTGGCGACCATGTAACCGTTGATGCAGGTACAGGCTGTGTCCACACTGCGCCCGGCCATGGTGAAGATGACTTTTATGTTGGCCAGAAATATGGACTTGAGGTATTGTGCCCAGTCGATGATAAGGGTCTTATGACCAATGAAGCTGAAGGCTTCGAAGGCCTCTTCTATGACGAAGCCAACAAGCCGATCACCGAAGCGCTTAAAGAAAAGGGTGCATTATTGGGCCTGAAGTTCATCACTCACTCTTATCCGCATGACTGGAGAACGAAGAAGCCGGTCATTTTCAGGGCTACAGCGCAATGGTTCGCATCCATCAAGGACTTCCGCAATGAGCTCCTGGAAGCTGTTAAAGAAACGAAATGGGTGCCGGCATGGGGAGAAACACGCCTGTTCAATATGGTCCGCGACCGCGGCGACTGGTGTATTTCCCGCCAGCGTGCATGGGGCGTTCCTATCCCTGTCTTTTATGCTGAAAACGGCGACAGCATCATTACTGATGAAACAATTGATCATGTTTCTGCCCTTTTCAGGGAACACGGCTCCAATATCTGGTTCGAGAAAGAGGCCAAAGAGCTATTGCCTGAAGGGTTCACACATCCTGGCAGCCCGAATGGCAAGTTCACAAAAGAAACGGATATCATGGATGTCTGGTTTGATTCCGGCTCATCCCACCAGGCTGTCCTGGAAGAACGCGATGATCTGCAGCGTCCTGCAGACCTTTACCTTGAAGGCTCTGATCAGTACAGAGGCTGGTTCAATTCATCCCTGTCCACCTCAGTGGCAGTAACTGGAAAGGCGCCGTATAAGGGCGTTCTTAGCCACGGCTTTGCACTTGACGGCGAAGGCAGGAAAATGAGTAAATCCATCGGAAATGTTGTCGTTCCGGCGAAGGTCATGAACCAGCTTGGAGCAGATATCCTGCGTCTTTGGGTGGCATCTGTAGACTACCAGGCAGACGTAAGAGTCTCTGACCCGATCCTGAAGCAGGTTGCTGAGGTTTACCGCAAGATCAGAAACACATTCAGATTCCTGCTTGGGAACCTGGCTGACTTCAATCCTGAGAAAGATGCAGTTGTCTTTGAAAACCTCAGGGAAGTCGATCAGTTCATGCTCGTGAAGCTGAACAAGCTGGTCAAAAACGTCAAGGAAGCTTATGACCGCTATGAATTCGCAGGCATTTACCATGCGATCAACAATTTCTGTACATTGGACTTAAGTTCATTCTACCTGGATTTTGCCAAAGATGTTCTTTACATCGAGGCCGAAGATAATGCTGACCGCCGTGCGATTCAGACAGTGCTTTATGAAAGCCTTGTTGCGCTTGCAAAGCTGACTGCGCCGATTCTTTCTCATACAGCTGATGAAGTATGGTCCTTTATCCCTGCTGCGAAGGAAGAAAGTGTACAGCTGACAGACATGCCTGAATACAAAGAGCTTCCTAATGCAGATGAACTGATGAAAAAATGGACATCATTCATGAATTTGCGCGATGAAGTGCTTAAAGCACTTGAAGAGGCACGAAATGAAAAAGTGATCGGGAAATCCCTGGCAGCAAAGATCACTCTTTATCCAACGGCTGAAACTAGAAGCCTTCTTGACAGCATTAAAGAAGATGTGAAACAGCTGTTCATCGTTTCCGCCTTTGAAATCGGCGGAGAGTATGGCGAGGCGCCTGAAGAAGCCCTCAAGCTCGACAAAGCGGCAATTCTTGTGTCTAAAGCAGAAGGCGAAACATGCGAGCGCTGCTGGACAGTTACACCGGAAGTCGGTGCTGATTCCAGCCACCCTTCGCTTTGCCCGCGCTGTGCAAGTGTTGTAAAAAACAACTATAGCCATTTGGCATAATAACAAGACCCGGCTGCCTGGTGCAGCCGGTTTTTGATTTTTTTCCTGTCACCTAACCCCCGAAAGATTACCTTTTTTTCGATAAATCCTTCCACCTTATCTAAACTTTGTGCTCTTTGTTAAATGTTTATCAGGTTCTGTGCGCCCAGGCCGGAGATAATAATTTTAAACAAAGAAGAACGGAGGAAGCGGCAATGGACAGCTCATTTGAAAAGCTCTATTCAGAACTCCGTGCAACTAAAGAGGAATTGCTTCAGAGGCTGGAAAGCGGAAGATGCTCAGCCCTTATCCAGCCATTAATATATGATGAGTTGGCCGATATTAACCGCGCCATCGGAAAATTGGAAAAAGGGGAATACGGAAAATGTGAAATATCCGGGGAATTGATACCGGAAAATCTGCTGTCAGTCATCCCAACTATGGTAGCATTGTCAGATTATGATAAGCTTGGGGCGTTTTGCCGAAAGCCGATGGAATCAGTTTTTGAACCGTCCGCAGACACCGCTTCTTTCTTGATGATGATTATGAGAGGCTGAACCGGTCAGCAGCAGCCTTCATAGTGGATAAAAGGTGTCGTTTTCATGGAGATTATGCTAAAATGCTAAGGTAATGACTTCAAATTGGAGGTAGCCTTTGTGTTTTATTACATAATTGCCTTATTTGTTATTGCTCTGGATCAGCTGACCAAATGGCTGATTGTTAAAAATATGGAGCTTGGTGAAAGCATCCCGGTGATCGAGAATTTTCTTTATATCACATCGCACCGCAACAGGGGGGCGGCATGGGGAATTCTTGAAGGGCAAATGTGGTTTTTCTATGTTATTACAGTTGCCGTCATCATAGGTATTGTCTATTACATCAAGACCGCAGCAAAAGGGAAGCGATTGCTTGGCATCGCACTGGGATTAATGCTCGGAGGGGCGATCGGCAATTTTATCGACAGGGTTTTCCGCAAAGAAGTGGTTGATTTCGTCAACACATATATCTTTGGATATGATTTTCCTGTCTTTAATGTGGCCGATTCATCATTGGTTGTCGGGGTAATCATACTGATGATACAAATGCTCCGGGAAGAGCGGGAAGCGAAGGAGAAATCGAATGGAGAAAATGGAATACATCATTAATGAAGAAGTGGCAGGGGAAAGGCTTGATAAAGCTGTTTCACTGCTGAACGAAGAGCTGTCAAGATCACAGGCGCAGCAAATGATCAAGGATGGCCATATCCTTGTCAACGGCCAGGGAACTAAAACGAATTATAAATGCAGCATTGATGATAAGATTGAAATATCATTCCCAGAACCGGAAGAGCTTGATGTCTTACCGGAAGAGATGGACCTTGATATCTATTATGAAGATGGTGATGTCCTTGTCGTTAATAAGCCTAAGGGAATGGTCGTCCATCCTGCGCCGGGTCATGCATCAGGAACGCTGGTCAATGGCCTTATGGCACACTGCAAGGACCTTTCCGGCATCAATGGCGTCCTGCGCCCGGGAATCGTTCACCGCATCGATAAGGATACATCAGGCCTGCTGATGGTTGCCAAGAATGATATGGCCCATGAAAGCCTGGTGAATCAGCTTGTTGAAAAAACCGTGACAAGGAAGTACCAGGCAATTGTTCATGGAACCATCCCTCATGACTATGGAACGGTTGATGCTCCGCTTGGAAGGGATCCTAAAGACAGGCAGAGCATGACAGTGGTGGATGGCGGAAAGCATGCGGTCACGCATTTTCATGTGATTCACCGCTACAAGGATTTTACCCATGTGGAATGCCAGCTTGAAACAGGAAGGACCCACCAGATCCGCGTTCATATGAAATATATCGGCTATCCGCTGGCAGGGGACCCGAAGTACGGGCCAAGAAAGACACTTGAAATCGGCGGACAGGCACTGCATGCAGGTGTTCTGGGCTTTGTGCATCCAAGAACCGGGGAATACATGGAATTTGAGGCTCCACTTCCGGCATACTTCTCGGAACTCCTGGAAAAACTGGGCAAGTAGCATCTAAAAAATAATAATCGTTGACATCTGTCCTAAAATATTTTACTATAGCTTTAATGAATATGACCTTTAAGACCAGTCCTGTGAGACTGAGAAGGTATCGGATACGGAAGGGATTCCCCTTCCTGCACTAAAAGTGCAGCCAAACCTCTCGTCGTGCAGGCGGGAGGTTTTTTTATACAAGAATCGTGCAGCCTGATGCTGGAGGGTGATAACATGACACAAAAAGCAGTGGTATTAGATGAACAGGCAATCAGGAGGGCATTGACCAGGATTGCCCATGAAATCATTGAGAAGAACAAAGGGATAGATGAATGTGTGCTTGTAGGGATCAGGACCCGAGGCATCTACTTGGCAAATCGCCTGGCTGACAGGATTGAACAGATCGAGGGTAAAAGGATCCCTGTCGGGGAGCTGGATATTACGCTGTACCGTGATGATCTGACAAAGAAAACGGATGACGATCAGCCGCTGGTCAAAGGCAGCGACATTCCGCAGGATATCACCAATCAAAAAGTCATCCTCATCGACGATGTACTGTATACAGGCAGGACAGTCAGAGCGGGCCTCGATGCCCTGGTAGACATCGGCAGACCGGCTGCGATTCAGCTGGCAGTCCTGGTGGACAGGGGCCATAGAGAGCTCCCGATCCGGGCAGATTATGTAGGCAAAAACATACCGACTTCCAGCTCGGAAAAAATAGTCGTTGAACTGAAGGAAGTAGATGAAACCGATCAAGTAAGCATCTTTGAAAACTGAACATCCCCCTTTTAACGCAGTCCAGAGAGGCTGGCAAAGGGGAACATGGCTGGTGTCTTTTCAGCTGTGCTCCTATGCCCTCTGTGCGAAAAAGCAAGAGGGTTTTTTGCGGGGAAAAGACGAATACAAAGGAGACAAAGCCATGAATAAACCATTATTAGACGTAAACGAAGTACCAAAGCCATTTCAATGGATTACCTTAAGCATCCAGCATTTATTCGCCATGTTCGGCGCAACCATTCTTGTTCCTTACCTCGTCGGACTTGATCCGGCCATTGCACTCATTTCGAGCGGACTTGGAACCATTGCTTTTCTGATCATCACAAAATGGCAGGTTCCGGCATATCTTGGCTCATCCTTTGCCTTCATCGCACCGATCATCGCAGCGAAGACTGCAGGCGGGCCGGGCGCAGCCATGATCGGCAGCTTTATGGCCGGCCTGGTATACGGCATCGTGGCGCTTATCATTAAAAAAGCAGGTTATCGCTGGATCATGAAGCTGCTTCCGCCTGTTGTGGTCGGCCCGGTCATCATTGTCATCGGACTTGGTCTTGCAGGCACAGCGGTAGGAATGGCAATGAACAATGCAGACGGGGAATACAGCTTCCTGTACTTTTCCGCCGGCCTCGTCACATTGGCGGCCACGATTGTTTTCTCCATCTACTTTAAAGGGATGCTGAGCATGATCCCGATTCTTGGCGGGATCATCATCGGGTATATATACTCCGTATTTGCGGGTCTTGTAGATTTCACTCCGGTTCTCGAAGCAAAGTGGTTTGAAGCACCAAATTTCCTCATTCCATTTGCAGATTATAAAGTTGATCTGTCATCATTGAAGATCGCATTGCTGATGGTGCCTGTAGCAGTCGTCACTTTATCAGAGCATATAGGCCACCAGCTTGTTCTCAGCAAAGTGGTAGGCAGGGATTATATTAAAAACCCGGGACTTCACAGGTCGATTCTCGGGGACGGGATGGCAACCATCATTTCCGCGCTGATCGGCGGACCGCCTAAAACAACTTACGGCGAAAATATCGGCGTCCTTGCGATCACAAGGGTCTACAGTGTATATGTGCTGGCCGGTGCCGCAGTAGTTGCGACCGTGTTTGGCTTCATCGGCAAGATCACTGCGCTGATCGCTTCAATCCCGACACCTGTGATGGGCGGGGTTTCCATCCTGCTGTTCGGCATCATCGCCTCGTCCGGACTGAGAATGCTGGTTGACAGCAAGGTGGACTTTGGGGACAAACGGAATCTGGTCATCTCGTCTGTCATCCTGGTCATCGGGATCGGCGGAGCCCATGTAACTCTGGGCGGATTAAATCTGGAAGGTATGGCGCTCGCGGCAATCTGCGGTGTGGTGCTCAACCTGATCCTGCCAGGCAAACCTCAGATTGAAGAAGATATGTTTGAAGCGGAAACCGAAAAAAAAAGTAATGTTGCATAAGAAAGACACTTTTTAAAGAAGTCCAGAGAGGCTTGCAAGGGTGTTGATGTGCTGCGGGAGGAAGCTCGGCTGCTTTTTCCCGTGCAGTATGGCATGTTGACTTTTCAGCACCTGAACCAGGTTCAGGGTGCTTTTTTTACAGCCTTGCCCGCCTCCGTTAAGGAGGAAGCAAAGATGAAAGATCTGCTCACGATGAATGAATTGAGCTTAATGGAAATCGGGGAGATTCTGAAACAGGCGCAGGAGTTTGCTGAAGGCGCAGTGTGGAGGCCGTCTTCACAGTCCTTCGTTGCCAATCTCTTCTTTGAGGCAAGCACAAGGACCAAGTGCAGCTTTGAAGTTGCTGAGAGGAGGCTTGGACTTGATGTCATCCCATTTGAAGCAGGGACTTCAAGCGTCCAGAAGGGCGAATCGCTTTATGACACGGTGAGGACACTCGAGTCCATTGGTGTCGATGCGGTGGTCATCCGCCATCAGGAGGAAGATTACTTCAGCGCACTTTCCGGTAAGATAGGCATCCCGGTCCTGAATGCAGGTGACGGCTGCGGGCACCATCCAACCCAGTCGCTGCTGGATCTGCTGACGATCCGGCAGGAGTTCCGCCGCTTTGCCGGCTTGAAGGTGGCCATCATCGGCGACATCCTTCACAGCAGGGTGGCAAGGTCCAATGCTGAAGCACTGGCAAGGCTTGGGGCAGAGGTTGTATTCTCAGGGCCGGAAGAATGGTTCGACCCTTCCTTCCGCCATTCTGGAAGCTTTGAAGAAATCGATGAAGCGGCTGCGACTGCGGATGTGGTCATGCTCCTGAGAATACAGCATGAGAGGCATCAGGAAAGCACAGGGATGTCTGCTGCCGAGTACCACGAAAAATACGGACTGACAGAAAAGCGCGAAAGGCGGATGAAGCAGGGAAGCATCATCATGCATCCTGCCCCGGTCAACAGAGGGGTTGAAATAGCTGACAGCCTGGTGGAATGCAGCAGGTCGAGAATTTTCAAACAAATGGAAAATGGTGTATTTGTCCGCATGGCAGTGCTGAAAAGGGCACTTGAACATAAAGAGGGGAGAGGTAATCATGAAAAAGCTGATCAAAAATGGCAGATTGCTTACTGAAAACGGAGAGCTGGTACAGAAGGATATCCTGATCGAGGGCGGAAAAATTGCGAAGATCGGGGTTGAATTTGAAGGTACAGATGCTGAAGTGATAGATGCAGGAGGGCTGCTGGCAGTCCCGGGCTTGGTCGATCTTCATGTACACCTGCGGGAACCGGGGGGAGAAAAGAAAGAAACGATTGAAACGGGGACCCTGGCTGCAGCACGCGGAGGCTTTACAACGATTGCCCCAATGCCGAACACCAGGCCGGTGCCTGACACGGTGGAGCAGCTGGAATGGCTGAACAGAAGGATTGCGGAAACGGCTCATGTGCGGGTCCTTCCTTATGCTTCGATCACCGTCAGGCAGCTTGGCAGTGAGCTGACCGATTTTGAAGGGCTGAAGCAGGCCGGCGCCTTTGCTTTTACTGATGACGGCGTGGGAGTGCAGTCAGCCGGGATGATGCTTTCTGCGATGAAAAAAGCTGCTGCTGTCAGCATGCCTGTCGTTGCGCACTGCGAAGAAAATACGCTGATCAATAAAGGCTCTGTCCATGAAGGGGAATTTTCAAGGAAGCATGCAATCAATGGGATCCCATCTGTATGCGAATCTGTACATATTGCAAGAGATGTGCTCCTGGCTGAAGCGGCTGGCTGCCACTATCATGTGTGCCACATCTCTACTAAAGAGTCTGTCAGGGTTGTCAGAGACAGCAAAAGGGCAGGGATCAAGGTAACTGCTGAGGTTACGCCTCATCATCTGCTCTTATGCGAAGATGATATTCCGGGCCTTGACGCAAATTTCAAGATGAATCCGCCGCTAAGGAGCGCCAGTGACCGTGAGGCACTGATAGAAGGTCTTTTGGACGGTACGATTGATTTTATCGCAACCGATCACGCCCCGCATACCTCGGAAGAAAAAGAGGAGGGAATGGAGCTGGCCCCATTTGGGATCACAGGGCTTGAAACAGCCTTTCCGCTTCTCTACACACATCTGGTGCTAAAGGGGACCCTTACTTTAAAACAGCTGGTTGATTTCATGACAATCAAGCCTTCAGAAGCTTTCGGCCTGCCATATGGAAAGCTGGAGGAAGGTTCTCCTGCCGACCTGGTGCTGGTTAATCTGGATCATGGGCAGAACATTGATCCGCAGGAATTTGTTTCAAAAGGGAAAAACACCCCATTCTCAGGCTGGAACTGCAAAGGCTGGCCGGTCCTGACAATAGCGGGCGGAAAAACGGTATGGGCGAAGGAGAGTGTCAACGCATGAAAAAACAGCTGATTTTGGAAGACGGAACCATTTTTATCGGGGAAGGTTTTGGGAGCGATTCTGCAGCTTTCGGAGAAGTCGTATTCAACACAGGGATGACCGGATATCAGGAAATCCTCTCTGACCCTTCATACTGCAGCCAGATCGTGGTGCTGACTTACCCTCTAATCGGGAATTATGGCATCAACAGGGATGATTTTGAGAGCATTCTGCCGGCGATTCACGGATTTGTTGTTAAAGAAGCGGCTGAATACCCTTCTAACTGGAGGAACGAGCATTCTTTAGGCGCTTATCTTGAAGCGAAAGGCATTCCTGGAATAGCGGGGATCGACACTAGGAAACTGACAAGAATCATCCGGAAGCATGGAACTTTAAAAGGGAGCATATGCCCGATTGAACAGGATCCTTCCGAAGTGATTGAAAAACTGAAATCTGCTGTCCTTCCGCATGACCAGGTGAAAAGAGTATCAACGAAGACAGCCTATCCTTCCCCGGGCCGCGGCCGCAGGGTCGTACTTGTGGATTACGGCATGAAGCATGGAATTCTCAGGGAGCTGAACAAGCGCGGATGTGATGTGATCGTGGTGCCATACCATACAACAAGCGAAGAGATCCTCAGCCTGAGCCCTGACGGGGTTATGCTTTCAAATGGGCCTGGGGACCCGAAAGATGTAGTGGAAGCCATCCCGATGATCCAGGGGCTGCTCGGGAAGGTCCCATTGTTTGGAATCTGCCTCGGCCACCAGCTGTTTGCCCTTGCTTGCGGCGCTGATACTGAGAAACTGAAATTCGGCCACAGGGGGTCCAATCATCCTGTCAAAGAACTTAAAACAGGGAAAGTGGCGCTGACTTCACAAAATCATGGATACTCTGTCAACGAAGATTCTATTTACGGTACACCGCTTGAAGTGACGCATATTGCGCTTAATGACGGAACAGTCGAAGGGCTGAAACATAAGAATGTACCTGCTTTTACAGTCCAATATCATCCTGAAGCCTCTCCGGGGCCGGAAGATGCCAATAATCTTTTTGAACAATTTATGCAAATGATCGAATCTGAGAAACGGGAAGGTGCTGCAGCATGCCAAAGCGTACAGATATAAAAAGCATTCTAGTGATCGGGTCGGGGCCCATTGTCATCGGGCAGGCGGCAGAATTCGACTATGCCGGGACACAGGCCTGCATAGCGCTGAAAGAAGAAGGATACAGGGTCATCCTTGTCAACTCGAATCCGGCGACCATCATGACAGATACAGAGATTGCCGATGCCGTCTATATTGAACCCCTGACACTTGAGTTTGTCAGCAGGATCATCCGCAAAGAGCGCCCGGATGCGATCGTTCCGACCCTGGGAGGACAGACCGGCCTGAACCTGGCAGTCGAGCTGTCTAAAGCAGGCGTGCTTGAAGAGTGCGGTGTGGAAGTGCTCGGCACAAAGCTGTCGGCCATTGAAAAGGCGGAAGACCGCGATCTGTTCAGAAGCTTAATGAATGAATTGGGTGAGCCGGTCCCTGAAAGTGAAATCATCCATAATATCGATGAGGCCCTTGCATTTGCAGAGCAGATCGGCTATCCGGTGATTGTCCGTCCTGCTTTCACGCTCGGCGGAACAGGGGGCGGCATCTGCCATGATGAGGAAGAACTGCTGGAAATCACGGCGAGCGGCCTGAAGAACAGCCCTGTCACCCAGTGCCTGCTCGAGAAGAGCATAGCTGGCTTCAAAGAAATAGAATACGAGGTTATGAGAGACTCGAACGATAATGCGATCGTTGTCTGCAATATGGAGAACATCGATCCGGTAGGGGTACATACAGGAGATTCTATCGTTGTCGCGCCGAGCCAGACCTTAAGCGACCGTGAATACCAGCTGCTCCGCAATGTATCACTGAAAATCATCCGTGCCCTGGAAATCGAGGGAGGCTGCAATGTTCAGCTCGCGCTGGATCCATACAGCTTCGACTATTACATCATTGAAGTGAATCCTCGTGTCAGCCGCTCTTCTGCGCTGGCTTCAAAAGCAACAGGCTATCCGATTGCCAAACTGGCGGCGAAGATTGCCGTTGGCCTGACGCTTGATGAGATGATGAACCCGGTCACCGGAAAAACGTATGCGTGCTTTGAGCCTGCCCTTGACTATATTGTCACCAAGATCCCGCGCTGGCCTTTTGATAAATTTGAGTCAGCCAACCGCTCTCTCGGTACACAGATGAAAGCAACAGGTGAGGTAATGGCCATAGGGCGGACTTTTGAAGAGTCACTGCTTAAGGCCATCAGGTCGCTGGAAGCCAATGTATACCATTTTGCTTTGAATAATCCTGAGGAAATCGATGATGCTCTTATGGAAAAGCGTATCCGCAAAGCAGGCGATGAGAGGCTGTTCTACATCTCTGAAGCGCTGAGGCGGGGAGTAACGATCGAAACCATCCATGAGTGGAGCGAGATCGACTTATTCTTCCTTTATAAAATGAACAAAATCGTGGCATTTGAGAAGACACTCTCTGGCAAACGGTTTGACCAGGAGATTGCGAAAAAAGCAAAGGAAATGGGCTTTTCTGACCTGGTGATTGCGGGGCTGTGGGATGCCTCAGAGCAGGAGGTCTACAGCTGGAGGAAGAAAAACGGCATTGTACCGGTATATAAGATGGTTGATACCTGTGCGGCGGAGTTCGAATCAGAAACACCTTATTATTACGGAACCTATGAAGAAGAAAACGAGTCTATCGTTACAGACAGGAAAAGCATCGTCGTGCTTGGGTCCGGGCCGATCCGCATTGGTCAGGGAATTGAGTTCGACTATGCAACCGTACACTCTGTATGGGCAATTAAAGAAGCCGGCTATGAAGCAATCATCATCAACAATAATCCGGAAACTGTGTCTACAGACTTCAGCATTTCCGATAAGCTTTATTTTGAACCGCTGACGATTGAGGATGTTATGCATATCATCGATCTGGAAAAACCCGAGGGGGCAGTGGTCCAATTCGGGGGCCAGACAGCGATCAATCTTGCGGCAGAACTTGTGAAACGAGGAGTGAAAATCCTCGGGACATCACTTGAAAACCTTGACCGTGCTGAGGACAGGGACAAATTTGAAATGGCGCTGACAGACCTGGGCATTCCCCAGCCGCAGGGAAAGACAGCTTTCTCTGCAGAAGATGCGGCCGTTATTGCTGCTGAAATCGGCTACCCTGTCCTTGTCCGCCCTTCATATGTCCTTGGGGGCAGGGCAATGGAGATTGTCTATAAAGAAGAAGAGCTGCTTCATTATATGAAAAATGCGGTACGTGTGAATCCGGAACATCCTGTTCTGATCGACCGCTACCTGACAGGCAAGGAAATCGAAGTTGATGCAATTTCTGACGGAGAAAGAGTCGTCATTCCAGGCATCATGGAGCATATCGAACGGGCAGGCGTCCACTCGGGCGACTCCATCGCCGTATACCCGCCTCAAAATCTGACTGATGAAGTGAAAGCGAAACTGGCCGAATATACGGAAAAGCTGGCAAAGGGCCTCGGCATCATCGGTCTCCTGAATATCCAGTATGTAGTGGCAAAAGGAGAGGTATTTGTCCTGGAAGTGAACCCGCGGTCCAGCCGGACAGTTCCATTCCTGTCTAAAATAACCAATGTCCCGATGGCTAATATTGCAACAAAGGTAATCCTTGGGCAGTCGCTTGAAAGCCAGGGGTATGAGTCAGGCCTTGTACCTGAAAAGCAGGGCGTGTATGTAAAGGTGCCGGTGTTTTCCTTTGCTAAGCTAAGGCGGGTAGACATCACGCTCGGCCCTGAGATGAAGTCGACAGGTGAAGTCATGGGGAAAGATCATACCCTTGAAAAAGCCTTATATAAAGGCCTTGTCGCATCAGGTATGAAAATCAGCAGTTACGGAAATGTCCTGATGACAGTGGCCGACAAAGATAAAGAAGAAGCGCTCGCACTTGCCAGGAGGTTTGCAGAAATCGGCTATCAGGTAATGGCGACAAGCGGTACGGCAGGCTATTTCTCTGCAGCAGGCATTCCAGTGAAAGTGGTCGGCAAAATCGGGGCAGAAGGCCCGGACCTGCTGGATGTCATCCGCAATGGAGAGGCACAGCTGGTCATCAATACGCTGACAAAAGGAAAGCAGCCGGCGCGCGACGGCTTCCGGATCCGCAGGGAATCAGTGGAAAACGGGGTCGCGTGCCTGACATCCCTGGACACAGCTGAAGCGATTCTCCAGGTAATTGAATCCATGAACTTCTCAGCAGAGGCCATGATGCCGGGCAGCCATGAGAAGAAGGCGGTCCTTCTATGATCAGGAAGGAACTCTGTACGATCGTCTCACATCAGGAAATTGCTAAAGACATTTATGAGCTCACCTTAAAAGGTGAGCTTGTCAATGAGATGGAGACTGCGGGACAGTTCGTCCATTTAAAAGTATCAAACGGATATGACCCGCTTTTAAGAAGGCCGATTTCGATTGCGGAAATCAATAAAAGCCGCCAGACCTTTACGATGATCTACAGGGCAGGAGGCAGGGGCACTATTCTGCTGGCTTCAAAGCAGTCAGGCGAAAAGGTCGATGTCCTTGGTCCGCTGGGCAATGGCTTTCCTGACAATGAAGCCCTGCCAGGCCAGACAGCCCTCCTTATAGGGGGGGGAATTGGTGTGCCGCCCCTATATGAATTGTCCAAAAGATTAAAAGCGAGAGGCGTCAAGACAGTACATGTGCTTGGATTTCAATCGGCTGAACAAGTGTTTTATGAAAGGGAATTTTCAGTGCTGGGAGAAACATTTATTGCAACGGCGGATGGAACATACGGATCCAGGGGCTTTGTGACAGATATTATCAGCCGGGAATCGCTTGTATTTGATGTAATATATGCCTGCGGGCCGACACCCATGCTCAGGGCACTGGAAAATGCCTACCTGGACAAAAAGGTATTTTTATCGCTGGAAGAGCGGATGGGATGCGGCCTGGGTGCATGCTTTGCCTGTGTCTGCCATACGGCGGATGACCCGGAGGGCTTCAGCTATAAAAAAGTCTGCACTGACGGGCCTGTGTTCAGGGCAGGGGAGGTTGTACTATGAGTATGCTGAATGTGGAGCTGCCAGGATTAACCCTTAAAAATCCGATCATGCCTGCCTCCGGCTGCTTCGGCTTCGGAAAGGAATACAGCGGGCTGTATGATTTGAGCCTGCTGGGAGCCATTATGATAAAAGCGACCACTCTTGAGCCGAGATTCGGGAATCCGACTCCTAGGGTCGCTGAAACACCAGCTGGGATGCTGAATGCAATCGGCCTGCAAAATCCGGGGCTTGATCATGTGCTTATGGAAGAGCTTCCGAGACTGGAGCAATATGATGTTCCTATTATCGCCAATATAGCAGGCAGCACGGAAGAAGATTATATAGAAGTGGCCAGAGAGTTATCAAAGGCATCCAATGTAAAGGCTTTGGAGCTGAACATTTCCTGCCCGAACGTCAAGACGGGCGGCATAGCTTTCGGGACCATCCCCGAAATCGCAAAGAGCCTGACAAAGAAAGTAAAGGCTGCATCTGCAGTGCCTGTTTATGTAAAACTGTCCCCGAATGTCACCAATATTGTAGAAATGGCTAAAGCCGTTGAAGAAGGCGGTGCAGACGGTCTTACTATGATTAATACGCTTCTTGGCATGAGGATGGATCTGAACACAGGCCGACCAATCCTTGCCAACCGGACGGGAGGCCTTTCCGGACCATCGATAAAGCCTGTGGCGTTAAGGATGATCTATGAAGTGAGCCAGCAGGTGGATCTGCCCATCATCGGAATGGGCGGAGTGGAAACAGCGGAGGATGTGATTGAGTTCTTTTATGCAGGGGCTTCAGCTGTTGCGGTCGGAACAGCCAATTTCGTCGATCCTTTTGTCTGTCCAAACATAATAGATAAGCTCCCAGAATTGCTGGAGAAGCTTGGTTTTGAGCATATTAGCGAATGTACGGGAAGGAGCTGGGGCAAGCATGAAGAATCCGCTTATCATCGCGCTTGATTTTGCTGAAAAGGAAGAAGTCTTATCCTTCCTCGGGAAATTTCCGGAAGAAAAATTATTTGTCAAAGTGGGCATGGAGCTTTTTTACCAGGAGGGACCTGACATGGTCCGGGAACTGAAGGCGGCCGGGCATGAAGTATTCCTGGATTTAAAGCTCCATGATATTCCTAATACAGTCGGCAGTGCCATGCGAAGGATTGCCGGTCTTGGATGCGATCTGGTGAATGTCCATGCAGCCGGCGGCAGCGAAATGATGAAAGCCGCCCTTGAAGGGCTGGATGAAGGGACAGCAGCCGGAAAAAAAAGGCCTCTGTGCATTGCGGTGACACAGCTCACCAGCACATCAGAGGAACAGATGCGGGCAGAGCAGCTGATCCCTGTTGCACTGAATGATTCTGTTATTCATTATGCAGGGCTTGCCAGACAGTCAGAGCTTGATGGCGTCGTCTGCTCCCCGCATGAAGCAAAGCTGCTGAACAGCCGTTTTGGGGAAGGATTCCTGACAGTGACGCCAGGGATTCGTCTGGCAGAAGAGGCGGCAGGTGATCAAAAGAGGATCAGCACACCGGGATTTGCAAGGCAGGAAGGAGTCTCGGCCATAGTAGTAGGCCGTTCCATCACAAAAGCAGCTGATCCGTATGAAGCTTATCTGTCATTTAAAAATCAATGGGAGGGCGTTTTGTCATGAATAAAACAATTGCTGAAAGATTGCTGGAAATTGGAGCGGTTACTCTGCAGCCTTCCAATCCTTTCACCTGGTCATCGGGGCTGCTGTCTCCCATCTACTGTGATAACCGCCTGACAATGTCCTATCCGGAGGTGCGCAGGGAAATAGCCGCAGGGCTTAAAGTGCTTATAGAAGAGCATTTCCCTGACGCTGAAGTCATTGCCGGAACTGCGACTGCAGGGATTCCTCATGCCGCCTGGGCAAGCGATTTGCTGGAATTGCCGATGTGCTATGTCCGTTCAAAAGCGAAAGAGCATGGAAAAGGAAAGCAGATTGAAGGAAGAGCGGAAAAAGGGCAGAAAGTAGTTGTGGTCGAAGATCTTATTTCAACTGGAGGCAGCGTCATCACAGCTGTTGATGCTCTTCGCGAAGCAGGCTGTGAAGTACTTGGGGCTGTATCCATTTTTACATATGAGCTTAAGCAGGGCGATCAGAAGCTTGCTGAAGCAGGGATACAGTCATATTCCCTGGCCACCTTCACAGAGCTTGCGGAGACAGCAAGAGAGAAGGGCCGTATCACAACTGGCGAAATGGATGCCCTTTCGGAATGGAGAGAGAATCCAGCCGAATGGGGCGCTGCTGCCAGACAATAATTGAAGTACTAAAAGTAAGATTTCTTATCTTGAAATAAAAAAGGAAGCAGAATCTGCGGACTCTGCTTCTTTTTTTTATTGTGATTTTTTTAGTGTCAAAACTGTTTCTTCGTCCGGCGTAACATAAACAGTCTGCTGATTGTCATAGATGACAAACCCCGGTTTTGCACCGCTTGGCTTTTTGACATGGCGCACCTGGGTATAGTCAACAGGCACCGAGCCGGAGCTGCGGGCCTTGCTGAAATAGGCAGCAAGCTTTGCGGCTTCAAGTATCGTTTCATCTGAAGGTGTTTTATCCCTGATGACGACATGAGAGCCGGGGATATCCTTTGTATGAAGCCAGATTTCATCTCTGGCAGCAAGCTTATTGGTCAGATAGTCATTTTGCTTGTTGTTCTTGCCGACATAAATTTCTGTACCGTCTGTTGCTGTATATCTGTCCAGGACTGGCTTCACATTGGCTGATTTTTTATTTTGCTTTTTCTGGCGGATGCGGATATAGCCGCCCTCTGCCAGCTCTTCTCTTATTTCCTCGATATCTTTAGTGGAAGCCGCTTCAACCTGCTGCAAAAGGGACTCAAAGTATGCGGCCTCTTCCTTTGCCTTTTCGATCTGCTCTTTAACAATGCCGGCGGCTGTTTTAGCTTTCTGATATTTGGTGAAATATTTCTGCGCATTCTCTGAAGGAGTTTTTTGCGGATCGAGCGGGATGACCATCGTCGCGCCGTTTTCATCATAATAGTTGATGACCTCGATTTCCTTCATGCCTTTTTCAGCCATATACAGATTAGCCGTGAGCAGTTCGCCGGACAGCTGGTACTGATCGGCATTCCTGGCTTCCTCCAGCGTTTTTTCAAGCTTCTCGATCTTTTTCTCGTTTTTCTCTTTCTCATTGATAATAAAGCGCTCAAGGTCATTTCCCTGCTGCTTGACCCGGTCCCTTTCGGCCTTCCCGAAATAAAACCGGTCCAGCATCCCGCTTAAGGTTTCGAAAGTCCGGCTGCTGCCTCCTGTATGCTCAAGAGGGAACAGGTAAAAATTCTCCTTCTGTCCTGCCGTAATGGCTGGAGTATACTCATGATTTTTAACTGGTCCCAGCAAATCCAAAAATGCCTTGGGAATTGTATTGCGGTTGCTCATTCCTGCCCGTTTGACAGCTTCTTTCGCGAAAAGAGGCGAAATGCCCGCAAATTGTTCCACAAGCTGCTTATCCATTTTCCCGGCATTAAAATCAAGCCTTCTGAGTATATCCTCTTCTTCAAGCCCCAGCGGGTTGATTTTATTCTGTTCCGGCGGTTTTACATATTCCTGGCCGGGCAGGATGGCCCTGTGGCTGTTCAGGGCATATGATACATGCTTGATGCTGTCAAGGATCATATTGCGGCCTTTATCTACAAGTACGATGTTGCTGTGGCGCCCCATGATTTCCACAATCAGCTGTTTGTATGAGATATCGCCAATCTCATTCCGCCCTTTAACATCAAGGATGAGAATCCTGTCCAGGCCAACCTGGCGGATATCTTCCAGTATGTAGCCTTCCAGATGCTTCCGGAGGAGCATGCAGAACATAGGGGGCTCACTTGGGTTTTCGTACGCCTCATGGGTAAGCTGCGCCCGCGCATAGCTTGGATGGGCGGAAAGCAGCAGCTTGTGGTTTTTTCCATTCGCCCTGATGACGAGTACAATTTCGTTTTTGAACGGCTGGTGGATTTTATTGATCCGCCCGCCCTGCAATGTATCTGAGAGCTCATGTGCCATGGCTCTTGTAAACAATCCATCAAATGACATAAGGAACATCCTTTTCTTTTGTCCGGCTGGGGATGATCCCAATCCGGGTGAGTATTTTCAGCGGCTGTTATATGCAGCGCTTTTTTGTTTCTAATATCTTATTTTAGCAAAAATCCTGCAGGATTGCTCATTCTTCCCCTGGCTTCTGGCATTTTTTTGGACAGGTCTGAATAAGATTTCTTAGAGCGGAGTGGGACAGCTTTGTGCCAGAATCTGCCGCAGGGCTGGAAGACGGGGGAATTCATTCAGATCGAGCAGGATTTCTGTCATGGCCTGCTTCAAGGTGGCAGGCTCCCATAGAATTTTAAAGGAGGAAGAGTGATGGCCGGATGAAGTTCCATGAGATGAATGAAAGAGAAGTGGAAGAAGCATTAAATACGGATTTTTCGGCTGGGCTGACCGATGATGATGTGAAAAAACGGAGGAACCAGCATGGCTTCAATGAACTTTCAGAAGGGGAAAAGCAGTCGGCACTGCTGCTGTTTTTCAGCCAGTTCAAAGATTTTATGGTGCTGGTCCTGCTTGCGGCCACTCTTGTTTCAGGGCTGTTGGGAGAATATATTGATGCGATTGCCATCATTGCGATTGTCATCATTAATGGTTTGTTAGGCTTTTTCCAGGAAAGGAAAGCAGAGAAATCGCTCTCTGCTCTAAAGGAATTGTCCGCTCCGCAGGTACAGGTCCTCCGCAGCGGGAAGTGGGTCAGAGTTCCCTCCAAGGATGTAGTCCCAGGTGACCTGCTCAAGTTCTCGAGCGGAGACCGGATTGGTGCAGACATCAGGCTGATTGAATCCAAGAGCCTTGAAATTGAAGAGTCTGCTTTGACGGGTGAGTCGGTTCCTGTCCAAAAGACGACTGCATCTTTAAAAGCAGATAATCCGGGGCTTGGTGATATGGAGAATATGGCCTTTATGGGTACGATGATTACCAGGGGCAGCGGTGTTGGGGTCGTTGTCGCTACTGGCATGAAGACAGCTATGGGCCAGATAGCCGATCTGCTTCAGAATGCTGAAACGATGGAAACACCCCTTCAGCGCAGGCTTGAGCAGCTTGGTAAAATTCTGATTACGGCAGCTCTCCTTTTGACAGTTCTGGTCGTCCTGGTCGGCGTCATCCAGGGCCACGAACTGTACACGATGTTCCTCGCAGGCGTTTCCCTTGCAGTAGCAGCCATTCCAGAAGGGCTGCCAGCCATTGTAACGGTTGCCTTATCGCTCGGCGTCCAGCGGATGATCAAGAAAAAGGCCATCGTCAGGAAGCTCCCGGCTGTAGAAACGCTTGGATGCGCTTCTGTCATTTGTTCTGACAAAACCGGAACGATGACACAGAACCAAATGACGGTCACCCATCTCTGGAGCGGAGGGAAACAGTGGACGGTGGACGGCATCGGCTACGAGCCTTCCGGAACCTTTTATAGTGATGATAAGCGGGTGGATGTTAAAGCCCAGAAGTCACTCCAGCAGATGCTGATGTTCGGGCTGCTTTGCAACCATGCAGAGCTTACAGAGAAAAAAGGGGAATACAGCATTGATGGAGATCCCACAGAAGGAGCTCTCCTGGTAGCGGCTATGAAGGCTGGCTACAGGAGGGAAAGCCTGATGGACCAGTACCAGGTCCTCAATGAGTTTCCTTTTGATTCGGCCAGGAAAATGATGAGCATCATTGTCAAAGACAGAAACGGCAGGCAGTTCATTGTTACAAAGGGTGCACCGGATGTTTTGGCGGGAATCAGCGATTCTATTCTTTGGAACGACAAGCGCCAGATGATGACGGGGGAAATGAAAAAAGAGGTCCAGGAAGCGATTGATGGACTTGCTTCCCAGGCGCTGCGGACCATTGCCATCGGCTTCAGGGAGCTCCCGGCAAACCAGGTGGTCCTTGATGAGAAAGAAGCAGAGAAAAACCTTACGCTGATCGGGCTCCAGGGCATGATAGATCCTCCCCGCCCTGAAGTACGGACAGCGGTGAAGGAGTGCAGGGAAGCAGGCATTAAAACCGTGATGATTACGGGAGACCATGTTATCACTGCCAAGGCGATTGCCAAACAGCTTGGCATCCTGACAGGCAGCAGCAAGGTGCTTGACGGGAAAGCGCTCTCCGAGATGTCCGTTGGCCAGCTGGAGGATGTGGTTGATGAGGTTTCCGTCTTTGCAAGGGTGTCACCGGAGCATAAGCTTAAAATTGTCAAAGCCCTGCAAAACAAAGGACATATAGTTGCAATGACAGGCGACGGGGTCAATGACGCGCCTGCCATCAAAGCTGCTGACATTGGAGTGGCTATGGGCATTACAGGAACAGATGTGGCGAAGGAAGCTTCCGCTCTTGTTCTTCTGGACGATAACTTCGCCACGATCAAGGCAGCGATCAAAGAAGGACGGAATATCTATGAAAATATCCGCAAGTTCATCAGATATCTCCTTGCCTCCAACGTGGGTGAAATTCTGGTGATGCTCTTTGCAATGCTCCTTGCATTGCCGCTGCCGCTGGTTCCTATCCAGATTCTCTGGGTCAATCTGGTTACAGACGGGCTCCCGGCAATGGCTCTCGGACTTGATCAGCCGGAGGATGACGTGATGAAAAGGAAGCCGCGGAGTCCGAAGGAAGGCGTTTTTGCAAGAGGGCTCGGCTGGAAGGTGGTTTCCCGGGGCTTTTTGATCGGAATTGTAACACTGGCAGCATTCATGCTTGCATACAAGAATAATCCGGATCAGCTGGGATATGCCCAGACAGTGGCATTTGCTACCCTTGTCCTTGCCCAGCTCATCCATGTGTTTGATTGCCGGAGCGAAAAGTCAGTTCTGGCCAGGAATCCGTTCGGCAATAAATATCTTGTATGGGCCGTGATTTCTTCTCTTCTGCTGATGATTATCGTCATATACTATCCGCCGCTGCAGCCAATCTTCCACACGATGGCTATACAGCCTGGAGACTGGATTATGATCACAGCACTTGCTTCCGTTCCAACTTTTTTGCTTGCCGGAACGTTTTTGTTAAGAAAAACAAAATAAATTATGGTATAATCCTAAAGGTAGTAGAGAAGCCTCTATTACCTTTTCTTTTGTCTTGAAACGCCGGCAAGCTTTGCTTGCTGCTCAGCATACATAAATCTTGAGATTTGAAAGCCTCATAGCAGCTCCAGCTTTTGGAGACAGGGAAGAAAGTTGCTGTCTGCCGGGAATGGCCCCGAAAAAAGAATGGATGTGATTTTGTGGTTTCAAGTATGACCGGCTACGGCCGGAGCAATAAAAGCACTGATGGCTTCTCGGTCAACATCGAACTGAAAACAGTGAACCACCGGTTTTCCGAGCACCAGCTCCGGATGCCAAGGCAGATGATCAGGCTTGAGGATAAAATAAAGAAGGTTCTGGCCTCCAGGATTAAGCGGGGCAGAGTCGAATTATTTGCCAGCATAGAAGGGGAAGGGGCCGTCAGCCGGAAAGTTAATGTTGACTGGGACCTCCTGGATGAATATTATCAATACATAATGCAAATCAAAGAAAGATATCATTTGAGCGATGGTCCGTCAATCACAGATCTGATCAGCCGCGAGGATATGCTCTCCATCCAGGAAGAGGATGCAGCGGATGGAGAGCTTGAAGCGATTGTCATTGAGGCGGTCGAGGAAGCTGCAGAGCGGCTGGTTTCCATGCGGAAAGCTGAAGGAGCAGAGCTGGAAAAAGATATCCGGGTCCAGCTGGATAAGCTGCAGGCCTGCCTTGTGCAGCTTAAGAACCTTGCCCCGCTGGTTATCAAGCAATATGGCGACCGTCTTGAGAAGAAGATGACAGAGTTCCTTGGCGAGCAGATTGACCAAAACCGCATCCTGGCCGAGGTGGCTGTGTTCTCTGATAAAGCCGATATTAATGAGGAAATAACGAGGCTTGACAGCCATATCGGCCAGTTTGAAAGCACCCTTCTGCTGGAAGAGCCTGTCGGCAGGAAGCTTGACTTCCTTCTCCAGGAAATGAACAGGGAAGCCAACACGATTGGATCTAAGGCTAATGATTCCTCGATTGCCAGGGAAGTGGTTGAGATGAAAAGCCTTCTGGAAAAGATGAAAGAGCAGGTCCAGAATATAGAATAAACGTTTAAAAGACTTCAATAACGGCCAAAATAAGTAACTGACGATTGGAGGACCACCATGCCGATTAAACTGATTAATATCGGGTTTGGCAATATCGTGTCAGCAAACCGGATTATTTCGATCGTAAGCCCTGAATCAGCACCGATCAAAAGGATTATCCAGGATGCCCGGGACCGGGGCTCTCTTATAGATGCGACATATGGCAGGCGGACAAGGGCTGTCATTGTGATGGACAGCGACCATGTTATTTTGTCTGCTGTCCAGCCGGAGACGGTCGCCCACCGATTAAATGACCGTGATGAAATTATTGATGAAGGGTAGGATCTAATAAATGCAGGAAAAGGGTTTACTAATCGTTCTTTCTGGTCCTTCAGGGGTAGGTAAAGGAACTGTACGAAAACAGATTTTTTCACAGCCGGATACTTCTTTTGAGTATTCGATTTCAATGACTACCAGGCTTCCGCGTGATGGCGAGGTTCACGGAGTCGATTACTTTTTTTCAAAAAGGGAAGAGTTTGAAGAGCTGATCAAACAGGAAAAGCTCCTTGAATATGCCGAGTTCGTCGGCAACTATTATGGTACTCCTGTTGATTATGTAAGGGAGACACTGGATAAAGGAAGAGATGTATTCCTTGAGATCGAAGTCCAGGGCGCACGGCAGGTCCGTGAAAAATTCCCTGACGGCCTGTTCATTTTCCTTATGCCGCCAAGCCTTACAGAGCTGAAAAACCGGATAACGACAAGGGGAACTGAGACAGAGGATGTTATCAAGAATCGTCTGACTGCGGCCAAGGAAGAAATTGAAATGATGAATCTGTATGATTATGTAGTAGAGAATGACCAGGTGGAACTCGCAAGCGAAAGGATCAAATCCATTGTTGTGGCTGAACATTGCCGCAGGGAACGGGTCGAGCCGCGCTATAAAAAAATGCTGGAGGTTGAATGAACTTATGCTGTATCCTTCTATTGACTCTTTAATGACTAAAATTGACTCTAAATATTCCCTTGTATCTGTGGCGGCGAAACGTGCCCGCAAGCTTCAGATTGATGCGAAGCCTCAGCTGGACAAATATGTGTCACACAAAAATGTCGGCAAGGCGCTTGAAGAAATTCATGCCGACGAGCTTCACTACAGATTAGGAGAAGTTCCACAGGGTGAAGAGCTGGAATAAACGTTAAAATAACAACCTGGCATGCGGGGTTGTTATTTTTTTTGCTGCCTGAGCATGCTGGACCCGGCGCTTGATGCTTGTCGGCTCTGAGCAAGCCGCTTCCGCATTTCGATTTGTCCAGCTCCAGGCGCTAGCCCCTCGAGTCATAAGCCACTTCAGGATTGAAGGCAAAGAACGCCTTCTATCCTGAAGCGTCTTATGCTTGTCGGGGCTGAACAAGCGCCTTCCGCATTTCGGTATAAAATAGATGAAATATATGTTCGTTTGGAGCATAATGGAGTTTAGAATATTGGGTTTGGATGGGGGTTCGGTTTATGCTGAATGGAAAAAGGATTCTCTTGTGTGTTACAGGCGGGATTGCTGTTTACAAGGCGGCAGCGCTAACCAGCAAGCTGACTCAGGCCGGCGCGGAGGTTAAGGTCATGATGAGTGAGTCTGCAGTGAAATTCGTGGCGCCGCTGACCTTTCAGGCACTTTCCCGCCATGACGTTTATATAGATACTTTTGATGAAAAAGACTCCAGGGTGATTGCCCATATCGATTTGGCTGATTGGGCCGACCTTATTCTGGTTGCACCGGCGACTGCCAATGTGATCGGCAAGCTGGCCAATGGGATTGCGGATAATATGATCACAACAACGCTCCTGGCTGCGACTGCGCCTGTTTGGATTGCTCCGGCAATGAATGTGCATATGTATGACCACCCGGCAGTACAGAAAAATATCAAACTGCTTTATGATTACGGCTGCAGATTCATTGAACCTGGTGAAGGCTACCTGGCTTGCGGGTATGTTGGGAAAGGCCGTCTCGAGGAGCCGGAAATGATCGTCAGCAATATAGAAGGATTTTTCAGGAACAGCGGAAGCCTTGCAGGCAAAAAAGTCGTGGTGACAGCAGGACCGACAAGGGAAAAAATTGATCCTGTACGCTATATCACCAACCATTCTTCAGGAAAGATGGGCTATGCCATTGCAGAAGAAGCCTTGAAGGCAGGTGCTCTGGTTACGCTGATTTCAGGTCCGTCTTCGCTGGCGAAGCCTGCCGGAGCAGCTGTTATTGATGTTGAAAGTGCCGAAGAGATGTATCAGGCTGTTGATGGTGTATTTGATGGAGCTGATATTGTCATTAAAACGGCGGCAGTTTCTGACTACCGCCCTAAAGTGGTGCACGAAAGCAAGGTGAAGAAGCAGGATGGGGACCAGGTTCTTGAGCTTGAGCGGACCAAGGACATCCTGCTGGATCTTGGCCGCAGAAAAAAACAGCAGATCCTCATTGGATTTGCTGCTGAGACGGATCATGTAGAAGAATATGCCAGAAAGAAACTGGCCAAAAAGAATGCTGATATGATCGTTGCCAATAATGTGAAATCTGAAGGCGCAGGGTTCGGCACAGATACGAATATTATCACCATATACAAAAGAGATGGCGGAGCAATAGCGCTGCCGCTTATGAGCAAGCATGAGGCTGCTGCCAGGATCCTGCAAGAAGCCTCAGCTCTGCTAAAGGATGATAACCGATGAATATTGCGAGTGTCATAGTCGATGTGCCGGCCAAACAGACTGACAGGGCCTTTGATTATAAGATCCCTGACAGCCTTATCGGGGCAATCAAGCCGGGTATGCGTGTCATAGTACCTTTTGGACCGAGAAAAATACAGGGATTCGTCATCGGCTTAAAGGACAGCTCTGATTTCGGCAAGCTGAAGGAGCTCATTGAGCCGATGGACCTGACGCCTGTTCTGAACACGGAGCTTCTTTCTCTCGGCAATTGGCTGACCAGCCATACTCTCAGCTATAAAATATCCGCCTTCCAGGCGATGCTGCCTGCAGCGCTTAAGGCGAAATATACGAAAAAGATAAGGCCAGCCGGCGGCTTGGAAACAGCTTCTTTGCCGGAGGCTGTGCAGAGTGCTTTTGGAACCAGGGACGAGGTACTCTGGGAAGATGCTTCCAAAGCGGGGCTCCTGCCGCTTATGCAGAAAGAAGCGGATAAGGGGAACCTTGAGGTCATCTATGAAGTGAAGGAAAAGGTACGGAAGAAGAAGCTGAAGCATATTATCCCTGCTGCACCGGAAAAGCTGATCAGCTTCAAAGAGGATCTGCCAGTCCAGGCTTCCAGGCAGAAAGAGGTCATCGATTATTTTATTGTTAATAATGGACCTGTTGAATTGCGCGAGCTTCTCCCCGCCCTGGGTGTTTCCGCTTCCACCATCAAAGGGCTCGTTCAAAAGGGCATACTTGCTGAAAAAGAAATGGAAGTCTACCGGGATCCCTATGAAGACCGGAACTTTGAGGCAACATCTCCCCTTACACTGACCCCTGAGCAGGATGCGGCCATCAGGCCAATCCTTTCGTCCATTAATGAAACTGAGCACCATGTCTTCCTGCTGTACGGAGTCACTGGCAGCGGAAAAACCGAGGTTTACCTTCAATCCATTCAGCGCGTCCTTGAGCAGGGGCGGGAGGCGATTGTCCTTGTTCCCGAGATTTCCCTGACTCCGCAAATGGTGACCAGGTTTAAGGGCAGGTTCGGGAATCAGGTTGCCGTCCTCCACAGCGGGCTCTCTGCCGGCGAAAAATATGATGAGTGGAGAAAAATCCAGCGCAAGGAAGTGAAGGTTGTTGTCGGGGCAAGGTCTGCCGTTTTCGCCCCTTTCGAGAACCTTGGGATCATCATTATTGATGAAGAACATGAAAACAGCTATAAACAGGAAGAGAATCCCAGATATCATGCGAGGGATGCTGCGATTGAAAGGGCTCAGTACCACAGCTGCCCTGTTGTCCTCGGGAGTGCGACACCTTCGCTTGAGACCTTTGCAAGGGCCCAGAAGGGTGTCTATAAAAAGCTGGAGCTCACCAAAAGGATGAACAGCCAGCCTCTCCCAAAGGTGGAAATCGTGGACATGCGGGAGGAATTAAGGGAAGGGAACCGCTCCATGTTCTCCCGCCAGCTTCTTGAAAAATTAAAGGACAGGCTGGAGAAGAAAGAGCAGACGGTACTTTTCCTCAATAAAAGGGGACATTCCTCTTTTGTCATGTGCAGAGACTGCGGATATGTCGTCAATTGCCCTAATTGCGATATCTCCCTTACTTACCACCAATACAGCCAGCAGATGAAATGCCATTACTGCGGCCATGAAGATCATGTCCCCCCTGTATGTCCGGAATGCGGAAGCGAACATATCCGCTATTTCGGGACAGGCACGCAGAAGGTGGAAGAAGAACTTGGAAAAATCCTGCCTGAAGCCAGGGTTGTCAGGATGGACGTAGATACAACGAGCCGAAAAGGCTCCCATGAAAGGCTGCTGAACGAATTCCAGGAGGGGCATGCTGATATCCTCCTTGGAACGCAGATGATAGCCAAGGGGCTTGACTTTCCGAATATTACACTTGTAGGTGTGCTTTCAGCGGATACAATGCTTCACCTCCCCGATTTCCGGGCGTCTGAAAAAACGTTCCAGCTTCTGACACAGGTGAGCGGAAGGGCTGGGCGTCATGAGCTGGAGGGAGAAGTGGTCATACAAACCTACACGCCTGAGCATTACAGCATCGAACTTGCCGGTGAGCAGGATTTCGAAAGCTTCTACCGGACAGAAATGATGGTGAGGAAGATGCATCAATATCCTCCCTTCTATTATATATCGCTCATCACTGTCAGCCATGAAGATTTAATGAAGGCAGTTTCGGTGACAGAAAAAATCACGCAGTTTGCTGCAGCAAGGCTGAGCCCGGAGGCTAACATCCTCGGCCCGGTGGCATCGCCGATTCCGCGGATCAATAATAGATATCGCTATCAATGTCTGATAAAATACAAACGGGAACCCGGATTGGAAAAAGTATTAAAATCGGTTCTCGACCATTATCAGCAGGAGATATCTGCAGGTTTGCAGATATCGGTTGATCTTAATCCCTATATTATGATGTAGACGGGGATTAATGGTTATGAGTTTCGGGGATTTTGTTGAAAATAGAGAAAAAGACATTGGAGGCAATGATTTGGCCGTTAGAAAAATAGTTACTTATCCAGCAGAGATACTTGAAGAGCCGTGCGAGACGGTTACTGAATTCGATAAGAAGCTTGTGAAGCTTTTGAATGATATGTATGATACGATGATAGAGTTTGACGGCGTAGGGCTTGCCGCCCCCCAGATCGGGATCAGGAAAAGAATCGCCGTCGTTGATATTGATGATGAAAACGGGACGATTGAGCTCATCAATCCGGAAATCATTGAAACAGGCGGGGAGCAGACAGGCCCTGAGGGATGTCTGAGCTTCCCCGGACTGTATGGAGAAGTGACAAGACCGTTCACTGTTAAAATAAAAGCCCAGGACAGAAAAGGAAAAAGCTTCACACTGGAGGCAGATGATTTTCTGGCAAGGGCGATTCAGCATGAAATCGATCATTTGGATGGTGTCCTGTTTACTTCAAAAGTGAACAGATACCTGGAAGAAGAAGAGTTGGAAGGGTTGGAAAGCGAATGACAAAAATCGTATTTATGGGAACACCGGATTTCTCAGTGCCTATCTTAAAGCAATTAATATCGGAAGGCTATAATGTGATTGCAGCGGTAACGCAGCCGGACAGGCCGGTCGGCAGGAAAAGAGTCCTGACGCCCCCTCCCGTCAAGGCGGAAGCTGTAAAGCAGGGAATCCCTGTCTACCAGCCCGAGAAAATCCGCGTAAAAGAGGAGCTGGAGAAGATCCTGGCCCTTGAGCCTGACCTGATCGTCACAGCTGCATTTGGCCAGATTTTGCCGAAGGAGCTGCTGGATTACCCTAAATACGGCTGCATCAATGTTCATGCTTCCCTGCTTCCTGAGCTGAGGGGCGGCGCACCGATCCATTATTCGATCATCCAGGGGAAAGAAAAGACAGGCATCACCATCATGTATATGGCTGAAAAGCTGGATGCAGGCGATATTCTGACACAGGCTGAGGTTAAAATCGATGAGCAGGATACAGCTGGATCTCTGTTCGATAAGCTGAGCGCTGCGGGGGCAGCACTTCTGTCAGAGACACTTCCCAAGCTGCTAAAGGGTGAACTCGAGCCAATTCCCCAGAATGATGAAGAGGCGACATTTGCTTATAATATAAAAAGAGAGCAGGAACAGGTAGATTGGACCAAGACTGGTGAAGAGATATACAACCATATCCGCGGCATGAATCCCTGGCCTGTTGCTTTTACCACTCTTGACGGGTCAGTAGTGAAACTGTGGAGCTCTGCAAAAGTCGGCTTGAAGGAAAAAGCCCTTCCCGGAACAGTTGTCGGGATTGAAAAAGATGGCTTTATCGCGGCAGCCGGGAATATGACCGGCATTAAGATTACCGAGCTGCAGCCGGCAGGAAAGAAAAAAATGTCCGGAGAACAATTTCTCCGCGGTGCAGGCTCTTCCCTGAGCATCGGCACTGTGCTGGGAGAACAGCATGGCGAATAAAAATGTGCGCGAGGCAGCGGTAGAGCTGCTGGAAGCGATCGAAAAAAACCAGTCATACAGCAATCTCCTCCTGAACAGCAGCATCAAGAAAAACGATATCAGCAGCAAAGATGTCGGGCTCCTTACTGAGCTTGTCTACGGAACCCTGCAAAGGAAAATGACCCTTGATTATCAAATGGAGCCATTCCTTAAGAATCCCAAGAAACTTGAAAGCTGGGTGAGGCAGCTGCTCAGGATCACTTTTTACCAGATGATCTATCTGGATAAAATCCCTGACCGTGCCGCTATCTATGAAGCGGTGGAAATAGCCAAGCGCAAAGGGCATAAAGGTATTTCCGGGATGGTGAATGGCGTGCTGAGAAGCCTCCAGAGGCAGGGTGCCCGCAGTCTCGACAGCATCAAAGACAGTGTGGAAAGGCTGGCAATGGAAACGAGCCATCCGCTCTGGCTTGTCAAAAGATGGGTCGACCAGCTCGGGTTTGAACGCGCAAAAGAAATGTGCGAGCTTAATCTGACAGCTCCCATGCAGACAGGAAGGGTCAACCTTATGAAAGTAAGCATGGATGAATGCATGGCGATGCTGGAAGAAGAAGGCTACCTAGTAGAAGCCAGCCCTGTCATACCCGAGGCAGTCAAAAGCAAAAAAGGGAATCTTGCTCATTCACGGGCATTCAAGGAAGGCTATCTGAGCATCCAGGATGAAAGTTCTATGCTTGCGGCATATGCCCTGGGAGCAGAAAAGGATAATCATGTTCTTGATGCCTGTGCCGCTCCGGGCGGGAAAACAACCCATATTGCCGAAAAGCTTGGAAATACAGGACAAGTCATCTCCCTTGACCTGCATGAACATAAGGTTAAGCTTATTGCTGACAATGCCAGAAGACTGGGACTGTCAAATATCGAGACAAAGGCGATGGACAGCAGGACAGTACAGGAACACTTCAATGCGGGCTCTTTTGACCGCATCCTGCTTGACGCCCCATGTTCAGGCCTTGGTGTAATGAGGCGGAAGCCTGACATGAAATACACTAAAAAAGAAGAAGATATCATGCACCTGCAGAAGGTGCAGCTCAAACTGCTGGAAGCAGTCGCCCCTTTGCTGAAGGACGGGGGAACCCTTGTCTACAGCACATGTACAGTGGATCGGGAAGAAAACGAAAACGCCGTGAGGCAATTCCTTGATTCACATCCCGAATTCTCCGGCGACCATTCCTTAGCAGAGAGACTGCCTGATGCAGTGAAAGCATTGGCAAAAGATTTTGAACTACAAATATTGCCCCAGGACCTGGGGTCGGACGGCTTTTATATAGCCAGCCTGAGAAAGAAGGTGCAGTAGTGGAAAACGTTAAAACAACAGAGAAGAAGCAGACAGCCGAGCAAAAACCATCCATCTATTCATTGCAGCTCGATGAGCTGAAGGATTGGCTCAAGGAAAATAACGAGAAGGCATTCCGTGCCGCCCAGATTTTCGAATGGCTTTACCAGAAACGGGTGGCATCATTCGAAGATATGACAAACCTCTCAAAAGCTTTGAGAGATAAACTGAATGAAACCTTTACCCTGACGACATTAAAAACACTTATCCAGCAGACCTCTTCGGATGGAACAATCAAGTTTCTGTTCGAGCTTCATGACGGCTATTCCATCGAAACCGTTTTGATGCGCCACGAATACGGAAATTCCGTCTGTGTGACAACCCAGGTGGGCTGCCGGATAGGCTGTACATTCTGCGCTTCCACACTCGGAGGATTAAAACGTAATTTAGAAGCAGGAGAAATCGTTGCCCAGGTCGTAAAAGTACAACAGGCACTTGATGAAACGGATGAAAGGGTCAGCTCTGTTGTCATCATGGGCATCGGCGAGCCATTTGACAATTATGATCATATGATGTCTTTCCTAAGAATCATCAACCATGATGACGGGCTCAATATCGGAGCGCGCCATATTACGGTTTCAACAAGCGGGATCATTCCGAAAATCTACAAATTTGCAGATGAAAACATGCAGATCAACTTCGCAGTTTCCCTGCATGCGCCAAACACGGAAATCCGCAGCAGGCTGATGCCGATCAACCGTGCATATAAACTGCCGGACCTGATGGAAGCCATCCGCTATTATGTCGATAAAACGGGCAGGCGGGTAAGCTTTGAATATGGCTTGTTCGGGAGTGTGAATGACCAGGTGGAGCATGCTGAGGAGCTGGCTTCTCTGATTAAAGGGCTGAAATGCCACGTGAACCTGATTCCAGTCAATTATGTGCCTGAAAGGGATTATGTAAGAACACCGAAGGATCAGATCTTTGCTTTTGAAAAAGCGCTGAAGAACAGAGGTGTGAACGTGACCATCCGCCGTGAGCAGGGCCATGATATTGATGCAGCATGCGGCCAGCTCCGTGCGAAGGAGCGCAAAGAAGAGACGAGGTGACAGAATGAAAGCTGTCTTTATGACGGACAGGGGAAAGATCCGTCAGCATAATGAAGATAACGGCGGAATTTTTGTCAACCGCAGCGGGCAGCGCCATGCCATCGTAGCCGATGGCATGGGCGGCCACCGTGCGGGTGACGTTGCCAGTGAGATGACCCTCCTGAAGCTGAAGGAGCTCTGGGAAGGCAATGCAGGGATTGAGACACCTGAGCAGGCTGAAGAATGGCTTAGGACCAATATCGGAGAAGTGAATGCCCTGTTGTTCGAACATTCAAAGAATAACAGTGAATGCGAGGGCATGGGGACGACCATTGTTGCCGCCATTGCGACCGGCCTGTTTGCCACCATTGCCAATATTGGCGACAGCAGGGGTTACATATTGAATGAATCTGGGTTCAAGCAGCTGACAGAAGATCATTCCCTTGTGAATGAGCTCCTCCGGTCAGGCCAGATTACAAAAGAAGATGCAGAGCATCACCCCCGGAAGAATGTTTTGCTGAGAGCACTTGGAACAGAAGAAAAGGTACAGATGGACACCAGGACCATCGTATTTGAGGAAGAAGATCTGCTGCTTCTCAGTTCGGATGGATTGACAAATAAGGTTTCAGAGCAGGAGATGCATGAAATCCTTGCCGGGGAGAAAAAGCTCGATGATAAGGCAGCGGATCTGATCCGGCTTGCCAATGACAACGGCGGTGAGGACAATATCACCCTTGTGATTGTCGAGTTCATGGATGCCGGCAGCTCTGGTGATACAGAATGCTGATTGGTAAAAGAATAAGCGGCCGCTATAAGATTTTGGATATGATCGGCGGCGGCGGGATGGCGAATGTTTATCTGGCGCATGACATGATCCTGGACCGCGATGTGGCCGTAAAGATCCTGCGCCTGGATTTTGCTGAAAATGATGAATTCATCAGGAGATTCCACCGTGAAGCGCAATCGGCTACAAGCCTCGCACATCCGAATATAGTGAGCATCTATGACGTCGGCGAAGAAGATTCAATCTATTATATTGTCATGGAATATGTGGAAGGGCAAACACTCAAACAGTATATACAGCAGCATTCCCCTGTACCCGTTGACACGGCACTGGATATTATGAAACAGCTTCTTTCCGCTATTTCCCACGCCCATCAGCATCATATTGTGCACAGGGACATCAAGCCGCATAATATCCTGGTTGACCGGCTCGGGAATGTGAAAATTACAGATTTCGGGATTGCCATGGCCCTGAGTTCAACAAGCATCACCCAGACCAACTCTGTGCTTGGCTCTGTCCATTATCTATCCCCTGAACAGGCAAGAGGGGGGATGGCCAATAAGAAATCGGATATATACTCCCTTGGAATTGTGATGTTTGAGCTTCTGACCGGCAGGCTGCCGTTTTCAGGAGAGTCGGCGGTTTCCATCGCGCTTAAGCATCTTCAGTCCGAAACCCCTTCATTAAGAAGGTGGAATCCGTCTATTCCCCAAAGCGTTGAGAATATCGTCCTGAAGGCAACTGCGAAGGACCCCTTCCACCGTTATGAAAATGTAGAGGATATGGAGGAAGATATCAGGACCGCCCTTGAACCGGGCAGAATGAATGAGAAGAAATTTTCGGTGCCTGATGATGATGATGCCACCAAAGCGATTCCGGTGATCACAAGCGATCGCCCCTATCAGAATATGGACGAAACGCGCGTACATGAAAAAGATGATAAAGGCTCTTCAGCGGGTCCGGCTCCTGCTGCCAAAAAACAAAAGAAAGATAAGAAAAAGAAAAAGAAGTGGCCGATTGTCCTTGTTTCTCTTTTTCTCTTCTTTGTTGTAATGGGAGTACTGGCCCTGACAGTCCTTCCTGAGCTGTTTCTGCCAAAGGAAATCGAGGTTCCTGATGTGGCAGGGGAAACGATTGAGGATGCCACATCCATACTGACAAAAGCAGGTTTTGAGGTGGAAGATCCGGTCGAGATTAATGATGAAGAGGTAGAAGAGGGACTCGTTATCAAAACCGATCCGAAAGCCGGCAGGATGGCGAAGGAAGAATCCAGTATAACGATATATTTAAGTTCCGGGAAAGAGAAGTTTGAAATGTCGGACTATACCGGAAGATCCTTTGAAGAGGTCGAAAGCCTCCTCGAGAAAGAGGGCTTTACACAAATCACCCGGGAGGACGCCAATAATGAGGATGAGCCTGAAGGTACAATCCTTGAGCAGTCAATCGATGAAGGGGAAGAAGTAATCCCTGGCGAAACCGGGATCGAGTTCACCGTAAGCAGTGGACCCGCACCCATTGTCCTGAAGGATCTTACTGGTCTGAATCTAAAGGGAGTTCAGGATTATGCCGAATCAACGGGACTGAAGATCGATACATCAAAAGAAGAGTACCATGATACAGTTGAAAAAGGCCTCGTCATCAGCCAGTCGCAGCCCGCAGGAACTGAGCTTGGCAAAGGTTCAGGCCTGTCAGTCACCTTCTCAAAAGGCAAGGAAGAGATTCCTCCAAAAACAGTGCCCGTAGAAATCACGATACCATATGAGCCTGAGGAAGAAGGGGAGCCGCAGGAAATCCAGATCCTTGTGGAAGATATGAATAATAAGATGACAGCGCCTTTTGATACCTTCTACATTACGGAAGAACGTAAGTATAATATGGAACTATTGATACAGGAAGGCAGCAAAGCGTATTATAAAGTTCTGAGAAACAGCCAGCAGATTATTGATGAAGAAGTCGATTATCCCGGGAACTAAAAAGAATTAGGAGTGTTTGTATGCCTGAAGGCAAAATCATTAAGGCATTAAGCGGATTCTATTATGTGCTTAGCGGCGAAAGAACTGTGCAATGCAGGGGCAGGGGAGTGTTCAGGAAAAATAAGATCACACCCCTTGTCGGAGACAATGTCGTATATCAGGCAGATAACGACAGTGAAGGATATATCCTTGAAGTGAAAGAAAGAAAAAATGAACTGATCAGGCCTCCGATTGCCAATGTGGATCAGGCCATTCTTGTTTTTTCAGCTATTGAACCGGATTTCAGTACGGCTTTACTTGACCGTTTCCTTGTGCTGGTTGAATTTAACCATATCCAGCCGGTTATCTGCATCTCAAAAATGGATCTGGTAAATGAAGAAGAAAGAATGAAGATTGAGGACTACGCAGCTTCGTACAGGGACGCAGGCTATGATGTGCTGCTGACTTCTTCAGAAAATGGGATCGGGATTGATGAACTGCTTCCTTTCCTTGAAAGAGGAATTTCGGTTTTTGCAGGGCAGTCGGGAGTTGGAAAGTCTTCTCTCCTCAATGCCCTCAGGCCGGAGCTGGAACTCAAAACGGACATCATTTCCTCACATCTGGGAAGAGGGAAGCATACAACACGCCACGTGGAGCTGATTGAAATCGGCCAGGGATTTGTTGCTGATACGCCGGGATTCAGTTCCCTTGAATTCACCGATATTGAAGCAGAAGAACTGAATTTCTGCTTCCCTGATATCAGGGAAAAAAGCGAGGCTTGCAAATTCCGTGCCTGCCTGCATATTTCCGAGCCGAAATGTGCGGTCAAAGCAGCGGTCGACAACGGAGAGATCCCGCAATACAGATATGAGCATTACAAAGATTTCCTCCAGGAAATAAAAGATAGAAAGCCGAGGTATTAATATGGTTAAGATTGCACCATCGATATTATCTGCTGATTTTTCCCGGCTGGGAGAAGAAATCAAGGATGTAGAAAGGGGAGGGGCCGATTATATCCATGTGGATGTAATGGATGGCCATTTTGTCCCGAATATCACGATCGGCCCGCTGATTGTAGAGGCAGTCAGACCGATTACAAAGCTGCCGCTTGATGTGCATCTGATGATTGAAAATCCAGATCAGTATATCGAAGCCTTCGCCAAGGCAGGCGCCGATTATATTACAGTCCATGCAGAAGCATCCAGGCATCTGCACCGGACGATCCATCTTATCAAGTCTTATGGTGTAAAAGCAGGCGTCGTCCTGAATCCAGCTACACCGGCAGAAGCTCTTAAGCATATCATCCAGGATATCGACATGGTCCTGCTGATGACAGTGAATCCTGGCTTTGGGGGCCAGAAATTCATTTCATCGGTGCTCCCGAAAATCAGGCAGGTAAAAGAAATGGCTGCAGAGCAGGGGCTGGATCTTGAAATTGAAGTGGATGGCGGTGTGAATGAGGAGACGGCTAAGCTCTGTATAGAGGCAGGCGCAAATGTCCTTGTCGCCGGTTCTGCCGTTTATAATCAGAAAGACCGTGCGAAAGCAATCGCAGCACTTAGAGGATAAAAAAAGAAAAGCCAGCTGAATGATTCGGCTGGCTTTTCTATAAGCTAATTTATGAAAGACAGGTGATACCGCTGATTATCCATATACTTGCAGGAGGGCCGGTGGAACTTCTTCCGGAACTTGTACCTGCCGATGAAGGGGATATTTGGGCAGGTGTGGACCGGGGAGTCTTTACCCTGCTCTCAAAAGGTATTGTTCCGCAGGCCGCATTCGGCGACTTTGATTCAGTATCTCCCGAAGAGATGATGAAAATCCGGGAAGCTGTAAAGAAAGTCCGGCTGTTCAACCCTGAGAAAGATGAAACCGATATGGAGCTTGCCATCATCTGGGCACTGAAGCAGGAACCCGAAGCCATCAAAATATATGGAGGGACCGGGGGGCGCCTCGACCACTTCTTTGGCAACGTGCAGCTCCTCATCGGGCCGCTCCTGAAAGGCGCTAGCACCCATATCGAGCTGATAGACAGCAGAAATATCATTTATGCCAAAGGCCCGGGGGCTTATACTGTCCTGCCCTTGGAGAATATGAAATATGTCTCCTTTGTCCCGGTGACGAGCCATATCAAGGACCTGACGCTCGAAGGCTTTAAATATCCGCTGAAAAATAAATATGTCCCGCTCGGGTCTACCCTGTGCATTAGTAACGAACTTAATCATGATTATGGTACTTTTTCATTTACCGAAGGCATAATAATGGTGATAAGGAGTCATGATTAAAAGTCTTAAACAAAGTGTACTCATCTTAATCTTTTGAATATGATGGTAAGGGCGCAAAAGAGGACAGAGAGATTTGCGGTTAGATGGCGAGGAGGGACATATCCATGAAGTTTTATACGATTAAATTGCCGAAGTTTTTAGGCGGACTTGTCCGCGCGATGCTAGGAACCTTCAAAAAGGAATAAAAGTGATAGATCCATAGCAGAACGTACAAAAATACCACACCTTCAGCAGCATCCGGACAGCGGATGCTGATTTTTTTTGCAAGGAAGGTTATAGAAGCAAGTGCGGTTTGCGGGGACGGAGAAATAAAAAAGGACATCCGCGGGATGTCCTTTTCGAGCTGTTACACTCGTTCTACTTTACCTGATTTAAGCGCTCTTGCAGAAACCCAAACACGTTTAGGCTTACCGTCTACAAGGATGCGAACTTTTTGAAGGTTAGCTCCCCAAGTACGCTTGTTTGCATTCATAGCGTGGGAACGCTTATTGCCTGAAGTTGTTTTTCTACCTGTTACGACACATTTGCGTGGCATGTATATTTCCCTCCTAACTCACAAAGCTTGAAACTATTTTTTCATGCTTTCATTTGCAATGATCATATTGCTCAATCTAAGTAATGGAAAAACAGTAACGAGTATGTTTTTCGGCATTAAAAGATACTTTAATAATTTATCATACAACCCAAATGAATGCAATAGTTGTGATGCAACCTTTCAAGAAAATTTCCTTGACATAGTATACGGGAAGCTGCCCTATAATAAGAAAGGGGAAGTATAGCTTTTAAATTTACCCTTGATATAGTAAAATGACTTTAGTCAAGGAGCAATTTCCAAAGGGGGAACGACTCATGTCCATTGAATTAAAAACGAAATTCGGGCAAATTGATATATCTAATGATGTGATTGCTACTATTGCCGGTGGTGCAGCTGTTGACTGCTACGGCATTGTAGGGATGGCTTCCAAGAACCAGATTAAGGACGGGCTTACCGATATTCTGCGCAAGGAAAACTTTACACGCGGTGTGATTGTGCGCCAGGAAAGCGAAGAAGTACATATCGATATGTATATTATTGTGAGTTATGGAACGAAAATTTCCGAGGTTGCCCACAACGTGCAATCAAAAGTAAAGTACACCCTTGATAAAACTGTTGGACTTGCCGTTGACTCGGTTAATATTTACGTTCAGGGAGTTCGTGTAACGAACCCGTAGTGAGGAGGAAAGATTTGTGTCAATTACAGTTTTAGATGGAAAGCGTTTCGCGGAAATGGTGATGCAGGGTGCAAACCACTTATCCTCTAATGCCAAATATGTAGATGCGCTAAACGTTTTCCCGGTTCCTGATGGAGATACAGGAACCAATATGAATTTATCGATGACTTCCGGAGCGAAGGAAGTCAGGAATAATGTCCAGGCGCATATTGGAAAAGTGGGCACTGCCCTTTCAAAAGGATTATTGATGGGTGCCCGCGGGAATTCGGGTGTCATCCTGTCACAGCTGTTCCGCGGCTTCTCTAAAGCAATTGAGCAAAAGTCTGAAATTACAGCAAGCGAGTTTGCAGACGCGCTGAATACTGGTGTCGAGACCGCCTATAAAGCTGTCATGAAGCCGGTTGAAGGGACGATCCTGACCGTTGCAAAGGATTCTGCCAAAAGGGGTGTCCAGGCTGCGCAAAGCGAGGACGATATTATCAAAGTCCTTGAGGAAGTCCTGAAGGAAGCAAAAGCTTCGCTGAACAGGACGCCTGACCTGCTGCCTGTTCTGAAGGAAGTCGGCGTTGTGGACAGCGGCGGGCAAGGCCTTGTATTTGTCTACGAAGGCTTTCTTGCTGAGCTGAAGGGCGAAAAGCTTCCTGACGCACCTGCCTCTCTTCCGAGCATGGATGAAATGGTAAATGCCGAACATCATAAATCAGTCCAGGGGCATATCAATACGGCAGATATTGAATTCGGCTATTGCACTGAATTCATGGTTAAGCTTGAAGAAGAAAAACTGAACGGAAAAAACTTTTCTGAAGATCTTTTCCGTCAGGATTTAAGCCGTTTCGGTGATTCTCTTCTGGTGATTGCCGATGAAGAACTGGTGAAGGTACATATTCATTCTGAGCAGCCCGGAGATGTGCTGAGCTATGGCCAGAAATATGGCAGCCTGGTGAATATGAAAATTGAAAATATGCGCCAGCAGCACACAAACATAGTGGGTGAGACACATACCCCGCTAAGGACCGGAGAACCTGCCAAAACAAACGAGAAGCTTGAATACGGCATTGTAGCTGTGTCTATGGGCAGCGGCATTGCTGACCTTTTCAGAAGCATTGGCGCCCATGTTGTCATTGAAGGCGGCCAGACAATGAATCCGAGCACCGAGGACATTGTTAAGGCCATAAAGGATGCGAATGCCAAAAAGATCATCATCCTGCCGAACAACAAGAACATTATTATGGCTGCCCAGCAGGCCGCCGAGGTAGCAGAGGAAGACGTTGTTGTCATTCCATCCAAAACTGTGCCGCAGGGTATGGCTGCACTGCTTGCTTTCAACCCTGGTGCAGGCCTTCAGGACAATGAAAGCGGCATGAGCGAGGCTTTAAGCCATGTCAAGACAGGACAGATCACTTTTGCTGTCCGTGACACGAGCATCGACGGCCTTGAAATCGAAAAAGAAGATTTCATGGGCATCGCTGATGGCAAAATCGTTGTCAAAGATAAGGATAAGACTGAATCAGCCAAAAAGCTCCTCACACATATGATTGATGAGGATGCTGAAATTATTACAATCCTTAAGGGCGAGGATGCATCCGAGGCAGATTTGGAAGCCATTGCAGACTTCCTGGAAAAAGAATACGAAGACATAGAAGTTGAAGTGCATGACGGCAAACAGCCATTGTACGCTTTCATCTTTTCAATCGAATAGCCTTACCAGGAAATAGAAGGGGATGCCCCTTCTATTTCTATCTATGCAGGCAGGCAATGCCCCCGAAACTTGCCGAAGCTCCCAAATAGAGATCCCCGGATGCATCCACAGTCATATTCTCCTATAAAGTATAATCGAAATCAGGTGATTAATATGTTGAACGAACCAGTTACAAGTATAAAAGGAATAGGTGCAGAGACCGCTGAAGCACTGGCAGATATGAATATTTTTACTGTCGGCGACCTTTTGGAGCATTTTCCGTTCCGCTATGAGGACTACCGGCTTAAAGACCTGTCAGAAGTCAAGCATGAGGAAAGGGTTACAGTGGAGGGGAAAATCCACAGCGAGCCTTTGCTGACTTATTATGGGAGAAAACGGTCGCGCCTGACGATAAGAGTCCTTGTCGGCCGTTATTTGATCCAGGCGGTATTTTTTAACCAGCCTTACTTAAAAAAGAAGTTTGCCATCAATGATTCTGTCACGATTACCGGAAAGTGGGATCAGCACCGCCAGATGATTTCCGCCAGTGAAATTCATCTTGGGGAGAATGCAGCTTCCAAGGATTTTGAACCTGTATACGCAGTGAAAGGCAGCATTACGGTAAAAGGCATCCGCAGATTCATTGGCATGGCGTTCAGCCAGTATGCTGACAGTATTGCGGAGACACTGCCTGAGCGGCTTCTTGAGCAGTATAAGCTCTTGAACAGGAAAGATGCCCTCAGGGCGATGCATTTTCCGGGCGGACCCGAGGATTTGAAGCAGGCAAGGCGCAGATTTGTTTATGAAGAATTTTTATATTTCCAGCTTAAAATGCAGGCGCTCAGAAAATTCGAGCGTGAACAGTCAAAAGGGATTGTCCAGACGTATGACTTGAAAAAGCTGAAAGAATTCATCGGATCGCTTCCCTTTCCTTTGACTGGAGCCCAAAAAAGAGTAGTGAACGAAATCCTGTCTGATATGAAATCCCCATACCGGATGAACAGGCTCCTGCAGGGTGATGTAGGCTCCGGCAAGACGGTCGTAGCTGCCATCGGTTTATATGCAGCAGCAACAGCAGGCTATCAGGGGGCACTGATGGTCCCGACAGAGATACTTGCCGAGCAGCATGAGAAATCGCTGAAAGAGCTGCTGGAGCCTCAGGGCCTGTCGTGTGAGCTGCTGACAAGCTCTGTCAAGGGAAAGAAGAGAAAAGATATCCTAGCCAGGCTTTCGGAAGGGGAAATTGATGTTCTGATCGGTACCCATGCCCTCATCCAGCAGGAAGTCGAGTTCAAGCGGCTCGGATTTGTCATAACAGACGAACAGCACCGGTTCGGCGTAGAACAGCGCAGGGTGCTCCGTGAAAAGGGTGAAAGCCCTGATGTCCTGTTCATGACAGCAACTCCGATTCCAAGGACGCTTGCCATAACGGTGTTCGGGGAAATGGATGTATCTATTATTGATGAGATGCCTGCAGGCAGGAAGACAATCGAAACTTACTGGGCAAAGCAGGAAATGCTGGACCGGATTCTCCAATTCATGGAGAAGGAGCTTTCCAAAGGAAGGCAGGCATACGTCATTTGCCCGCTGATTGAGGAATCGGACAAGCTGGATGTCCAGAATGCAATCGATGTCCACAGCAATCTGACATTCTATTATCAGGACCGGTATAAAGTAGGGCTGATGCATGGCAGGCTCCATCCGGAGGAAAAGGATGGAGTGATGAAAGAGTTCAGCCGCAACGAGATACAGATCCTTGTATCTACAACTGTCGTTGAAGTTGGGGTCAATGTGCCTAATGCTACCATTATGGTAATCTATGATGCAGAGAGATTCGGGCTGTCCCAGCTGCACCAGCTGAGAGGAAGGGTCGGAAGGGGAAGCGAACAGTCTTATTGCATCCTCCTTGCCGATCCAAAATCAGAGGTCGGGAAAGAACGGATGAAAATCATGTCTGAGACCAATGATGGCTTTGTTCTCAGTGAAAAGGATCTGGAACTGAGGGGGCCTGGAGACTTTTTCGGCCGCAAGCAAAGCGGCATGCCTGAATTCAAGGTGGCAGATATGGTCCATGACTACCGCGCTCTTGAAACGGCACGGAATGATGCATCGAAGCTGATACAGTCCAGCATCTTCTGGGAAGGTCCGGAATATGGGATGCTAAGGGAATATCTTAAAAATACAGGCGTATTCCATGGGGAAAAGCTTGATTGAAGCGGGAAGCAGACGGAGACAGAACGGAAAAGTTCTGCCTTGCGCTCTGCTTTTTTTTTGTATATACTGCTATTAGTACCTAGTCTTAATATCTCGGCGGTGGAGGATATGAGAAAAAATAAAAAAGAACGCCAGCAGCTGCTGGTTGAAACGATAAAGGATAATCCCTTCATTACAGACGAGGATCTGGCCGACCGTTTTTCAGTCAGCGTCCAGACCATCCGGCTCGACCGTCTCGAGCTTTCCATTCCCGAGCTGAGGGAAAGGATCAAAAATGTTGCGGAGAAATCTTTCGAGGATGAAGTAAAATCCCTTCCCATAGATGAAGTCATTGGGGAAATCATTGACATAGAACTTGATAATACGGCGATTTCTATATTTGATGTAAAAGAAGAGCATGTATTCAAAAGGAACCGGATTGCCCGAGGCCACCACCTTTTTGCACAGGCCAATTCACTGGCTGTCGCTGTCATAAATGACGAGCTGGCACTAACGGCTAAAGCGAGCATACAGTTTACCCGCTCAGTACACCAGAATGAGAGGGTAATCGCAAAAGCAAAAGTCGTTAAGATCGACAACAGCTCTGGCAGGACACTTGTAGAGGTTTCAAGCTTTGCGAACAATGAACTGGTTTTCAAAGGCGAGTTCGACATGTTCCGTTCCCACAGAGAAGCATGAAAATAATCCGTTAACAAGCAGGGGATGATGCAAAATGATGAAGATAGCGATAGATGCAATGGGCGGAGACAATGCCCCAAAGGAAATTGTACTCGGGGCCATGAAGGCTGCAGCAGAATTCAAGGACATACATATTACACTCGTCGGTGACGAAAAGAGAATCAGGGAGCATCTCACAGTGAGTGAGCGGATCGAAATCATCCATACAGAAGAGATGATCCTTGGCACCGATGAACCGGTCAGGGCAGTGCGGAGGAAGAAGGATGCTTCTATGGTCCTCGCAGCCAGGCAGGTCGCTGATGGCAATGCTGATGCATGCATTTCAGCCGGGAATACAGGCGCACTGATGGCAGCAGGGTTATTCGTTGTAGGAAGGATTGAGGGCATTGAAAGGCCGGCATTATCGCCGACTTTGCCGACAATAGATGGCAAGGGATTCCTCCTGCTTGATGTAGGGGCAAATGTCGATGCCAAACCTGAGCACCTTCTGCAGTATGCCGTCATGGGATCGATATATTGCGAAAAAGTCAGGGGCATCTCCAATCCCCGAGTAGGCCTTTTAAATATCGGCACAGAAGAAAAAAAAGGAAATGAACTGGCCAAGAATGCATTTGGACTGATCAAGGATGCCGGACTGAATTTTGTCGGGAATGTAGAAGCAAGGGATCTTCTGGAAGGTGCGGCAGATGTTGTCGTCACTGATGGATTTACAGGGAATATGGTTCTGAAGACGATAGAAGGCACCGCCTTATCCGTCTTTAAAATGATGAAAGAGGCGATGACAAGCAGCCTGAAGAGCAAAATGGCAGCAGCAGTGCTGAAGCCGGACCTTGTCCAGCTGAAATCAAAGATGGACTATTCGGAGTACGGCGGAGCCGGGCTGTTCGGACTGAACGCTCCTGTCATCAAGGCCCATGGTTCCTCTGACAGAAATGCGCTCTACAGCGCAGTCAGGCAGACACGTGAAATGGTGCAGAATAATGTGGCGGAAACAATAAAGGCAGCAGCAGGAAAGCTGCCTGCAACAGGCAGGGAATAGCCTGCAGATTTCTTTGAAAAGGAGAAGAGAAAATGGGGAAAATTGCATTTTTATTTCCTGGCCAGGGCTCTCAGACTGTTGGCATGGGGAAATCTTTGGCAGAATCAGATAATAAAGTAAAAGCTGTCTTTGATCAGGCAGACCAAAGGCTGAATGATAAGCTATCAAGCCTGATATTTGAAGGGCCGCAGGAGACACTGACATTAACGGTCAATGCCCAGCCGGCGCTTTTGACGACAAGCATTGCCATTCTCGCTAAGTTCCGTGAGTCAGGAATCAGAGCTGATTATACAGCCGGACACAGCCTTGGTGAATATACTGCTCTTGTCGCTGCAGGCAGCATCTCTTTTGAAGACGCGGTGCATGCGGTAAGAAAAAGAGGCGAGTTCATGGAGGCGGCGGTTCCAAACGGTGAAGGCACGATGGCAGCAGTCCTCGGCCTTGGCAGGGATGAACTGCGTGCGGTGACAGAGGAAATTTCAGGGAAAGGACATCCGGTACAGCTGGCAAACCTGAATTGCCCCGGCCAGATCGTAATATCCGGCTCCAGGCAGGGCGTTGAGCAAGCTTCTGCAAAAGCGAAAGAAGCAGGCGCCAAGAGGGTCCTTCCGCTTGATGTCAGCGGACCGTTCCACTCATCTCTGATGAAGCCGGCAGCAGAGAATCTGCGGGGTGTCCTGGACAGCATCACGGTTTCCGATGCGCAAATTCCAGTCATCTCCAATGTCAGTGCCGCCGAAATGACGGAATCAGGGGATATTAAAGAAAAGCTTGTCCAGCAGCTCTATTCCCCGGTGCTGTGGGAGGATTCTATTGAAAGGATGATCGGCCTCGGAGTCGATACATTCATTGAAATCGGCCCAGGAAAAGTTTTATCAGGGCTTGTGAAAAAAGTAAACCGCTCAGCCAAAACATATGCTGTTTCAGATGAAGCAAGCTGTGCGGCTGCAATTGAGGCATTAAAGGGGGAACCGCAATGAAGCTTGAGGGCAAGTCAGCGATCGTAACAGGCGCTTCCAGGGGAATTGGCCGCGAAATTGCATTGGAGCTTGCGAGGCAAGGAGCCAATGTGACAGTCAACTATTCCGGAAGCGAAGCAAAAGCTAACGAGACTGTTGAAGAAATTAAGGCGCTCGGCCGTGACGCATTTGCTGCAAAGGCAGATGTATCAGACAGTGAGGCTGTAACGGCCATGATGAAAGAGACAATCGAAAAATTCGGAAGCATTGATATTCTTGTCAATAATGCAGGCATCACCCGCGATAATCTTCTTATGAGAATGAAAGAGGAAGAATGGGATGAAGTCATCAGCATCAATCTCAAAGGTGTCTTCCTTTGCACGAAGGCGGCAACAAGGCAAATGATGAAGCAGCGCAGCGGCAGGATCATCAATGTATCATCGATCGTCGGTGTCAGCGGCAACCCTGGACAGGCCAACTATGTTGCCGCAAAGGCAGGCGTCATCGGCTTGACAAAAACTTCTGCAAAAGAACTGGCTACAAGGGGAATCACCGTCAATGCAATTGCCCCTGGCTTCATCTCGACTGATATGACAGACAAGCTTAATGAAGAAGTGAAAGAGCAGATGCTGTCAGGAATCCCCCTCGGACGGCTTGGCGAACCTTCAGATATTGCAAAGGTAGCCTTATTCCTGGCTTCTGAGGACAGCCGCTATATGACAGGGCAGACCCTCCATGTTGACGGCGGAATGGTGATGTAGAAGCCTCTTCAGCAGACAAAAGAAAAAATTGTTAGGCTGGACATTTATTAATCTGCTAAAATGCTCTATAATGTCTTGAGGGGAGGTGACAAGCATGGCAGATGTGTTAGAACGTGTAACAAAGATCATCGTAGATCGTCTTGGTGTTGAAGAGTCTGAAGTAACATTGGAAGCTTCTTTCAAAGAAAATCTTGGCGCAGATTCCCTGGATGTAGTTGAACTGGTTATGGAACTGGAAGATGAATTCGATATGGAAATCTCTGACGATGATGCAGAAAAGATCGCAACAGTCGGCGACGCTGTGAATTACATAAAAGCTAATGTGTAATCGTTAGATTGAGCAAAGCTCCGTTTTGAACGGGGCTTTCTTCTATAAAGGCGGATACAGGGATGATTCACATGCCGGCAGAGCCCGTGCTTCCTGATGAATCGGCCCATTGGTCCAAGAGGCTGGAAGCTGCCTGGAATATTCAGGATGCTTTCAGGTTTTTTTGCGTTTTTAAGAATTATTACGTAAACTGATAATGTATGTAAACTATTAGCAAGGTGGAGGCAATATGCGCAAGAACAATAAAGACCAAGAGAAAAAAGCATACCGCGCGGCAGAAATGCAATTCAGGGAGTTCCAGAAGAAAATCGGGATTTCCTTTGAAAATGAAAAGCTGCTGAAGCAGGCTTTTACACATTCATCGTATGTGAATGAGCATCGGAGAAAGCCGTATGAAGATAATGAACGGCTGGAGTTTTTAGGGGACGCCGTACTTGAACTGACTGTATCCCAATTTTTATACAAGAAATATCCCATGATGAGCGAAGGAGAGCTGACAAAGCTGAGAGCGGCAGTTGTGTGTGAGCCATCCCTGGTTACATTTGCCAATGAGCTTGAGTTCGGGAAGCTCGTCCTTCTCGGCAAAGGGGAGGAAATGACAGGCGGAAGAGAGCGTCCGGCTTTGCTTGCAGATGTGTTCGAGGCATTTATCGGCGCATTATACCTGGAAAAAGGGATAGATACAGTCATCGGATTTTTAGAACAAACGGTCTTTCCAAAAATAAATTCGGGTGCTTTTTCTCATGTGATGGATTTCAAGAGCCAGCTTCAGGAGCTCGTCCAGCGTGATGGAGCGGGTGCAATTGAGTATAAGATCCTTCAGGAAAAAGGCCCTGCACACAGCAGGGAGTTTGTCTCACGTGTTTCCTTGTCAGGGAATGAGCTCGGGACCGGGACAGGCAGATCGAAAAAAGAAGCAGAACAGCACGCGGCACAGATGGCGCTGGAGATTTTAAAATCCCATTTGCAGAATGACTCAACATCCCAAGAAAATCAACCGAGAAGCTAGGAGGGATATATCAGTGTTTCTGAAACGGCTAGATATTGCAGGCTTTAAATCCTTCGCCGAGAAGTCCTCTGTCGATTTTGTCCCTGGCGTGACAGCTGTTGTCGGCCCGAATGGGAGCGGCAAAAGCAATATTACAGACTCCATCCGCTGGGTGCTTGGCGAGCAGTCCGCGAAGTCCCTGAGGGGATCGAAAATGGAGGATATCATCTTTGCCGGGAGCGACAGCAGGAAATCGCTGAATTTTGCAGAGGTGACCCTGACCCTTGATAACGAAGACCAGTTCCTCCCGCTTGATTATAATGAAGTGAGTGTTACGAGGAGAGTCTACCGCTCAGGGGACAGTGAATTTTATATAAACAGCCAATCATGCCGCCTGAAGGATATCATCGATTTGTTCATGGATTCAGGCCTTGGGCGGGAGGCATTCTCCATTATAAGCCAAGGGAAGGTAGAAGAAATCTTAAACAGCAAGGCTGAGGACCGGAGGAGCATTTTTGAAGAAGCGGCCGGAGTCCTGAAATATAAAACAAGGAAGAAAAAGGCTGAGGCCAAGCTTCTTGAAACCCAGGAAAACCTGAACCGGGTGAATGATATCGTCTATGAGCTCGAAAGCCAGGTGGAGCCGCTGAAGATCCAGTCTTCCATCGCCAAGGACTACCTGCAGCAAAAAGAAGAGCTGGAAAAAATCGAAGTTGCCCTTACAGCCTTTGAGATTGAGGACCTTCACGGAAAATGGGAGGCTCTTTCCGCCGTGCTTGAAAAGCTGAAAAAGGAAGAAGAAGCTTTGGGCGGTGCGATCGGGGAAAAGGAAGCTGAAATCGAAGTGGCAAGGGCAGGCATTGCAGACCTTGATGAGTCCATCAATGATCTGCAGGGTGTGCTGCTTCATGCCAGCGAGGAGCTGGAAAAGCTCGAGGGCAGGAAAGAAGTCCTCAAAGAACGGAAGAAAAATGCTTCCCATAATAAAGAACAGCTGAAGAGAAATATAGAAGAGCTGGGGGAAAAGGAAGCTTCTCTTAAAGAAAGAAAAGCAATGCAGCAGGAGATTGCCGATGTTCTTCAGAGAGAGGCAGCTGAGCTTCAGAAAAAGCTGAGAGAAAAACAGGCTGAGCTGAAGCTTTATAGTGAAAATACCGAAGAAAAAATCGACTCTCTCAAAAGTGATTATATTGAATTGCTGAACAGGCAGGCTGCTTTTAAAAATGAATTTCAATATATCGGCCAGCAGCTGGCCCAGCAGGGAGCAAGATCAACCCGGCTTGAGTCAGACAATGAAAAGTTTCTTTCGGAACGAAAGCAGATAGAAGACCAAAAGAAAGAAATCATTGGCAGGCTTGAACAGATACAGGGCGAGCTTGAGGAACAGGTCCGCCTTTTCAAGAATGAGCAGGCAAAGACCGAATCTTTGAAAACGAACTATCAGAAGCAGGAAACGACTCTTTACCAGGCCTATCAGTATCTTCAGCAGGCCAAGTCCCGCAAAGATATGCTGGAAGAGCTGGAGGAGGACTATTCCGGCTTCTTCCAGGGAGTCAAAGAAGTGCTGAAGGCAAGGGGCGGCGCACTTAAGGGCATTGAAGGCGCAATCGCTGAGCTGATTGCGGTGCCGAAGCAGTATGAGACTGCGATTGAAACCGCTCTTGGCGGTGCGATGCAGCATGTTGTGGTAGCGAACGAAGAGAATGGCCGCAGCGCCATCCAGTTCCTGAAAAAGCATTCATACGGCCGGGCGACCTTCCTGCCGCTGAATGTCATTAAAGGAAAGTCGCTGTCACAGGGCCAGCTGCAATCGCTAAAGCTGCATCCATCTTTTATCGGTGCTGCCGCTGACCTGGTATCTTTTGATTCAAAGTATGAAGAGGTCGTTAAAAACCTTCTCGGCAATGTCATAGTTTCAAAGGATCTAAAGGGAGCCAATGAAATGGCAAAGATCCTTAATTACAGAAGCCGGTTTGTCACAATGGAAGGCGATGTTGTAAACCCGGGCGGCAGCATGACAGGCGGCGCCGTCAAGCAAAAATCCTCTTCTTTGCTCAGCCGGAAGACAGAGCTTGAAGAGCTGAAAGAACGTTTGGCCGAAATGGATTCCAAGACGCAGCTGCTGGAAGAGCAGGTGAGAAGGGTCAAGGGAGACATAAACAAGCAGGAAGAACTGATTGAAAACCTGCGCAGATCCGGTGAAGAACTGAGGCTGAAGGAAAACTCCCTGAAGGGCGATCTCCGGGAAGTGGAGATGGCTGAGAAGAACATAAATGAACGCCTTTCCTTGTATGATATGGATAAGTCGCAATCTGCCGAAGAGTCCCAGAAGCTTTCAGCCAGGAAATCTGCACTTGAGCTCGAGCTTGAGAAGATGCAAAAAAGCATCACTGGCCTGGAGGAAGAAATCGAGGTGCTCACACAGCAGAAAAACACTAGGATGACCTCCAAGGAAACGCTCATGGACATGATCGGCGAGCTAAAGATTACGCTGGCATCCAAGAACGAACAGCTGAACTTCGCTAAAGATACTTTCGCGTCCATTGAGGGAGAGCTGGCGGAAACATCAGAGAAGCTTCAGACCTTCAAGGAAGATTTGTCGCTGCTGTCATCAGAGCTGACCAGCAGCTCTTCAGGAGAAGAAGTGCTCGAGGAAGCCGCAAGGAAGAAGCTGAAAGATAAGCAGGAAGCCATTGACTTGATTTCTTCCAGGAAAGAGGAGCGCCTTAAACTCCAGGAAACACTTGAAGACCTGGAGCTTTCAGCCAAGGAGCTCCGCCGCCTTCATAAGGGCATGACTGAGAGCATGAAGGATGAGGAAGTGCGATTGAACAGGCTGGATGTTGAACTGGATAACCGCCTTGCCCATCTCAGGGAGGAATATCTGCTTACCTTTGAAGCAGCCAGGGAGGAGTATCCGCTCCACATTCCTGCTGAGGAAGCACGCAAAAAGGTTAAGCTCATCAAATTGTCCATTGAGGAGCTAGGGACAGTGAACCTGGGTTCCATTGAGGAATATGAGCGCGTATCAGAGCGCTATGAGTTCCTGCTGGCACAGAAGAATGATCTGCAGGAAGCGAAGGACACTCTCTTCCAGGTAATTGATGAAATGGATGAAGAAATGAAAAAAAGATTCAGGCAGACATTTGAAGGAATCAGATTCCATTTTGAGTCTGTCTTCCAGGCGCTGTTTGGCGGAGGCAGGGCAGATCTAAAGCTGACACAGCCTGACGATCTGCTTAATACAGGCGTTGACATCGTTGCCCAGCCGCCAGGCAAGAAGCTGCAGAATCTGGGGCTCTTATCAGGCGGGGAGAGGGCGCTCACGGCAATCGCGCTGCTATTCTCAATCCTGAAGGTGCGCCCCGTACCGTTCTGCATCCTGGATGAAGTGGAGGCTGCGCTCGATGAAGCCAACGTCCAGCGCTTTAGCCAATATCTGAAGAGATACAGTGAGGAAACACAGTTTATCGTCATCACCCACCGCAAAGGGACGATGGAAGAAGCAGACGTCCTGTACGGTGTAACGATGCAGGAATCAGGTGTTTCAAAGCTTGTCTCAGTCAGACTTGAAGAAACCCGGGAGCTTGTTCCGCAATAGACAGGCAAAATATGCCGGAAAAGGGGTGTACGCTCTTTTTCCGGCGATACATACAGATGAATGAGAAGGAAGTGAACAGATGAGTTTCTTTAAAAAACTGAAAGATAAAATTACGAAGCAAACCGATACAGTGACAGAAAAATTCAAGGATGGCCTGACAAAAACGAGGGATAATTTTTCCGGCAAGGTCAATGATCTTGTAGCGAGGTACAGGAAGGTCGATGAGGACTTCTTCGAAGAGCTTGAGGAAATTCTCATTCAGGCTGACGTGGGCTTTGACACGGTCATGGAGCTTGTAGAAGAGCTGAGAATGGAAGTGAAGCGCAAAAACATCCAGGACCCGCAAGGCGTGCAAAGCATCATTTCCGAGAAACTGGTTGAAATATATGAGGGAAGCGGGGAAGCATCTTCCGCTTTGAATATCCAGGAAGGCGACCTGACAGTCATCCTGTTCGTAGGTGTGAATGGGGTCGGCAAGACAACCTCAATCGGCAAGCTGGCGCATAAGTTCAAGTCTGAAGGAAAAAAGGTGCTCATGGCCGCAGGGGATACTTTCCGTGCTGGGGCCATCGAGCAGCTTGAAGTCTGGGGAGACCGGGTCGGCGTCGAAGTCATCAAGCAGGCAGAAGGATCTGATCCGGCAGCTGTTATGTTTGATGCCGTCAGGGCTGCGAAATCAAGGAATGCAGATATCCTTCTTTGTGACACCGCAGGACGCCTGCAGAACAAGGTCAACCTGATGAAGGAGCTTGAAAAAGTCAAGCGGGTGATCGAAAGGGAAATCCCCGGCGCCCCGCATGAAGTATTGCTCGCCCTTGATGCAACAACAGGGCAGAATGCCATGATCCAGGCAAAAACCTTCAAGGAAGCAACAGATGTGAGCGGAATCGTCCTGACAAAGCTTGATGGCACCGCAAAAGGCGGCATCGTCCTGGCCATCCGCAAGGAACTCGACATTCCCGTCAAATTCGTCGGCCTCGGAGAAAAAATGGACGACCTGCAGGAATTCGACGCAGAACGCTATGTCTACGGGCTATTCGCTGACATGGTCGAGAATGCGGAAGAGTAAATTCTAAGAGGTAAGCAGCTGCATATGCAGCTGCTTTTATTTTGGAGAGAAAGGGTACGGTTTGGGTTAGCATCATATTGTAGTATCAAAAGTCCATAGTGCTACCATTCGCCTTTTATTTAATAAGCATAAACTTGCTGCAAAAAAATTGGAGCTCGTTGATTGGAGTGGAAGGCACGAAGACTCCTGCGGGATTGCAGCGGCAGAGCTGAGACCCCGCAGGAGGTACGACGAGGAGGCTCAGCGCCGCCCCGCGGAAAGCGAAGTGCCTGGAACGGAAATCAACATCCCCCTTGTTAAAAAGGTAAATACTGAGCTAGTGAAAGGATATTGAAAGCCCCCCTTCCTTATCTGCAAACTATCCTAGTTTTAATGATTTGGCAGTCTGCAAAACGCAGGCTGTTTTTTTTTGCGCTTTAATTGGATTTTTTTCTCATTCCTTGTAGGGACATCCTGATTTATTTCGTCTATTATACATGAGCCGGAAAGGCAAGCCCTGCAATAGATTTATATTTTCTAAGAATTGCAAACTTTTGCCGGCTCCTGTTCGTCTATTGTAGTGGAATAATAATCTGGGGGGAGTTTTTTTGCGTAAACATACAAAAGCAATCATTGCTGTGATTGCTGCATTGCTGCTGTTTCTTATCTTAAACCAGCCTGCTTATGCAGCACCGGCAGACATCAGCATTTCAGTAGAAGCAGGTCTGGACGGAAAAGTTAAAAGGGGAAAAGGCTTTCCCTTGACTATCAAAGCTGAAAATACAGGAGAGGCGTTCAGCGGGGATCTGCTGATTGATTTTCACCCTTCCTATAATTCCGGCGGAGCCATGAGCATCAAGGCAAATCTGCCGGAAAATTCTTCGAAAACCTTTCACATAACAATACCGGGCAATTCGGAGGACCACCCATCATCATATCAGAACCTCCCTGCCATCCACCTTTATAAAGGGAGCTGGAAGGACGGGAATAAAGTCAAGTTCTCCGGCGACACGAAGCTGAAGGCGAAATACATAGAAGGCGGAGAAATGACAATGGGCATCCTGAGCGAGGACTATGACCGGCTCAAGGAGCTGAGGATCCTTCCCTCTGCAGCGGTAGAGACACTTGAGCTGAAAAAAGAACAGCTGCCTGAAGAAGGGCTCGGGCTTGAAATGCTCGACTATCTCCTGCTCGACGAATTTGCTGTTTCCGACCTGACAGAGGCCCAGCAAAATGCCATTAAGGATTGGGTTGGGAATGGTGGAATACTGATTGCCGGTGCAGCTCCTGATGCAGGCCAATCCCTGGGTGCCCTCTATACTCTTCTGCCGATGAAGCCGGATAAAGAAGGGAAGTCTTCTGCCTCCTTTCTTGCGGATAAAGGAGAGAATGAGCCTCCTTTCAAGGAGCTGCCTATGTTTTACGGCCCTGTCGAAAATCAGGCGGAAATCCTCTCGCTTAGTGGGAATGTCCCTGCAGCAGTGAAAGCTGACTATGGAAGCGGCACAATCCTGCAGACTGCCTTTTCACTCGGCGATGAGCCGCTGTCTTCCTGGACTGGCTACAGCAGGTGGTTTGGCGGGATTCTGCAGTCAGTCCCTGCACCATCTGCCGCAGGAAGCCAGTATGGACCGGATATTTATGATCCGCTGACCTATGAATTTGCTGAAGCGAATGAATATTTCCCTGCTTCCAGCTTTTCAATTGGTCAGCTCTTGCTGCTGCTCATCGGCTATATAATCGTCATTGTCCCGATCCTTTATTTTATTTTGAAGAAGCGGGACAAACGCGAACATGCCTGGTGGATCATCCCTTCTTTGGCTGTGCTGATGTCAGTGGCCATTTTTGGCATCGGGGCAAAAGACAGGCTTGGACAGCCTCAGGTCAATCAACTGGGCGTCTATAAAGCAGTGAACAGCCAGCTTATCGGTATTCAGGCGGCAACCCTGCTTTCAAACACAAGCGGTGAATATGCATTTTCTGTTCCCCGCGGGGAATTCAATGCGATTCCCAGCACTTTGAACAGAGCGGGGACAGATCATTCCGGCGGCGGTGTCATTGAACAGAGCCGCAAGGAAACGAGGATTGTTTTTAATGCAGTAGAGTATTGGTCATCCAGGACCATATTCGGCAAATCGCAAAAAGAAAAGGAAGGCGGCCTGGAGGCTGATCTGACGCTTAAGGACAAACGGCTGTCAGGCACTGTGACAAATAGCTTTCCATATGATTTTGAGGAGCTGTATATATGGACCGGCTCGAATAAGATCAATGTCGGCAGCCTGAAAAAAGGTGAAAGACTGAAAGTCGACGAAAAAGTGAAGAATGACTTTCTCACCGCCCCGTATATGTCGGGCGCCGGCTATGGCTATCCGGGGCCGAACCAGGATCTGGATCTCATGAAGAAAGAAAGGCTTGAATATGCTGCATCTGCCTTCCTTTTCTCAGGGAGCGGGACTGCTGAAGGCCCGATGCTGGCCGGACTTACGAAGGACAGTGTCATTGAGGCGGATCTTCTGTCCAAAAAAGAAAAAGTTTCGGGCCTGAATCTCATCTTTGAACCATTTGAAGCGAAGGTTGATTTTACAGGCGAGTTTTCCCTGTCCAATGAGGTGCTTGATACCGAGCTTGAGGCGGTGCAGGGCATGGTTTACGAAAAGAACGTCAATGGCAGCAAAGATCAAATGATGGCTGATGATGGGGAATATCAGTTCATTGCATCTCTGCCTGCACAAGTGAAAGGAAAATCCCTGGCATTCAGTGAGCTGTCCGTATCGACGAAGGCCAAATTTGCTGAATATGCAGTCCTGAACCATGAATCTGGCGAAATGGAGCCGTTCGAATCAAAGCTCACTATCCAGGAAGATATCGGACGCTATATTGGCAAAGATGGAAAAGTGGTTGTCCGCATTATCAAGACATCGAAGGACCCTCAAATCACGATGCCGAAAATAACGATTAAAGGGGAGGCATCCTAATGATAGAGATTATTGATTTAACAAAGAGATATGGTAAATTTACAGCCCTGAACAGCTTGAACCTCCAAATAGAAAAAGGTTCGGTCTTCGGGTTTGTCGGCCAGAACGGCGCAGGCAAATCGACCACCTTCTCTATTCTGGCGACACTGTTGGCGCCTACATCTGGAACCGCCTATGTAAATGGCTATAATGTCGCTGACGAGCCGAAGATGGTTCGCCGGCAAATCGGCTATATGCCAGATTTTTTTGGTGTTTATGATCAGCTGAAGGCAGAAGAGTATCTCCATTTTTACGGTGCCAGCTATGGGATCGATTTCAATGAAAGGGAAAAGCTTATTCCCCAGCTCCTGGACCTGGTCAACCTTGAGCACAAACGCGATTCTTACGTTGACCTGCTCTCAAGGGGAATGAAACAGAGGCTCTGTCTGGCAAGGAGCCTCATCCATGACCCGGAAGTCCTTATCCTCGATGAACCTGCATCAGGGCTCGACCCGCGGGCGCGCGTGGAAATGAGGGAGATATTGAAGGAGCTGAAGGACATGGGCAAGACCATTCTTATTTCTTCACATATCCTCCCGGAGCTTGCAGAAATGTGCGACACGATCGGGATCATCGATCAAGGGATGCTGGTAGCAGAAGGGTCAGTCACAGAAATACAGGCAAAACTGCGCGGAGAGAAACTGATCATGGTCAAAGTCCTTAAGGATGTGCACAAAGCCTTTACATTCTTTGAGGACACTCCTGGTGTGAGCGGGCTAAGACCCGGGGAAGGTGAAAATTTACTCCAGTTTGTCTACAAAGGGGATGATGCCGGCCAGATTGCTCTGCTGAAAAACGCGATAGAAGCCGGTCTTTCAATTGCAAGCTTTGCAGAAGCGGAAACCGACCTTGAAGATGTATTCATGGAAATTACGAAAGGAGTGGAACTTTCATGAAAAATTTTGCCGTAAATCCCGTCCTGAATAAAGAAATAAAACTGCGGTTCCGCTCGTTCAAGAGCTTTCTCGGCGTATTATTTTATCTCCTGGCATTAGGAGTTATTATATTGGGTTTCATTTTTATTAATATGATGTCGAACAGCCAGGGGTATTTCAAGCCTGACCAGAGCAGGGAGATGTTCATTGTCCTGTCCTTTCTGCAGCTTGCCCTGATATTGTTCATTACACCCGGGCTGACAGCAGGGGTCATCAGCAGTGAAAGAGAGAGGCAGACCCTTAATATCATGCTGACGACGACACAGAGCTCCGCGAGCATCATCATCAGCAAGCTCGTATCTGCTATTTCCTTCCTGCTCCTGCTTATCATAGCCAGCCTTCCGCTTTACAGCATCGTATTCCTGTTTGGAGGGGTATCTCCTGGACAGGTGGCCCTGACACTCGGATTCTACATCTTTACGATCATGGTTTACGGCAGCCTTGGGGTATTGTTTTCAACGCTGATCCGGAAAACAGTCGTTTCTATGGTTACAACCTATGGGGCCACACTTTTTCTGGTCGGGGGAACGGCATTTCTGACGATGATTCTGATGCAGTTAGGGAATATGAATCCAAATGTGCAGACAGACAGCCCGTTTGCTTATTTTACCGCCATGCTGAATCCTGCCATGGTCCTTCTCGGCATTTTTACACCTGACTTTCTGAGGGAGCTTGCTAATGAGACAGGAATCGAATTTCCGCTCTGGATCGCCCACCTGATCGCAAGCTCGGTGATTTTTGTGCTGGCGCTGCTGATCAGCATAAGAAAGCTCAGGCCAAATATGAAAAAGGGATAGGAGTTGTCAGCGTATGGCCAAACAAAACAGGGAGCAGTTCTTAAATCTGCTGAAGCCTGTCCGGCGCCAGCTTCTCTTTGCAGCTGCAATGAAGGAGCTTCAGCTTCTCCTTTTTTACGGAGGTGCCTCCATACTTATCGTCCTGCTTTTGGCCCGGACGGTGGTCATCACAAATCTGCCGGTATATCTTTTTGCAGCTGCTTTTGCGTCTCTATCTTTTTCTTTCTGGAGGTTCTGGATCCGGAAGCCGGTCTTTCGGGAGGCAGCTGCCGTTTACAACCGCTTTGTACCTGATGACAGGGTGCTTACGGCATACTCACTATTGAACAGCGAAGGGCTAATGGAGCTGCTGCAGCTTGAAGAGGCCTTAGCTTATATGAAGAGGGACCAGGCATCTGTCCTGAAACGCAAAAAGCAGTTCTTCTACCCTAAATGGTTCCTCGGAGCGCTTGCTGTTCTTCTCGCCGTTTCAGCCGCCGCTTTTCTTCCCAGCACGAAAATGGAAAGAGCAAGCCAGCTTGACGAAGAAAAAGAAATTGTAGAATCCGCTGAAAAACAGCTCAATGAAAAAGCAGAGAAAGAGAAGAATCCGGAAACAAGGAAGCTGATAGAGGAAACGGCAGATGAAATCAGCAAGCTTGACTCTTCCGCAGAGGCTTTGAAAGAGCTTGAAAAAAAGAATAAGTCGCTGGAGCTGCAGAAAATGAAGGAGCAGGAAAGGCAAAGGAAGCTAGAAGAAACTAAAAGCCGGCTTGATAATGCCGGCTTAAGCTCCCTTGCGGCTGCACTGGATAACAAAGACCTGAACAAAGCGATGGATGAGCTGAAGGAACTGCAGAAAAATCTGGAGGAACTTTCAGATAAGCAAAAAGAAGCTCTCCAGGAGCTGGCTCAAAAGGACGGGCCTTTGACAGATGAAGAGCTCGATAAGCTGGCACAGCAGCTGGAGCAAGCCTTAAACTCCTCCGATGCATTGTCCAGGCTCGCTGCCGCACAGCAGGCTGTCGGCCAGGCAGGGACAAAACTCCACAGCCAAATGTCTGCTAATGGAATGAATCCGGGACAGCTGGCTCTCTCAGGATCCACCGGACAGCCCGCCCCCGGGCAGAGTCCTGGCCAGAGCACAGGCACGGGCGCCCAGCAGCCTGGCAAAGGAAACGCCGGGAATGGATCCGGAAGCGGCTCAGGCTCAGGCACCGGCTCAGGTTCAGGTTCAGGCTCAGGTTCAGGCTCAGGCTCAGGCGGATCGGGTTCAGGCTCAGGCGGAATGGGATCAGGTGCCGGACTTGGCCAAGGCTCGAGGGAGCTCCTGACTGTGCCGGAAAGGATTACGGGCCAGGTGAATACGGAAACTGATTCAGGCCAATTAGGCGATGGAGGGCCGGCCGGACAAAGCGAGGGAGCCGGGCCCATCCTGCGGGGGAGCGCCAGGCCGTACAGCGAAGTCTATGAATCTTATGAAAGATCTTACCGGGAAAGCTCTGAGCGCTACAAGCTGCCTGATGAACTGGCAGAAATCGTAAAAAACTATTTTACAAATATAGATCCTGATGGAGAGTGAGAAATATGGCGTCAATTGAAGAGAAGGCAAACCAATTTAAAGAAGCAGCTGCTATCCTGGATAAAGTGAAGGAAGAAATCAGGTCATTTATCGTCGGGCAGGAGGACGTGATCGATCAGGTGCTGTGGAGCATCATCGCCGGCGGCCATGTACTGCTTGAAGGCCTCCCCGGCATGGGGAAGACCATGCTGGTCAAGACAATATCGGAAAGCATGGATCTGAAGTTTTCGCGGATCCAGTTCACTCCTGACCTCATGCCATCCGATATAACAGGAACCATGCTTCTGCAGCCTGACGGGAGCGGGAAGCAAGCTTTTGTTTTTCATGAAGGGCCTTTATTTGGAAACATCATTCTCGCAGATGAAATCAACCGTGCGACGCCGAAAACACAAAGTTCGCTGCTAGAAGCGATGGGGGAAAAAACAGTCACAATCATGGGTGAGACAAAAATGATGGACCGCCCATTCTTTGTTCTGGCTACCCAGAACCCGATTGATATGGAAGGGACCTATCCTCTTCCTGAAGCACAGCTGGACAGGTTCATATGCAAAATTCAGGTCTCATACCCGACGAAGGAAGAATTGAAAGAGATCGTATTAAGGACGACAGGGACCCGGACTGCCTCCGTTCAAAAAGCAGCTGCAAAAAAAGATGTATTGGAGATCCAGGCTTTGGCGAAGGAGATTCTGGTCAGTGAAGAAATGATTGATGCAGCTGTATCGATCATTTCAGCCACACATCCAGAGTCGCCGGATGCAACGGGGATGGTCAGGCAGTACATCCAGTTCGGGAGCGGCCCAAGGGGACTGCAGAGCCTGATCATGATGGCGAAAGCAAGGGCAATGTCACAGGGGAGATACCATGTTTCCATGGGAGATTTAAGGAAGGCAGCGCTCCCGGTGCTCCGCCACCGCCTCATCGTAAACTTTGAAGCTGACAGCAGCGGCATTTCGGCAGATGAAATCATCCGGGATCTGGTCGAATCCAGAAATCCTGCCAGGGATGGCCGTCAGCATGCATAAAGGAGGCGGACTTCTTTCAAGGCTGCAGAAAAAGCGCCTGCAGGTCAAAACGAAGAAGCGCGGCGCCCATAAAGGGACAAGGCAGTCCAGCGGCTTTGGTTCTTCTCTTGAATTTTCCGATTTCAGGCTCTATCAGCCGGGAGACGATGTCAGGCAAATCGACTGGAATGTTTTCGGTCGCACCCAAAAGCATTATATAAAGCGGTTCCTCGATGAACAGGAGATTTCAGCTGCTGTTTATCTGGACACATCCTCTTCCATGCAAAGCATTGACCAAAAATGGAAGCTGGCTAAAGAATTGGCCGCCTCACTCTGCTATATCGCCCTTTCAGGTGGAGACAGGCTCTATTTCGCCTCTTTGCCCTCTGGAAGTAAAGCCTCTCTCAGAAGAAAAGGAGCCAATTACAGCAAGCAGGTATATGCAGAAATCCTCCAGCTGGAAGGTGCCGGAATCAATGAGGGTTATTCAGACCATTTAAGCCGTGCCCTGCAAAAAAACCAGCAGCTGTCCATCCTCATTACCGACACTATGGAGCCGCTCAGCGTTCTTGAGTCTGCAATGAAAAGGATAGGGGCCATGAAGCAGGATTTCTGGCTGCTGCAGATTCTGGCTAAGGAGGAAGCCGAGCCGAATTACAGTGGAGATATCAGGCTGATTGACAGCGAATGCAGTACTTCTGTTAATGTCAGTATGAATCCCGTGATTGTTGATGGATATAAGAAGAGGCTGGAAGAGCATGGCAGGCAGCTTGAGGCGGCCTGCAGGAAATATGGGGGGCAGTTTGTACCGATTACAGCTGACACAGACATCCAGACCATTTTATTGCGCATCCTGCCTGGTAAAGGCATGTTGAATTGAGGTGAAACACGATGCTCTTTTTTAGCCCGATCTATTTTTTATTAGGCTTTTTTATCATCGCCTTTATATTATTCTACTTTTTCCGGAAGCAGTTTGATGAGAAAATCATTCCTTCCAATATGCTTTGGGTGGAGGCAGTGAATGAGTGGCAGGCATCGCCCTGGCTGAAGAAGCTTCAGCAGAATCTATTATTCTGGCTGCAGCTTCTCGCCCTGCTGCTGCTGCTGTTCGCGCTGGTCCGGCCTTACTGGTTAGGAGAAGAATTAAAGGGGAGCCGCTTGATATTTGTTGTCGATCCCTCTGCATCCATGCTTGCTGAAAGAGATGGTGAACCGGTCTTTGAGAAGGCAAGGGAGAAGATGCTTTCGCTTGCCGGCAGCATGGCCGGCCAGGAGGTTACTCTGATAAGAGCCGGGGAGAATCCGGAGATCCTCCTGTCGGGGGAAAAGGAGAAAGCTGCTGTTAAAAAGTCAATCAATGCTCTTGAAATTACTTATGAGCATGAAAACATGACTAAAGCGCTGCAGCTGGCCAATTCTTTGGCAGATGCAGAGAATTCAGCTATATACATATTTTCTGATGGATTTGAAAAAGAAGCAGCCGCGGCCCTGGATGAAGGAAATTATACAGAAGTCCATAATTTCGGAAAAGAAGGGCAGAATCTTGCGCTTTTATCTTTTGGTGTTGTCCGGGAAGGCGAGGGGATTGCCGGAGGGGCTTCCGTTGAGAACCAGTCAGCGGAGGAGGCCGCTTTTTCCTTCCGGATACTATATGAGGGCCAGGTGCTCTTTGAACAGGAAGTGGAGATTGAAGGAAACGGGCAAACTGTAGTCCAGATTCCCGGACTCCCCGAGCATCCGTATTATAAGGCAGAAATAAAGGCGGATGATGCTTATCAAGCCGACAATGAGCTGACAGCGATCTATAATGAGCCGAGCCAAAAGGTGATTGCCGTTGGCAGCATCAGTCCATTTGTGCTGAAAGGCTTTGAAACATGGGGTGCTGAACTGGTTCAGGCCGATCCTTCAACAGCTGCAGCCGGGGAAGAAGGCATATACCTTGCAGATGCCGGCAGCCTTGAAGCGGCAGAGGGAAGGCCTGTAATCATCTTCAATGCGGAAACGGGAAGGGAAAATCTGGAAGAACTGCCGGAGGCCGCGGATGATCCGATTCTTGAACATGTGGGGGCCGAGAGTATTTTCATTGATTCCTCGTACGAGCCGCTTAAAGGTGATTGGGAAACCCTCCTGCAGTCAGGCGGGCGCCCTCTGATCCAGAAGGGAACACAGAATGGGACTCCGGCTTTGCTGATCAATTTCGCTTTGGAAGATTCTGATTGGCCATTGCAGCCCGGTTTTCCGGTCTTCTTGTATAATGCCTATCAATGGCTGGCTGCCCAGTCAGATTTTCTTGGCTATTTTTCACCAGGGGAAGAGAAGTGGCTCAATGCAGGGGCTGGCTCTGGTTCACTGGATATTTACAATGATGTAAACGAAAATCTATATTCACTGGATCTGGCAAAGGAAAACTTTGCTGCTCCCTATAAGCCGGGAGTCTACCAGGCTGCCGCAGGGGAAGAACATTATTTTTTCTCTGTCCTGCTTGATGACAGGGAAAAAGCTGCCAGGCATGCCTCTTCCTTTACAATGAATGATAAAACTGCTTCAAATGGCTATGAGGAAAAAGAGCAGGACGGACTTTGGTTTTGGCTCGCATTATTCGCTTTCATCCTGATAGCAGCAGAATGGGAGGTGTTCAGGCGTGGGAATAGAATTTAAACATCCTTTTATGCTTTTGCTCATCATTCCTTCCCTGCTCCTGGTATTCTTGTACATCAAGACAGCAAAGGGCAGGGGAAATAGGCAGGGAGCAGCTGTGATGAGGGCCATCGTGTTCATTCTGCTTGCCTTTGCGCTGGCTGTCCCTTCAATCAGACTGCCTGCTCCGGGAAAAACGGTGGTTTTCATCGCCGACCGCTCTGCCAGTGTGCAGGGCAGGGAAGGAGAGCTGCTGGATTTCATCGATGCCGGAATTCAGTCCAAAGGAAAGGAAGATTCATATGCCGTGATCTCGGCTGGAGAAACAGCTGCTGCTGAAAGCTCTCTGGCCAGTATGAAGGGGGAGTTCCGGGAGTTCAGTACTGACACCGGGAAGGGTGAAACGAATCTCGAGGCAGGCATTCAGCTGGCTTCGACTCTCATGCCGGAGGAAACCCCTGGGAGGATTGTCCTTTTATCAGACGGAAGGGAAACGGCCGGAAGCAGCCGTGAAGCGGCAAAGCTTTTGAAGAACCGGGGGATAGAGCTTGATTATGTCCTGCTGGACAGCAGCAGGAAAGAGGACATGTCCATTTCCAGCCTGGAAGTCCCTCCGGCCTTATATGAAGGTGAAGAAGCATCCATCACAATGGCGATAGACAGCAATTCTTCAAAAGAAGCTGATTTAAGGCTTTCTGTAAACAGCCGGGAAGTCCTGAAAGAGAGTATCACGGTTAAAGAAGGAAAAAATGTCTATACCTTCAAGCACAAAATCGATGAAACAGGCTTATCCGCAATCAAGGCTGAAATTTCCGCTGAAGGGGATGGATTCATAGAAAACAATAGCCTTCAGTCTGCTGTCAATATTAAAGGGACTCCCAAGGTTTTGATCGTAGAGCAGGAAAAAAGCCAGCTTGAAAACATACTGGACGGGTCAGGACTTCTGGCCGATTCCATCGTACCGGAAAAACTGCCTACCTCACTTTCCGGGTTTCTTCCCTATCAGTCCATCATTTTCAATAATATACCGGCAACGGTGGTTTCCGAGAATCAGATGATGCTTATCGAAAAGGCTGTAAAGGAATTTGGCTCAGGATTCATTATGGCGGGGGGAGAGAACAGCTTTGGTCTTGGCGGCTATTTCAAAACGCCGATTGAAAAGCTGCTGCCTGTCAACATGGATATTAAAGGGAAGAAGGAAATGCCCTCCCTCGGCCTTATGATTGTAATGGACCGTTCTGGAAGCATGGCAGGGAGCAAGCTGGAACTGGCAAAAGAGGCGGCAGCAAGATCAGTTGAACTCTTGCGAGAGAAAGATACTTTGGGATTCATAGCATTTGATGACCGGCCGTGGGTCATCGTGGAAACCGGACCGCTTGAAGATAAAAAGGACGCGGTGGACAAAATTGGCTCAGTCACTCCCGGGGGAGGCACGGAGATCTTTACTTCCCTCGAAAAAGCATACGAAGAGCTGGAGAACCTTAAGCTCCAGCGGAAGCATATCATCCTCCTGACAGACGGGCAGTCTGCCAGGAGCACTGATTATGAAAGCATGATAGAGACGGGGAAAGAAAACAATATTACTCTATCGACTGTGGCGCTTGGAAGCGATGCCGACCGGAATCTGCTGGAAGAGCTGGCTGGGCTTGGTGCCGGGCGCTTCTACGATGTCACGGATTCATCGGTGATTCCGAGCATTCTATCAAGGGAAACTGTTATGGCGACGAGAACATATATCGAAGACAATCCTTTTTATCCATCTTTGCGGCCGTATCCGGAATGGGGCGATTTTTTTGCAGGCGGCGTTCCGCAGATGAATGCCTATATTGCTTCTGAAGCCAAACAGGGTGCAGAGGTCCCCCTTCTCAGTGAGAAAGAGGATCCGATCCTGGCTCAATGGCAGTATGGCATCGGCCATACGATCGCCTTTACTTCGGATATAAGCGGAAAATGGTCGGGGGACTGGGCCCGCTGGGAAAAATGGCCGCAGTTCATCAATAAACTCGCCAGCATTTCACTTCCAAAATATGAGAGCGAAGCTTACAGCCTTTCAGTCCGAAGAGAAAACGAAGAAACTGCCGTTTTGCTTGAAGGAAACAGCAAGGCCGCCCTCCCTGCAGAAATAGCAGTTATTTCAGATAGCGGGGAAAAAATTGATGCAAGCACTAAACTGGCAGCTCCCGGCAAGTACGAAATTAAAATGCCTTCAGAGCCTGGCATGTTTTATGTCAATATCAGCCAGCAAAGCCTGTCGGGAGAAACAAGGACCTATAAAACCGGCTTTACTCTCCCGTATTCAGAAGAATATTTGATGCAAAAAGAAAATGAAGGACTCCTTAAGGAAATCTCTGCCTTGACGGGAGGAGAGCGGCTCGAAGAAGGCAAGGAGGCATTCCGCCCGCTGAAGGCAGGAAGTTTTGAAAAGGCATCAATCAGTGAATGGCTGCTTCTTGCTGCATTCCTCCTCTTCTTTGCGGAGATAGCGGCCAGGAGGTTCGGGCTCAGGCTGATTCCGGACAGACGAAGGACCAGGAAAGCTGCAGCGGCCGGTGGAAGCCGGCCATTAGAGAAAACAGCCGCCAAAGTGCGGGCGGCCGACCGGCAGAAAGGCATCCGGGTTCCGGAGTCCCGCGCTCAGGTAGCAGAGCCCGCCGCGCGGCAGGGTGAGGTCCGGAAACCAAAAGGACGCTCCGGAGCAAGCATCAGTCCGGATGAGCGGGAAGAGAGAATGAAACGCCTGCTGGAAGCCAAAAAGAGGAAACGCTGACAAAGGCCGAAGAAGCGGCGCCGGGCCCGGATTTTCTTGACACAGTTTGGGGTTCTGTGTAAACTGTTTTATTGTAAAGGCTTTTCACTTAACAAGGGGGAATGAGCTATGCTGGAGAAGACGACGAGGATGAACTATCTGTATGACTTTTATCAGTCGTTGTTGACGCCGAAGCAGCGGAGCTATATGTCCCTGTATTATCTGGATGATTATTCGCTCGGTGAGATTGCCGAGGAATATGACGTCAGCCGGCAGGCAGTGTACGATAACATCAAGCGTACCGAAGCAATGCTGGAGGAATATGAAGAAAAGCTGCTGTTATTTCATAAATTTCAACAGCGCAGCAAACTTATTCGCGAAATGAGAACTTTTCTTGAAGAAGGCAGTCCTTCCCATCAATTTCTGATGGAAGCAGTGGCTGAGCTAGAGAAATTAGATTAGGAGGCGGCATATATGGCATTTGAAGGATTAGCCGACCGACTGCAAAATACGATACAGAAGATCCGCGGCAAAGGGAAAGTATCCGAGGCGGACGTCAAAGAGATGATGCGCGAAGTGCGCCTGGCCCTTTTGGAAGCAGACGTCAACTTTAAGGTTGTCAAAGAGTTTGTGAAAAAGGTCAGCGAGCGTTCAATCGGCCAGGAAGTGCTGAAGAGCCTGACGCCGGGCCAGCAGGTTATAAAGGTTGTTAAAGAGGAGCTTACCGAACTGATGGGCGGGGAGCAGAGCAAAGTGGCGGTATCCAATCGCCCGCCGACCGTGATCATGATGGTCGGGCTCCAGGGTGCCGGTAAAACGACCACCACAGGGAAGCTTGCGAACCTGCTCCGTAAAAAGCATAACCGCAATCCGCTGCTGGTGGCCGCGGACATCTACCGTCCGGCTGCCATCAAACAGCTTGAAACGCTCGGCAAACAGATCAATATGCCTGTATTCTCTCTCGGCGACCAGGTCTCGCCTGTTGAGATAGCCAGGCAGGCCATCGCCAAGGCGAAGGAAGACCACCATGATTATGTGCTGATCGATACGGCAGGGCGCCTTCATGTGGATGAAGCCCTCATGGATGAGCTCAAACAGATCAAGGAGCTTTCCAAGCCGGATGAGATCTTCCTTGTCGTAGATGCAATGACAGGGCAGGATGCAGTGAATGTCGCCCAGAGCTTCAACGAGCAGCTGGGGCTGACAGGCGTTGTCCTGACAAAGCTTGACGGCGATACACGGGGGGGAGCTGCGCTTTCCATCCGTTCTGTTACCAGCACGCCGATCAAATTCGTCGGACTCGGGGAAAAGATGGATGCAATTGAAGCCTTCCATCCGGAAAGAATGGCGTCCCGGATACTCGGCATGGGAGATGTCCTCACCCTGATCGAGAAGGCTCAATCCAATGTTGATGAAGAAAAGGCAAAAGAGCTCGAAAAGAAAATGCGGACTGCTTCCTTTACCTTTGATGACTTCCTTGACCAGCTTGGCCAGGTCCGCAATATGGGGCCGCTGGATGAAATTCTGAAAATGATGCCCGGCGCCAACAAAATCAAGGGGCTTAATAATATGCAGATCGATGAAAAGCAGATCGCGCATGTCGAGGCCATCATCAAATCGATGACAAAGGAAGAGAAGACACATCCGGAAATCATCAACGCGAACCGCCGGAAGAGGATTGCGAAGGGCAGCGGCAGGACCGTACCCGAAGTGAACCGTCTTCTCAAGCAGTTCGAGGATATGAAAAAAATGATGAAGCAGATGACAGGAATGCAGCAAAAGGGGAAAAAGAAAGGCTTCAAGCTGCCTTTCAATCCGTTTTGATTTTTGTCCCTCTGCACCTGGAAAGCATGTCCCGGCATGCTCAAAAGCACGGCTGAAAAGCCGCGGGAATCAAGTTTTTATAACATGTAAAGAAAAAACACTTTACAAACCATTTATCTATTGATATTATACTATCTTGTGTGAAACTATTCGGAGGTGCTTATTTAACATGGCAGTAAAAATTCGCTTAAAACGTATGGGAGCTAAAAAATCCCCTTTCTATCGTATTGTAGTAGCAGATTCTCGTTCTCCTCGTGACGGACGTTTCATTGAAACAGTTGGAACTTACAATCCAGTTGCACAGCCTGCTAAGGTTGAAATCAACGAAGAGCTTGCTCTTAAATGGATGAACGATGGCGCTAAGCCTTCTGACACAGTACGCAACCTGTTCTCTAAAGAAGGCATTATGGAGAAATTCCATAACGCTAAGAACGGCAAGTAATTCTGCGCGTGATGAAAGAGCTTATCGAAACGATCGTTAAGCCCCTGGTTGATTTTCCCGATGATGTCCGGGTGGATGTCCGGGAAGATGACCACCGCGTTACCTATCAGCTTTCTGTCAACAAGAGTGACATGGGGAAAGTGATCGGGAAGCAAGGGCGCGTCGCTAAATCGATACGGACTGTTGTGTATGCAGCAGGATCATCACAGCAAAAAAGAATTTTCTTGGAAATAACTGAATGAACCTTCCCGAGGCATGTCCGGAGGAATTAGAAAAAGGAGGGGGATCCCCTCCTTTTTTTACCATTCAGAAGCTTTTAGAAGTTGGTTCGGTACCAGGACGCTGAAGGAGGCTTAAGGGTGAAAATACTTCAAACCGCCACAGTTAAACAGATCTTAACCGAAAAAAGCAAAAGGAAGCTTCTTGAAACCTATATGGAAAGAAAAACACAGCTTTTGAAAGAATGTGAACAGCTTCGCTTTGAAGCGAGAAAGATAGAGAAATCGAAAAAGTTCCAGCAGGCAGGCCTGACTGCCAATTTTGAAAAAGAAACAGACAGGCGGAAAGAAAAGATCAAGCTGCTGGAGTTTCAAATTGAACAACTACATATGCTACCATTAGGCAGTGAACTGAAGGAAAAAGAAGTTCAGGCTGTCGTGGAGATCGGCATTGGCGACACCTGGGATGAGGTATCCGCAAACAAAACCATCATCATTGAAGATGGAGTCGTTAAAGAAATTCGCTAGAGGTGATCGGCAAAGATGGAAAAGTGGTTCAATGTAGGGAAGATTGTCAATACACACGGTGTCAGGGGCGAAGTAAGGGTCGTATCCCGCACCGATTTTCCGGAAGAGCGCTATAAGGCAGGCAGCCATTTATTCTTATTCCAGGCGGGTTCGAAGGAACCGGTGAAGCTGACTGTAAAAACACACAGACAGCATAAATCGTTTGATCTGCTTACTTTTGAAGGCCTGGACAGCCTGAATGAGGCGGAAAAGCTTAAAGGCGCAATATTGAAGGTCTCTGAAGACCAGCTGGGGCAGCTGGAGGAAAATGAGTATTATTTCCATGAAATCCTCGGCTGTACCGTGAAAACAATTGATGAAGAAGAAATAGGGGAAATAACGGAAATCCTGACCCCTGGCGCCAACGATGTGTGGGTGGTCAGCAAAAAGGGGCAGAAAGATATACTGATCCCTTATATTGAAGATGTTGTCAAAAAAGTGGATGTGAAAGAAAAAGTCATCATCATTGAACCGATGGAAGGCTTGCTGTCATGATGAAGATCGATGTACTTACTCTGTTTCCCGAGATGTTCGGCGGTGTTTTCGGCCATAGCATCCTGAAGAAGGCAGAAGAAAATAACGCTGTCAGCTACAATGTAGTCAATTTCAGGGACTATGCCGACAATAAGCATAAAACGGTTGATGATTATCCATACGGCGGGGGAGCCGGCATGGTGCTGAAGCCCCAGCCGATATTTGACGCAGTTGCTGACTTAAAGGTGAAGGCAGGCGGCGGAGAGCCGAGAGTTGTCCTCCTATGCCCCCAAGGTGAGCGTTATACCCAGAAAAAGGCGGAGGAGCTTTCTTCCCTCGATCATTTGATTTTTGTGTGCGGCCATTATGAAGGCTACGATGAACGGATAAGGGAGCATCTTGTGACAGATGAGATCTCTATCGGAGACTTCGTGCTTACCGGAGGGGAGCTTGGGGCCATGGTGCTGATTGACAGCATCGTCCGCCTTCTCCCGGGTGTCCTCGGAAATGAGGAGTCCCATATGAAGGATTCGTTCAGCACCGGATTTCTGGAGCATCCGCATTATACAAGGCCCGCGGACTTTAGGGGGATGAAAGTGCCTGATATCCTGACCTCAGGCAACCACCGCCTTGTTGATGAGTGGAGGATGAAAGAGTCTCTGAAAAGGACCTATCTCCGCCGCCCGGATCTCTTTGAAGGGGCAGAGCTGACAAAAGAGCAGGTCCGCCTTCTCGAAGAAATAAAAAAAGAGCATAAAAGCTATTGATGACAGGCATTGTTTATGTTATGATAGTTTTTGTGGCTTGGGCTGAGTGATCGGCCGGGTCTTATAACGATGTTCCGCTGCAATAAAGAAAGTCTGTGCAAGAGCATCTGTTGGAAGGAGTTGAAAACGATGCATAAATTAATCGAAGAAATTACAAAAGAACAGCTTCGCGCTGATGTTCCTGCGTTCCGTCCTGGTGATACTGTACGTGTACACGTTAAAGTTATCGAGGGTACACGCGAACGTGTTCAGGTGTATGAAGGTGTTGTAATTAAGCGTCGTGGTGGTGGAATCAGCGAAACTTTTACAGTACGTAAAGTTTCTTACGGTGTAGGCGTTGAGCGTACATTCCCTGTACACACACCAAAAATTGCGAAGCTTGAAGTTATGCGCCGCGGTAAAGTACGCCGTGCGAAACTTTACTACCTGCGTAACCTGCGCGGTAAAAAAGCTCGTATCAAAGAAATCCGATAAAAGTAAAGCGGCGGTGCGCTCTGCACCGCCAATTGCGAAGAAGGAGCTTGTATATCAAGCTCCTTTTTCACATAAAAGCGTTAAGTATGACGTGCTAATCAGCCGGATCCGGCCTTGGCCAAACTCGGCGCCAGCCGGGTTTTTTCATTTGGCTTTTTTCACCCGATCTCCTTTTGCAGCTGCACTTGCCTGGCTTCCGGATTTTTTCAGGGCTCTGGAGGTGCAGGGGCTTAAATGGCAGAAAATAGGCCAATACTAGGAATTATACATCCCATCGTGTTTATTGAAGTGAAATAATGTAAATGTAAAGAATGAATCATGCAGATAATCAGTAGGACGCTGGATATATCTTTTAGCAGAGATTGGTGGGAACTAACATGGGAAAGAGCAAAAGTGAATTCTGGGAATGGACAAAGGCGCTGATCATCGCTGTGCTCCTTGCGGCTGTCATCCGCTATTTCTTATTCGCCCCGATTGTGGTGGATGGACTGTCGATGATGCCGACGCTCCACGATACGGACAGGATGATCGTGAATAAGTTCTCGTATAAGATTGGCGACCCAAAGAGATTCGACATCATCGTCTTTCATGCCCCGGAAAACAAGGACTACATAAAAAGGGTAATCGGCCTGCCGGGTGACAGGATCGAATACAAAGATGATATCTTATATGTAAATGGCGAAGCGGTCGAGGAGCCGTATCTTGATGAATACAAGAAAGAGGTCATCGACGGGCCGCTGACAGAGCCTTTTACACTTGAAGATAAAATCGGGCAGGAGACCGTGCCGGAGGGCCATCTCTTCGTAATGGGCGATAACCGGCGCTACAGCAAGGACAGCCGCCATATCGGCACCATCCCGATGGAAAAGGTGCTTGGGGATACAAATATCATCTATTGGCCCCTTGAGGACTTCCGCATCGTAAAATAGCAATTATTCTAGTCAGAAAGGGTGGCAGCCTTGACAATACAATGGTTTCCAGGGCATATGGCAAAAGCCCGCAGGCAGGTCACAGAAAAGCTGAAGCTTGTTGATATTATTTTTGAACTTGTCGACGCGCGCCTGCCGCAGTCTTCAAGAAATCCAATGATCGACGAGATCATCCAGCATAAACCGAGGCTTGTGCTGCTCAATAAGGCTGATATGGCTGATAAAGAAGCCACAAAGGCCTGGATCCGCTATTTTAGCGATAGAGGGATCAAAGCGCTTGCCATTAATTCACAGGCAGGGTCCGGCATGAAGGATATCTCCTCTGCAGCACAGGAAATATTGAAGGAAAAGTTTGACCGTATGAGAGCCAAAGGTGTAAAGCCAAGGGCGATCAGGGGAATGATCGTAGGAATCCCGAATGTCGGCAAGTCAACGCTCATCAACCGCCTTGCAAAGAAAAATATTGCCAAAACAGGCAATATGCCCGGGGTGACGAAAGCACAGCAGTGGATAAAGGCCGGCAAGGAAATGGAACTCCTGGATACACCGGGGATTTTATGGCCGAAATTTGAAGACCAGGAAGTGGGCCTCAAGCTGGCTCTTTCCGGAGCGATAAAGGATACCATTTTAAATCTTCATGACATCGCCATTTATGCACTGAAGTTTCTTGAAAAACACTATCCTGGAAGGCTGCTGGAAAGATACAGCCTTGAAGAATTCCCTGAGGAAGCAGTAGAAGCCTTCGATAAAATCGGAAGGCTGAGAGGCTGCTTAATGGGCGGGGGCGAAGTCGATTATGATAAAGTCGCAGAGCTGATCATCCGTGAAATCCGGACAGAAAAGCTTGGCCCTTTATCATTTGAACATCCGTCAGATTTTGCAGCAGGCGAACCTGCAGAGTAAATCGGCTTTTTTTGTCCGCAATACCGTTTTAAAATGGTAAAATAAAATAGCAGCAATAAATAAAGGCCTCTGCATGGGGCCTTTATTTTTTGATATATATCCGGAAGGGCCCGGCAGGATGACTGGCCCTTCCTTCTACATAATGGCATAAGGGTGGATGGAATGAAACAGCTTACAATCAGTGAAATCAGCGTGAAGCTGAAGGATCTGAAAGACGACAACGACCCATTTTTTGGGGAGCTCAAATCTGATGGACGGAAAGGGGTGCAGCAGCTGCTTGCGAGATGGGACAGGCAAAGGGCCGAGGAGGTCAGGCTTTACGGCCGGTACCAGGAAATGACTGTATTTGAGCGGAGGCTGAAGAAAAGCGGCTGGACAATGATTGCAGGCACGGATGAAGCCGGCAGGGGGCCGCTGGCCGGCCCTGTCATCGCAGCAGCAGTCATACTGCCGGAGGGATTTTATCTTCCTGGCCTTGATGACTCCAAGAAGCTGTCTGAAGCAAAAAGGGACGAGTTTTACAAAGAAATCATGTCCGGCGCCTCTGCTGTCGGAATCGGCCGCATCAGCGCAGGGGAAATCGACCGGATTAATATCCTTCAAGCTTCAAAGAAAGCAATGCTCCTGGCCTTGGCAGATATGGGCAGTACGCCGGATTACTTACTGACAGATGCGGTTGATCTGGATGTTCCCTATCAGGCAGAGGCAGTCATAAAAGGCGACAGCAAAAGTGTGACGATTGCTGCTGCCTCTGTGATAGCCAAGGTAACGAGGGACCGGTATATGAGGGAACTTGACGAGCAGTATCCTCACTACGGCTTCGGCCGGAATATGGGCTACGGCACCCGGCAGCATCTTGAGGCAATTGAAAAGCACGGGATCATCAATGAACATCGAAAAAGCTTTGCCCCGATCAAGGGCATGTATTAGAGGTGAAGAGGAATGGATCCGCTGAATATTGTCGGTTCAATACTGCAGAACAGAAACAGCGGCGGTCCTAAGCCGCTTGCCTTGAACCCCGGGCAAATCGTAAGCGCAAAGGTCATTAAGCTTCATCCCAATCAGACCGCAGAGGTCATGATTGGAGGGCAGAAGGTGATAGCGCAGCTTGAAACAGCATTGTCGGTAAATGAGCGGTACTGGCTGCAGGTCCTGCCGGGAGATGGGGCTCCGCGGCTGAGGCTTCTTCCTGGTGCTGAAGCACAAAAGGGAATGAACGCTGAAGAAGTATTGCTTAATAAGCTGGCACTTGCAGCCGCCAAGACGAATATTGATATGGTTTCTTTTTTGGTAAAAGAGCAGCTGCCGATTACAAAAGAGGGCTTGTCCGCGATTGCAGAATGGCTCGGCGGCAGCCGGCCTTCACAGAATCAGCTTGAAGCAATCAAGCAGGCCCTGGCAAGGCAGCTGCCGGTTTCAGGCAGGGTTTTGGATTCTTTGATGGCTGCACAGGGAGGAAAGCCCATCCAAGCCCTTCTCACAGAGCTTGTGGACCTGCTGGATCAGCCTGGTGTGGGCACTTCGGGGAAAGCGCTTCTTCATATGGCGGCAGATCTTGGGGCTTCATTAAAGATGAAGCAGGGGGAAGAATCACTCTTGTTCTTAGTGAAAGAATGGCTGGGAAGCCAGGACGGGAAGCGTGCCGAAGGGGCCAGGCACCTGCTGGAAGCAGCCGGCGCCCTGCCAAAAGGGCTGAAGGAGGCCGACCTTCTTCAGCGGATTCTTGTTTCCAGTGGACAGGCTGGGAGGCCTGCAGGATCCCTGGAAGACCTCTTAAAGGCTTTTGCCGGCAGATTGCAGGGGAATATGCATAGATCCTCTAACGAGTCAGGAGAAGGGATGGAGGGGGCAAAAACTGCACAGAACGCCTCTATGTCGAATTCGGATGCAGATATCGATCCTGCAGGCCGCCCAGCTTCGGCTGTCCTGCAGCCGGAACGAACTGCAGAAGCATGGAAGGGCCAGCTTTTTTCAGCGCTTGCCGGCAGAGATATGAAGCCGGCAGAAGCCATTCAGCTTCTGCGGATTTTGCATCCGCAAATGCCTGAGTTTGAAAAGGTGTCCGAAAGCATCAAGCTATTAACTGAAAGCGATCCAGAAGGGCAGGGAAAAAAAAGCATGGACGCCAGGCAGGTACTGCTTGGCGAAATCTCGGCAAAATCAGCCGCGGCTGCAGCAGCCGGAGACGGGCTGCTGCAGTCCAGGCTAACGCACATACTGAAAAGCCTGGGCTATTCCCACGATCATGCAGTGCTCAGCTTCCTCTCGGTCGGGGATGACAGCGGCTTGAAGAATGAATCACTTAAAATGATGCTATTGCAGTTTCTGAAGGAAGGTCCTCCCATTCAGCACAAAGAGGCTGCGGAGCAATTGCTGAATAAATTGACGGGACACCAGCTATTGGCTCAAGAAACAGGACCGCTGCAGCAGTATATATTCCAGCTGCCTGTCCCGCTGTGGAACAGGACAGCGGAAATGACCATGCAATGGAGCGGAAGGAAGCTGGCCGATGGGAGAATCGATCCTGCCTATTGCCGCGTCATTTTCTACCTGGACTTGGACCATTTAAAGGAAACGATAGTCGATGTCCAGGTCCAGAACAGAATCGTGCAGATCAAGGTCTTTAACGGGGACAGCCGCATCAGGGAGTGGGCAGCCCCTTTTACAGACGGATTGAAAAAAGGGCTGGAAGAGCTGGATTACAGGCTTTCTTCCATTGTCTTCGAGAAAGGCAGCGGTGCCCAGCCGCAAACAAAAGGGATGGCGTACCAGCCATTGTCCGATTCAGGGAAATACAGCGGAGTTGATATAAAAATATGAAACAGCAGGACCCGAAGATCAGGAAGGAAGCCGTCGCCCTATCCTATAGGGACGGACAAGAAGCACCTAAGGTTAAGGCCAAAGGAAAGGGACTGACAGCCGAGAATATCCTCGAAAAAGCGAAAGAGCATAATATTCCCATTCAGGAAGACGCGTCACTGGTTGAATTGCTCGGAAAGCTGAACATAGATGAAAATATCCCGGAGGAGCTGTATCAGGCAGTGGCAGAAATTTTCGCCTTTGTTTATAAAGCCGACCGCCGGGCAGGAGAGCACAGCAGGGGGCAGGGATTATAGCCTGTCCTTATTCGTATTTGGCAGCAGAGCTCTTTTGAGGAAAGAGCGCTTTCCAAAGTCATATTTTCTCACTTGGAAAGCCGCGGCCAGGACCTGCTCCCGAAGGGTAACTGATCATCCTTTCTTAAATATATTTCTATGCTGAAAAAACAATTTTTGAAAATAAAAAATGAAAACGCTTTACTTTACAGGGTTTTTTATAGATTTAAATTTTAAAATTTTTAAAGAAATATAATATTTTAATCATAATTGTAGACAAGGGTGTGCTCATTTTATAAAATGAAAGCGCAGTCTATTTTTTGAAGAGTTTGATAGGAGGATGGGAAATGAATATTCATGAGTACCAGGGAAAAGAAGTCCTCAGAAAATACGGGGTAACGGTTCCGAATGGAAAGGTCGCTTTTACAGTTGAAGAAGCAGTAGAAGCAGCCAAAGAACTTGGCACAGAGGTAGTTGTAGTTAAAGCGCAGATCCATGCCGGCGGACGCGGAAAAGCGGGCGGCGTCAAGGTTGCGAAAAACCTCGATGAAGTACGTACATATGCATCTGAAATCCTGGGGAAAACACTGGTCACGCACCAGACAGGCCCTGAAGGGAAAGAAGTGAAGCGCCTCCTGATTGAAGAAGGCTGTGATATCCAGAAAGAATATTATGTCGGCCTTGTGCTTGACCGTGCAACTTCCCGTGTCGTGCTGATGGCGTCTGAAGAAGGCGGCACAGAAATCGAAGAAGTTGCTGAAAAAACACCAGAAAAGATTTTCAAGGAAGAAATCGATCCGGTCATTGGCCTGACAGCTTTCCAGGCGCGCCGCATCGCTTTCAATATCAATATCCCGGGCAAGCTTGTCAACCAGGCAGCAAAGTTCATGCTCGCGCTTTATAATGCTTATATTGAGAAGGACTGCTCTATTGCAGAAATCAATCCGCTTGTTGTCACTGGCGACGGCAAGGTAATGGCACTTGATGCAAAGCTTAATTTTGATTCAAATGCCCTGTACCGCCAAAAGGATATTCTTGAGTACCGTGATTTGGAAGAAGAAGATCCAAAAGAAATCGAAGCTTCAAAATATGACCTAAGCTACATTTCCCTTGACGGAAACATCGGATGCATGGTCAACGGTGCCGGCCTGGCAATGGCGACAATGGATATTGTCAAGCATTACGGCGGCGACCCTGCCAACTTCCTTGATGTTGGGGGCGGTGCAACAGCAGAGAAAGTAACGGAAGCATTCAAAATCATCCTTTCTGATCCGAATGTAAAAGGAATCTTTGTCAATATCTTTGGCGGAATCATGAAATGCGACGTCATTGCAGAAGGCGTTGTAGAGGCTGCAAAGCAGGTTGGCCTGAAAGTGCCGCTTGTTGTACGCCTTGAAGGCACAAACGTAGACCTTGGCAAAAAGATTCTCGCAGAATCCGATATTGATATTATCGCAGCGGATTCCATGAGTGACGGGGCAGAAAAAATCGTTTCACTAGTAGGTTAAGAAAGGGGAATTTGACGTGAGTGTATTCATTAATAAAGATACAAAAGTAATAGTTCAAGGGATAACAGGTTCAACTGCCCTTTTCCATACAAAGCAGATGCTGGAATACGGCACACAGATCGTCGGGGGCACAACTCCAGGCAAGGGCGGCATGGAAGTGGAAGGAGTACCTGTATTCAATACAGTTCAGGAAGCTGTCAAAGAAACAGGCGCAACCGCTTCTGTCATTTATGTTCCTGCTGCTTTTGCTGCAGATGCCATCCTTGAGGCGGTAGATGCAGAGCTCGACCTGGCCATCTGTATTACAGAGCATATCCCTGTTCTTGATATGGTTAAAGTGAAACGTTATATGGAAGGCAAGAAGACCCGCCTGGTAGGTCCTAACTGCCCTGGCGTCATCACACCTGATGAGTGCAAAATCGGGATCATGCCAGGATATATCCATACAAAAGGGCATGTCGGCGTAGTGTCCCGCTCCGGTACATTGACGTATGAAGCTGTCCACCAGCTCACACAGGCTGGAATCGGCCAGTCCACTGCAGTTGGAATCGGCGGAGACCCTGTCAACGGAACAAACTTCATCGATGTATTAAAAGCATTCAATGAAGATCCGGAAACCAAAGCGGTCATCATGATCGGTGAAATCGGCGGAACGGCTGAAGAAGAAGCAGCAGAGTGGGTAAAAGCTAACATGACAAAGCCTGTTGTCGGCTTTATCGGCGGCCGCACTGCACCTCCAGGGAAGCGCATGGGCCATGCCGGCGCCATCATCTCAGGAGGTAAAGGCACTGCTGACGAAAAAATCCGTGTGATGAATGAATGCGGAATCCAGGTTGCCGATACTCCATCCGTAATGGGTGAAACTTTGATTAAAGTCCTGAAAGAAAAAGGCCTTTTCGACGAATGCAAAACGCACTAAACCTATAGATCAGACTTTCCGGTCCCCTTGCCTCAAGGGGACTATTTCTCCTTCTTTTAACTCCCTCTCTAAAAAATCCTATCAGGAGGTCCGCAAATGGACGAATTCAAGCTGAAATTTATCTCCCTCCATCACAAAAGCTCCTGGAGCAGCATTTATCATTTCCTAAAGAAAGATCCCCACATGAAAACCTCCCTGTCAGCAGCTTTCTCTGAACCCGATCGTAAACTCTTTTTTCCGACTAACAGCAGCCTGGAGAAAACGATAGAGAAAATCAGACAATACGAGAAATACGGCATTCACTGCATTACAATATTTGAACCTGAATATCCACCGCTTCTTAAGGAAATTTATCAGCCTCCCTGGGTGCTATACGCAAAAGGAGACATCAGCTTTTTGCATCTGGATCCCAAGCTTGCGGTTGTAGGCTCCAGGCAGATAACAGGATACGGCAGGAGCGCAATAAAAAAAGTATTTCCGGGCTTGGTGGGAAAGGGAGTGACCATCGTAAGCGGCCTTGCAGCCGGAGTGGATGCCGAGGCGCATGAAACAGCCATTTCGCTCGGCGGCCGGACGATCGGTGTCATTGCTGGAGGCCTTAATCATATTTACCCAAAATCCAATGAACGGCTGGCAAGAAGGATGATGGAAGATCATCTTGTCATTTCTGAATATCCGCCTGATGCACGGCCTGACAGATGGCAGTTCCCAATGAGGAACAGAATCATCAGCGGGCTTTCCCAGGGGACCTTTATAATAGAAGCAAAAAGCAAGAGCGGATCGCTGATTACGGCAAATTATGCGGTCAATGAAGGCAGGGATGTGTTTGCCCTGCCAGGCAGCATATTCAGCCCGGCTTCCGCAGGCACGAATGAATGGATCCAGCAGGGCGCAAAGCTGATTGCAGATGCCAGTGAGATCCTTGAAGAACTTAATTTTTAAGAAAATCCCGTTAGGCAGAACAAAGATTTCTTAAAAAAGGCATAAAAGTATGCATTTGAATTGTATAATTCATCACAGTGCATTTTTGCTGAAAATAGTCTGAAATTAGAAAATTTATGTCAAAAAGGTTGAAATTATTTAAAATCTGTTATACATTGTGCAACAGACGCAATGTAAAGGCTGCAAAACAGGCTGTAACCGTTTGCTTGTCGAGCCGGCCATGTTTTGCCATCCATACATGATGCTATCAGAGATTTGACAACCCATAGCAGCATGGACAATAATAATGGAATATTTCACCCCCTGCCGGATTGCAGGATGAAAAATATTTAAAAATGGAATCTGCAGCTGCCGTGCTTCTGCAGACTATCAAACAAAAAATAAAATAAAATCAGCGCCGCCCGCCCGCAAATGACAGCAGGCGGCCAATCTTATCCCTCTTAAGGAGGATGTTTAATGGCAGATTATTTAGTGATCGTTGAGTCGCCTGCCAAGGCGAAGACGATTGAAAGATACTTGGGAAAAAAATATAAAGTAAGAGCATCGATGGGGCATATAAGAGATCTCCCTAAAAGCCAGATGGGCGTTGATGTGGAAAACCGCTTTGAACCAAAATACATCACGATACGCGGCAAGGGCCCTGTGTTGAAAGAACTTAAAACAGCTGCAAAGAAAGCCAAGAAAATCTATCTCGCAGCTGACCCCGATCGCGAAGGGGAAGCCATTGCCTGGCATTTGGCGCACAGCCTGGACATGGATGTCCATTCTGACTGCCGTGTGGTTTTCAATGAAATCACAAAGGATGCCATCAAAGAATCATTTAAAACTCCGCGGCCGATTAATATGGATCTTGTGGATGCCCAGCAGGCGCGCAGGATCCTGGACAGGCTCGTCGGCTATAATATAAGCCCTTTATTATGGAAGAAAGTAAAAAAAGGATTGAGCGCCGGAAGGGTGCAGTCAGTGGCAGTCCGGCTGATCATCGACCGGGAAAAGGAAATCAAGGAATTTATCCCTGAAGAATACTGGTCAATTGATGGTGAATTCCTGAAAGGAAAGTCCGTGTTCGAAGCGTCCTTCTACAGTGCGCAGGGACAGAAGACGGACTTAAAATCAGAACAGGATGTAAAAGAGATCCTCGGAATGATGAAGGGGAACAAGTTCACTGTTGCTTCCGTCTCGAAGAAGGAACGGAAACGGAATCCAGCTGCTCCCTTCACAACATCTTCCCTTCAGCAGGAGGCAGCCAGGAAATTAAACTTCAGGGCTAAGAAAACAATGATGCTTGCCCAGCAGCTGTATGAGGGAATTGATCTTGGTTCAGAAGGGACGGTCGGTCTCATCACCTATATGAGAACAGACTCGACCCGGATCTCTGAAATCGCACAGACCGAGGCGGCAGGCTATATCACAGAGTCTTATGGCAAGGACTATCTCCCTGGGGAGAAAAAGAAAGAAACCAAGAAATCCAATGCACAGGATGCGCACGAAGCCATCAGGCCGACAAGCACCCTGCGGGAGCCGGCAAGTCTTAAAGAATTTTTATCAAGAGACCAGCTCCGTCTGTATAAACTGATATGGGAACGCTTTGTGGCAAGCCAGATGGCATCCGCAATCATGGATACAATGAGTGTGGATCTGAAGAACGGGGAAGTTGTCTTCCGGGCCACCGGCTCAAAAGTGAAGTTCCCCGGCTTTATGAAGGTTTATGTCGAAGGCAGCGATGATCAGGCTGAAGAAAAAGATAATATGCTCCCCGACCTGAAGGAAGGCGATGAGGTCCTGAAAAAGGACATTGAGCCGAAGCAGCATTTCACCCAGCCGCCGCCACGCTATACAGAGGCAAGGCTGGTAAAGACACTGGAAGAGCTCGGGATCGGAAGGCCGTCAACCTTTGCCCCGACACTGGATACAATTCAGAAACGCGGCTATGTAGCGCTTGATAATAAACGCTTCATCCCTACAGAACTTGGAGAAATAGTCCTGGAATTGATTCTCGAATTTTTCCCGGAAATATTGGATGTCGAGTTTACGGCCAAGATGGAGCAGGATCTTGATGATGTAGAAGACGGCAAAGAAAATTGGAAGAATATCATCGAAGAATTCTACAAAGATTTCGAGAAGCATCTGGACAAAGCCGAAAAAGAAATGCAGGAAGTAGAAATAAAGGATGAGCCCGCAGGAGAAGATTGTGAAAAATGCGGACATGAAATGGTTTATAAAATGGGGCGCTACGGCAAGTTTATGGCCTGCTCGAATTTCCCTGAATGCAGGAACACAAAAGCGATTGTGAAAGAAATCGGTGTGAAATGCCCGAACTGCAAAGAGGGGAATATAATAGAAAGAAAAAGTAAAAAACGCCGCATCTTCTACGGCTGCGACCGGTTCCCGGAATGCGAATTCATCTCATGGGATAAACCGCTTGCCAGACAGTGTCCGAAATGCGATAATGTCCTGGTTGAGAAAAAGCTTAAAAAGGGCGTCCAGGTTCAATGCATTGAATGTGACTATAAAGAAGAAAAGCAAGGCTAAGGGTGGGCTTTATGCTCACTCTTTTCTGTTTCGCGGGAAAATATGGCAGTGCAATGCATGAAACTTTTTTATTTTTCATACGTATTGTACAATGCAGATTGGATATGAATGAATGCCGTCCATTTTGGGAACAAAATTAAAGATTGGACAGGCCCTTTAAAAGAGATAAGAAGTCCGGCTGGATCAATAAACCAGTTTAACTATTCATAAGTATACCTGGAGGTTCGTAAAATGAAAGAAGCAGCAATCAATGTTATCGGGGCGGGGCTTGCCGGAAGTGAAGCGGCCTGGCAGATCGCGAAAAGAGGAATAAAGGTAAATCTGTATGAAATGAGGCCTGTAAAACAGACCCCGGCCCATCATACAGATAAATTTGCCGAGCTGGTCTGCAGCAATTCTCTCCGGGCCAACAACCTGACAAACGCGGTTGGCGTACTGAAAGAGGAAATGAGGATGCTTGACTCTGTTATCATCAATTCGGCTGATGCATGTGCCGTACCGGCAGGAGGAGCACTGGCAGTCGACCGGCATGAATTCGCCGGAAAGGTAACAGAGCAGGTCAGGAACCATCCGAATGTAACCGTGATGAATGAAGAAGTGACTGAAATTCCAGAGGGGATCACTGTCATTGCAACCGGTCCCCTAACGAGTGAGTCACTGTCCAAGCAGCTGAAGGAGCTGACAGGCGAGGATCATTTATATTTTTATGATGCAGCAGCGCCTATCATTGAAAAAGACAGCATCAACATGGAAAAGGCTTACCTTAAATCAAGATATGATAAAGGGGAAGCAGCATATATCAACTGTCCGATGACAGAAGAAGAATTTGAAACATTCTATAACGCCCTGATCAGTGCCGAGACGGTCCCATTGAAAGAATTCGAAAAAGAGATTTTCTTTGAAGGATGCATGCCGATCGAGGTGATGGCAAACAGGGGAAAGAAAACCATGCTGTTTGGGCCGATGAAGCCGGTAGGCCTGGAAGACCCGCGGACAGGCAAGCGCCCGTATGCAGTTGTCCAGCTGAGGCAGGATGATGCGGCAGGAACTCTTTATAATATAGTAGGTTTCCAAACGCATCTGAAATGGGGCCCGCAAAAGGAAGTGCTGAGGCTGATTCCGGGATTGGAAGAAGCAGAGATTGTACGCTATGGCGTCATGCACCGCAATACTTTCATCAACTCGCCGAAAGTGCTCGAGGCAACCTATCAATTCAGAAACCGTGACGGCCTGTTCTTTGCCGGGCAGATGACAGGTGTGGAAGGATATGTGGAATCGGCAGCTAGCGGCCTGATCGCAGGCATCAACGCAGCCAGGCTGGCAGAGGGCAAAGAACTTCTGGAATTCCCTCATGAAACGGCCATCGGCAGCATGGCAAGATATATCACGACAACAAACTCTAAAAACTTCCAGCCGATGAATGCCAATTTCGGACTGTTCCCTGAACTGCCGGTTAAGATCAAAGGCAAACAGGAGCGCAATGAACAGCATGCTAACAGAGCGCTGGAAACAATTCAGAACTTTGTGAAAAATATGTAAATTTTATTGCATGGGCTACTAAATTGTGATACTATTTAGTAGCTCTTGTGAGGTGAATCATTTTGAGCCCAAATGTGAACGATTCGTTACAATCATTTATTGAATATTTACAAATAGAAAGAAATTATTCACAATATACTATTGAACACTACCAGCATGATATTAAAGAGTTTTTCTTGTTCATGTCTGAACAAGCCATTCAATCAGTTAATGATGTTGAATATTTTGATGTCAGGCTTTATTTGACCAGGTTATACGAGCAAAAGCTTTCCAGGAAATCGGCAGCCCGCAAAATATCCAGCCTCAGAAGCTTTTATAAGTTTCTGGCAAGAGAGAAACTGGCAAATGACAACCCTTTTTCTGCCGTTTCGCTCCCGAAACTGGAAAAAAGGCTGCCTGAATTTTTTTATGAAGAAGAACTGAACTGCCTTTTTGAAAGCTGTGAAACAGATAGCCCCCTTGGAAAAAGGAATAAGGCTCTCCTTGAACTTCTGTATGCCACAGGCATGCGGGTCAGTGAATGCAGCCAGATCAGCCTGAAGGACATCGATATGGCTTTATCGACTGTGCTGGTGCATGGGAAAGGGCAGAAGGACAGGTATATCCCTTTCGGAAGCTTCGCACAGGATGCTTTGGAGCTATACATAACTGAAGGCAGAAAAGAACTGTTAACAGGCAGGGAAAGCCATGACAGACTATTTGTCAATTTCCGGGGCGGCCCCCTGACACCGCGGGGCATCCGGGAAATATTAAATAAAATGATCCAGAAATCTTCTTTGGAAGGCACTATTCACCCGCATATGCTTCGGCACTCCTTTGCTACGCATCTTTTATCGAATGGTGCTGATATGAGGACTGTACAGGAGCTCCTGGGGCATGCCTTCCTTTCATCCACCCAGGTATATACACATGTTACAAATGAATATTTGCGCAAGACCTATTTGAACACCCACCCGCGGGCATAAGCTCCAAAAGGAGGAATAATCAATGTCTCAATTTCATGCTACAACTATTTTTGCCGTACAGCATAACGGGAAGTGCGCCATGGCAGGGGATGGCCAGGTCACATTCGGAAATGCTGTCGTCATGAAGCATACAGCAAGAAAAGTCAGGAAATTGTTCAACGGAAAAGTGATTGCAGGCTTCGCAGGATCGGTGGCGGATGCATTCACCCTGTTCGAATTGTTTGAAAGCAGGCTTGAGGAGTATAATGGAAACCTGCAAAGGGCGGCCGTTGAGCTTGCGAAAGAGTGGAGAAGCGATAAGGTCCTGAGAAAGCTCGAAGCCATGCTTATTGTCATGAACGAATCAGATCTTCTTCTCATTTCCGGGACCGGGGAAGTGATTGAACCTGATGACGGGATATTGGCAATCGGTTCAGGCGGCAACTATGCGCTGGCTGCTGGAAGGTCCCTGAAAAAATATGCAGGGGAACACCTGACAGCAAAGGAAATCGCCAGGTCTTCGCTTGAGGTGGCAGCTGAAATCTGTGTATATACGAACGAAAATATAATAGTGGAAGAGCTGTAGAAGGCTGCTCCCCTGCAGCGGATATTCCGTTTGCGGGGCAGGCGCCTGAAATTTGAGGCTGACGCCACAGGCTTGATCGTCTTGGCCGGCTAATACAAAGGAGTGCTGAATATGAGCTTAAGTACAAATTTAACACCCAGACAAATTGTTGAACGGCTTGACCAATATATCATTGGACAGAAAGATGCAAAGAAAGCAGTGGCAGTTGCTTTAAGGAACCGCTACCGCCGCGGCCTGCTCGAGGAAGCTATCCGCGATGAAATCAGCCCGAAGAATATCCTGATGATCGGACCAACCGGTGTAGGGAAGACGGAAATTGCCCGCAGGATGGCTAAGCTTGTCGGTGCTCCATTTGTAAAGGTCGAAGCCACGAAATTTACAGAAGTCGGCTATGTTGGCCGTGATGTAGAGTCAATGGTGCGTGATCTGGTGGAGACATCGGTCCGCCTTGTAAAGGAAGAAAAAATGCAAAGCGTGAAAGAAAGGGCAGAAGAGAATGCGAACCGCCGCATTGTAGATATGCTCGTCCCTTCAGGCAAAAAAGCAGCTTCCTACAAAAATCCGCTGGAAATGCTGTTTGGCGGCGGAGGCGGCCAGCAGGATCAGGAAAATGAACCAGCGGAGGATTACAGCCTTACAGAAAAACGGAAGATCGCCAGGGAAAAGCTCGCTATGGGCGAGCTTGAAAATGAATTGATCACCGTCGAGGTCGAAGAGCAGCAGCCGTCCATGTTTGATATGCTTCAAGGCTCCGGAATGGAGCAGATGGGCATGAATATGCAGGATGCGCTGAGCGGACTTATGCCAAAGAAAAGGAAGAAGCGCAAGCTGACTGTCCGGGAAGCGCGCAAAGTCCTTTCGAATGAAGAAGCACAAAAGCTGATCGATATGGATGAAGTGACCCAGGAAGCTGTCTTCAGGGCAGAGCAGAGCGGCATCATTTTCATTGACGAAATTGATAAGATCGCCAGCAAATCAAGCGGAGGATCAAATGCTGATGTATCAAGGGAAGGCGTACAGCGTGATATCCTTCCTATTGTTGAAGGCTCAACGGTCGTTACGAAATACGGCTCTGTCAAAACAGATCATGTCCTTTTCATGGCAGCAGGGGCATTCCATATCGCCAAGCCGTCTGACTTGATACCGGAACTTCAGGGGAGATTCCCGATCCGGGTAGAGCTGACAAAGCTGACAGTCGAAGATTTTTATAAAATTTTGGTTGAACCTGATAATGCACTGACAAAACAATATACTGCATTATTGGAAACAGAAGGTATACAAATTGAATTTTCTGACGATGCTATTCGTAGAATCGCTGAAGTGGCATACGAGGTTAATCAGAATACAGACAATATCGGCGCAAGAAGACTTCATACAATCCTTGAGAAACTGCTTGAGGATCTGTCTTTCGAAGCACCGGAAATTTCAATGGGCAAGGTGACCATCACCCCTCAGTATGTTGAGGAGAAACTTGGTGCCATCTCCCGCAATAAAGACCTGAGCCAGTTTATCTTATAGTTTTAACAAAAAGGTGTTAGGGTACAACAAACACATACGTACCAATGCCACTAAGGGATGAACACAGGTTATATCATTTAATAAGCAGTGTGTCACAGCCAATAGGAGGAAGAACAATGGATTTATTAACGAAAACAAGAAAAATTAATGCAATGCTGCAGAAAGCTGCCGGAAAACCGGTAAACTTCAAAGAAATGGCCGAGACGCTTAGTGAAGTGATCGAAGCGAATATCTTTGTGGTAAGCCGCCGCGGAAAGCTGCTTGGCTTTGCAGTAAACCAGCAGATCGAAAATGAGCGCATGAAAAAAATGCTTGAAGACCGTCAATTCCCTGAAGAATACACCAAGAGCCTGTTCAATATCCAGGAGACGTCTTCAAATCTTGATGTAGAAAGCGATTATACTGCTTTCCCTGTTGAAAACAAGGAGCTGTTTAAGAACGGTCTGACAACGATCGTACCAATCATCGGGGGCGGAGAGCGCCTAGGTACGCTGATCCTCGCAAGGCTTCAGGAGCAGTTCCATGACGATGATCTGATTCTTGGCGAATACGGTGCAACAGTTGTCGGTATGGAAATCCTGCGTGAAAAAGCGGAGGAGATCGAGGAAGAGGCACGCAGCAAGGCTGTTGTACAAATGGCTATCAGCTCCCTTTCATACAGCGAGCTGGAAGCGATCGAGCATATCTTTGAAGAGCTTAACGGCAAAGAAGGCCTGCTTGTTGCTTCAAAAATTGCCGACAGAGTCGGAATTACGCGTTCTGTCATCGTAAACGCATTGAGAAAGCTGGAGAGCGCAGGAGTCATTGAATCGCGTTCACTCGGCATGAAGGGAACCTATATTAAAGTCCTGAACGATAAGTTCCTCGTCGAACTGGAAAAACTGAAAACAAGCTGATATCTCACAAAAAACCTGTTTCTGAAGAAACAGGTTTTTTTATTTTGGTTTTAAATGATGAATTATTACGGACATTACAGGGATTTTACACAATTCGTCGTAAAAGCTTGGTAAATCATAGAAATAATATTATATCTTAATAATGATAAAAGTCGTATTTTTGCTAACATGAGAAGGATGTCAATAATGGATATAGGAAAAAGGAACTAATTGATTCGCAGCTTGAATTTTATTAATAAACCCGCATTCTGTAAGGAAAGAAAGCATGAAGCGAAAAAGCTTTCTGCATAAAAAAGGATTTTGTTCGTTCCAAAGAATGAAACATCAAAATAGGACTTATGAATTATTAAATTTAACTTTAACTTCATAGACATATTATTTCAAATTCATTACAATAGTGATTAAGATTGAAAATTCGCCTATAATCATCAAATTTCAACAAGAATTAACATTTTTTCTACTTTATACTGGCAGGTGCTGAAATTGAATATTTTTTCTAATACGATATCGACACTTGAAAATTCTTTAAATCAAGCGTCTTTGAAACAGAAGGTTGTAGCGCAGAATATTGCGAATGCAGACACCCCGAATTATAAAGCAAAGGATGTAAGCTTTAAATCTGTTCTTCAGTCAGAAATGGCCATAGGCGGGATAGAGGCGAAACGGACGGATGTCCGCCATTACAGCTTTGCTGCTGAGGGCAGCGGGCAGTCCGGAGTCATTATCAATAAAAATACGGACTTTAATCATAATGGCAATAATGTGGATATGGATAAAGAAATGTCAGAGCTGGCAGAGAACCAAATCTACTATAATGCCCTGGTTGAAAGGATCAGCGGGAAATTCACCAGTCTTCAGAATGTGATAAGAGGTGGAAGATAATCATGAGCATGTTTCATAGCATGAACACAACATCCTCTGCCCTGACAGCGCAAAGGCTGAGGATGGATGTCATTTCGTCAAATATGGCAAACGTTGATTCAACAAGGGGCAAGCTTGTCAATGGCGAGTGGCAGCCTTATACAAGGAAAGAAGTTGTGATGCAGCCGCAGGAAAAAAACTTTTCTTCATTCCTGAATACAGCTATGAATGCAGGCAGTGCAGGCAGCGGCGTGCGTGTATCGGAAATCAGGGAAGATCAGACACCGTTCAAGCTTGTTTATGACCCGAGTCATCCTGATGCAAATGAAGCAGGATACGTACAGATGCCGAATGTGGATCCCCTCAGGGAAATGGTAGACCTGATAAGCGCAACACGTTCTTACGAGGCAAACGTCACAGTCTTCAATGCTTCTAAAAGCATGATGATGAAAGCCTTGGAGATAGGAAAGTAAAGGAGACTCTATGATGAATAATATTTCTTTTTCGCCTGTTTCAAGCATCATGCAGCCGGCAAAGATCACAGGAACGGCTGCCGGAAGCGCGGCAGAAGGACATAAAAGCTTTGCTTCCATGCTTAAGCAATCGATTGATAATGTAAACAGCTCCCAGCTGCAATCTGATGTTATGACAGAAAAGCTTGCCCGGGGCGAAGATATCGGCCTCCACGAAGTGATGATTGCGTCACAAAAAGCCAGCATTACCATGCAGGCTGCGCTTGAAGTCAGGAATAAAGTGATAGAGGCATATCAGGAAACCATGAGAATGCAGGTTTAATAGATTGCTGATTTAAGATTATGATGTTTAGCGGTTATTAGCTGCGGCTTGCTAGACAGGATAACCGGGGGATTGTGATGAAAGAAAAGCTTCAAAAATTTTTCAACCCATTAAAAGAATTTTGGCAGAGCCGGACTAAGAAGCAGAAGGGGCTAATGGCTGGCTCTCTTATTTTGCTCCTATTGATTGCTTCGGCTGCCGTACTCCTGGCAGGGAGGACAACGATGGTTCCTTTATACAGCAATCTGTCACCTTCTGAAACAGGGGCAATAAAGGAAAGCCTGGACGGAAGAGGAATTGCTTCCGAAATAGCCGATGGAGGCTCAACCATCATGGTCCCCGAGGAAGTAGTGGATACTTTGAAGGTAGAGCTTGCCGCTGAAGGCATCCCGAAATCAGGCAGCATTGATTATTCGTTTTTCAGCCAGAATGCCGGAATAGGAATGACTGAAAATGAATTTAACGTTCTGAAGCTGGATGCTATGCAGACAGAGCTGTCCAATCTGATAAAAGGGATAGAAGGTGTCAATGATGCCAAAGTCATGATCAATCTTCCTGAAAAGGGAATTTTTATAAATGACCAGACAGAAGAAGCATCTGCGAGCATCGTTTTGAACACAAAGCCAGGGTATCAGTTCGAAACGGAACAGATCAAATCCCTGTATCATCTGATTTCAAAAAGTGTTCCTAATCTGCCTACAGATAATATCGTCGTAACAAACCAATTCTTTGAGTATTTTGATTTGGAAAACAGCAATGATACTTCAGGCAAAACAATCACGGCCCAGCTCGATGTAAAAAAACAGATCGAGAGAGATGTCCAGCGCCAGGTCCAAAGCATGCTCAGTACGCTGATGGGCCCGGAAAAAGTAGTGGTTTCCGTTTCTGCTGATATAGACTTTACCCAGGAAAACAGGGAAGAAAACCTGGTTACGCCTGTAGATGAAGAAAATATGGAAGGCATTGCGATCAGCGCCAAGAAAATCACTGAAACCTTTACTGGAAGCGCGGAAGAAGCGGGCGGTATTGCAGGCACCGGTGATAACGAGATTACTAATTATCCTGGAGCAGCTGAAGGCTCAAATGGCGATTACGAGCGGATAGAAGAAACGATCAATAATGAAGTCAATAAAATCCGGAAAGAAATTGTAGAAAGCCCTTATAAGGTAAGAGATCTCGGCATTCAGGTAATGGTAGAACCGCCGACAGCTGACGATCCGACTTCCCTTCCGCAGGAGCGGGTCGATGATATTACTCAGATTCTCAGCACCATTGTCAGGACCACAATCGATAAGAAAGCTGCCGGTGCAGATCTTACAGATGAAGATATTGCTGACAAAGTGGTTGTATCTGTTCAGCAGTTCCAGGGCAAAACCGAATTCCCTGAAGAAAGTGCTGCTGTTATTCCTTGGTGGGTATACGCCATTGGCGGTGTTCTGGTTGCGATCATCCTTCTGCTGGTGTTCCTGTTTATCAGGGCGAGGAGAAAGAGCCAGGAAGAGCAGGCAGAACTGGAAGAACAGGTTGAACCTGTCACCATCAAAGATGTGAACGAAGAACAGGAAACAGAAAGCAGCCTGAGAAGGAAGCAGCTTGAAAAGATGGCAAAAGAAAAACCGGAGGACTTTGCGAAGCTTCTGCGGTCATGGATTGCAGAAGACTAGGAGGGTTTTTAATTGGCAAAAAAAGAATTGAAAGAATTAACGGGCAAGCAAAAAGCAGCCATACTGCTGATCTCACTTGGACCTGATGTTGCCGCTTCGGTGTACAAGCATTTAAGTGAAGAAGAAGTAGAAAAGCTGACGCTTGAGATTTCAGGGGTCAGAAAGGTCGAGTCCCATTCCAAGGAGGAAATTCTTGAAGAATTCCATAATATTGCCCTCGCGCAGGATTATATCTCCCAGGGAGGCATCGGCTACGCAAAAACGGTCCTGGAAAAAGCGTTAGGAGAGGAGCAGGCAGCCCTGATCATTAACAGGCTGACTTCATCCCTTCAGGTGCGGCCATTTGATTTTGCCAGGAAGGCAGATCCGGCGCAAATACTTAATTTCATCCAAAATGAGCATCCCCAGACAATCTCGCTGATTCTTTCCTATCTGGATCCTCCTCAGGCAGGGCAGATATTGTCTGAGCTGCCGCAGGAGATGCAGGCGGATATTGCCAGAAGAATAGCGGTCATGGACAGCACATCGCCTGAGATCATCAATGAAGTTGAGCAGATTCTCGAACGGAAGCTTTCTGCAACAGTCACTCAGGATTATACGCAAACTGGCGGTATTGAAGCGGTTGTCGATGTTCTTAACGGAGTCGACAGAACAACAGAACGGACAATCCTGGACGCCCTTGAGATCCAGGATCCTGAACTCGCAGAGGAAATCAAGAAGAGGATGTTTGTGTTCGAGGATATTGTCACCCTTGACAGCCGTGCAATCCAGCGGGTGATCAGGGACTGTGAAAGCGAAGACCTGATGCTTTCATTGAAGGTCTCCAGTGATGATGTCAAAGACATTGTCTTCAAAAACATGTCTACCCGGATGGTTGAAACCTTCAAGGAGGAAATGGAATATATGGGCCCTGTCAGGCTGAGGGATGTAGAAGAAGCCCAGTCAAGGATCGTAGCCATTATCCGCCGCCTTGAAGAAGCCGGGGAAATCGTCGTAGCGCGCGGCGGAGGAGATGATATTATTGTCTAGGCTTATCAAGTCGCATTGGGCCCAGCCTTCAGAGCAGCAGAAAAAAGTCATATCCATTAAGCTGCTGAATCAGGATTTGCCAGCCGCCGAGCTGCAGGAAGAAGCGCCATTTAATCAGCAGCTTCTTATAGATGAGGCCCGCAGAGAAGCAGAGTCCATCATTCAGCAGGCGAATGAAGAAGCCCGGCAGCTCCTGGAGCATATAGAACAGGAGCGGGTCCGATTCGAGCAGGAGAAAGAAGAGGCCAGAGAGTCAGCGAGGCATGACGGATTCCAGGAAGGCCTGGCAGAAGGAAGGCAATCGGGCCTTATGGAGTTCAGTGAAACGATAGGGTTTGCAAAAGAAATTGTTGAATCATCCAAAGCTGACTACCAGAATACGATTGAGTCTTCGGAAGGGACGATCCTTGATATTGGCATCAAAGTGGCTGAAAGAATTCTCAGCAGTGTGCTTGAAGAAGACAGCAGCAGATTCCTGCCGGTTGTCAAAAGAGCCCTCAAGGAATCGCGGGAATACCGGGAGGTCCAGCTCCATGTCCATCCCGGCCGCTACAGTTTCCTGCTTGAGCATAAGGATGAGCTGCTGGCCATCTATCCAAGGGAAACTAATCTTTATATCTATCCTGACGAAGAGCTGGAAGAGTGCAGCTGCGTCATTGAGTCTCCCGGCGGAAGGATCAATGCCGGTGTTGACAGCCAGCTTGAAGAAATGAAAAGGAAGCTGATTGAACTGCTGGAGAGTGAAAATAATTGAAGGCTGCAGATCTGATTAGTGAGATAGGGCAGATTGATACGTACAAACGCTACGGTAAAGTGAAAAAAGTAGTGGGCCTGATGATTGAGTCACAGGGTCCTGAAAGCTCCATCGGAGATGTTTGCATCATCCATGTGGGTTCAGGGAAAAAGCGGAAGATCATGGCTGAGGTTGTAGGCTTTAAAGAGGAAAATGTCATTTTGATGCCATATACAGCTATCAGTGAGATAGCCCCGGGGAGCCTGGTGGAAGCGACTTTAAAGCCTCTGGAAATCAAAATCGGAACGTCCCTTATTGGCGAGGTAATAGATGCGCTCGGGCACCCGCTTGACGGAAAAGCATTGCCCAAGGGGCTGGCTTCTGTACCGACTGAACAGGACCCCCCAAACCCGATGAACCGCCCGCCGATTTCCGCACCGGTGGAGGTCGGGGTAAGGGCGATCGACAGTCTCCTGACAGTCGGCTACGGCCAGCGGGTTGGCATATTTGCAGGCAGCGGCGTCGGAAAGAGTACGCTGCTGGGAATGGTCGCCAGAAATACAAAGGCTGACCTGAATGTGATAGCGCTCATCGGAGAGCGAGGCAGGGAAGTCAGGGAATTCATCGAGAATGATCTTGGCGAAGAGGGCCTCAAGAGGTCGATCGTCATTGCCGCCACTTCTGACCAGCCTGCACTGATGAGGATAAAGGGTGCATATACAGCCACCGCAATCGCTGAATATTTTCGTGATAAAGGCTTGAATGTTGTATTGATGATGGACTCGGTGACAAGGGTTGCCATGGCGCAAAGGGAAGTAGGCCTTGCGATAGGGGAGCCGCCGACCACGAAAGGCTATACACCGTCTGTATTCGCGGTGCTGCCAAAGCTGCTTGAACGTACAGGGACGAACCATAAGGGATCGATTACAGCTTTTTACACAGTGCTGGTGGACGGCGACGATATGAATGAGCCGATAGCTGATACTGTCAGGGGAATACTTGATGGGCACTTCGTCCTTGACCGGGCCCTGGCCAATAAAGGGCAGTACCCGGCTATCAATGTATTAAAAAGCGTCAGCAGGGTGATGAACAATATCGTACCGCATGAGCATAAAAAAAGCGCAGAATTGCTGCGCGAAAGGCTGAGCACTTATATAAACTCCGAAGATCTTATCAATATTGGAGCCTATAAAAAAGGGACATCAAGGGAGATTGACCAGGCTGTCCGCCTCTATCCGGAAATCATCTCATTTTTAAAACAGGGAACAGAAGAAAAAGTAACGATGCAGGACAGCATACAGCACCTGCTCCGTTTAATGGAAACAGGTGAATAATTCATGCAATATCAATACAGATTTGAAAAGGTAATGTCGATACGGGAAAGGGAAAAGGACGAAGCCCTGGACAGCTATAACCAATCTGTCCGAAGGTTTGAAGAAGCGGCAGGAAAGCTTTATGAGCTCCTTAAGAAGAAGGAAGATCTGGAGGAGTTCCAGTTCTCCAAGCTTGCCAGCGGATTGCCGGTCCAGGAAATCAGGCATTATCAGCATTTTATCCACAGCCTTGAAAAAACGATCGAACACTACCAGCAGGTTGTATTCAATGCGAGAAATCAGATGAATTATTATCAGGATAAATTAACGGAAAAAAATATAGAAGTAAAAAAATACGAAAAGATGAAAGAGAAAGATATTGTCCGTTTTGCGGAATCTATGAAGCTGGAAGAAAACAGGCAAATGGATGATATCTCGATTCAGCTGTATGCCAATCGGGGAAGCCAGGTGGGCCAATGAATAAAACGGCAGAAGAGACAGAAAAAAAATACAGCAAGTTTCAAATGTTTTTTATATTGGTTGTGATTCCTCTCCTTTTTGCGATTGCAGTTACATTGATTATATTAACTGTCAATGGGACCAACGTATTTGAAGCAGGCAGGGAACTGGGCAGCAAACTCCCTGTTATCTCGGAGATGATCGATAAGGAACAGTCAGCTGCTGATAAAGAAGCTGATCAGAGGATCGTCGAGCTTGGAGCAGCTATTGAAGACAGAGAAGCACAGATTGAGCGGCTGGAGTCCCAGCTGGAATCGAAAGACAGCGAGATTGAGGAAAATGAGCTGGAAAAACAGCAGCTGCAGAATCAGATAGACGAACTCCTGGCCATACAAGAGGAAAACAAGCGTGCGTTCAAGGATATTGTAAAAACCTATGAAACGATGTCAGCCAAAAATGCTGCGCCCATCCTTGCACAGATGAATGATGATGAGGCCCTTCAGATCCTCTCGAATGTAAAGCCTGACACGCTGGCAGGCATCATGGAAAAAATGCTGCCGGAAGATGCTGCAAAGTTCACAGAGCTTTTGACAAATGAAAGCAGCCGGTCAGCTTCAGAATGACTCAGCGTGATATGAAAGGGGGTGAAAAGAATGCAGCTAACAGGTTTGGGGGCAATCGTTAGTGCAGGTCCGGCCGCTGCAAATGCGGGAAAAACTGAGGCGGGCCAGGGATTCACGGCTATGATGTCAATGCTTTTGGCAGGCCAGGGAGAAATCCAGCAGGAGTCCAGCGGGAAACCCCGTGAAGTTGATCAGAAGGCTCTCATGTCACTGGCTGAATTCATGTCTGCTGATTCCCTGCTTGATCTGGAGGGCGGACATCAGCTGCTCGACCAGCTTTTGAGCGGTGAAGATACCGGTCTGCTTGAACAGATTCAGAGCTATCTTGGATTGTCTGACGAAAGAATATCCTTCATAGTAACTGACCTAAACAAGTACTTGTCAGATCTAACAGGGAAACAGGCGGATGAACAAATAAATATTGATCAGTTGCCATACTTGGAAAACATCATGAACATACTTGCTCAATTGACCGCTCTTCCAGAAAATAAAGTCGCCGGTTTACTTTCGAAAGAACTTATCGATGCAGCCAAAATTGTAAAGTTATACGACCTTCTTCAAAAAAATGCCGACTTCGCAGGCGAACAGCCGCTTGCCAAAGGAGCAAGGCAATTGCTGGAAAAACTTGACGGTTTTATCATGTCAGCGGCAAGCAAAGAAAAGCTCCAATATTTGCAGAAAAGTTTTACCCAGCTTTCAAATGATTTAAACCTGGGCCCGCAAAAAAGCAATGAAGGCAAATATCAATTGCCAGACGGCGGAAAAACCATCTCCAGGCTGGATGCTGGTGCATCTTCGTTCACCCTGATGCCGCAGATGACAAAGGTTGAGCATCTGACACTGATGCAGTCTAACCAGGGGAAAATGGTCTCAACTGAGCAGCTCATCGAACAATTTGAATCTATCCTGGCGAAAAGCCAGCTTACAAAAACAGGCGGAGTACAGCGGATGTTTTTGCGTCTTAATCCCGAAAATTTAGGCTCACTGAGGATTGAATTGATTCAAAAGGATTCCCAGCTTACAGCCAGGATTCTGACATCAACAGGTGCAGCTAAGGAAATGCTAGATTCCCAGGTGAATGGACTTAAACAGGCACTCCACTCACAGAATATCCAGGTAGAACGGATTGAAATTTCACAGCAGCTGAGCCAGCAGGAGAAAATGCCGCAGCGTGATGCCCAGCAACAGCAGCAGGGGCAAAATCAGCCTGACAGGCAAAAACAGCAGGCTGGAAGAGATGAAGAATCAGCCGGTGAATCTTTTGAAGAAATTCTATTAAATACAGAAGCATAGGTGGTAGCATGGCAAATACAATTGATTCGTCTTTAATGCTTTCAAGCTATAAAAAGGATGAACGGAAAACCGGGTCAGATATTTTGGGCAAAGATGATTTCTTAAAGATATTGATGGTTCAGCTGCAAAACCAGGATCCTTCGAACCCCTTGCAGGATAAAGATTTTATTGCCCAGATGGCAACATTCTCATCTCTGGAGCAGATGACAAACATGAACACAAGCATACAAAAACTCGTCCAAATGCAGGAACAGGATTCTCTGATTGCCTATAGTGAATTTGCCGGCAAGGAAATCAAATGGCATAAAGTCGCAGAATCAGATGATCCAAATGCACAGCCTTCGATCGAGGAAGGAACAGGGAGGGTTTCCTCCATCCAGTTCAAGAACGGCAATGCTGTTTTTATCCTGGAAGATGGGACAGAACTGGGACCAGCCAATATTTCCGAAGTCAAGGGAGGATCCCAGGATAACAGCCTCATGCAGGCGAGCATGCTGATTGGAAGAATGATAACCTTTGTTGGGGAAGATGGGGCTGAGCAAAAGGATTTTGTTAAATCTGTCAGCCTTAAAGGCGGAACTACGCTCTTCCAGCTGGGCAATGGTACAGCTGTGACTTCATCGCAAATTACCGAAATCGAATAGGATAGGAAGTGATTGGATGGGCAAGCAAGTGTATCTTCCAATTCAATCGCAATTAAATCCGGCAGTTCCAAGAAAGCCGCAGGCACACAGAAATACACATCTTGCTTCTTTTTCAGATCATCTGCAGAATGCCATTAATATTCCGGCAAAGCTGAATATCAGCAGGCATGCCAGTGAAAGGCTGCAGCAGAGGGATATACATATCACTGCTGACCGCTGGGATCAGGTTGAAACAAAGGTGGCAGAAGCAAAGGGAATGGGAATCGCAGAATCACTTGTCCTACTGCCGGAAGCCGCATTAATAGTAAGCGTCCGGAATAACACGGTGATCACGGCGATGGAACGGAAGGAAGCAAACAGCCAGATTTTTACGAATATTGACGGAACGATACTGATGGATTAACACTAAATGGGCCGGACCTCATTGAGGAAGCCACGTCTGCCGACTGACTGAAGCAGACTTAACATGAAAGGAGCAGATAAAATGCTGCGTTCAATGTACTCAGGAATTAGCGGAATGAAAAACTTCCAGACAAAGTTAGATGTAATCGGCAATAATATTGCCAATGTAAATACCTTTGGTTATAAAAAGGGAAGGGTTACTTTTAAGGATATGGTGAGCCAGACTGTTTCGGGGGCTACCGCTGGCGGAGCGGGGGTTGGTGGAATAAACCCTAAACAAGTCGGACTGGGTTCGCAGATGTCATCAATTGATACAGTTGATACTCAGGGGAGTCTACAGACTACTGGCAGGATCTTGGATATCGGAATCCAGGGAGATGGTTATTTCAGAGTACAAAAAGGAACCAATTCTTATTATACAAGAGCAGGAAACTTTTATTTTGATAACAGCGGAAATATGGTTACTGCTTCTGGAGAACAGGTGCTGAACAGTAATGGAACTGCTATAAACATTCCAAACATCAGCCAAATTGAAAATTTAAGCATTGGGGCTGATGGAAGTATTTCTTTTATACAAGGCGGAACTTCAACAACTGGTCCAACCATAGGACTTGCAAGGTTTTCAAATAACGGAGGGCTTGAAAAAGTAGGAAATAACCTTTATAAGTCTACTGCCAACTCAGGACCAGCACAAAATGTTTTACCTGGTACTTCTGGAGCGGGATCACTCGTATCAGGTTCCCTCGAAATGTCCAATGTAGACCTTTCTGAGGAATTCACTGAAATGATCGTGGCTCAGCGCGGATTCCAGGCGAATACCCGTATCATCACAACTTCCGACGAGATCCTGCAGGAACTGGTAAACTTAAAACGTTAAGCTGAGGAGGGACAGGGCTGGAGGCTTCCTTCGGTCCTGGCGCTTACAATGATTACTGTTACAAGGCTGAATGGAAAGACATTTACAATTAATGCTGTTTATATTGAAACGGTCGAATCTTTTCCCGACACGACCATTACACTGGCCAATGGAAGAAAGTATGTGGTGAAGGATGATGAGGACTCGGTGAAAAGGAAGATTATCGGGTTCTATCAGTCTATCGGATTGCTTGGGCACAAACAGCTGGAGGGAATGGAAAATGAAGAATAATAAACTCTTAATGATCATGCTGTTTTTGCTCATAGCTATCACTCTGGTTGGTGCGGTGGCATTGGTCGTTGTTATGAAATATACAGATGGTGCAGAGGAGAAAGAGCCTTCAATTGAAGAAGTGCTGGAAGCATCTGTGGACATTAACCAGATCACAACGAATTTGGCCAGCGATGATTTTATCCGTATCTCCTTCAAGGTTGAGACTGACAGCAAAAAAGCGAAGGAAGAGCTTGAGAAGAGAGATTTCCAGGTCAAGAATATTATCATCCAGGAGCTTTCAGAAAAGAAGGCGGAAGACCTGCAGGGCAAAGAAGGCAAAATCAGCCTGCAGGAGGACCTTAAATCAAAAATCAACAGCCTGATGCAAAACGGAAAAGTAGAGAGTGTCTATATCACTGAGTCTCTCCTCCAATAATCCGGATTTTCCTCGGCAGATTACGAAGATGGAGGTGAGGGTTCATGTCTGGTGAGGTTTTATCGCAAAATGAAATCGATGCACTGCTTTCCGCTATATCAACAGGGGAAATGGATGCAGATGAATTAAAGAAAGAACAGTCTGAGAAGAAAGTGAAAGTATATGATTTTAAGAGGGCACTCCGGTTTTCAAAAGACCAGGTTCGGAGCCTGACCAGGATTCACGAAAATTTTGCCCGTCTATTGACGACCTTCTTCTCAGCGCAATTAAGGACCTATGTCCAGATCTCGGTGGCTTCTGCCGACCAGATACCATATGAGGAATTTATCAGATCGATTCCGAAAATGACGATATTGAATGTATTCGAGGTACCCCCGCTCGATGGAAGGATCCTGATGGAGGTCAATCCTAATATTGCCTATGCGATGATGGACCGGATGATGGGCGGCAGGGGTTCGAGCATCAATAAAGTCGATACATTGACAGAAATCGAGACAAAGATCATGTCCAATACTTTTGAACGGGCATTTGAGCATTTGAGGGAGGCATGGAGCACGATTACCGAAATCGATCCTTTCCTTGCCGAATTCGAGATCAATCCGCAGTTTCTGCAGATGGTCTCCCCAAATGAAACGGTTGTCGTCATATCGCTGAACACCATGATCGGCGAAACAAGCGGGATGATTAATATCTGCATACCCCATGTTGTGCTTGAACCGATCATTCCCAAGCTTTCTGTCCATTACTGGATGCAGACAGAGAAAAAGGAAAGGGAGCCAGAGGAGCTCGGCAGGCTTGAGGACAGCATACAGAAGGCACAGGTGCCGGTTTCAGCAGAACTGGGCTCTGCCGATATTTCCATCCAGGACTTCCTTATGCTTGATCTCGGGGATGTCATTGAGCTGAACCAGGCGATTGACCGTCCGCTGACGATCAAAATCGGGGATATTCCTAAATTTACAGGACAGCCCGGTAAGGCGAATAAAAAGCTGGCTATTCAAATACTTGATACATTGAAGGGGGGAGACAGCGATGATGAGTGACGATATGCTCTCGCAAGATGAAATAGATGCCCTTTTAAGAGGAACCGACGACACAGAGGAAGACGATATTTTTTCAGTTGAAGATTACCTATCCATGATGGAACAGGATGCGCTTGGTGAAATCGGGAATATCTCTTTTGGCAGTTCTGCTACTGCTTTATCTACACTTTTGAATCAAAAGGTTGAAATAACAACCCCGACTGTTTCTGTCATATTAAAAAGAAAGCTTCAAGAGGAGTTTCCGCACCCGTATGTGGCCATCCAGGTCAGCTATACAGAAGGATTCTCAGGAAGCAATCTGCTTGTCATTAAACAATCAGATGCTGCAATCATTGCAGATCTCATGCTGGGCGGAGACGGATTGAACCCCGCAGATCTGCTTGGCGAAATCCAGCTGAGCGCCGTGCAGGAAGCAATGAACCAGATGATGGGTTCCGCTGCAACTTCCATGTCCACCATTTTCAGCAAACGGGTTGATATTTCGCCACCATCCATTGATTTTCTGGATGTGCAGCAAGGGGAAGGGACAGATAGGATTCCAGATGACGATATGCTTGTAAAGGTATCTTTCAGGCTGAAAATTGGGGATCTGATTGATTCAAGCATCATGCAGGTGGTCCCGCTGGAATTTGCTAAAAGGCTGGTTGAAGAGCTTATGAATCCGGGGGCGCAGGCTGAAAACCCGGCTGCAGATTTGAGCAAGCCTGACCCTGTGCAGGCACAGGAGCCAGCATTCCATCAACCGCCGGCAGAACCAGTGCCGGATATGGCAGCAGCCCCTCCCGGCTATGGACAGGGAACTGCGCAATACTCCGGCATGGAAACACAGACGCAGCGTCCGGCTGCCCAGGCGGCTCCCCAGCATCTTGGGGCCCATTATCCAGGCGGACAGCCGCCGCAGGTTCAGCCTGCTGTATTTTCAAACTTTGAGCCTCAGCAGCTTCAGGAGTCTGAAACAAAGAATCTGAATATGCTCCTGGATATTCCTTTGCAGGTGACAGTAGAGCTGGGCAGGACAAAGCGTTCTGTTAAAGATATACTGGAGCTTTCCGCGGGATCTATCATCGAACTGGACAAGCTTGCAGGAGAACCGGTAGATATTCTTGTCAACAGCCGCCTGATTGCAAAAGGTGAAGTGGTTGTTATTGAAGAGAACTTTGGTGTCAGGGTCACAGATATCATCAGCCAGAGCGACAGGATCAAAAATTTAAGATAACTAATATGGGGGTTAAGTATTATGGCACAGAAGATTTTGATAGTGGACGATGCGGCATTCATGCGAATGATGATTAAGGACATCCTGTCCAAGAATGGCTACGACGTTGTCGGCGAGGCAGCGGATGGGGCCCAGGCTGTAGAAAAATACAAAGAAACACAGCCTGACCTGGTGACAATGGACATAACGATGCCGGAGATGGATGGCATCACTGCACTGAAAGAAATCAAAAAGCTTAATCCTTCTGCAAAGGTCATCATGTGTTCGGCCATGGGTCAGCAGGCGATGGTCATCGATGCCATCCAGGCCGGCGCAAAGGATTTTATCGTTAAGCCTTTCCAGGCTGACAGGGTCTTGGAAGCTATCTCAAAAACCTTAGGCTAAAAGCAATTTTAAAAATAGAGGGTGCATCATGTTGCAAATAGTTAAACAATTGCTCATAACCCTGCTTCTTGCTGCAGCTGCTTTGCCGGGCCTTCAATCTGTGGCCCATGCAGAGCAGCTGAATAACAGCGTCAAAGACTGCTTTGAGCAGAAAGCGGGAGATTGCGCAGAGCCTGCAAAGGGAGCCGGCTCGGCTGCAAAGGAAGAAGGATCTGGCGGAGTTGGCATTAACAGCTGGGATATAGCCAAGATGATTTTTGCCACAGCATTTGTCATTGGCCTGCTGTACTTTCTGCTTAAATTCATCAACAAAAAAAGCCGGAACTATAAATCTTCCCAGCTTGTCGAAAATCTCGGCGGCGCCTCGCTCGGAGCCAGCAAAAGCATTCAGATCATCAAAGTAGGCAGGCAGCTTCTTGTAGTGGGTGTGGGTGATAATATACAGCTGTTGAAAGAAATAGATGATGAAGAAGAATATCATCAGATCATCAATGATTATAACAACAAAATGGAACAGCTTGTTCAGCCAAGCGATATTGTGACAAAAGTGATTCAAAGAGCAAAGGCAGCCAGAACGGAAAATGCGGCAATGTCAAAATCCGCTGAAGGCAGCAATGGCGATTTTCAGTCTGTCTTAAAAGGACAGCTGGAAGAGCTGAGCAGAGAGCGCAGGAAAATTCACCAGGAAATGGAGCAGAAGGGGCCTAAAGATCAATGAATGAATTTATGGAATTTTTCAATGCGAGCTCCCCTGATAATGTATCCACTTCAGTAAAAATGCTCCTGCTGCTGACGGTTTTATCGCTGGCGCCAAGCATATTGATTTTAATGACATGTTTCACCAGGATCATCATTGTTCTTTCTTTTGTCAGAACGGCGCTTGCTACCCAGCAAATGCCACCCAACCAGGTGCTTGTAGGCCTCTCGCTTTTTTTGACATTCTTCATCATGGCACCCACCTTCCAGGAGGTTAATGAACAGGCGCTGACTCCGCTTTTTAATGATGAAATCAATCTTGAACAGGCGTACGAAAAAGCTTCTGTCCCTTTCAAGGACTTTATGAGCGCCCATACAAGGCAGAAGGATTTAGCTTTGTTCCTGGAATATTCCGGTGCCGAAACGCCGGAATCCATACAGGATATTCCGCTGACAGCGCTGGTTCCGGCATTTGCCATCAGTGAGATAAAAACTGCTTTCCAGATTGGATTTATGATTTTTATCCCTTTCCTAGTGATTGATATGATAGTGGCCAGTGTGCTTATGTCCATGGGGATGATGATGCTTCCGCCGGTCATGATATCACTTCCGTTTAAAATTTTGCTGTTCGTTCTTGTGGATGGATGGTATCTCGTGGTCAAATCTTTACTACAAAGTTTTTAAGCAGGTGAATGAATGAGTCCCGAAACAGTTATATCGATCGCAGAGCAAGGGATTATGAGTGTTTTATATATCAGCGGGCCGCTTTTGGTGCTTGCGCTTGTCGTGGGGCTGATTGTCAGCATCTTTCAGGCGACCACCCAGATCCAGGAACAGACCTTGGCATTTGTGCCAAAGATCGTTGCTGTCCTTCTCGGTGTTGTTTTTTTCGGCCCTTGGATGCTCAGCCATATGCTTTCTTATACAAATGAAATATTTTCAAATCTGACTAGATTTGTAGGATGATGACATGCTAGATTTACTTCCGGCGTTTCCTGCTTTTTTACTGATATTTGTAAGAGTGACTTCCTTCTTTCTTCTGATGCCGCTTTTTTCTTACCGGTCAATCCCTAATACCCATAAAATTGGCTTGGGCTTTTTTCTGGCCTGGATCATCTTTTATGCGGCGGATGCCCCGGCATTTGAAATTAATGGTGCCTATTATTTGCTGATTATGAAAGAAGCACTGGTTGGGCTTGTCATAGGCTTTATATCATATTTAATCCTTTCGGCCATTCAAATAGCAGGCGGTTTGATCGACTTTCAGATGGGTTTCGCCATCGCCAATGTAATTGATCCGCAAACAGGTGCGCAAAGCCCGCTCATGGGCCAGTATTTATACACGATATCTCTGTTTTTCCTCCTGATGGTCAATGGGCATCATCTGCTCATTGATGGTATTTTCTACAGCTATCAGGCTATACCGCTCGACCAGCCGTGGATCCCGTTCGGGGATGAAGGTATGGCTGAATATATGCTGCGGGCCTTTAATTCGATGTTCATATCGGCATTCCAGATGTCTGTGCCGGTGGTCGGGTGTCTGTTCCTTGTGGATGTGGCGCTCGGAATTGTAGCAAGGACCGTTCCCCAGCTGAATGTGTTTGTAGTCGGAATTCCGCTGAAAATCGGCGTCAGCTTCATTGTTCTTGTTGCTGTTATGAGTGTCCTGCTCTATGTAGTCTCGCAGCTTTTCGGCGCGATGGCCAGTACAATGAAAGGCCTGATGGATCTGATAGGGGGAGCGTCCGGATGAATAGGATCAGGCTTGATTTACAGTTTTTCAGCGGGGAGAAGACAGAAAAGGCCACCCCTAAGAAGCGTCAGGACTCCCGTAAAAAAGGGCAGGTTGCCAAAAGCCAGGATGTCAATACAGCCTTGGTTCTGCTGGCTGTATTCCTGTTTCTCCTTTTTGCAGGCGGATATTTAAAAAATATCATCATGTATTTGCTGACGCACTCTTTTCAGGAATTTATGCTCATGGAACTGACCGAGAGCAATGTACAGGCCATTTTCCTTGCAGTCATGAAGGAATTGGCTTTGTTTCTGGGACCGGTCATGCTGATTGCCATGATTGCCGGGGCAGCGGCCAATTATATGCAGGTTGGATTTTTATTTTCAACCGAAGCCATTCAGTTTAAGCTGGAAAAAATCGATCCTATCAAAGGATTTAAAAGAATTTTTTCAATGAGGGCCATTGTGGAGCTGCTGAAGTCGGTCTTAAAGATCGGATTTGTCGGTGCGGTCACATTTGTGGTTTTATGGATGCGGATTGACGAGATCCTGATGCTTTCACAAAAATCCCCGGGGGCGGCACTGATCATTTTGGCCAGTCTTACCGTGCAGATGGGCTTATTTGCATCAGCTGCGCTTCTCTTTTTATCTGTCCTGGATTATCTCTATCAGAAGTATGATTTCGAGAAAAACATCCGGATGTCCAAGCAGGACATAAAAGATGAATATAAAAACATTGAAGGCGATCCTTTGATCAAGTCAAAGATCAAGCAGAAGCAAAGAGAAATGGCGATGAGCCGCATGATGCAGGAAGTGCCGAACGCCGATGTCGTCATCACCAATCCTACCCACTTTGCCATTGCCCTGAAGTATGATGAAGAAAAGCAGGATGCACCGTATGTGGTGGCAAAAGGCGCAGATTATGTTGCACAGAAAATCAAATATATAGCCAAAGAAAATGAGGTAATTACGGTGGAGAACAGGCCGCTGGCAAGGGCTCTGTACAGCCAGACCGAAATCGGCAGCACCATACCTGAGGAGTTTTTTAAAACGGTTGCGGAAATCCTTGCGTATGTATACCGCACCAAGAACAAAATGTAAGCAGCAGCGAAGAGGCCTGAAAAGTCCGGCCATGATGACGCTTCTGAATAGAGCGGAGTCCTTCGTCTGCGTTCCATCGAACCAAGTGCCTTACGCATTTCTAAATTGTCCAGCTCCAGGCACTAGCCCCTCGAGGTCTTAAGCCACATAAGGACGGGAGGAAGAACGCCTCCCATCCTTATGCGTCTTAAGCTTGTCGGGGCTGAACAAGTGCCTTACGCATTTCTGTTAGGAGAGAGATTATGTCTGGTAGAGATTTATCGGTTGTTGTCAGTGTCATCCTGATTGTCGCCATGCTTATCATACCATTTCCATCGTGGCTGTTAAGCATCCTGATCATCATGAATATATCACTGGCGCTTCTCGTTTTGCTGATATCCATGAATATGAATGAACCGCTGCAGTTTTCCATTTTTCCATCGCTCCTGCTGCTGCTGACATTATTCAGGCTTGGACTGAATGTATCCACGACCCGATCTATTTTATCAAAAGGTGAAGCAGGCGGTGTCGTTGAGACGTTCGGGACATTCGTTGTCGGCGGGAATGTAATAGTAGGGATGGTTGTTTTCCTTATCCTGATTATTATCCAATTTATCGTTATAACAAAAGGTTCTGAGCGTGTTTCAGAGGTTGCAGCAAGATTTACGCTCGATGCAATGCCAGGAAAGCAGATGAGCATCGATGCTGATCTGAATGCGGGGATGATTTCTGAGCATGAAGCAAGGGAAAGACGGGAAAAGGTCAGCCGGGAAGCTGATTTCTACGGCTCGATGGATGGTGCGAGCAAATTTGTAAAAGGGGACAGCATAGCCGGGATCATCATTGTCCTGATCAACCTTATATTCGGGATTGTCATTGGCATGATGCAGCAGGGACTCGGCTTCGCTGATGCGGCCAGCCGCTATTCGCTGCTGACAGTGGGTGACGGGATCGTCAGCCAGATCCCTGCATTGCTTATTTCAACCGCGACAGGAATTGTCGTGACCCGGGCAGCATCCGAAGGGAATCTGGGCAAGGATATTACTTCACAGATACTCGCATACCCAAAGATGCTGTATGTAACCGGAGCGACAATATTCCTGCTTGGACTGTTTACGCCTATCAGCAATATCCTTACTTTCCCGATTGCCGGATTGTTTGCTTTTGGCGGATTTATGTTATCAAGGGTGAAGGAGCCTGATAAAGAGCAGCTTCAGGAGATAGAGGAAGAGCTGGAAACAGATGAAATGAAGAGTCCTGAAAGTGTGGTCAGCCTTCTGAATGTGGACCCCATTGAATTCGAGTTTGGCTATGGGCTTATCCCGCTTGCAGACGCCAATCAGGGCGGAGACCTTCTTGACAGGATCGTGATGATCCGGAGGCAGCTTGCAATTGAACTGGGGCTGGTCATTCCTGTGGTGAGAATCAGGGATAATATCCAGCTGCAGCCGAATGAATACAGGCTGAAGATTAAAGGAAATGAAATGGCCCGCGGTGAGCTGCTGCTTGACCACTATCTGGCCATGAGCCCCGGGATTGAAGATGACAGCATCGACGGGATTGATACGGTCGAGCCTTCCTTTGGGCTTCCAGCCAAATGGATAACAGAGGAAACGAAAGAGCAGGCAGAAATTTTTGGCTACACGGTAGTGGACCCCCCTTCGGTCGTCTCTACCCATATTACTGAAATCATCAAAGCGAACGCCTATGATCTGCTCGGAAGGCAGGAGACAAAGCAGCTGATTGACCATCTGAAGGAAAGCTACCCGATCCTTGCAGACGAAGTCACGCCAAATCCATTGTCAGTTGGCGAAGTTCAAAAGGTATTGGCCAAGCTGCTTAAGGAGAATGTTTCTATCCGCAACCTGCCGATCATTTTTGAAACGCTGGCTGATTTTGGAAAAGTGACATCTGATACAGATCTGCTCACTGAATATGTAAGGCAGGCGCTGGCCCGCCAGATCACCAACCAGTATTCCGCACAGGGCGATTCACTGAAAGTTGTGACATTGTCAGGGAAAATTGAAAAGCTGATAGCAGAAGGCATCCAGCAGACTGAGCATGGGAATTATCTTTCAATGGATCCGGCTGTTTCACAAAGCATCCTGGAATCGATCGCTTCCCAGGTGGAGCAGCTTTCCATCATGGACCAGTCGCCTATCGTTCTTTGCTCGCCAGCCGTTAGGATGTATGTGAGACAATTGACAGAACGGTATTTCCCGCTCGTGCCGATCCTTTCCTATAATGAATTGGAAGCAAATGTAGAAGTACAAAGTGTAGGGGTGGTGAACATCGATTGAAAGTAAAAAAATTCACGGCACCTTCAATGCCTGAAGCAATGAAAATCATCCGCGAAGAGCTTGGCAGCGATGCAGTCATCCTGAATTCCAAAATGGTGCAGACAAACGGATTCCTAGGGTTTTTCAAGAAAAGGAATATTGAAGTCATTGCAGCAATAGATCCTGAGCCCAGCCAGCCTAAGGAAGTATTAAAAGAAAAAATGATCGAGCCTCCGCCTGTAAAGGCAGCTGAATTTTTTCCAAAAGCAGGGGGACCTTCTTCGGAAGAACTGGCAGCGGAAATCCGGGAGCTTAAGCGTTTAATGCAGCAGTCTTCTTCTGGAGGAAGCTTAAGAGCCCAATCTTCCCTGCCGCTTCCGCTCAAGAAAGTGCAGGAAGAGCTGGCAGGACAGGAAGTGGAACCTTCAATCATTGAAGAGCTTATGGAAAAGCTTTTGGTAAAATGGTATAAATCTGACTTAGAACCTGATTTTAACAAGATTAATAGCTGGCTGAGGGAACTTTTGACGGCAAAGCTCGAAACAGCCCAATATGGCGGAATTGCGTTTGATCACAAAATCATTAACTTTGTCGGACCTACAGGCGTTGGCAAAACAACTACTCTGGCTAAAATAGCTGCTGAATGTGTGATAAAGCAAAAGAAAAAAACGGCCTTCATCACTACAGACACGTATAGAATCGCTGCCATCGACCAGCTGAAAACATATGCAGATATACTCGATGTGCCTATGGAAGTATGCTATACAGAGGAAGATTTCAAGGCTGCAGTGGACACTTTCAAGGACTTTGAGGTCATTTTGATTGATACAGCGGGACGCAATTTCCGCAACCCGAAATATGTCCAGGAGCTTAAAAGCCTGCTTGAGGCAGAAAGCAGCCAGACCTATCTGGTCCTATCGTTAACATCCAAGCAAAGGGATATGGAAGAAACAATCAAACAATTTTCAGTAGTGGACATTAACAGGTTCATATTCACAAAAGCAGATGAAACGTCGACCTTTGGACCGCTGCTCAACATAATTGATAAAACAGGAAAAGGGGCAGCCTATCTGACTACCGGCCAAAATGTCCCGGATGATCTTGTGCCCGCCGGCCCGAAAACAATAGCCGGGGCGATAATGGGAGAATCAAAGTATGAATGACCAGGCAGAACAGCTTAGAAGGAAACTGAGGAACGGGGAAGATAAGGCTTCAGCAAAGACTATCGCTGTAATAAGCGGGAAAGGAGGAGTAGGGAAATCGAATTTTTCCCTGAACTTCTCCCTTTCACTCCAGGAAAAAGGGCATGATGTTCTGCTGCTGGATCTTGATATCGGAATGGGGAATATAGATGTCCTGCTTGGCCTTGCTTCTCCTTATTCGGCTGCAGACTATTTTGCAGGCAATGCTTCACTCGAGAAAATCATTTCAGTGGGACCGCATGGACTCCATTACATAGCAGGGGGAACAGGCCTTTCTCAGCTGGCCGAGATCTCAGCACCGGTGCTTGACCAATTTTTCTTGGATTTCTCGGAGCTGTTTTCTAAATATGAATATATCATTCTGGATATGGGTGCGGGAATCAGCAGCCAATCTCTTCATTTTATTTTATCCGTGAATGAACTGATAGCAGTGACAACCCCTGAGCCGACTTCTTTGACCGATGCTTATGCTGCTTTGAAGTTCATCCATCTCAGGGACAATAAGATGCCGATTAGTATAGTCGTCAATAAAGCAGAAACAGAGAAGGAAGCAGCCTCGGCGTTTAACAGGATATCACAAGTAATGGAAAGCTTCCTGGGAAAAAGGGTCACAAGGCTTGGCGCTGTTCCTGATGACCGCAGCGTTCAGCAGGCCGTCAGGAAGCAGACCCCTTATCTGCTTTATAAAAGAAGCTCGGCAGCTTCAAGGGCCACTCTTGACATTGCTGATTTTTTCCTGCAGCAGAACGGGAAGCAGCAGGCTGATGGGAAGGTTCCCTTTATGTCGCGGCTTAAGCAATTGCTTTTTGAAAAGGGGCGGAGCTAAATGGGCAAGATCAATGTACTCGTAGTGGATGACTCTGCTTTTATGAGAAAGCTTATCTCTGACTTCCTCTCTGAGAATGAACAAATCAATATATGCGGAACCGCTAAAGATGGGGAAGATGCTTTAAGGAAGATTGAGGAATTGAAGCCGGATGTCGTTACCATGGATGTGGAAATGCCGAAGCTTAATGGACTTGATGCATTAAAGAGAATCATGGAAGTTCATCCCCTTCCTGTCGTCATGCTGGCCAGTGCCACCAAAGAAGGCGCAGAAAAGACAATGAACAGCATCCAGCTCGGAGCTGCCGATTTTATCTCAAAGCCTTCAGGTTCTATTTCACTGGACTTGTTCAAAATTAAACAGGAGCTTGCAGAGAAGGTCATTGCTGCAAGCAGGATATCAGCTGCCAAACTGGCAGACAAGCCTTTATATGGAAAAAATACTATTAAGCTATACGAAAATTATAGTAAAATAGAACCAGAGACTTTCGGACCGCCCCTCAAGCCAGGCAGCCTGCCCGCAGCAGACAAGCTTGTGTGCATCGGTACCTCAACCGGCGGGCCGAGAGCGCTTCAAAAGGTGTTTTCCAAGCTTCCAGGGACCCTGGATGCACCAGTGCTTGTTGTCCAGCATATGCCTCCAGGCTTTACCAAGTCATTGGCTGACAGGCTGGATCTCTTGTCGGAGCTGTGTGTAAAAGAAGCCGAGCACGGCGAATTGCTGAAAAAAGGGACAGCTTACATAGCGCCCGGGGGCCTTCACCTGACAGTACAGCAGACGAAAGCCGGCTTGATGGCGGTCTTAAGTGAAGCTGCGCCGGTCAATGGGCACAGGCCATCAGTAGATATACTGTTTGAGTCGGCAAGCATGATTGAAAATTGCCATAAAATCGCTGTAATCCTGACTGGCATGGGTTCAGACGGGACAAAAGACTTATCAGCAATCAAGAGCAAAGGAAATGCTTCTGCTATTGCAGAATCAAAAGATTCAGCGATTGTATTCGGAATGCCGAGGACGGCAATAGAAACCGGGCTTGTCGATAAAGTTGCGAATATAGAAGAAATTGCTGAAAAAATAAAGAGCTATGTTTAATTCAGAGGGGTGAAAGCGCCATGGAAATGAGCCAATATTTAGAAGTATTTATTGAAGAAAGCAGGGAGCATCTGCAAGCGATTAATGAACATCTGCTTGAACTTGAAAAGAATCCTGCCGATTTGAAAATAATTAATGAAATATTCAGATCTGCCCATACGTTAAAAGGAATGTCTGCCACAATGGGTTACGAAGACCTGGCCCGCCTGACCCACCAGATGGAGAATGTTCTTGACGCTATTAGAAATCAAAAGATAGGCGTCACGCCTGAACTCCTGGATACCGTTTTCCTGGCAGTCGATGATTTGGAAGCCATGGTATTATCCATTTCAGAAGGAGGGGATGGAAAGCGCGATGTCAGTACGGCGGTAAAGCAGCTGGAGCTGATTGAAAATGGCCAAACCCCTTTAATGGAATCGCGTCAGGAAGCGGCGGCTGCGGCTGCTGCAGAAGCAGAAGTTCCTGCAGAGCTGAGAAGTGATTATGATGAATTTGAACGGACTGTGCTCAGCCAGTCAAAGGAACAGGGCTTTGACGTTTTCGAGATATCCATCTCTTTGAGGGAAGATTGCCTCCTGAAGGCTGCGAGAGTATTTATGGTGTTCGAAGTATTGGAGAAGTCCGGTGAAATCATTAAGTCCAATCCTCCTGTGGACGTGCTGGAGGAAGAGCAATTTGATTCAGCCTTTACGGTCACGCTGGTTACAAAGGAACCAAAAGAAGAGATTCAGGCGAAGATCATGAAAGTATCAGAAATTGAAAAGGCAGAAATCATAAACATTGACCTGATGCCTGCCAGTCCGGCTGAAGAAGAACCGGCGCCTGCACCCGGCATCATCCAGCCTGTGGAAGAACCAAAAGAAGAAAGCAGGAATGGTGCACCGGCCAAACAGGCAAGCAGCAAAACAATCCGGGTGAATATAGAGCGTCTGGATATATTGATGAATCTGTTTGAAGAGCTTGTCATTGACAGGGGAAGACTTGAGCAGATTTCGAAAGAGCTCAACAACCAGGAGCTCCACGAAACCGTTGAAAGAATGTCCCGCATCTCAGGAGACCTTCAGAATATTATTCTCAATATGAGGATGGTGCCTGTTGAAACGGTATTTAACCGCTTCCCTAGGATGGTCCGCCAGCTGGCCAGGGACCTGAATAAGAAAATCAATCTTGAAATTGTAGGTGCAGAAACAGAACTGGACAGAACGGTTATAGATGAAATTGGCGATCCTTTAGTACACTTGATCCGCAATGCACTGGATCACGGAGTTGAAACTCCGGAAGTACGGAAGGCGAACGGGAAAAATGAAGAAGGGACAGTCGTTCTGAAAGCGTACCACAGCGGCAACCACGTCTTCATCGAACTGATCGATGACGGAGCTGGGATAAACCGTGACAAAGTCCTGCAAAAAGCTGTCAAAAACGGCATTATAACGGAGCAGGCAGGCGCTTCATTAACTGACAAACAGGTGTACGAGCTCATTTTTGCATCCGGTTTTTCCACTGCAGACAAAATCTCGGATGTTTCCGGCAGGGGCGTAGGCCTGGATGTAGTGAAAAGCACCATTGAATCATTAGGCGGAACAGTCACGATTGATTCCCAGGAAGGAAAAGGCTCAACCTTCTCCATCCAGCTTCCGCTGACACTTTCCATCATTTCTGTCATGCTGATTGAAGTACAGAAGGAAAAGTATGCGATTCCTCTTTCGTCTATTATTGAAACGGCAATCATTAAAAAAGAGGATATCATGAATGCCCACAACCAGAAGGTCATAGATTTCCGCGGCAAGGTCGTTCCGCTTCTGTTCCTGAAGGATGTGTTCGCTGTTCCTGTGCATTTGGAGGAAGATGGTTATTATTCGGTGGTCATCGTCCGCAAAGGGGACAAGATGGCTGGACTGGTAGTCGACTCGTTTATTGGACAGCAGGAGATCGTGCTTAAATCACTCGGAGGCTATCTGAATGATATTTTTGCAATTTCCGGAGCTACGATCCTTGGGGATGGGCAGGTTGCATTGATTGTTGACTGCAATGCTTTAATAAATTAATAGACTGGCATGAAAGCTACTGCCAATTCAGGGAGTGTATGAAATGAGTGAAACAATGACCGCAGATTTAAAACTGATCATTTTCTTATTAAAAGATAAAGAATATGCGATACCGGTCTCTCAAGTAAGATCAATCGAGAAAGTACAGCATATTACAAGAGTGCCCGGGGCAGCCTCCTCTGTCAAAGGAGTGATCAATCTGCGCGGCGTGGTTACCCCGATCATTGACCTGAGGACAAGATTCGGTCTTGAACAGAAAGAGTATAGTGACAGCACAAGGGTCATCATCGCCTCGGCCGATGAGATGGAAGTCGGCCTCGTGGTTGACGGGGCCAATGATGTGATCGACGTATCAGAAGATTCTATAGAACCATCGCCGAACGTGATCGGCGCCGAGGAGGCGGAGTTCATAAGCGGTGTCGTCAAAGTGGAAAAACGCCTGCTGATCCTGATCGACCTTGGAAAGATTCTGGAAGGCGGAGAAATGAAGCTGGCAGGCCATGAGTAAGCAGACCGGCAGCTTCCTGCACGGCATTTCATCCCTGCACCTGGACCTGCTGAAGGAGATCGGCAATATCGGGGCAGGGCATGCAGCAACCGCGCTGTCGACTTTGCTGGATAAAAAGATTGATATGAGAGTCCCGAATGTTAAGATCGTCTCATTTGATGAAATGATGGAAATGGCCGGGGGCCCGGAAAATGTAGTGGCCAGCGTTTTTCTGAGAATCGAGGGCGATGCCCCCGGAAGCATGTTCTTCATCCTTCCGGTGGAGCAGGCCGAATCCTTCATCCGGCAGATGACTGCTGATGACAGATTTCAGCTGGCAGAACCGCCTTTTGATGAAATAGGGCTGTCAGCTCTGCAGGAAATGGGCAATATTCTGGCAGGCTCCTATTTGTCCTCACTCTCTGATTTTACAAATCTTTCACTCTATCCTTCAGTGCCTGCACTCGGAATCGATATGGCAGGAGCGATCATCAGCTTCGGCCTTATAGAGCTTTCCCAGGTGAGCGACAGTGCAATTGTCATCGAGACAACTTTGACTGAAGTGGCACCGGCTGTCACGCATACATTAAAAGGCCATTTTTTTCTGCTGCCGGACCCCTGCTCCTTTGAAGTGATTTTCAGCTCTTTGGGAGTATTGGGCGATGAATGAAATTGCCAGCATCATCAAGGTCGGTATAGCAGATTTGAAAATCGCATCTATGCCTGACATACTGCGCACCTCGGGACTTGGCTCCTGCGTAGGAGCAGCGGTATATGACCAGTCATCAGGCCTCGCGGGAATGGCACATATCATGCTTCCTGATTCTTCCCTTGCGCGAGCCGGTTCAATCAATAAGCTGAAGTACGCCGATACAGCGATCGAAGAACTCGTAAGGCAGATGGTCCGGCACGGGGCAAGTCCGGGATTTCTCAGGGCCAAGATTGCCGGAGGGGCGCAGATGTTCCAATTTTCTTCAGGAAGCGACCTTATGAGAATCGGGCCGAGAAATGTGGAAGCAGTCAAAATAGCCCTGCAAGTGCATAATATCAGGCTGATTGCAGAGGATGTCGGAGGAAACAGCGGAAGGACAATAGAATTCAACACGAAGACGTCCATGCTGCAGATCAAAACGGTCAACAAAGGGGTCACTGAGCTGTAGGGCAGCCCTGCTCGAACATGAAAACAATTCTAATAGCTTCATCCCCGGGCACAATCCATCTCCAGAAAAAAGTCAGCCATTTGAATGGGGCTGATTTTTTTCCGCTTTTGGCCCAGTGAAAAAGCGGGATGAGCTGACTGAGGATATATAGGAAATGTTTCCTGAATCTGAGAATTTCAACTGCTGCAATATTAATAGGAAAGCAATTTTGATATAATTTACAAATACTACACCGGGCTTGCGCTTAAGGAGGTATACGTACGAATGCATGGACAATCATCTGATGAACAAGCATATTGGGCATTATGGCAGCAAAGCCGTGATGCTGAGGCCGGCAATTCCCTTGTAAAAAGATATATGCCTCTAGTGAGCTATCATGTTCAGAGAATCTCTGCCGGCCTCCCGAAAAATGTTTCCAGGGATGAGCTGAGGAGCCTCGGCTTGATGGGGTTGTATGATGCGCTTGAAAAGTTCGATCCCACAAGGGACCTGAAGTTTGATACGTACGCTTCCTTCCGGATCAGAGGATCGATTATAGATGGCCTGAGAAAAGAGGACTGGCTTCCAAGGAGCACAAGGGAAAAAGCAAAAAAGATCGAAGCTGCAGCGGAAAGGCTGGAGCAGCATCTAATGAGAAAGGCGACGGCGGCTGAAATCGGGAAAGAAGTGGACCTGCACGAAGATGAAGTGCAGACGGTCATGAGCGAGCATTTTTTCGCAAATGTCCTTTCAATGGATGAACAGCCTCAGGATCAGGATGAGAAGGATGGAGCAACCTATATCCTTAAAGACCATCGCGCAGTGGTCCCGGAGGAGAAGGTGGCAAAAGATGAACTCCTGTCAGAGATGGCCGATGCGGTTTCCTGCCTGAATGAAAAAGAACAATTGGTCATCAGCCTTTTCTATAAAGAAGAGCTGACACTGACAGAGATTGGCCAGGTGATGGGGCTTTCCACTTCAAGGATATCCCAGATCCATACGAAAGCCATATTCAGCTTGAGGCATACACTTCAAAAGATCATGTAAATGGCTTGGCCCGAGGGTATCATGCACTGCTGATAACAGCAGGAGCGATCTGAAGGGAAGTGTCCGATATGAGTTTGAAGCTGATTGAAATGCAGGTTGCCCTTCCAAGGATGCAGGATGCATCCAAGATCCAGGAGCAGCTGCAGCAGAGAGGACAAATGATGAACGACCAGGCGGCAAGGGCTGTGCAGAAGCAGGAGGAGAAGGACAGGAAGTCGGTCGTGAAGAAGCATTCCCGGCTTCAGGCCGGCTGGCAGAAGGAACGGAGCCCAAACAGCGGCGGATCGCTGCCTGAAAAGGAAAAGGAAGAAAAGGATGAAATCGTAAAAGAGGTTCATCCCTACAAAGGAACATCAATTGATTTTAGAAGATAGAGGGATTCAATGACTATTTTTCTGCTGGCAGTCAGTTTGATTATCAATCTGATTCTCATTTTTGCAGTAGCACTATTGTATATGCGCCAAAATCGCCTTTTTGAAATGGAGAAAAGGCAGGGGCAGTCATTCAGGGAAGTGGAAGATGCAATAGCCGCTTTCATAGTAGAAATAAAAGAAGATAACGACAAGCTGCTGAGGAACATTCAAAAAAGCTCACAGCCTGCAGGGGATGTTCATTCTGAAACTAATGGGACTGCGGCTGCCCAAGCTGCAGATGCCGGTGCGGGCAGAGTGAAAGATCCTCCCGCACCCAATCTGAGAAAAGGTTCCTCGATGCAGAAGAAGGCTGCCCAGGCGTACAGCCAAAAGAAGGAGCCGATGCCGGAGGATTATATGCTTTTCCCCGAGGATATTGTCGAGCTCGGAGAAGCCTCCCAGAGCGGGGCTGAACCTTCCCCGGCAGAACCTGAAGAAAGCGGACAGGCAGGCGGATCCATCCTGGAACAGGCCCAAACCCTTCACGATCAGGGGTTTGCCGAAGAGGAGATAGCCAGGAAACTTGGCAGGGGGAAAACTGAAATATCATTATTATTGAAATTTCGTCAAAATCGGCAGGAATAACTTGATTGTAAAAGTCACTTGTGCTATATTTACTCATGGTGTTAATACACACGCCTATGGATTCAGGCAATTGGTGCTGTTTTGTACAGTTTTTGACTGAAGATGATATGGGCGGAGGCAAACAAACCATTAGGAGGAACTAACATGTCAGTAATTTCAATGAAACAGCTGCTTGAAGCTGGTGTACACTTCGGTCACCAGACTCGCCGCTGGAACCCTAAGATGAAGAAATATATCTTCACTGAGCGTAACGGCATCTACATCATCGACCTTCAGAAGACGGTCAAGAAAGTAGAAGAAGCTTATAACTACGTGAAAGAACTTGCTGGTAACGGCGGAACAATCCTTTTCGTTGGTACAAAGAAGCAAGCTCAGGATTCTGTTAAGGAAGAAGCTCTCCGTTCTGGTATGTACTTTGTAAACCAGCGCTGGTTAGGCGGAACTTTAACTAACTTTGAAACAATCCAGAAGCGTATCACTCGCTTGAAGGACATCGAAAGAATGTCTGAAGACGGAACTTTCGAAGTGCTTCCTAAGAAAGAAGTTGTACAGTTAAGAAAAGAACAAGAACGTCTTGAAAAATTCCTTGGCGGAATTAAAGATATGAAGACTCTTCCAGACGCTCTATTCATCATTGACCCGCGCAAAGAGCGCATTGCAGTTGCAGAAGCTCACAAGCTGAACATCCCTATCGTCGGCATCGTTGATACAAACTGCGATCCGGACGAAATCGATGTTGTTATCCCTGCAAACGATGATGCTATCCGCGCTGTTAAGCTTCTAACAGGTAAAATGGCTGATGCTATCCTTGAAGCTAAGCAAGGGGAAGAAGTAACAACTGCTTAATGTCTGTAAAGGTGATAATAGGGAGCACCCTTTATCACCTTTTTTTAAAGAAAATATGAAAATTACATATATTTAAGGAGGATTTCACTATGGCAATTACTGCTCAACTCGTTAAAGAATTGCGTGAAAAGACTGGCGCTGGAATGATGGACTGCAAAAAGGCGCTTCAGGAAACAGATGGTGATATGGAAAAAGCAATCGATTTCCTTCGCGAAAAAGGTATCGCTAAAGCTGCTAAAAAATCTGACCGCATCGCGGCAGAAGGGACAACTTACATCCTTGCACAAGGCAATGAAGCTGTCATCCTTGAAGTGAACTCTGAAACAGATTTCGTTGCAAAAAACGAAGGCTTCCAGGTTCTTGTAAAAGAATTGGCAGAGCACCTGCTTAAAAACAAGCCTGCTTCTGCTGAAGAAGCTGCTTCACAAACAATGGAAAACGGTGCGACTGTAGAAGCGCACATCAATGCTGCAATCGCTAAGATCGGAGAAAAGCTTTCCCTTCGCCGTTTTGAAGTGAAAAGCAAGACTGACAGCGACGCATTCGGTGCTTACCTGCACATGGGCGGACGCATTGGCGTTCTGACTGTTCTTGAAGGTTCAACTGATGAGCAGGCTGCTAAAGACGTAGCTATGCACATTGCTGCATTGAACCCTAAATATGTGTCACGCGATGAAGTTTCTGCTGAAGAAGTAGAGCGCGAGCGCCAGGTTCTGACTCAGCAGGCTTTAAACGAAGGCAAGCCTGAAAACATTGTTGCAAAAATGGTAGAAGGCCGTTTGAGCAAATATTTTGAAGACGTTTGTGTCCTTGACCAGGCATTCGTTAAGAATCCTGACCAAAAGGTTCGCGACTTCGTAAAATCAACTGGCGGAACTCTTAGCGAATTCGTTCGCTACGAAGTAGGAGAAGGCATTGAAAAGCGCGAAGACAACTTTGCGGAAGAAGTTATGAACCAGGTGAAAAAATAATAGATAAAAGCCGTTGAATCTGCTTTTATGAAGGTAATCGGGGAACACATTGTGTTCCCTCTTTTTCAAGAAATCATGTAATTCCAATACATATGGAGGTTCTTATGAGCAGCCCTAAATACAAACGAGTTGTCTTAAAATTAAGCGGTGAAGCTTTAGCAGGAGAGCAGGGCTTCGGCATTAATCCTTCTGTCATCAAGTCGGTTGCGCAGCAGGTGAAGGAAGTTTCCGATCTTGGGGTCGAAGTGGCGGTCGTCGTAGGCGGCGGCAACATCTGGCGCGGGAAGATCGGGGAAGAGATGGGGATGGACAGGGCGAATGCAGACTATATGGGCATGCTTGCAACTGTCATGAATTCCCTTGCCCTTCAGGACAGCCTTGAAATGCTGGATGTTGAATCACGCGTTCAGACATCCATCGAAATGCGCCAGGTTGCAGAGCCTTATATCCGCAGGCGTGCAATCCGCCATCTGGAAAAAAAGCGTGTCGTAATCTTCGCAGCCGGTACTGGCAACCCGTATTTTTCAACAGATACTACAGCAGCATTGCGTGCTGCTGAAATCGAAGCAGAAGTTATCTTAATGGCGAAAAATAATGTAGATGGGGTATACTCCGCAGATCCTCGGCTAGATGTAAATGCGGTTAAATATGAAGAATTGTCTTATCTGGATGTCCTGAAAGAGGGGCTTGCCGTAATGGATTCAACAGCTTCCTCCTTATGCATGGACAATAATATTCCGCTTATTGTATTCTCAATTATGGATAACGGCAATATTAAGCGTGCCGTATGCGGTGAAAAAATCGGAACGATCGTCAGGGGGAATAAATAATGCCAAAACAAGTTATTTCAAACTCGAAGGAACGTATGACAAAAGCAATCCAGGCGTATTCACGGGAGCTTGCAAGCATCCGCGCAGGCCGGGCAAGCGCTTCGCTGCTTGACAGGATCACTGTGGATTATTATGGGGCGCCTACACCGGTCAACCAGCTTGCTGGAATTTCCGTGCCTGAGGCCCGCCTTCTCGTCATCCAGCCTTATGATAAGAGCATTCTTGGAGAAATCGAAAAGGCGATCATTAAATCTGACCTTGGCCTGAATCCTACGAATGACGGGAATCTGCTTCGCCTTGCCATCCCTGCCCTGACTGAGGAACGCAGGAAAGAGCTTGTGAAGGTAGTCAAAAAAGAATCAGAAGATGCAAAGGTCGCAATCCGCAACATCCGCCGCGATGCCAACGATGATCTGAAGAAGCTGGAGAAAAACGGCGAGATTACTGAAGATGACCTTCGCGGCTACTCAGATGACATCCAGAAGATGACAGATGAGCATATCACAAAGGTCGACAGCATCACAAAAGACAAAGAAAAAGAAATTCTTGAGGTTTAATTCTTTTTCCGGTGTTATATCAGCTAAATATACAAGAACCCTCTATGTATATAGGGGGTTTTTTTGCTCATATGGCGATATGGAGCATAATTATGGCACCCTGCCATAATGTGCTGCTTCTTGTATTCTTATTTTTATTATGTTTACATATTCTTTTTTATAGAGATATCTTCATTTATTTTTGGTATGATAAGAACGTGCGGATTTTGGGAACAGGCAAATCGTACATTTTGGGGAAAGATCTTTTTTCGGAGGATAAGAGAAACGCATTTTGAAGGAGCCGTCTTATGTTAAATAAAATTAAAAAATGGAAGAACCAAGCACCTTCTTCCGATCTCCGAGAGCGCATAATAAAAATAAGGGAACAAAAAGTACCTTCTCATGTAGCGATAATAATGGATGGGAATGGCCGCTGGGCCAAAAAGCGGGCCCTGCCGAGAATAGCAGGGCACCATGAAGGGATGAAGGTGGTCAGGAGGACGACTAAGCTTGCCAACGAGCTCGGAATCAAGACTCTGACCCTTTACGCTTTTTCGACTGAGAACTGGAAACGGCCGAAGCTTGAAGTCGATTATCTCATGAAGCTTCCGGAAGAATTCCTGGGAACTTTCCTTCCAGAGCTGGTTGAGGAAAATGTCCGTGTCCAGATGATAGGCTATAAAGATAAGCTTCCGGGCCATACACTCAGAGCGATTGAAAAGGCAATGGAAGAAACAAAGGACAATGATGGCCTCATTCTGAACTTTGCTCTCAATTACGGCAGCCGGGCAGAAATACTCGAAGCCGTCAAACGGGTCTTAAATGATTGCCAAAGTGGCATAATGGAAGAAAGCGAACTGAATGAAGAAGTTTTTTCAGCCTACTTAATGACTGAAGGGCTGGAAGATCCCGATCTTCTGATCCGGACAAGCGGAGAAATCCGCCTGAGCAATTTCATGCTGTGGCAGCTGGCTTATACGGAGTTCTGGTTCACAGATGTATTATGGCCGGACTTCACTGAGGGAGAATTGCTCGAGGCCATTGAGGTGTTCCAAAACCGTCAGAGGCGGTTCGGAGGAGTATAATAAAGGTGTTGAAAACTAGATGAAGCAAAGAATCATAACAGCGATCATATTTGGAGCTATACTAATCCCTGTTGTCATATACGGAGGGACACCGGTTGTGCTGCTTGCCTATGTGCTTGCCGCCGCGGCTTTATTTGAAGTATTGAAAATGCGCAGGCTTAAGATGTTATCAGTGCCCGGCATTATTACACTTGCTCTATTATGGGGGCTGATGCTTCCTGATGGTGCACAGGAATGGCCGGCATTGCAGTTTGCTGCCGGATCAAAGACAGAAATCGGGATGCTTGCTGTCCTGCTTTTGCTGACCTATACCGTGGCATCAAAGAACAGATTTACTTTTGATGATGCAGCCTTTTCAATTCTTGCATCCATATATGTGGGGATTGGCTTTTACTATTTTATTGAAACACGTGAAGCAGGCATTTTATTTATCTTTTTCTCTTTATTCATTGTATGGGCAACAGATTCCGGTGCCTATTTTATCGGGAAAGCCATGGGGAAAAACAAGCTGTGGCCTGAAATCAGTCCGAATAAAACGGTGGAAGGCTTTATAGGCGGGGTCGTATGTGCGGTCGCCGTTGCAGTTCTGTTCGTCCTGCTGACTGATATAGACGCGACACTGATGCAGCTTACTTTCATCACGATTGTTCTGTCTATCTTCGGCCAAATAGGAGATCTGGCAGAATCGGCGCTTAAAAGGCATTATGAAGTGAAAGATTCCGGGACAATCCTTCCCGGGCACGGCGGCATCCTGGACAGGTTTGACAGCCTTTTATTCGTATGGCCGCTTCTGCATTTCTTCCAGCTGCTTAACTAGCCGGGAGAGTCTAGCTTGTTGAAACAATAGGAGTTGAACAATAGTGAAGTATATTAGTTTAATGGGGGCAACCGGTTCTATCGGCACCCAGACCCTTGATGTTATAAGGGAGCATCCAGAGCAATTCAGGCTGGCCAGCATGAGCATCGGCAGAAACCTTGAACTTGGCAGGAAAATTATGTCGGAATTCAAACCTGAGCTGGTAGCGGCTGCAGAGAAGAATGATGCAGACACACTTGCAGGCGAGTTCCCGGGAATTAAGTTTGCTTATGGCCAGGAAGGGCTTATAGAAACAGCCGTACATCCAAAAGCAGATGTCCTCGTTAACGCTGTCCTTGGCAGCGTCGGCCTTCAGCCGACACTTCAGGCCATTGAAGCAAAGAAAACAATTGCGATTGCCAACAAGGAAACACTTGTCACTGCAGGCCATATCGTCATGGATGCAGCCAGGAGAAACGGTGTGGAGCTTCTTCCTGTCGACAGTGAGCACTCCGCTATCTTCCAGGCGCTTCAGGGGGAAAAAGAGAAGAATATCGATAAACTCATCCTTACAGCGTCCGGGGGAAGCTTCCGCGATAAAACAAGGGAAGAACTCAAAGATGTGACTGTTGAACAGGCTTTAAACCATCCAAACTGGTCTATGGGAGCTAAAATAACCATTGATTCTGCAACAATGATGAATAAAGGTCTTGAAGTGATAGAGGCCCATTGGCTGTTTTCTATAGCATATGAAAAAATTGAGGTCCTTCTTCATAAGGAAAGCATCATCCATTCTATGGTGGAATTCCATGACAGCTCTGTCATCGCCCAGCTGGGGACGCCTGATATGAGGGTGCCGATACAGTACGCCCTGACATATCCGGACCGCCTTCCCCACCGGACCGGCAAGAAGCTTAATCTGGCAGAAATCGGACAGCTTCATTTCCAGGAGATGGATTACAGCCGATTCCGCTGCCTGCAATTCGCATTTGATGCCGGCAGGCGGGGAGGCACACTTCCTGCTGTCCTGAACGCAGCTAACGAAGCGGCGGTTGCAGCTTTCCTGGAAGGTAAAATCACTTTCCTCCAGATAGAGGATTTAGTCGAAAAGGCTATGGAAAAGCATGCTGTTTCAGATAACCCGGGCCTCGAGGAAATCCAGGAAGTTGATCGTCAGACAAGGCAGCTGGTAAACGCGCTTCTATAAGCTGGTGTTCAGTACAGGAAAGAGGAGATCCAAAGAGGGTTTTGGCGCTTGAAGATTGCCGGCTTTCCGGCTCCATGCGCCATCCGCTTGCGGGAAAGCCGGCTGGCGAAAAGTCAAATAAAAACCTACCAGCCTGTTACCCTTGAAGCCTGCAGGATGAGGGCCAGGCAGACTTTGCCGCACGGCGCGGGCCGCTTTCGCTTTTCTTACTGAACAACCTCTAAAAAAAGGTGGTTATATTTTTGGATACTGTGATAGCCTTTATTATCATTTTCGGAGCCCTTGTTTTTTTCCATGAGTTGGGGCACTTTGTATTCGCCAAAAGGGCCGGCATTCTTTGCCGTGAATTTGCCATAGGTTTCGGCCCCAAGGTGTTCTCCCATAAAAAAGGAGAAACTGTCTACACCATCCGTCTGCTTCCGATTGGGGGATTTGTCAGGATGGCAGGGGAAGATCCTGAAATGGTGGAAATCAAACCGGGCTATCGTGTTGGTTTGATTTTGGATAATGACGAACGGGTCAGCAAAATCATCCTTAATAATAAAGATAAATATCCGGATGCAAGGCCGATTGAAGTGGAATATGCCGACATCGAGCATGATCTTGTCATCCGCGGCTATGCCGAGGGTGAAGAGGAAGAAAGGCTTGTTTCATATCCGATCAACAAGGATGCTCTCCTTGTCGAGGATGGTGTGGAAACGCTCATCGCCCCGTATGACAGGCAGTTTGCTTCCAAGACGCTCGGACAGAGGACCATGGCCATATTTGCCGGACCGATGATGAACTTCATCCTTGCATTTGTCGTATTTGTACTGATCGGCCTTCTTCAGGGGATGCCGACAAACGAACCTGAGCTTGGCCGGCTGACGCCTGATGGAGCTGCGAAGGAATCTGGCCTCCTTGAAGGAGATCAGATCCAGAGCATCAATGGCGCTGAAATCTCTAGCTGGAACGATGTGGTGGAAATCATCCAGAAGAGTCCAGGTAAAGAGCTGGATTTCATCCTGAGCCGCGACGGAGAAGAGCTTGAAATCCCTGTAACTCCTGAGGCAAGGGAAGTTGAAGGGGAAAAAGGCAAAGAAACCATTGGCATAATCGGCGTGTACAGCCCGATGGAGAAATCTCCGCTGAAAGCCATCGCTTATGGTGCAGAAGAAACATACACATGGACGAAAGAAATTTTCGTCATGCTTGGTAAGCTTGTCACAGGCCAGTTCTCCATTGATGCTTTATCAGGCCCTGTCGGCATTTATGTATCAACAGATACAGTGGCTAAATCAGGCATCTATTATCTGATGAAATGGGCAGGAATACTGAGCATCAACCTTGGAATCATGAATCTGCTCCCAATTCCGGCACTTGATGGCGGAAGGCTTATGTTTTTTGCAGTGGAAGCATTGCGGGGCAAGCCGATCGACCGCAACAAGGAAGGGATGGTCCATTTTATCGGATTCGCCCTCCTTATGCTGCTGATGCTTGTTGTCACATGGAATGATATCCAGCGTTTCTTCCTGCAATAGAATAAAATAAACATCTGCGGCTATCTCCAGAACCGGCGATAGCCCAGTTTTTTCTCCGGATACCCGGGAAACAGGACAAGCCCTTACACTGATTAAGAATCAATATATGAAACGAAGAGGTGCTGATTATGAAGCAAAGCATGACACTTATCCCAACTTTAAGAGAAGTACCGGCAGATGCCGAGGTCAGAAGCCACCAGCTTCTCCTCAGGGCAGGATTCATCCGCCAGAACGCAGCGGGTGTATACAGCTATCTGCCAATGGCACGAAAAGTGCTGCAGAAAATCGAGGCCATCGTCCGGGAAGAAATGGATGACGCAGGGGCGAGCGAACTGTTGATGCCGGCGCTCCAGCAGGCTGAGCTGTGGCAGGAATCAGGAAGATGGTATACATACGGGCCAGAGCTTATGAGATTAAAGGATCGTAATGACCGGGAGTTTGCTTTGGGTGCAACCCATGAAGAAGTAATCACCAGCCTGGTACGTGACGAAGTAAAATCATATAAAAGACTGCCATTGACGCTTTATCAGATCCAGACAAAATTCAGGGATGAACAGAGGCCGCGTTTCGGAATTCTGCGCGGGCGCGAATTCATCATGAAAGATGCGTACTCTTTCCATTCTTCACAGGAAAGCCTTGATGAAGTTTACAGCAGGCTCTTTACAGCCTACTCTAATATCTTTACACGCTGCGGACTGAACTTCAGGGCAGTTATTGCTGATTCTGGCGCTATGGGCGGAAAAGATACCCATGAATTCATGGTGCTTTCCGATATCGGGGAAGATACGATTGCTTATTCCGATGCTTCGGATTATGCTGCCAATGTTGAAATGGCACCAGTCATCAACGCCTATGCGAAAAGTGATGCCGCTCCAAAGGAATTGGAAAAGGTCCAGACGGAAAATCAAAGGTCGATTGAAGAAGTGTCTTCATTCCTGAATGTGTCAAGCGAGGAATGCATTAAATCCCTTCTTTTCAAGGTTGATGACAAATATGTGCTGGTTCTTGTCCGCGGTGACCACGAGGTAAACGATATTAAACTGAAGAACCTCTTCTCAGCTGCTTCGGCTGAATTGGCTTCTCCGGAAGAAACACGCAGCATCCTTGGCTGTTCTGTAGGATCACTGGGCCCAATCGGCGCTAAAGATGTTGAAATTGTTGCAGACCATGCTGTGGAAGCAGTAGTGAACGGCGTATGCGGTGCGAATGAAGAAGGATTCCACTATATCAATGTCAATGCCGGACGCGATTTTGAAGTCTCTCAATTTGCCGATCTCCGCTTTATCCAGGAAGGCGACCTCTCGCCGGATGGAAACGGCAAAATCCTTTTTGCAAAGGGCATTGAAGTCGGCCATGTCTTCAAACTTGGCACCCGCTACAGTGAAGCAATGAATGCCGTTTACCTTGACGAGAACGGCCGTACCCAGCCGATGATCATGGGCTGCTATGGCATCGGGGTATCCCGTATCCTTGCAGCAATCGCCGAACAGTACAACGATGACAAAGGCTTCATATGGCCGGCAGATCTCGCGCCATTCAAGGTTCACGTCATTGCCGTAAACATGAAGGACGAAGCACAGGCAGGCCTCGGAGAAGAGCTTTACAAAGAACTCCGTGGAAATGGCTACGAAGTACTCTTTGACGACAGGCCCGAAAGAGCCGGCGTAAAATTTGCCGACGCCGACCTCATCGGACTTCCAGTCAGAATAACAGCCGGCAAAAAAGCCTCCGAAGGCATCGTCGAAGTAAAAGTAAGAAGCACAGGCGAAATGGAAGAAATCCACAAAGACCAGCTATTAGAGCATATTGCGTCCATCCTTACTTCACAAAAGTAATTTAAGACTATAGACGGATCCCGCTGCGGGGTCCGTTTTCATTTGGGGAAAATAGTTAGTGAAAGATTCATTTCTATGTAGGATATTAAAAGTTATTAGAACTGAAAAAAAAATATAAAAGCCTGTTGATTGGAGTGGAAGGCACGAAGACTCCTGTGGGAAATAGCGGCAAGGCTGAGACCCCGCAGCGCGCAAGCGCGAGGAGGCTCAAACTCCGCCCCACGGAAAGCGAAGTGCCTGCAACGAAACTCAACACCCCATATAAAAGCAGAAACAATTTGCAGGAATAGAGCATAGGAATTTGGTTTTTAGAAATTTAATACGCAAAAAAAATTCAAAGCCCCTGTTGATTGGAGTGGAAGGCACGAAGACTCCTGTGGGAGATAGCGGAAATGTTGAGACCCCACAGCGCGCAAGCGCGAGTTATCATGAACGAAACTAGCTCCTACTCGTAACATCGTAGGTTAATCTGGTTAGAATGTTTACTGTTAAAATACATTCCCAAATCAGAGCTACATTACGGAAGGAGCTAGTTATTATGCAGGATACCATAAAATACGTAGGTTTAGACGTCTCAAAAGAAAAGATTGCGGTCGCTATCGCAGAAGAAGGCCGGGCAGAGCCTAGATACTGGGGATTGATCCCCCATACCCCAGAAGCAGTAAAGAAATTAATGAAAAAGTTAGGCAGGCCTGAAACACTCCGAGTGTGTTATGAAGCCGGTCCGACCGGATATCCACTTTATCGGCTACTTATGGCAATGGGGATTCAGTGCTCGGTAATTGCCCCTTCTCTTATTCCTAAAAGACCCGGAGAACGCATTAAGACGGACCGCAGGGATTCTATTCGCTTAGCTCATTTGTACCGTGCTGGCGAATTGACTGCCATCTATGTTCCAGATAAAGAAAATGAGGCGCTGCGGGATCTTATTAGATGCAGAGAAGACGCCAAAGAAGACGAACTGAGGGGGAAGCATCGATTAAGTAAGTTTTTACTTCGCAATGACATTAAACCACCAAGTGGAATAAACAAGTGGACAAAAAAGTATTTTGAATGGCTTGATACTTTAAAGTTTGAAAACACTTCCCTGCAAATCACTTTCCAGGAATACTATCACCAAATTAAAGAATTATCACAACGGATTCTAAGGCTGGAAGAAGAAATTAGGATTCAGTCCAATGAAGGGGTTCACGCCCAGAAAATTCAGGCACTCCAATCATTAAGGGGTGTGGCTTTTATCACAGCGACAAGCATTGTGGCAGAAATCGGTTCGTTTAAACGTTTTACTACGCCCAAACAATTCATGGCGTATGTTGGTCTGATACCTAGCGAGTATTCAAGTGGAGAAAGAAGAAGCCAAGGACAGATAACCAAAACAGGAAATCGGCATGTGCGGCGATTATTGGTAGAGGCCTCATGGAGCTATAGATATAAGCCAGCTGTGAAAGGAGAACTTAAAAAACGACAAAACGGCCAGTCTCCAACTATCCAGGCAATATCATGGAAGGCACAGAACAGGCTGCATAAAAAGTATTTCCGTTTACTAGCGAGAGGTAAAGAAAGTCCAAAAGCCGTTACAGCTGTCGCGAGAGAATTGGCAGGATTTATTTGGGCAGTGATGCAAGAAGTAGAAGACATTCCTCAAGGGTAAAAAAGAGAAGTAGTGATCTATCGGAAGATAGAGGTTTTAAATAGAACTGAGAATAGGGCTCGAAGGCAAAGAGAAAAACCGGAAAGGAAGATCCACGTGCCTCCTCTGTGCTATATCTTAATAGATTAACGCACGTCGCGAGTTAGTGGCAGGTCCTTTATACGGAAAGATAAAATGTGAAAACCCACGAATATCAGAATGATAACCGCAGTTGAGTTTTTGCCTTCGTGCCGTGTTTTTATCTTCTATTCCTATCAATAACAGGAGGTCGATTATTCCTTCTTTTAGCTCTAACTAGCCTCTCATCGCTTGGATGGGCCGTCAAGGAGACCACTTGACCGCCCATCCAAGCGATGAGAATTGGTCAGTAAGCTAAAGAAGAAGCTATTCTAGCCAATTTGGCTAAATATCTAACCAGCACAAGAAGCCAAAATAGCTTCTCTTCTTAAAAGTGCCCAAAAATAAAACCAAAACGATGGTGGAGTGGGAATCTTGACAGTTTCGTTCATATCAGGAGGCTCAACTCCGCCCCACGGAAAGCGAAGTGCCTGCAACGGAAATCAACAGGCTCATTTACAGCAGAATATTATTCTGCAAATCACAACCAAATTACTCCAGGGGTTAGATATCATTGTTCTAATTGATAATGTAAAAGACTTTAAAAAGTAGACATGCCAAATTAAAACCAACTTCATTTTCACACTATTTCTTTTTCAAAACACACCCACTCTTTATGGTATAATGACTAATGTTTCTAACCAAAAAAACAATCACAAATAGAAAATAGATTTTAAGGATAGGAGAGAGAACGATGAGCGATGCCACAGGCAAAAAAGAGCGATTCCACCTCTTGCTCCAGCAGCTTCAACTCACAGAAGATGCCTTTGTAAAGCATTTCGAAAATGCACAAATAGACAAAGTGGTAATAGAAAAGCAAGCGAAGAAATGGCATTTTTACTTCATGTTTGACAGCATCCTGCCATGCAGTGTCTTCAGCCGGTTTTCTGTCCAGCTTGAAAAAACATTTTCACATATAGCAAACACATCTTTTACGATAGAAGTGGCAGACCAGAACTTCACACAAGAGCTTCTCCTGGATTACTGGAAAAGCTGCATCCAGGAAATCGAGGGGATATCACCTCCGCTGATCAAGCTTCTGAATGAACAGACGCCGAAGGTTCAGGGAACGAAAGTCATATTGAATGTCCGCAATGAAATGGAAGGGCTGGCGATCAAGCGGAAGTATGCCGGCATGATAGCGAATGTCTTCCAGACGTTTGGCTTTCCCATGCTGACAATCGATACAGAAATAAATGCCGATTCCTCATCAAACGCCGAATATGAGCAATTCCTGAAGGCAAAGCAGCAGGAAGATCAGGAACGGGGCCGCCAGGCAATGATCGATATGCAGAAAAAAGAAGCCGAGGGAGACTCAGGCTCCGGCGAGCTGCAGGGACCGCTTTCTATCGGCCTTACCATCAAGGACGATGCCGACTTCAGGCGTCTTGAGGAAATTGTGGATGAAGAGCGCAGGGTTGCGGTTGAAGGCTTTATTTTTGCAGCTGAAACAAAAGAGCTCCGAAGCGGCAGGACCTTGCTGACTTTTAAGGTCACAGACTATACAAGCTCCATCATGGTCAAAATGTTCTCGCGCGATAAAGAAGATGCAGCCCTGTTCCAGCATGTCCAAAAAGGCATGTGGGTGAAGGTGCGCGGAAGCATTCAGAATGATACTTTTGTTCGTGACCTGGTCATGATCGGAAACGACATTAATGAGATTAAGCCGGTCCTGAGAAAAGACACGGCACCGGAAGACGAGAAACGGGTCGAGCTTCACCTTCATACGCCTATGAGCCAGATGGACGCAGTTTCATCGGTAAGTGCGCTGGTATCACAGGCGAAAAAATGGGGACATAAGGCGATTGCCATTACAGACCATGCCGTGGCGCAGTCATTCCCTGAGGCATTTGGTGCCGGAAAGAAAAATGATATTAAAATCCTTTACGGAGTCGAAATCAATCTGATTGATGACGGCGTTCCGATTGCCTATAATTCTGCCCCGATCCCTCTGGCAGAAGGTACGTATATCGTCTTTGACGTCGAAACAACAGGGCTTTCCGCTGTTTATGACACGATCATCGAGCTTGCGGCTGTCAAAATACATGACGGCGAAATCATAGACAGATTCGAATCATTTGCGAACCCGCATCATCCTCTGTCAGCGACAACGATAGATTTAACAGGCATCACGGATGACGATGTCAGGAATGCCCCAGAGGTAGAAGAGGTGCTCCGCAGGTTTAAAGAGTGGTCCCAGAATGATATCCTGGTTGCCCATAACGCTTCATTTGATATGGGCTTTTTGAATACAGGGTATAAAAGATATGGTCTCGGCAAAGCCGCCAACCCTGTCATCGACACTCTGGAACTAGCAAGATTCCTGCTTCCTGAGATGAAGAACCACCGCCTGAACACATTGGCAAAGAAATTCGATGTTGAGCTCACACAGCATCACAGAGCCATTTATGATGCTGAAGCTACAGGTTATCTATTGATCAAGATGCTCAAAGAGGTTATGCAAAAAGGCATTGAATATCATAATCAGCTTAATGACAATATGGGCAAGGGCAATGCCTACCAAAGGGCGCGTCCGTCCCATTGCACACTGCTGGCCCAAACAGAGGCGGGCCTTAAGAATTTATTTAAACTTGTATCCATTTCACATATGAACTATTTTTACCGGGTTCCGAGGGTTCCCCGTTCATTGCTTGAAAAGTACAGGGAAGGTATCCTTGTCGGCTCTGGCTGCGACCGCGGCGAGGTTTTTGAAGCGATGATGCAGAAGGGGCCGGAAGAAGCTGAAGATCTGGCTTCCTTTTACGACTATCTTGAAGTCCATCCAAAAGCTGTCTATGCACACCTGATTGAATTGGAGCTGGTCAGGGATGAAAAAGCACTGGAAGAAATCATTTCGAATATCGTGAAGCTTGGTGAAAAACTGGACATCCCTGTCGCAGCTACCGGGAATGTCCATTACTTGAATCCTGTTGATAAAATATACAGGAAGATCCTGATCAATTCACAGGGCGGCGCCAATCCGCTGAACCGCCACCAGCTCCCGGATGTACATTTCCGGACAACCAATGAAATGCTCGACGCCTTCTCCTTCCTCGGCAAGGAAAAGGCAAAGGAAATTGTTGTCGAAAACACGAATAAAGTTGCCGACATGATTGATTCCATTAAACCGATCAAGGACGACTTGTACACTCCGAAAATCGATGGTGCGGATGAAGAAATGCGCAATATGAGCTATGACATGGCAAGGCGGATTTACGGGGATGAACTGCCGGAAATCGTCGAGGCCAGGCTTGAAAAAGAGCTTAAGAGCATCATTGGCCATGGATTTGCCGTTATTTATCTCATCTCTCATAAGCTAGTAAAAAAATCGCTGAATGATGGGTATCTCGTTGGTTCGCGGGGATCGGTCGGTTCTTCTTTTGTCGCAACCATGACCGAGATTACGGAAGTAAACCCGCTGCCGCCGCATTATGTCTGCCCGGCCTGCAAGCATTCCGAGTTCTTTAACGACGGCTCTGTCGGATCGGGCTTTGATCTTCCTGACAAAAACTGCCCGACCTGCGATATTCCCTACCGCAAAGACGGCCATGACATCCCGTTTGAAACGTTCCTTGGATTCAAAGGGGACAAAGTCCCTGATATTGACTTGAACTTCTCAGGCGAATATCAGCCGAGGGCACATAATTACACAAAGGTATTGTTCGGTGAAGACAATGTTTACCGTGCGGGAACGATCGGCACTGTAGCAGATAAAACGGCTTACGGATATGTTAAGGCATATCAGCAGGACAACAACCTGCAGATCCGCGGTGCAGAGATTGACCGCCTTGCATCAGGATGCACAGGCGTAAAAAGAACGACCGGCCAGCATCCGGGGGGTATCATCGTTGTCCCTGACTATATGGATATCTTCGATTTCTCGCCGATCCAGTTTCCGGCCGATGACAGAACATCTGAATGGAAGACGACCCATTTTGACTTCCATTCAATTCATGATAATCTCCTGAAGCTCGATATACTCGGCCATGATGACCCGACTGTCATCAGGATGCTCCAGGATCTGAGCGGGATCGACCCTAAGACAATACCGACTGATGATCCCGAGGTCATGAAGATTTTCTCCGGGACTGAATCATTGGGCGTTACTCAAGATCAGATCATGTGTAAAACAGGGACGCTTGGCATACCGGAATTCGGGACGCGCTTTGTCCGCCAGATGCTTGAGGATACAAAGCCGACCACTTTCTCTGAGCTTGTCCAGATATCAGGCCTGTCGCACGGGACGGATGTATGGCTCGGCAATGCACAGGAGCTTATCCATAACAGCATCTGTACTCTGAGTGAAGTAATAGGCTGCCGTGATGACATTATGGTCTATCTGATCTATCAGGGGCTGGAGCCTGCCTTTGCCTTTAAGATCATGGAGTCGGTCCGTAAAGGAAAGGGACTCTCTGATGATATGGAAGAAGAAATGCGAAAAAATGAAGTGCCGGAATGGTATATTGATTCCTGCAAAAAGATTAAATATATGTTCCCGAAAGCACATGCTGCCGCCTATGTGCTGATGGCTGTCCGGATCGCTTATTTCAAAGTCCACCATGCCCTCCTTTACTATGCGGCTTACTTTACGGTCAGGGCTGAAGACTTTGATGTGGAAGCAATGGTCCGCGGATCCCAGGCGATCAGGGCGAAGATCGAGGAAATCAATGCAAAAGGACTTGACGCATCTCCAAAGGAAAAGAACCTTCTTACCGTCATGGAGCTTGCTCTGGAAATGAACGAACGCGGCTATAAATTCTCGAAAGTGGACTTATACCGTTCGGATGCAACTGATTTCATCATCGACGGCGATTCTCTCATCCCGCCATTCAATGCAATACCGGGGCTTGGCACAAATGCAGCCCTTAACATTGTAAAGGCAAGGGGAGAAGGGGAGTTTCTTTCTAAAGAAGATCTCCAGCAAAGAGGAAGGATTTCCAAAACAATCCTTGAGTACCTGGATAATCACGGCTGCCTGGAGTCGCTCCCTGATCAAAACCAGCTGTCATTATTCTAAACCAGACGTTTGGCTGCTGACTCTGCTGGCATGGCAAACCCTTGCCAGCACGGCTATTCCATTTGCATAAAAAATTTGGTTATGGTATAGTTTTATTGGAAATACTAAGGATAACTCTCGAAAAAGAGTGGGGCAACCCACTCTTTCGTGTTGTGTACGCTAATTTCTGAACGCTTCTCCAGGCATCTGCTCTGTGAAAGAAGCATGTTCCGGCTGAAAGCCCCCCCTTAGAGGGGGGTCTCTTTAAATGCCGGGGCCGGGCTTTTTACAGGCATGGGCCTGAGCATCCCGGGATATTACATACGGGTTTAAGGATGCCTTAACACCAAAGGAGGGAAATTATGAGCAAAGTGACTGAAACCGTCGAAGAGCTGGTCACCCCTATTGTGGATGAACTCAATCTGGAGCTGGTTGATATTGAATATGTGAAAGAAGGAAAAGAGTGGTTCCTTCGCGTATTTATTGATAAGGAGCAGGGTGTCGACATTGAAGAATGCGGCCTTGTCAGCGAAAGGCTCAGCGAAAAGCTCGACGAACTCGATCCTATTCCTTATAACTATTTCCTGGAAGTCTCATCGCCGGGTGCTGAACGCCCTCTGAAAAAAGAGAAGGACTATAAAAGTGCAATCGGAAAAAATGTCCTCATTAAAACGTATGAACCAATAGATGGCGAAAAAACGTTTGAAGGTAAGCTCACTCAATTTGATGGTGAGACAGTGACTGTGGAAGTCAGGGTCAAAACAAGAATAAAAACAATTTCCATTCCTTATGAAAAAGTGGCCAATGCCCGTTTGGCAGTTACTTTCTCATAAGGAAGAAACGAGATTTAGGAGATTAAAGGGGGATACAATCTCATGAGCAGTGAATTGCTGGATGCTCTGACGTTGCTGGAAAAAGAAAAAGGAATTTCTCGGGATATCATTATTGAGGCCATTGAAGCAGCCTTGATTTCAGCTTACCGCCGAAACTTCAACCAGGCGCAAAATGTCCGCATCGATTTGAACCTTGGAAGCGGAACGATGAGGGTTTTTGCCCGCAAGGAAGTAGTAGAGCAGGTCTTTGACCCGCGTCTTGAAATCAGCCTTGATGAAGCCAAGGGCATCAACCCGAATTATCAGGTTGAAGATGTGGTTGAATTAGAGGTCACTCCGAAGGACTTCGGCCGAATCGCTGCACAGACTGCGAAGCAGGTTGTAACACAGCGTGTCCGTGAGGCAGAGCGCGGGATCATCTATTCAGAATTCATCGACCGCGAAGAAGACATCATGACCGGGATCGTACAGAGGCAGGACCCTAAATTCATTTACGTCAGCCTCGGCAAGATCGAAGCCATCCTTCCGGCCAATGAGCAGATGCCGAATGAACAATATAAGCCTCATGACAGGATCAAGGTTTTTATCACGAAAGTTGAGAAAACGACTAAAGGGCCGCAGATTTTTGTTTCCCGGACGCATCCTGGCTTATTGAAGCGCCTGTTTGAAATTGAAGTGCCTGAAATTTATGACGGCACCGTTGAAATTAAATCGGTTTCAAGGGAAGCGGGAGACCGTTCCAAGATCTCAGTTCATGCTGACAACAGCGAAGTCGATCCGGTTGGATCCTGCGTAGGTCCAAAAGGGACTCGTGTACAGGCAGTCGTCAATGAGCTGAAAGGCGAGAAGATCGACATTGTTAAATGGTCGCCGGATCCGGTTGTCTTTGTAGCCAATGCATTGAGCCCTTCCAAGGTGCTGGATGTTATTGTGAATGAAGAAGATAAGGCAACAACCGTAATCGTGCCGGATTACCAGCTTTCGCTTGCAATCGGGAAGCGCGGGCAGAATGCGCGCCTTGCTGCCAAGCTGACCGGCTGGAAAATCGACATTAAATCTGAGACTGAAGCCCGTGAATCAGGCATTTTCCCTCGTGAAGAGTCACTTCTTACTTTTGATGAAGAAGATTACGCTGATGATGCGGATTATGATACTGATACAGACTTCACTGCGGAAGAAGAGGCAGATTTTGAATCTGATTATGACGCAGATGAACACAGGGAGTAAGAAAGGGTGAATGATCGTGAACAAGAATAAAAAGGTTCCCATGCGTAAATGTGTCGCTACCGGTGAAATGAAGCCGAAAAAAGAACTGGTTCGCATCGTTCGCTCTAAGGAAGGCGAGGTCTCTTTGGATCTGACCGGGAAAAAGTCAGGCCGGGGAGCTTATCTTTCCAGAGATAAAGAAGCAGTCTTATCAGCACAAAAGAAAAACATACTCTCAAATCATCTGGATGCAGCAGTGGATGATTCTATATATGAAGAGCTTTTAGAGCTCATAGAGAAGGAGAAACGACTATCCTGATGAACTCAAATCAATGGATGTCATTGCTTGGCTTGGCCAATCGAGCACGCAAGATTATATCGGGTGAAGAGCTCTCCGTCAAAGAAATAAGGGGCGGCAAGGCGAAGCTCGTGCTGCTGTCAGCAGATGCGTCTGCGAATACAGCAAAAAAAGTGACAGACAAATGTAAATCCTATAACGTTCCATATAAAATAGTGGAAAATCGTCACCTTCTTGGTCAAGCGATCGGAAAAGAAGCACGTGTAGTTGTGGCTGTCCTTGACAGCGGGTTTGCAAAAAAACTGTTGACGCTGCTCGATTAATTCTACCGGGGGTGAAAATATGAGTAAAATGCGCGTCTATGAATATGCAAAGAAATTCAATATTTCAAGCAAAGACGTTATTACAAAATTGAAAGACATGAACGTGGAAGTTTCAAACCATATGACAACGATTGAAAACGATGCTGTTAAAAAGCTGGATGAAATTTTCGGCAAAAAGGCCGACACTAAACCAGCCAGGCCTAATCAGTCAGCCGGAAATCAAAAGCCGCAGCAGAACAGCCAGCCAAGGCCAAAAGCTTCAGGCGAGCAGAACAGCAATAGCGGCAGCCGCGACAAAGCAAGGCCATCTGCACCGGCAAACCGTTCAGGCGGCGGCAATCAATCCAAGTCATTTGGAAACAATAACAACAATAACAGCAGCCGCGGCAATAACAACAATAACCGCAATAAGAACAACAACAATAACAATAATAAAAACCGCAACAACCGCAATAACCAGAATAAAGGGAAGCAGCATACTAACCATGCTCCTCAGCCCCGCAAAGAAAAAGAACTTCCGGCTAAAATCACCTTCAGTGATTCATTGACTGTGGCGGAGCTCGCTAAGAAGCTTCACCGTGAACCTTCAGAAATTATCAAAAAGCTCTTTATGCTTGGCGTAATGGCTACGATCAACCAGGATCTTGACAAAGATGCCATCGAGCTGATTGCCGGTGAATACGGCGTGGAAGTAGAGGAAGAAATCCTCATCGATACAACTGACCTTGAGGTTTACTTCACAGAAGATGAAAGTGCTGAACTGTCTGAAAGGCCGTCTGTCGTAACGATCATGGGCCACGTTGACCATGGTAAAACGACTCTTCTTGACAGCATCAGGAACACAAAGGTGACTGCAGGCGAGGCCGGCGGAATCACCCAGCATATCGGTGCTTATCAGGTAGAAGAAAACGGCAAGAAGATTACTTTCCTTGATACACCGGGACACGCCGCGTTTACGACTATGCGTGCCCGTGGAGCAAAGATCACGGATATTACAATCCTGGTTGTTGCAGCTGACGACGGAGTTATGCCTCAGACTGTAGAAGCAATCAACCATGCAAAGGCAGCCGAGGTGCCGATCATCGTTGCCGTCAACAAAATGGATAAGCCTGCTGCCAATCCTGACCGCGTGATGCAGGAACTGACAGAGCACGGACTTGTGCCTGAAGCGTGGGGCGGAGAAACGATCTTTGTTCCGCTTTCAGCCCTGACTGGAGATGGAATCGACTCCCTGCTTGAGATGATCCTTCTTGTCAGCGAGGTTGAAGAATACAAAGCCAACCCTGACCGCAATGCAGTCGGAACGGTCATTGAAGCACAGCTTGACAAAGGCAGGGGTTCAGTTGCTACCCTTCTTGTCCAGAATGGAACACTTAAGGTCGGCGATCCAATCGTAGTCGGCACGACGTTTGGACGTGTGCGTGCAATGGTCAATGATCTTGGCCGCCGCGTCAAAGAAGCAGGTCCATCCACACCGGTTGAAATCACTGGTCTGAATGATGTGCCGCTTGCAGGCGACCGCTTTGTCGTATTCAAGGATGAAAAAACAGCCCGCCAGGTCGGCGAAGTGCGTTCACAGCAGGCGATCCAGGCCCAGAGAAGCGAAAAGACGCGCGTCAGCCTTGATAACTTGTTTGAACATATGAAACAAGGGGAAATGAAAGATCTAAACATCATTATCAAAGCGGATGTTCAAGGGTCCGCCGAGGCGCTTGCAGCTGCCTTGAATAAAATAGATGTTGAAGGTGTCAATGTAAGGATCATTCATACAGCAGTCGGTGCGATCAATGAATCAGACATCACCCTTGCCGCTGCTTCAAATGCCATTGTCATCGGCTTTAACGTAAGGCCTGATAATAATGCGAAGCGTGCAGCAGATACTGAGGAAGTGGATGTTCGCCTCCACAGAATCATCTACAAAGTGATCGACGAGATCGAATCAGCCATGAAAGGCATGCTTGATCCGGAATTCGAAGAGAAAGTCATCGGCCAGGCTGAGATCCGCCAAACCTTCAAGGTATCAAAGGTTGGAACGATTGCCGGCTCCTATGTTACAGATGGGAAAATCACACGTGACAGCGGCATCCGCCTCATCCGAGACGGAGTGGTCATTTTTGAAGGCGAAATCGATGCCCTCAAACGCTTTAAGGATGACGCGAAAGAAGTCAGCCAGGGCTACGAGTGCGGAATTACCATCAAAAATTTCAATGATGTAAAAGAAGGAGACGTTGTCGAAGCATATATCATGGAAGAAGTGGAACGTTAATGGTAGTTGGCCTTGCAGCCTGCGAATGCATGATTTATGATGCACATTCTTTAAAAGAAAAAAGGGCTGTTCTGCAGAGGATCATCATGCGGCTCAGGCAGAGGCATAATCTGTCTGTTGCTGAAGTTGATTTCCAGGATACGTGGCAGAGGACTAAAATTGCCGTTGCGGCAGTTGCTTCTGCCCGTGTCTCCGCTGAAGCGGAGCTGCAGAACGCTCTCAAGCTAATCGATTCGTTTCCGGAAATAGAACGGACAATCACAGATATAGAGTGGCTTTAACAAGAGGTGATCATATGAGCCATAGAGCAAACAGAGTTGGAGAACAAATGAAGAAAGAGCTTGGCGAGATCATTGGCCGAAAGATCAAGGATCCCCGCATTGGCTTTGTGACTGTAACTGATGTTGCTGTTACCGGAGACCTGCAGCAGGCAACCGTGTATATCTCGGTTCTCGGCGATGAAGAGAAAAGGGAAAACACGCTCAAAGGACTTGCCAAAGCAAAAGGGTTCATCCGTTCAGAAATTGGACAGCGCATCCGGCTTCGCAAAACACCTGAAATCATCTTTGAGTTTGATGAATCAATCGATTATGGAAATCGCATTGATACACTTCTTCATAAAATCCAGGAAGAAGGCCAATCTAAAGAAGAACAGGATAAAGAATAAGCTTCCGGAAAAGGATAGACTCTGGTCTATCCTTTTTTTGGCTGTCCAGGCCGGGGAGCCAGCGTACATATAGTATTGGAGGGGTATGGAAATGGAAGGAATCATACCGTTATTTAAACCTAAAGGGATGACATCCCATGATTGTGTATTCAAGCTGCGCAAAATCCTGAGGATGAAAAGGATCGGCCACACCGGCACACTTGATCCGGATGTGACGGGAGTCCTTCCCATCTGCATTGGCAGGGCCACAAAAGTCGCGGAATATATCACCGATGCCGGAAAGGCTTATGAGGGCGAAGTCACACTAGGCTTTTCCACTTCAACAGAAGACGCATCTGGTGAAAAAATTGAAGAAAAACCTGTTGCCGGTAGAGTTACAAGAGCACAAGTCATCGATGTCCTTGAGAATCTAAAGGGTGAGATCACACAGACGCCGCCTATGTACTCTGCTGTAAAGGTGAATGGCAAAAGGCTTTATGAATATGCCAGAAAAGGAATCGAGGTAGAGAGGCCGACACGAAAGGTCAGCATCTACTCAATCGAGCTGCTGAGCGAGGAGCAGGAATTTGAAGGGCCCAATCCTTCTTTCCGCTTCCGGGTCGAATGCAGCAAAGGGACTTACATCCGTACGCTTGCTGTAATGATCGGTGAAGCGCTGGGTTATCCTGCCCATATGTCGGGCCTTGAAAGAATCCGCTCAGCCTCTTTTGCGAAAGAAGAGTGCCTGACATTCAAAGACATTGAAGCTCTACAGGAAAGCGGTGAGCTTGCAGCAAAAATCAGGCCGCTCGAAGAGGGGATTTCTCATTTGCCGAAATACACGATTAGTGATACAGTTGCAGAGAAAGTAAAAAATGGAGCACTTCTGAATATACCGGATTTCCTGGAGAAAGAAACAGGCCCGATTGTCGTCCAGACAGAGGCAGGGACTGCCCTGGCCATCTATCTTCACCATCCGGCAAAGCCCGGCCTTATGAAGCCGTCAAAAGTGCTTAGAAACGAAGCATAGTATCCAGCAATAGAAAAAGGTGAGTATCATCAATGGAAGTCATTGCTATTAAACATCCCCATCAATTTGCCAGAACGGATTTTCCCGGGCTGTCCATGGCCCTGGGTTATTTTGACGGGGTTCATCTCGGACATCAGAAAGTCATTCTTGAAGCGAAAAAAGCGGCAGAGCAAAAAGGGCTGAAAAGCGCAGTCATGACCTTTGATCCCCACCCTTCTGTCGTACTGGGGAAAAGCGTACAGCATATAGAGTATATAACGCCTCTTGAAGATAAAATCAAAGAGATATCGAAGCTTGGCGCCGATTATTTATTTGTCGTCGAATTCAGCAGCAGCTTTGCCAGCCTGCTTCCCCAGGAGTTTGCTGACCAATACCTGATCGGTCTCAATGCCAGGCATATAGTGGCTGGTTTCGACTACAGCTATGGCAGGATGGGCAAAGGCACAATGGAGACCCTTCCGTTTCATTCAAGGGAAGAATTTACATACACCGTGGTCGACAAGCTCACAGACGGCACGGAAAAAATCAGTTCCACCCTCATCCGCCAGAAAATCAGAGAGGGGCATACAGAAGAACTTCCGGGACTGCTGGGCAGATATTATACCACGCGCGGCACTGTCATCCATGGAGATAAGCGGGGCAGGACGATCGGCTTTCCAACCGCAAACATCGACATCGGAACCAGCTATATCTATCCGCCGACAGGGGTGTATGCCGCCAGGATGCGCGTTGATGGGAGCTGGGTAGAAGGCGTCTGCAATGTCGGCTATAAACCGACATTCAATAAGCCGGCTGCCGACCGGCCCTCAATAGAGGTCCACCTCTTCGATTTCAGCAGGGAAATTTACGGCTCTGAAGTAGAGATAGAATGGCACCGCTATTTGCGTTCAGAGAGGAAGTTCTCAGGCGTAGACGAACTGGTTGCCCAAATTTCGAGGGATAAAGACGCAGCTGTCGGCTACTTTGAAAATAATGAAGGTTTAACTTGATTTTTGTCCTGAAAAGCTGTATTCTTATAAACGTACCAAAAATAAGAACCTTTGCTTGGCAAGTCGAGTCACCGACGCTTGCTCAGTGACAGGGGATAAACATTAGGAGGTGAACAGGATGGCAATCACTCAAGAACGTAAAAATGAACTGATCAATGAGTACAAAACTCATGAGAACGATACTGGATCTCCAGAAGTTCAAATCGCTGTCCTTACAGAATCAATCAACAACTTAAACGATCACTTACGCACTCACAAGAAAGACCACCATTCACGCCGCGGTCTTCTTAAGATGGTAGGTAGACGCCGTAACCTATTGACTTACCTGCGTAACAAGGATGTTACTCGTTACCGTGAGTTAATCACTAAGCTTGGTTTACGCCGATAGTATTGAAAGCGGGATTTTTTCCCGCTTTTTTATCGTCTTTAAGTGATATTTACAGAAAGCCGGCTTATAAAAAAGCAGGCTTTCTGTATACATAGATTGATTTTTTACATAGAAATTGTGCATACTAAATACAACTATGTCTTTTTTTGATTTATAAAAGAATTTTACGATGGTTTAGGCTAATACAATAATTCGCTAAACCTCTAAAAAGTTTACACGCAGAGAGGGGTTTATAAAGCAATGGGACAAGATAAGAAGATTTATTCCTTGGACTGGGCCGGACGTACGCTTACAGTGGAAATCGGGCAGCTTGCAAAGCAGGCCAATGGAGCAGCGCTGATCCGTTATGGAGATACAGCAGTCCTCAGTACAGCAACAGCATCAAAAGAGCCAAAAAACCTTGACTTTTTCCCGCTGACAGTCAATTACGAAGAACGCTTGTATGCAGTTGGGAAAATACCTGGAGGCTTCATTAAACGTGAAGGCCGCCCAAGTGAAAAGGCCATTCTGGCCAGCCGCCTGATCGACAGGCCGATCCGCCCGCTGTTTGCTGACGGTTTCCGCAATGAGGTCCAGGTTGTAAGTATGGTAATGAGCGTTGATCAGGACTGCTCTTCCGAGATGGCCGCTATGTTTGGTTCATCTTTGGCACTGAGTGTTTCTGATATCCCGTTCGGCGGCCCGATTGCGGGTGTCACAGTAGGGCGCATCAATGGCGAGTTTGTCATTAACCCGACTGTGGAGCAGCAGAATGAGAGCGATATGCATCTTGTTGTAGCAGGTACAAAGGATGCCATCAACATGGTTGAAGCCGGTGCAGATGAAGTGCCGGAAGAAACAATGCTTGAAGCCATTATGTATGGCCATGAAGAAATCAAACGCCTGATTTCCTTCCAGGAACAGATCGTTTCCGAAGTCGGAAAAGAAAAAACAGAAATCAAATTATATGAAATAGATGCTGACATTGAATCCAAGGTCCGCGAAGCAGCCGAGAAGGACATGGTTTCAGCCATTCAGGTGCAGGAAAAGCATGCGCGTGAAGCGGCCATTAAAACGGTGAAAGATGCAGTATTGGCACAATATGAAGAGCAGGAAGCAGACGATGAGACCATCAAACAGGTGAAAAAGGTGCTGGACAAGCTTGTCAAAGCTGAAGTCCGCAGACTGATCACTGAAGAAAAGGTTCGCCCGGACGGCCGCGGCCTTGATGTAATCCGTCCCCTGTCTTCTGAAATCGGCCTGCTGCCGCGCACACACGGTTCAGGGCTGTTTACAAGGGGACAGACCCAGGCTCTGAGCATCTGTACGCTTGGCGCACTCGGTGATGTCCAGATCCTTGACGGACTTGGCATCGAAGAAGAGAAACGCTTTATGCACCACTATAATTTCCCTAACTTCAGCGTAGGGGAAACTGGGCCGATGAGAGGTCCGGGACGCCGTGAAATCGGGCATGGAGCTCTTGGTGAACGTGCTCTTGAGCCGGTTATCCCGAATGAAAAGGATTTCCCTTATACAGTCCGCCTGGTTTCAGAGGTTCTTGAATCGAACGGCTCTACTTCCCAGGCAAGCATCTGTGCGAGCACACTTGCGATGATGGATGCCGGTGTTCCGATTAAGGCTCCTGTAGCAGGCATCGCCATGGGGCTTATCAAGTCAGGCGACTATTACTCAATCCTTACTGATATCCAGGGGATGGAAGACCATCTTGGAGACATGGACTTTAAGGTGGCAGGTACATCCAAGGGTGTAACAGCTCTGCAGATGGATATCAAGATTGAGGGGCTTTCCCGCGAAATCCTTGAAGAAGCGCTCCAGCAGGCGAAAGCAGGCAGGATGCAAATCCTCGACTCTATGCTTGCAACCATTGCAGAGCCGAAGAAGGAACTTTCCAGATATGCGCCTAAGATCCTGACGATGACAATCAATCCGGACAAAATCCGCGATGTTATCGGGCCAAGCGGAAAGCAGATCAATAAGATCATTGAAGAAACTGGCGTTAAGATCGACATCGAGCAGGATGGAACTGTCTTCATTTCTTCTGTAGACCAGGAAATGAACGACAAGGCCAAGAAGATCATCGAAGACATTGTCCGCGAGGTTGAAGTCGGCCAGATGTACCTTGGTAAGGTCAAGAGAATTGAAAAGTTCGGTGCCTTTGTTGAAATCTTCAACGGAAAAGACGGACTGGTTCATATTTCCGAGCTTGCCGAAGAGCGCGTAGGCAAAGTGGAGGACGTCCTGTCACTTGGAGACGAATTGCTTGTAAAAGTAACAGAAATCGACAAGCAGGGCAGAGTCAACCTTTCCCGCAAAGCAGTTCTGAAGGAACAGCGCGAAAAGCAGGAGAAGGCACAGGATTAATTTTTACCGGTTCATCATAAGATGAAGGCTTGGCCGGCATGCCGGGGACGCAGACGAATTGCAGCTTCCTGCCGGCTTTGGCTGCAGCCGGATTTTAAAGCCAGGGAGATCCCTGGCTTTTTCTATACATACAGAACCATGGCATCTGCAGCCCTCAGTATATTTCCAGCCGCTGTTCTACCCTGTCCACCCTTCACATAAAAATTAGTGAAGGAGGGCTGAGAAAATGAAGAAATTAGCTGGTATGCTGCTGATCGGTGCTTTTTCGCTGATGCTGGTCAATAACCCTTTTACAGATCTTTATGTATCGCAGCTGAAAATGGATAGCCTTGCTGTCACAGCAGAGTCAGATTCTCTTTTACAAAGGATAGAGAAGGAATCTGAGAACTATTACATAGCTCCACAAGATGCCAGGATCGACCCGGTCTGGAAGGCTATACCCGGCTACAATGGGGTAAAGGTTGATGTAGAGGCATCGTATAAAAAAATGAAGGGCGAGAAGAAATTCGATCCCGACAAATTGGTGCTGGAGCAGATTGAACCAGAAAAGAAACTGGGTGATTTGCCTCCTGCCCCCATTTATAAAGGAAATCCCGACAAACCTATGGTATCTTTCATCATAAACGTTGCATGGGGAAACGAGTACTTATCAGGGATGCTTGCCACCTTGAAGAAACATAAGGTAACAGCCACTTTTTTTCTTGAAGGAAGATGGGTCCAGCAGAATCCTGAGCTTGCCAAGATGATTACCGAAGCAGGGCATGAAGCCGGGAATCATTCCTTTACCCATCCGGATATGAAAACCATATCCTCGGCCCGCATCAGGGAAGAGATTGAAAAGACCAACCAGGTCATTAAAGCAACAACCGGACAGGAAGTCACCTGGTTTGCTCCCCCAAGCGGAAGCTACCGGGATGAAACGGTCAGGATTGCAGCTGAAAAGAAACTGAAGACGGTCATGTGGAGCCTCGATACAGTCGACTGGCGGAAGCCTTCCCCGGAAGAGCTGCTGAACAGAGTGGTCCCAAAGGTGCATAATGGAGCAATCATTTTAATGCATCCAACCGATTCTACAGCTAAGTCACTCGACAGTATGATCACGCAAATCAAAGGAAAAGACTTTGAAATTGCCTCAGTTTCAAGATTGTTAAGCGAAGAGCGTATTATGGATAAAAAGTGATAGATAAACAGGATTTTGGAAAAAATAACAATAATGAGCTATACTAACTAAACCGCGCTAAATGCACCAGGATAGAGAACAGGAGGAGTTGCTTTGATAAAGAAATATACATGCCAAAATGGTGTAAGAGTAGTTCTGGAAAATATACCGACGGTCCGTTCAGTTGCAATCGGTGTCTGGATCGGGACCGGTTCAAGGAATGAGCATCCCGGCAATAACGGAGTTTCTCATTTTCTGGAGCATATGTTCTTTAAAGGGACAAAAACAAGGACAGCCAGGGAGATAGCAGAATCCTTTGACAGCATTGGCGGCCAGGTTAATGCATTCACATCAAAGGAATACACATGCTATTATGCCAAGGTCCTTGATACACACTCTAAATTTGCACTTGATGTACTGGCCGATATGTTCTTTAATTCCACCTTTGTGGATGAAGAATTAAATAAAGAGAAAAATGTTGTGCTCGAGGAAATCAAGATGTATGAAGATACGCCAGATGATATCGTCCATGATCTTCTCGGCAAGGCTATATATGAGAGCCATCCGCTTGGCTATCCGATCCTCGGGACTGAGGAAACATTGGAGACCTTTAAAGGGGACACATTAAGGGAGTACATGCATGAAACTTATACGCCTGAAAATGTTGTCATCTCCATTGCCGGCAATATCTCCGATTCTTTCATCCAGGAAGTGGAGAAGCTGTTCGGCTCCTATGAAGCCGGAAAGCAGGAAAGAAATCAGGAAAAGCCTGTTTTTCACTCAAACCGGGTCTCACGGAAAAAAGAGACTGAACAGGCTCATCTATGCTTAGGCTATGAAGGGCTTCCAGTCGGCCATAAAGATATGTACAGCCTGATTCTTCTGAACAATATCCTTGGCGGAAGCATGAGCAGCCGCCTGTTCCAGGACGTTAGAGAACAAAGAGGACTGGCATACTCTGTCTTTTCTTATCACTCTTCATTCCAGGATACGGGAATGGTTACGATTTACGGCGGAACCGGAGCCAAGCAGCTGGATGTACTGTTTGAAACAATCCAGGAAACGCTTGCTACATTGAAGAGGGATGGCATCACTGAGAAAGAGCTGAAAAACAGCAAGGAACAGATGAAGGGAAGCCTGATGCTGAGCCTTGAAAGCACAAACAGCCGCATGAGCCGCAATGGCAAGAACGAACTGCTGCTCGGAAGGCACCGTTCACTCGATGAGATAGTCGAACAAATTGATAAAGTCTCAGAAGCGGGAGTCAACGAAATGGCAAACTCCATCTTCTCAGACCAATTCTCTGTTTCATTGATCAGCCCTGACGGCGTACTGCCAAAGAATCTGGCTTAAATAGAGAAGTGACTTGAACCCGGCGTGAGTGCCGGGTTTTTGTTATATTTTGGCCAAAGCTCAGATGGAACTTTGGGGAAACTGGATAGAGGGTGCTAGTGGGACCGACTATGGCCCTCTGAAAGTCATTTTGCGGAATAGAGGGTGCTAGTGCGCGGTCAACTAAGGCCCTATGAGAGCCAGTTTGGCTGGATAGAGGGTGTTAGTCCGGCCGACTAAGGCCTTCTGAGAGCCAGAATGCCTGATAGATGGTGTTAGTGCGGTCAACTAAGGCCCTATGAGAGCCAGTTTGGCTGGATAGAGGGTGTTAGTCCGGCCGACTAAGGCTTTCTGAAAGTCATTTTGCGGGATAGAGGGTGTTAGTCCATCCAACTAAGACCCTTTAAAAGTCAATTTACAAAATAGAGGGTGTTAGTCCATCCAACTAACCCCCTCTAAAAGTCATTTTTCAGAATAGAGGGTGCCAGTGCCTCCAGCAAAAACCCTCACCTTGTCCCCCTATGTTTTTATCAATCGAAAAGATGGAATGCTTCTAAAATCAATTTCCTGCCGTAAATATATATTGAGGACAAAGACTGGGGGGATTTGCGTGAGACTCAGTGAGCTGAGCGGGAAGGAAATAGTTGATGCGAAAAAAGCTGAGCGCCTCGGAGTGCTGGGCCAGACTGACCTTGAAATAAATGAAAAGGACGGACAAATCAAGGCCCTCCTCATTCCGTCGCTGAAATGGTTCGGCCTGAAGCGTCAGGGAGGGGAAATTACAGTGCCCTGGCAGCATATCAAGAAAATCGGCAATGATATGATTATCATTGATATGCCTGATGATGACAGCTGATCAGCAGAATAAGGCGTGGCGGCCGTTAGTGAAGCATGCGGCTGATGGCAAAAGGGGTGCGGAATGATCTTTCATTCTGCACCCCTTTTGTTTTGCCATTATGGACTTTTGATAGTGTTCTCTCAGACAAGCGTCCTCCGCATTGGTTTAGGTTTATTTTCAGCATTATCTGTCCGCCCATATTTCTGCCTTAAAAAACTCACCTTATCTGGGTTGCTGTCATAGGATGTTGGAGTAGTTATGTATGAGACTTTAGATTCCTGTAAGATTCTTTAGAAGAAGGTGAATATTTCATGCTGACAGGGATGCAAATAGCAGTGATGGGCGGGGATGCCCGGCAGCTGGAGATCATCAGGAAGCTGACAGAACTGGATGCCAGGCTCTTGCTGATTGGCTTTGAGCAGCTGGATCATGCTTTTACCGGAGCATCGAAGGAGAAAGTGGATGAAGTAGATTTTTCAGCTCTGGATAGCATAATCCTGCCTGTGCCAGGCACCAATCTGGAAGGGCAGGTTGAGACTATATTTTCAAATGAGAAAGTGTTTTTAACAGAAGATATGATCGCCCAAACACAGCCGCACTGCACCATATATTCCGGCATTACAAATTCCTATCTGGATGCTATCACCAGTCAGAATGACAGAAGGCTGGTGCAGCTGTTTGAGAGGGACGACATTGCCATCTATAATTCGATTCCGACTGTTGAAGGGACGATCATGATGGCCATCCAGCACACTGATTTTACCATTCACGGATCCAATGTGGTGGTGCTTGGCCTGGGCAGAGTCGGTATGAGTGTGGCAAGAACCTTTCACTCTTTAGGGGCAAAGGTAAAGGTTGGCGCAAGAAAAAGCGAGCATATTGCGAGAATTACTGAAATGGGGCTCACTCCGTTCCATTTGGATGATATTCAGTCATTTGTCAAAGATACGGACATTTGCATTAACACCATACCGCATCTGATTGTCAGTGCTTCGGTCATCAGCAAGATGCCGGTCCATACCTTGATCATTGATCTGGCATCAAAGCCTGGCGGGACAGATTTCCGCTATGCCGAAAAGAGGGGCATCAAGGCATTGCTGGCCCCGGGACTTCCAGGAATCGTTGCCCCGAAAACAGCAGGGCAGATTCTGGCCAATGTGCTGGCCCTTCTGCTGGCCGATGACTTTCAAAATAAAAGGGGGCAATACCATGACGCTTAAAGGTAAAAAGATCGGGTTTGGCCTTACTGGTTCACATTGTACTTATGATGCTGTATTCCCTGAGATTGAAAAGCTTGTCAATGCAGGAGCAGAGGTGCTCCCGGTTGTCACCGGCACTGTTCAGAATACTGAAACGAGATTTGGAGCGGGGGAGGATTGGATTGCGAGAATCGAGAACCTGACTGGCAATAAGGTGATTGATTCAATTGTAAAGGCAGAACCCCTCGGACCGAAGATACCGCTGGACTGCATGGTCATTGCGCCATTGACAGGAAACTCCATGAGCAAGTTCGCCAATGCGATGACAGATTCCCCGGTCCTGATGGCGGCAAAGGCAACGCTCAGGAATCAGAGTCCTGTTGTAGTCGGCATCTCCACAAATGATGCCCTTGGGCTGAACGGAATGAATCTGATGAGGCTGATGGCAGTGAAGAATATTTACTTCATCCCATTCGGACAGGATGATCCAGTTAAGAAGCCCAATTCCATGGTTGCCAGAATGACCCTGCTTTCAGAAACGATTGAAGCGGCCATCACGGGAAAACAGCTCCAGCCGGTCATTGTTGAACGCTATAAAGACGGCAACTGATCTCTGCACCTTCCATCACAAAAAAGTTTATTTCTTTAACGGGTGAATATGTTAAAATGAAAATATTAAATATGAGTTTGTCCAGCTATTCAATCATTGGACCATCATCTCATATACTGGAAGCATAGTGAATGCTATACTACAATAAGAATGGCGGTGGCGAAGAAATCAACAGCTGCCGTCCTCTTATATTGCCTGTAAAAGAAAAAGCAGCCTAAAATCGATTAATCATTTTGTATGCTGGAAGGGGAAGTTTTGGATGGAGAACAAAAAAGGATTTCACGTTGCAGTCGTCGGAGCTACCGGAGCTGTTGGACAGCAGATGCTGCAGACTTTAGAAAGCAGAGATTTCCCTGTATCGAAATTAACTTTACTATCTTCTGCCCGCTCAGCCGGCACAAAGGTAAGTTATAAAGGAAATGAATATATAGTGGAAGAAGCGAAGCCGGAGAGCTTTGCCGGTGTAGATATCGCATTATTCTCAGCAGGCGGCGGCGTTTCAAAAGAGCTCGCTCCGCATGCTGTTGAGCATGGCGCCATTGTGGTTGATAATACAAGCGCATTCCGCATGTCGGAAAACGTGCCGCTCGTTGTCCCTGAGGTGAATGAAGAAGACCTTAAAAAGCATAATGGGATTATCGCCAATCCGAACTGCTCTACCATTCAGATGGTTGCAGCCCTTGAACCGCTGCGGAAGAAGCATGGCTTGAGCAAGGTCATTGTTTCTACGTATCAGGCTGTTTCCGGTTCTGGCGCTGCGGCAGTTGAAGAGCTGTACAGCCAGACTAAGGCGATCATTAATAATGAAGAGCATGAGCCGAAGATCCTTCCGGTCAAAGGCGACAAAAAGCATTATCAGATTGCCTTTAATGCCATCCCTCAAATTGATATGTTCCAGGATAATGGATTTACATTTGAAGAAATGAAAATGATCAACGAAACAAAAAAAATCATGGATATGCCTGATCTTCAGGTGGCGGCTACCTGTGTCCGCCTGCCTGTAGCAACCGGCCACTCGGAGTCAGTATACTTTGAGCTGGAAGCCGGAGGTGTGGATGCACAGGAAATCAAAGACATCCTTAAGGATGCCCCTGGTGTTGTGCTTCAGGATGATCCTGAAAACCAAATCTACCCGATGCCTGCAGATTGTGTAGGCAAAAACGATATCTTTGTCGGCCGGATCCGCAAGGACCTTGACAATGACAAAGGCTTCCACATGTGGGTAGTCTCTGATAACCTGTTGAAAGGCGCTGCCTGGAATTCTGTGCAGATCGCTGAAAGCTTAATCAAACTGGAATTGGTGAAATAAGTGGAAACGGATATTTTTGAGGTGTTACGATGAAGATAATCGTCCAGAAGTTCGGAGGCACATCCGTACGGGATGACAGCAGCCGGGCGCACGCAAAAAGGCATATTAAAAAAGCTTTGTCGGAAGGCTATAAAGTAGTGGCTGTTGTTTCCGCAATGGGGCGGCAGGGAGATCCATACGCAACTGATACCCTCTTATCGCTGATCGGCGGGAGCGGCAGCAAAATCAGCAAGCGGGAAAATGATCTTCTTTTATCATGCGGCGAAACCATTTCGAGCATTGTGTTCACCAATATGCTGAAGGAAGAAGGCATCGAGGCATCCGCATTGACGGGTGCACAGGCCGGCTTCAGGACCAACAGCGATTTCACGAACGCGAAGATCATTGAAATGAAATGCGACAGATTGCTCAGGGAGCTTGAGGAATCCGATGTCGTCGTAGTGGCAGGCTTCCAGGGAGCAGCCAAGAATGGCGATATCACGACCATCGGCAGAGGCGGGAGCGATACATCAGCCGCTGCTCTCGGGGCTGCGCTTCAGGCAGAGTGGATTGATATCTTTACAGATGTAGAAGGCATCATGACGGCCGACCCGCGCATCGCCGAGAATGCAAGGGCGCTTTCAGTGGTCACCTATACAGAGGTCTGCAATCTTGCCTATCAGGGAGCCAAGGTCATCCATCCCCGTGCGGTGGAGATCGCCATGCAGGCCAAGGTGCCGATCAGAATCAGGTCCACTTATTCCGACGGACTTGGAACACTGGTCACAAGCATCAATAAAAACAGCCGCGGCAGCGATATTAAAGAGCGCCCTGTAACCGGCATCGCGCATTTGTCCAATGTGACGCAGATCAAGGTCTTTGCCAAAAAGGACCAGTACAACCTGCAGGCAGAGGTCTTCAAAGCAATGGCCAATGAACAGATCAGCGTCGATTTTATCAATATTTCGCCGAACGGCGTTGTATATACCGTTTCTGAGGATATGGCTGACAAAGCGGTCAAAACGCTTGAGCAGCTGGGCCATGAGCCGGTGCTTGAGCGGCATTGTGCCAAGGTTTCCGTTGTGGGAGCAGGAATGGCGGGAGTACCGGGTGTCACTTCAAAGATTGTCACGGCACTTTCAGAGGAAAGCATCAGAATCCTCCAGTCAGCGGACAGCCATACAACCATCTGGGTGCTGGTCAAGCAGAAGGATCTTGTCAAGGCAGTCAATGCCCTTCATGATGCCTTTCAGCTTGAGCATGAGTCCTTAGAATTCGAACAGACAGATATATAGGCAGGGAGTTGTAAAGAATGGTTCTATTTGGAAGAGTTTCTACAGCAATGGTGACGCCTTTTGATAAAAAAGGCCATGTGGATTTTACAAAAACAACGCAGCTTATCAACCATTTAATCGAGAACGGAACAGATTCCCTCGTGGTTGCCGGCACAACAGGGGAATCGCCGACACTGACAAAAGAAGAAAAGCTGGCTTTGTTCAAGCATGTCGTCAAAGTGGTCGACAAAAGAATCCCTATCATTGCAGGAACAGGCAGCAATGATACGTATGCTTCTGTTGAGATGACAAAGAAAGCGGAGCAGATCGGTGTGGATGCCGTTATGGTCGTTGCTCCGTATTATAATAAACCAAACCAGGAAGGATTGTACCAGCACTTCAAAACGGTTGCTGAAAGCACATCCCTGCCTGTCATGGTTTACAATATCCCGGGAAGGTCTGTAGTCAATATCGCGCCGGAAACAGTGATCAGATTATCACAGATCCCTAACATCAAGGCTGTCAAAGAAGCGAGCGGCGATTTGAACAGCATGACAGCGATCATTGCCGGCACTGATGAAGACTTCCTTCTTTATTCTGGAGACGATGGATTGACGCTTCCAGCGATGGCGATAGGCGCAGCAGGAGTGGTTTCTGTAGCTTCTCATGTGATCGGGATTGAAATGCAGAGCATGATCTCTTCTTTCCTTGAGGGAAATGTCGGAGAAGCTGCTGCCAAGCATCAGAAGCTCCTTCCGCTCATGGAAGGCCTCTTTGCCGCACCAAGTCCGGTCCCAGTCAAGACTGCGCTTCAGCTGAAGGGCATCGACACAGGTTCAGTAAGGCTGCCGCTTGTTCCTCTGACAGAACAGGAAAGAGCCGCACTGCTCAGCTTGTTCCAAAACTAATAATACGATCCTAAACAGGCCGGAGAGCATTGCTCCCGGCTTTTTCCTATAGAGATGACCGCTGCCCCCAATACGAAAAAATAAAATTGGTTGTCATAAAATTCATTAATCAAGTATAATGGGTGTAACTGAACTCGTCCGATTATGCAATACATTTTTTGAATATTCTTTCATAGATAAAAGCGGCCTTGAATAGGGGCTGCTTTGCCATAAAGCAGGCCAGCTGTGAGGAAGGCCAGAAACCAGTGTGGGCTGCTCCGGATTCAGGAAGGAAGAGTGACGGCTTATCCTAGGAAATAGGTTTGCCTGTCAGATCCGTTCCTAAGCCGGTCCCGGCTTTAGGCCGCCATCATGTTTTTTTGCTGAACCATGCAGTCAGTATACATAAAAGTTTTAAGGACGTTTTCTGTTTATAAGCGTGTTAAGCTATACAGCTATATATATTAAAAAGGCTCGCCCCTGTCCGGGGCACAGCCGAAACAGCATTGGAGGAGCTTTTAGGTGAATAATAGAAAAAATGAAAGCATCAGGCTGATCGCCCTCGGCGGCGTCGGGGAAATCGGCAAAAATATGTACCTTGCAGAAGTGGATGAAGATCTGTATGTCATCGACGCAGGGCTAATGTTTCCGGAGAACGAAATGCTTGGGATTGATATTGTGATTCCCGATGTTTCCTATCTGGTACAGAATAAAGACAGAATCCGGGGCATTTTCCTGACACATGGACATGAGGACCACATTGGGGCTCTTTCTTATGTGCTTAAAAAGGTATCTGTCCCTGTCTATGGCACAAAGCTGACCCTTGCTTTGGCCAAGGCGAAGATGAAGGAGCAGGACTACAGGGGCAAAGCAGAACTGATTGAAATCAATTCCGATTCAGTGCTTGAATTTGAACATTCGAGTGTATCTTTTTTCCGGACCAATCACAGCATCCCTGATTCAGTCGGAATATGCATCCATACTTCAGAGGGAAGCATCGTCTACACCGGCGACTTTAAGTTTGACCAGGCTGCTCCTGAATTGTACAAAGCGGAGATTGGAAAAATGGCCGGAATCGGCGACAATGGGGTATTATGCCTTCTGTCAGACAGTACAGATGCAGAAAGGCCCGGATACTCAACATCCGAGGCAGTCGTGCAAAAAGCGATGGCACATGCATTCTACAGCGCAAAAGGAAGGGTCATCGCAGCCTGCTTTGCTTCTGATTTAATTCAGATCCAGCATATATTCGATGCGGCAGAGGAAAGCGGCAGGAAAGTTGCCGTGGCAGGGAAGAGCATCCAAAAGGTATATGACCTGGCAGTCCAGCTCGGTTATTTGGCTGTCAAAGATGATATCCTCATACCTTTATCAGAGCTTGGCAGCTTCAGGGACCATGAAGTGGTCATCCTGACGGCCGGCTCCCAGGGCGAGCCGATCGAGGCGCTGCAGAAAATGGCGAAAAGGACCCACAGGCAGGTAACGATCCAGGAAGGTGACACCGTCTACCTCGCTGCTGCCCCGATCAGAGGGGGAGAAGTGTTCATCTATAAGACGATGGATATGCTTTACAGGGCCGGAGCGACCGTGATCACCGGAAAGAACAGTGCCACTGCATCAAGCCATGGAAGCCAGGAAGAATTGAAATTCATGATCAATCTGATGAAGCCGAAACATTTCATCCCTGTGCATGGAGAATATAAAACCTTGAAATCGCATGGAAAGCTAGCAGCAGAATGCGGAATCAGCCAGGACTCGATCCTCATTCCTGAAAAAGGGGATGTCTTTGAAATCAAGGATGGCAGAATCAAGCAAAGCGGCCGGGTGCCGGCTGGAAATGTACTCATTGACGGGATCGGCGTTGGTGATGTCGGGAATATCGTCCTGAGGGACAGAAGGCTGCTTTCACAGGACGGGATCTTGATTGTTGTCGTGACGCTGAACCGCCATGATAAGCAGATAGCGGCAGGGCCTGAAATCATTTCACGCGGTTTTGTATATGTGCGGGAATCTGAAAAGCTGCTGGTTCAGGCAGCCGATATGGTCAAGGAAATCGTCCATCGCGGCTCCCAGAAAGAAAGTTTTGACTGGGCTGCTGTCAAACAGGATATGCGCGATGAGCTCAATCAATTCTTCTACGAAAAAACAAAGCGCCGTCCGATGATCCTGCCGATCATCATGGAAGTGAAGCAATAGATTACAGCATATGTTAAGAGGCTATGAAGCAGCTGCTTCATGGCCTTTATTTTGATTAAAACTGTAAATCCTCCTGCGCGAAAGAATTGCCCGTTTTTTGGCTGTGCCGGAATGAAAAAGGCATTGGCGTCCATACTAACGATATTAAGCCTTGAAAGGAGAATACAGGATGGATGAGAATTTTTTTCAAAATGCCAATGAGGGCGGAGGAAGCCCGGAACAGCCCAAGGAAGATAAACCATCTGCACTGATGGAAAAAATACAGCAGCTGGGCCAGACGAATGTGCCCCAGCTTTCACAGGATACAACCATTCATTGTTTGACGATCGTCGGACAAATCGAAGGGCATCTTCAGCTGCCGCCGCAAAATAAAACGACGAAATATGAGCATCTGATCCCCCAGATTGTAGCAATAGAGCAAAACCCAAAAATTGAAGGGCTGCTGGTGATCCTGAATACAGTGGGGGGAGACGTAGAGGCCGGGCTGGCCATTTCTGAAATGCTTGCTTCCCTTTCTAAGCCGACCGTATCAATCGTACTTGGAGGCGGGCATAGCATCGGTGTTCCGATTGCTGTATCCTGTGACTATAGTTTTATAGCGGAAACGGCAACAATGACGATCCATCCGATCCGCCTGACTGGATTGGTCATCGGGGTCCCGCAGACTTTTGAATATCTGGACAAGATGCAGGATAGGGTCATCAATTTTGTGACAGGGCATTCAAAGGTGTCTGAGCAGCAATTCAAGGACCTGATGTTTGCAAAAGGAAATCTGACCAGGGATATTGGAACGAATGTAGTCGGTGCAGATGCGGTATCCTATGGCTTGATTGATGCAGTCGGCGGTGTCGGGCCGGCCCTTAAGAAGCTGAATGAGCTGATTGACCTGAACAAAGGCAAGGAAGAGGGGCTGGTGCAATGATTTTATACACATCGATGCCCCAGGAGCTGATTTTCCAGCCGGAAGAAAGCGCATTTGCCAGACAAAAATTCCTTTCTTTTGAAGGGATACCTGTGCTTGCCGAAGCTGTCGGTGATATGCCTCAGCAATATACAGTGATAAGGGTCATGAGCACAGACCCGAATCATTTCCTGGATGATAGATGCATGCCCGGTTCTAAAATTACAATAGTATAACCCAAAATCCGGGCTATATGCTATAATATTGTTATACTACTAAGAGCAGCCATATGGCTGCTTTCCTTGTCATGCTGCGGCTTTCAAGGAAGCAGCGGTGCGGCCGGATTGCCGGGATGGAGAAAGGGCAGTTCCGTTTATGCTCCGCCTTTTTAGGGCTCGGCAGTCTGCCGGGTTTTCTTTGTTTTAAGATGAGTGGCGGACGTCTGCCGCCTGCCGGCTGAGGCAATAATGAATCAGGATAGAAATCTGCAGTACAGGGTGATGAAATGGCAAAAAGAAAAAGAAGGCAATCGAAGAGCAAAGAAAAACTGAAAAAAACTGTGCAATATGAACTGACTGGATTGATAATGATTGCTCTGTCAGTGATTTCAATAGCAAAACTCGGTGCGGTCGGGACATCGATCGTCATGTTCTTCCGTTTTTTCATGGGAGAATGGTACATACTGGGACTTCTGGGGATGGCTGTGTATGGAGGATATCTGATGTGGAAAAGGGAACGGCCGTATCTTTTCCATACTAAGCTGATGGGGCTGTACCTGGTCATCGCGTCCATGCTGCTTCTCAGCCATGTGACACTTTTCCAGCTGCTTTCAAACGGCGGCAAGTTTGAAGATCCAAGTGTCATCGGCAACACATGGGAGCTATTCTGGATGGAGGCAGGCGGCGAAACGAGCACGACCGATCTCGGCGGCGGGATGGTTGGCTCGGTGCTGTTTGCGATGTCTTACTTCTTGTTTGATGAAGCCGGCACAAAGCTGATTGCTGCTTTACTGATTATAATCGGGCTTGTGCTGCTGACCGGAAAGACCTTTGGGGAAGCTGCAGGCAAGCTGTTTATCTCCATTTGGGGCTTCATCAAAAAGCAATGGGAAGCGTTTTTGGAAGATATGAAGGAATCGAAGCGTAAATTCCGTGAAAGAAGCGATGAGCGGAGGCAGAGGCAGGAAGAGCTGCGCCAGTCAGCCGAAGAGCGGGAGCCTGAACCGTCCGTCAATATTTCCCAGCCGCCGCTGCCGGCTGAAGAAGAGCCTTCGCCTGAACCGATCATTTCAAGCTTCGCTGAGCGGGCTTACCAGCAGCAGCCCGAACCCGTGCCGGAAGCAGCAAAACGGAAGTCCAAGCCGGGCGGCGAAGAGGCAGCAGAGGAAGAGTCTGCACCAGCCATCACTTTTACAGAGGTGGAAAATGTGGACTATGAGCTTCCTCCGCTGAGCCTTCTTACTCTGCCGAGGCAGGCGGATCAAAGCGGTGAGTATGAACAGATACATGCCAATGCCGCCAAGCTTGAGCGCACCTTCCAGAGCTTCGGGGTCAAGGCCCGGGTTACTCAGGTCCATTTGGGGCCGGCAGTAACCAAGTATGAGGTCCATCCCGATGTGGGCGTGAAGGTAAGCAAAATCGTAAGTTTAAGTGATGACCTGGCCCTTGCCCTTGCAGCAAAGGGAATCAGGATCGAGGCCCCGATCCCTGGCAAATCGGCGGTGGGGATTGAAGTGCCGAATACAGAGGTTGCCATGGTGTCTCTGCGTGAAGTGCTGGAGTCCAAGCAGAACGACAGGCCGGACAGCAAGCTGATGATCGGCCTTGGCCGCGATATCACAGGCGAAGCTGTCCTGGCTGAGCTGAATAAGATGCCCCATCTGCTTGTTGCCGGGGCAACGGGCAGCGGGAAAAGTGTCTGCATCAATGGCATTATCACAAGCATCCTGATGCGCGCCAAGCCGCATGAAGTGAAATTGATGATGATCGACCCGAAAATGGTCGAGCTGAATGTGTATAACGGTGCGCCCCATCTGCTGGCACCTGTTGTCACCGATCCAAAGAAAGCGTCACAGGCGCTGAAAAAAGTGGTCAGTGAGATGGAAAGGCGCTACGAATTATTTTCCCATACAGGGACCCGGAACATTGAAGGCTATAATGAGCATGTTAAACGGCATAATGCAGAAGAAGAGGCACAGCAGCCCCTCCTGCCTTATATCGTCGTCATTGTGGACGAGCTGGCAGACCTGATGATGGTGGCATCCTCGGACGTTGAGGATGCCATTACAAGGCTCGCACAGATGGCGAGGGCCGCAGGGATCCATTTGATCATCGCGACCCAGCGTCCATCTGTAGATGTCATCACAGGTGTCATCAAGGCGAATATTCCTTCAAGGATCGCTTTTGCAGTATCCTCCATGACTGATTCCAGGACCATCCTGGACATGGGAGGAGCAGAAAAGCTCCTTGGACGGGGGGATATGCTGTTCCTTCCTGTCGGCGCTTCTAAGCCGGTCAGGGTCCAGGGCGCTTTTCTTTCCGACGAAGAAGTTGAAGAGGTAGTCGATTTCGTCATTTCCCAGCAGAAAGCGCAGTATCAGGAAGAGATGATCCCCGATGATGTGCCGGAAACGGCGTCAGAGGTTGATGACGACCTTTACGAAGAAGCGGTGGAGCTAATAGTGGAGATGCAGACTGCATCCGTCAGCATGCTTCAGAGGCGCTTCAGAATCGGCTATACCCGGGCGGCAAGGCTCATTGATGAAATGGAGCTGAGGGGGATTGTAGGACCATACGAAGGCAGCAAGCCTAGGGCGGTCCTGGTTGCCAAGGCATCAGAGGAAGCAAGTTCATAATGGGAAGAAAACCGGTCCAGGGAGACCGGTTTTTTTTTGAGCTGAAAAAAAAGATAGCAGAACAGAAGCGAATAAGGTTATACTATTAAAAGCGCTTTCATAGTATTGGAGGGCCGGCACTATTTTTATAGTCAGCGAGTCTTGCATAATGGAAGAACTTTCAATTTAGTTAGGGAATTAATAACAGGAAAGCGCTTAAAAAAGAATGGTTTTTCCTAGTATTTCCGTTTCTGAATCGGGTGATTTTTAAGTGTTTTCTGATAAAGGGATCTAAACCACCTTTTTTCGACAAATTCTCGAAATTCTATTTATTTATTAAATAAAAAGTGTTATAGTATTTTCGATTAGTAGGAATCATTAAACATCAGAGGTCTGATGTCTTGAGAAAAAAGGTTGGAGGAACCCTGCATGTCAATTAAGTCAGATAACCGGCATCTATACCTGCAAGTCATCGATCGATTAAAGCAGGACATTGAAGAAGGGCTCTATAAAGAAAGAGAAAAGCTTCCTTCTGAATTTGACCTTGCAAAGCAGCTTGGAGTAAGCAGAGCTACACTGCGTGAAGCGCTCCGTATTCTTGAAGAAGAAAACGTGATTATCCGCAGGCATGGTGTAGGAACCTTTGTGAACGCAAAGCCTCTCTTCACTTCAGGAATCGAGCAGCTTAACAGCGTGACCAATATGATTCTGCAGGCAGGGATGAAACCAGGAACCGTATTCTTAAGCTCAGTCACTCAGGGGCCGACCGAAGAGGATGTGCGCCGTTTCTCATGTTCGGCGGAGGAAGGGATTGTGGTTATCGAAAGGGTCAGGACTGCGAATGGGGAGCCTGTAGTCTACTGTGTGGACAAGCTGCCGGAAAAGATACTCCCGGAAAGCTTCACGCATGACCAGGAATCGATTTTTAATGTGCTCGAAGAAGAAGCCAATAAAAAAATCACCTATGCCGTTGCCCAGATTGAACCGATCGGCTACCACGAGAAGATTTCCCCGATTCTTGAATGTGAACCGGAAACTGCACTGCTTGTGTTAAAGCAGATGCATTACGACGAAATGGATGAACCAGTCCTTTACTCGGTGAATTATTTTAAGGCCGACAAGTTCAGCTTCCATGTCCTTCGCAGGAGAATATAATTTTTTTGCGGAAGTGAAAGCGAAAACAAATCTGTTTTTCAGAATATTCCTGCTAAAATTTCAAACAAATTCCTTGGGGGGTACAAACCTTGAAAAAGCGTAAATTTGGTTTGGCGCTGTCACTTGTTCTTGCAGCCGGCACGATTCTTGGTGCTTGCGGAAACAGTGAAGAAAAAGACGATGCAGCTGGTGAAGGCGGCACAGACAAAGAAAAAGCATTCTCTGTTGCAATGGTAACTGATGTCGGCGGTGTTGATGATAAATCATTCAACCAATCTGCCTGGGAAGGTCTTCAGGCATTTGGTGAAGAAAACGGCCTGGAAAAAGGCAAAGGCGGCTTTGACTATCTTCAGTCACAATCAGACGCTGACTACGCAACAAACCTGAACAACCTTGTTCGCCAGGACTTTGATGTTGTGTTCGGTATTGGATTCATGATGCAGGGAGCTGTTGATGAAATCGCTCAGCAGCAGAAAGATGCCCACTTCGCGATCGTTGATGCAGAAGTACAGCAGCCTAACGTTGCAAGCATCCTTTTCAAAGAGCAGGAAGCTTCTTTCCTTGCTGGGATTGCAGCTGGTCTAACAACTAAATCAAACAAAATCGGCTTCATCGGCGGTATTGAAGGAGCAGTTATCGAGCGCTTCGAATCCGGCTTCCTTGCAGGTGTACAGGCGATCAACCCTGAAGCACAAGTAGATGTACAGTACGCTGGCGCATTTGATAAAGCTGAACTTGGCCAGACAATTGCTGCTAAGATGTACTCTTCTGGAGCAGATGTTATTTTCCACGCTGCCGGAGGAACTGGTAACGGACTATTCAAAGAAGCACGCGACCTTAAGCAGAAAGATCCTTCTAAAGAAATCTGGGCAATCGGCGTTGACTCCGACCAGACAGCTGAAGGTGTTGTCGGCGACCATAACGTCATCATCACTTCTGCACTTAAGCGCGTTGACAATGCAGTGAAAGACCTTTCAACAAAAGCTATGGAAGGCAACTTCCCTGGCGGCGAAATCACTACTTACGGTTTAGCTGAAGACGGTGTAGGCCTTGCAGAAATCAATGACGAAGTTTCTGTGAAATCCGACATCGAAGCTGCTGTAACTGAGTGGCAGGATAAAATCAAGAGCGGCGATGTTGTTGTACCTGGTACAAGAGCTGAGCTTGAAAACTTCAAGGCTGAATAATACAAAAAGGGAATAAGGGGGTTGTAAGGCCCACTTATTCCTTTTTAATGCAAATTGCAGGCTGGAACATTAATTGAAGAGCAGAATGATTCTGCCTTTCACTTAGTGTTTTAGATATCTTCTCTGAAATATAGATGTTTAAGAAACCTTGAAAACCGGAATGCAAAGCCGCAGGCCGGAGGAATCGGCACCTGCCGGATTTTTTTACAGCTTCTAAGGTATGACCTCTTACTACTATATTTTCTATTAATTTGTGCGAGGAGTGGAAGAATGGAATACGTTATTGAAATGCTCAATATCCGCAAAGAATTTCCGGGCATCGTCGCAAACGACAATATTACTCTTCAATTGAAGAAGGGTGAGATCCACGCTCTCTTAGGTGAGAACGGGGCAGGAAAATCAACGCTGATGAACGTGCTGTTTGGCCTGTATCAGCCTGAAAAAGGTGAAATCCGCGTCAACGGAAAGCCGGTCAGCATCACTAACCCGAACATAGCCAATGACCTTGGCATCGGCATGGTCCATCAGCACTTCATGCTGGTCGACACGTTTACTGTCACTGAAAATATCATTCTCGGAAAAGAAACAACAACCGCCGGGAGAATCGATATTAAAAAAGCTGAACAGGAAGTAAGGGAAATCTCTGAGCGCTACGGCTTATCCGTAGATCCCCAGGCAAAGATATCCGATATTTCTGTAGGGATGCAGCAGCGTGTTGAAATCCTGAAGACGTTATACAGGGGAGCTGAAATCCTGATTTTTGATGAGCCGACCGCTGTTCTGACTCCGCAGGAAATCGGCGAGCTGATCCAGATTTTCCGGACATTGATCAAAGAAGGCAAATCTATTATCCTGATCACGCACAAGCTGAAAGAGATCATGGAGGTCTGCGACAGGGTTACAGTCATCCGCAAAGGTGTCGGCATCGGAACAGTCAACGTAAGCGAGACAGACCCGAATGGGCTGGCAAGCCTGATGGTCGGACGTGAAGTCACGTTCAAGACAGATAAGAAGGCTGCAGATCCAAAAGAGGTTGCATTTGAAATCAATGGGCTTACGGTTAAAGATTCGAGGGGCGTCCCTGTTGTAAACAATCTCAATTTAAAGATAAAAGCAGGCGAAATTGTCGGAATTGCCGGTGTTGACGGCAATGGACAAACAGAGCTGATCGAAGCGATCACCGGACTGAGAAAAGCAGAGGACGGCACCATCAGCCTGAACGGAAAAAATATCAGAAATCTGTCTCCAAGGAAAATCACTGAAAGCGGGATCGGCCATATTCCTCAGGACAGGCATAAGCACGGACTGGTGCTGGATTTTCCGATTGGCGATAATATCGTGCTGCAGACATACTACAAAAAGCCTTTCTCCAGGTATGGTGTATTAAACTTTAAAGAGATTTACGATAAGGCCCGCAAGCTGATAAAAGAATATGATGTCAGAACGCCGACTGAGTATACAGAGGCAAGGGCATTGTCTGGCGGAAACCAGCAAAAAGCGATCATCGGCCGTGAAATTGACCGCGACCCTGATTTGCTCATCGCTGCCCAGCCGACAAGGGGCCTTGATGTAGGGGCCATTGAATTCATCCATAAGCGCCTGATTGAGCAGCGTGATAACGGCAAAGCCGTTCTGCTTCTTTCTTTCGAGCTGGATGAAATCATGAATGTCAGCGACCGGATTGCCGTTATTTATGAAGGTGAGATTGTAGCGGTCGTAGATCCGGCTGAAACGACAGAGCAGGAACTGGGGCTGCTGATGGCAGGGTCGAAAAGAAAGGAAGCGGGTGAAAAGTCTAATGTCTAGTCGTTTGAAAAATATAATGATTCCTTTAATAGCGGTTCTGCTGGGAGTTATTGTCGGCACCATCATCATGATTGCGACAGGCTATAATGCGGTTGCCGGTTATACAGCATTGTGGAACGGAGCATTTGGCGAAGTGTATTACACTGGTGAGGTCGTCCGCCAGGTAACGCCATATATATTGGCCGGTTTGGCTGTAGCGTTTGCATTCAGGACAGGGCTGTTCAATATAGGTGTCGAAGGGCAGCTGATTGTCGGATGGCTTGCGGCTGTCTGGGTCGGGCTTGCCTTCGATGACCTCCCTAAGTTCATTCATCTTCCGCTTGCTGTACTGGCAGCAGCGGCAGCAGGTGCACTTTGGGCATTCATCCCTGGCTTGCTGAAGGCTAAGTTCAAGGTTCACGAAGTTATCGTGACCATCATGATGAACTATATTGCCTTGCATGTAACAAACTATATTGTTCGTTCAGTATTGACTGACAATGCGGACAGAACTGAAAATATCGCAGAGTCAGCTTCTCTGAGATCACCATTCTTTGAAAGCATCACTGACTATTCAAGGCTTCACTGGGGAATTTTGATTGCACTCGTTTGTGTGTTCATCATGTGGTTCCTGCTGGAGAAGACTTCCAAAGGATATGAATTGAAGGCAGTAGGCTTTAACCAGCATGCATCCCAGTATGCCGGAATGAATGTAAGCTCTAATATTATTTTATCAATGGTCATTTCAGGTGCTTTTGCAGGGCTTGCCGGTGCAATGGAAGGTCTGGGCACCTTTGGCTATGCAGCAATCAAAGGCGGGTTCACCGGCGTCGGTTTTGATGGAATCGCAGTTGCGCTCCTAGGGGCAAACGGTCCGATCGGAATCGTGTTTGCCGCTATCCTGTTCGGCGGCCTTAAAGTAGGGGCACTGAATATGCCTCTTGAGGCCGGAGTGCCGAATGAACTGGTAGATATCATCATCGCGCTGATTGTATTCTTTGTAGCAGCCAGCTACATGATTCGCATCGTCATTGATAAGTTTGGCAAGAAGGGGGTGAAATAAGTGGGCTTTATGGATATTTTGCTGATCATTGTTCCTTCCACGCTATTATGGGCGGCACCGCTTATTTTCACTGCATTGGGCGGAAATTTCTCTGAGCGCTCCGGTGTTGTCAACATCGGACTCGAAGGATTAATGGTTATAGGAGCGTTCACTGCAATCGTATTTAACCTGACATTTGTTGATTCACTGGGAAAAGCAACTCCATGGCTCGCTTTGGTCGCAGCGCTGGTTGTCGGCGGACTGTTCGCCCTCATCCATGCGGTAGCTTCCATCACATTCCGGGCTGATCAGACTGTTTCCGGGGTAGCCATCAACCTGCTGGCAATCGGACTTGCATTATTCCTTGTCAAGTTCATCTATGATAAAGGCCAGACAGATATCATCCAGGTGGGCTTCAGCAAGGTCGATATACCATTATTAAGCGATATACCAATCATAGGGGAAATCCTTTTCTCCAATACCTATTATACATCCTTTGTTGCTATCATCATCGCTTTCATTGCATGGTATGTGATGTTCAAAACGCCATTCGGCCTCCGTCTGAGATCAGTCGGTGAACATCCGATGGCTGCTGATACGATGGGCATCAATGTAACAAGAATGCGTTATATCGGCGTAGTCATCTCAGGTGCGCTTGCAGGTGTCGGCGGCGGAGTTTATGCACAGTCGATTTCTTCTGACTTCGGGCACGCTACCATCAGCGGGCAGGGCTTTATGGCTTTGGCAGCACTGATCTTCGGTAAATGGCATCCGCTTGGAGCAATGGGCGCTGCTTTGTTCTTCGGCTTTGCCCAGAGCTTGAGCATTGTAGGCTCCAGCCTGCCGCTGCTTGAGAACATTCCGAATGTTTATCTGCTGATTGCGCCTTATGTCCTGACCATCCTGGCATTGACAGGCTTCATCGGCCGCGCAGATGCACCGAAGGCACTCGGTACTCCATATATAAAAGGAAAAAGATAATCATACTGAACCCGGTCATGCAGGCCGGGTTTTTCAATTGTTTTGATAGATTGCCATTTAAGGAAAAAATTAACTGAATAGATTGACTCTTGGAAAAACCTGCCTTAAAATTAAATAGTTAATATTCTATCATTTCTGATCGGGGCCGTCATATGCCAAAATCCTTGTTTTTCGATGATTATCATACAGATAAGATTGTTTCCTATAGCAGATGGTTCTTTCTCCTTCTGGTCCTCTTCATAAGCCATTCACCAGCTGCTCCATTTCAGGCAGAGAAGACAGCGCTTCCGGCAGTCCTTGCCGTATTTTCCTTCATCTATATTACAGCTGCCCATATATGTACAAGCTTTATAAAAAACGGAAAAGCAAGCAGGCGCCTTGCGGCTGTATGGACTGGCTGCGACCATATTGCTGCAGCTGTCCTGTATATGATTTCTGGAGACGGGGCTGCCGTCTTTTATCCACTGGCCATCCTGCTTACCGTGACTGCAGCCATCAGGATGCGCACTAAAGGTGCACTGTTTTCAGCATTGTTCTTTTCAGCTTCTATTCTGGCCGGGACAGATTTAGGGCAAGATGCAGAACACCTTCTTCTTCCATTGGGGAGCCTCTGGATAACCGGAATTCTGGCCGGTGGTGCCGCTGTCAGGGAAACGAGGCAAAAGTCTCAGATCGAAAAATTAAAAAGAATGGTGTACACAGATTTCCTAACCGGGCTTGCCAATAGAAGAGCATTCCATGAGCACCTGAACCTTATAGAAAAAACAGCGGAACCCTGCTTCATCCTTTTAGCTGATGTAGATAATTTCAAAGGTATCAACGACTATTACGGCCATCTTGAAGGCGATGAAGTGCTGAAAAAGCTGGGCCGCACTTTCATGAGGGCTGAAAAGCTGAACGGCTGCAGAATTTACCGCTATGGAGGAGAAGAATTTGCCTTCCTTATCCCTGGGAACCGCGAGGAAAAGGTCATTAACATCCTGACGGGCCTTCTGGACAGTGTGGCTCAGGAGGTTATGGCCGGAGGGAAACAGCCTGTCACAATGAGCTTTGGCGCCAGTTTCTTAAGCAGCGGAAATACAAAGCTTGCACTTGAAGAAGCCGATGCCCTGCTTTACCAGGCCAAAACCAGCGGGAAAAGCAGGGCCATTTTCAGCAGCGGCCTTATCATGAAGAATACGCTGCCATCAAAAAAAATCATGAGTGCCAATAGCGGATAAGTATAATCTAAGAGCAGTCTCCATAAAAGGGGCTGCTTTGTTTATCACAAAAATACCCTCTTTGGCATACCTTCCCTGCGCATCAATCATTTGCTATCTCAATTTAGGAAACGTTATAGTTAGAATATGTTTTATTTTTATGGAGAAGATTAAAAAATAACCTGAGCAGCGTCTACATAAGATAAGAAAAGCGCAAGCGCCTTGCTCACCCCCGACAAGCACAAGACGATCCTCCCGGAAAGGCGTTCTTTGCCTTTTTGGGAGGATTGGCTTGTGACCTCGAGGGGGTAGGCGCTGGAGCTAGACAGTAATCAAATTAGAAAAAAATATACTATCTTATCTTTTGGAAAAGCAGGAATTTAGGAGGATGTATATGGCCGTTATGGATGAAATCGTAAAAAAGATGGAAGGGTATGACCTCCATATAGTCAAGACCGGCAAATTCAAAACCAATACACTGATTTGGAAAATGAAAGCTCCTCTTCAAAAAGAAGATGCGACTCTAAGAGCACTTTTCCCGTATGTCCTGCAGAGCAGTTCAAGCAGATTTCCAGCCACAGGGCTTCTCCGCTCGCATCTTGATGATTTATACGGCGCCAGTCTGTATGTGGATTTGGCAAAAAAGGGCGAGTACCATGTTGTTACTTTTTCAATGGATATCGCCAATGAGAAATTTCTTTCGGATCCGGCACCACTGTTAAGGAAGGCTTTTGAATTCCTTGCTGAAATCCTGCTGAAGCCAAATGCGCAGGATGGGAAATTCAATGAGGAAACAGTCAGACAGGAAAAAAGGACGCAAAAGCAGCGGATTCAATCTGTGTTTGATGATAAAATGAGATATTCCAATTTCAGGCTTGTTGAAGAAATGTGCAAAGGGGAGCCTTATGCCCTCCATGTAAACGGAGAAATGGACGAAGTCGACAGCATCACCCCTGAAAAGCTTTACCAATATTATGAACGGGCATTTGCAGAAGATCAGCTCGATTTTTATGTGATCGGTGACGTTGATCCTGGCGAAGTTGAAGCGATGGCAGGGGAGTATCTCAAGTTCTCTCCGAGAGAGCCTAAGCAGCTTCCGCGCGGTTCTTCCGCTGAAGCTGGGGATGTAAATGAAGTCAAAGAAATCCAGGATGTAAAACAAGGGAAGCTCAACATAGGCTACCGGACCAATATCCTCTATGGAGATAAAGATTACTATGCCCTCCAGGTTTTCAACGGCATTTTCGGCGGCTTTTCACATTCAAAGCTGTTTATCAATGTCAGGGAAAAAGCAAGCCTTGCCTATTACGTCGCCAGCAGGCTTGAAAGCCATAAAGGATTGATGATGGTCATGTCCGGCATCGATAATAAAAACTATGACCAGGCAGTCGGCATTATTAAAGACCAGATGGAAGCCATGGTAAACGGCGACTTTACGGAAGAAGAAATGGCACAGACAAAGGCAGTGATCAAGAATCAGCTGCTTGAAACGATCGACACTGCCAGGGGGATGACAGAGATCCTTTATCATAACGTAGTTGCCGGCCAGGAAATTTCCCTTGACCTGTGGATGGATGAGATGGACAAAGCCACGAAAGAAGATATTGTCGCCGCAGCAAAAAAAATCAGCATGGATACCGTATATTTCTTAACAGGAACGGAGGCGGGCGAATAAATGGAAACGATCGTTTTTGACCAATTGAAAGAAAAATTATATTACGAAAAAATGGCCAATGGCCTTGATGTCTATATACTGCCAAAGCAAGGCTTTAACAAAACTTATGCCACCTTTACAACCAAATACGGCTCAGTGGACAATCACTTTGTCCCGCTTGGACAGGAGGAGTTTGTGAAGGTTCCTGATGGCATCGCCCACTTCCTTGAGCATAAATTGTTTGAAAAAGAGGACGGCGACGTTTTCCAGCAGTTCAGCAAACAGGGCGCTTCTGCCAATGCTTTTACCTCTTTCACAAGGACAGCATATCTGTTTTCCAGCACCTCAGACGTTGAACGGAACCTGGAGACACTGATTGACTTTGTCCAGGATCCTTATTTTACGGAAAAGACCGTAGAAAAGGAGAAAGGCATCATTGGGCAGGAAATCACCATGTATGATGACAATCCGGACTGGCGCCTTTATTTCGGCCTCATCCAGAATATGTATCAGAATCATCCTGTAAAAATTGATATTGCCGGAACAGTGGAATCAATCTCCCATATTACGAAGGATCTATTGTATGAATGCTATAACACCTTCTACCACCCGAGCAATATGCTGCTGTTTGTTACCGGTCCGGTTGATCCTGAAGCGATTATGGGGCAGATCAGGAGCAACCAGGAGAAAAAGGAATATAGTGACCAGCCGGCAATCGAACGCAGGTTTGAGCAGGAAATGACCGGTGTTGCGGAGAAGAAGCAGGTTCTGAAGATGAATGTGCAAAGCTCTAAATGCTTATTGGGCGTCAAAGCCCTTAATGTGAAGCAGGAAGGCGCTGAAATGCTGAAGAATGAGCTGACGCTGAATGTTATGCTGGATATCCTGTTCGGCAAAAGCTCCAAAAATTACGAAACGCTGTACAGGGAAGGGCTTATTGATGAAACCTTCTCGTATGATTATACACAAGAGCAGGGATTCGGCTTTGCGATGCTTGGAGGGGACACAAGCGATCCGGATCAGCTTGCCGGCACATTGAGGAGCATGCTGCTTGAAGCAAAGACTGGCGATGTATTCAGCCAGGAAGCGCTGGACAGAACGAAAAAGAAAAAAATCGGAGCATTCCTCCGTTCCGTCAATTCGCCCGAATATATCGCCAACCAGTTCACCCGTTATGCTTTCAATGAAATGGACCTGTTCGAAGTGGTGCCTGAAATCGAGAAAATCAGTTTAGAACAGCTGAAAGAGACAGCAAATGTTTTTCTGTCCGAGGACAGATTTACTGTCTGCCAGGTTGTTCCCAAATAAAAAGGAAAGCGCCGGTTTCCGGCGCTTTCTGTCATTGTGGAAAAGGGAGCGGAACAGAAAATGAAGAAATTTACGTTGGTGACCGGTGCGAGCGGAGGCATAGGAAGGGCAATTGCCCTCAAGCTTGCTGAAGAGGGGCACTCGCTTTACCTGCATTATAACAGGAACATAGAGGCCATAGAGAAGCTGCTGGGAGAGCTTGCACAATTCGAAGGGGAATATATCCCGGTCCAGGGTGATCTGGCAGATCCTCTCGGCTATAAGAAAATCGCCGGCAGCATCTTTTCCCTCGATGCGATTATCCATAATTCCGGGGCAGGCTTTTATGGATTACTGGAAGATACAGACGACCAGATTCTCGAACAGCTGATGCGGGTGCATGTGCTGTCTCCTTATGCGCTTACCAGGGAGCTGCTGCCCAAATTGATCCAAAAGCGCCAGGGCAGCATAATCATGGTTTCGTCCATCTGGGGCCAGGCAGGTGCCGCCTGTGAAACAGCCTATTCAGCAGCAAAAGGTGCGCAGATCGCGTTTGTGAAAGCCTTGAGCAAGGAGGTCGCCCTAAATGGGGTGAGAGTGAATGCGATAGCCCCTGGTGCTGTAAAAACACCGATGATGGAATCATTCAGTGAATCGGAAATAATGGAGATAGAGGAAGAAATACCGATGGGGCGGATGGCAGCACCAGAAGAGGTTGCGAATGCTGTAGCTTTCCTGCTTTCTGAAGGGTCTTCCTATATCACTGGCCAGGTGCTGGGAATCAATGGCGGCTGGTACACGTAAAATTACAGACAGATGCATATTTTACTCCTCCTGTAAGCAAAATAACTTTGTACTATACTACAAGGAGGTACGAACAATGTCTGTATTGGATAACTGGAATCATTGGAAGGATTTCTTGGGAGACCGTCTTCACCATGCCCAGAATGAAGGCATGAACAAAGATGTAGTCAATGACCTTGCTTATCAGATTGGCGACTATCTTGCAAAACAGGTTGATCCGCAAAATGATCAGGAAAAGGTGTTGGCTGATCTATGGTCAGTGGCAAGCCAGGAAGAGCAGCATGCCATTGCCAATATGATGGTCAAGCTTGTTCAGAACGACGGATCACAGCAGCAATAGAACTTTCCATACAGATTCATTCCAAAGAGAGGCCAACCCTCTCTTTTTTTCTTTGCAGTCAATGAAAAAAATGAGGAATGATTCGAAAGACATTGGTTTTTTCTTTCATCTTCAGGGAAAATCATTTATTATAGAAGCTAGACAAAATTATGCAGGAAAATGTCGGATTTGGCACGATCTGGGAGGTTTACCTATGGAAAAAACGGAATGGTACCTGGAATATGAAATTCAAAAAAACCGGCCTGGGCTGCTTGGTGACATTTCTTCGCTCCTGGGAATGCTTTCCATTAATATCGTCACCATCAATGGAGTGGATGAAGGGCGAAGGGGATTGCTGATCCTTGCAAAAGATCATGAACAAATCCAAAGACTAGAGTCTATTTTACATACAATGGACACAATAAAGGTAATAAAGCTCAGGGAACCGAAGTTGAGGGACAGGCTGGCGGTGCGCCATGGCCGATACATACAGAGGGACGCAGACGATAAGAAAACGTTCCGTTTCGTCCGGGATGAGCTGGGGCTGCTCGTCGATTTCCTGGCAGAGCTGTTCAAGCAGGAAGGACATAAGCTGATTGGCATCAGGGGCATGCCCCGCGTCGGCAAAACAGAATCGATTGTGGCATCAAGTGTCTGCGCCAACAAGAGATGGCTGTTTATGTCCTCAACATTGCTTAAGCAGACGATCCGGAATCAGCTGATTCAGGATGAATACAACGAAAATAATCTGTTTATCATTGATGGGATCGTTTCAACCAGAAGGGCAAATGAAAGGCATTGGCAGCTGGTGAGGGAGATCATGCGCCTTCCGGCAGTCAAGGTCGTTGAGCATCCGGATATTTTTGTGCAGAATACAGAATATTCGATGGAGGATTTTGATTATATTATTGAACTGCGCCATGATCACAATGAAGAGATCAAGTATGATGTGGTTGAGAATAATGATATGTTCTCCGGGACTGATTTTGGAGGATTTGATTTTTAGTAAGGTGGAAGGTGTTTGTATTGACAGAACTAGGCAATCATTTAAAAGAGGCGAGGATCGAAAGAGGCATGAGCCTTGATGATCTTCAGACAGCGACAAAGATTCAGAAGCGCTATCTCGTAGGCATTGAAGAAGGAAACTACAGCATGATGCCGGGCAAATTCTATGTCCGGGCATTCATCAAGCAGTATGCCGAGGCTGTCGGCATAGATCCGGAAGAACTTTTTGAGCAGTATAAGAATGACATCCCTGTCACCGCTGCAAGTGATGACATACCGGAAAAGCTATCAAGGGTTCAGACCAGGAAAAATATTTCAGGCAGCAGCTCCAGGCTGGCGGACCTGCTCCCGAAAATACTGATTGGCGTCTTTGTTGTCGGCGTTATTGCGCTTCTCTATTATTTCATCGTTATGGCAAACAACGGGAAAGATGAGGGTGAGCCGGCCGATAATGGCAATACGCAGGGTGTTGAGTACGGCCAGTCGGATGATCTTGCAAAAGAAGAGCCTAAGGAAGAGGATGGCCAGGAAGAAGGCGGCGGTGCTGCTGAGGAAGAAGAGCCGGCTGAAGAAGAAAAGCCGGAACCGCCTGCACAGGAAGTTGCTGTCGTCGAGTCAGCTGGCAATGATACCGTATATGAAGTGAAAAATGCTGATCAATTCGTGCTGAAAGTGGTCAGCACGGGCGAAACCTGGGTGAGCATCAAGAATGGCAAAGGCTATTCTTTCTTCGAGGGAATGCTTTTAAAAGGTTCTGCCGAAAGCCAGACAATCGATTTGTCGAAAGAGCCTGAGGCTGTACTCGTAGTAGGAAACACCTCCCAGACTGAATTGTATATCAATGACCAGAAGCTGGAATATGCTATTCCTTCTTCCCAGAGTGTAAAGCAGGATATTACCATCCGCTACACAAAAACGACAGAATAGCCATCCGTGTGATGGCTATTTTTTCTCCCGGCGGCCAAAGAAAGAAGGTTCAGCCCGATAAAAAAGTGAAAAAATTGCTATATTTATTTTTTTGCTGTAAAACTATAGAGTAAGACTTTTCTGGGGGCATGGATGTTTTCTCCGCCTTTAGCGCAAGTCTGCCGAAACTACATAGCTTTTTGGAGGTACATAATGAACTTGCCTAATAAAATTACCGTATCAAGGATCTTCTTGATTCCGCTTTTTTTAATTGTGATGCTTGTTCCCTTCTCATGGGGGGAGGCAGCCTTTTTAGGGGCTGAAATGCCTGTCACGCATCTTGTCGGGGCCTTGATTTTCATCATTGCTTCTGCGACAGACTGGGTTGATGGCTATTACGCAAGGAAGCTGAACATGGTCACCAATCTCGGAAAGTTCCTTGATCCGCTCGCAGATAAGCTGCTTGTATCAGCAGCCTTGATTGTCCTGGTCGACCTTGAACTGGCAGCTTCCTGGATTGTCATTGTGATTATCAGCCGTGAATTCGCGGTTACAGGCCTAAGGCTTGTCCTTGCAGGCGAAGGGGAAGTTGTGGCAGCCAATATGCTTGGCAAGGTGAAAACATGGGCACAGATCGTCGCCATTTCGGCACTCTTGCTGCATAACATCATCTTTGAATTGATTTCCGTGCCATTCGATGACATTGCGCTTTGGGTGGCGATGATCTTTACAATCTGGTCAGGCTGGGATTATTTTTATAAAAATAGAGCAGCTTTCATCAATTCCAAGTAATAGGCAAGTGATGTAAGATGAGGCGTCAACAGGAGGGGACAAAGGAAATGAATGCAGAAATCATTGCGGTGGGTTCAGAGCTTTTGCTAGGACAAATCAACAATACAAACGCCAGATTCCTCTCCAGGCAGCTGGCGGATATCGGCATCAATGTGTTTTACCATACGGTTGTTGGAGACAATCCTTCCAGGCTCAAAGCGGCGATCGGGATAGCCGAGGAGCGCTCTGACCTGGTCATCTTCACAGGGGGCCTCGGCCCGACCAAGGATGATCTGACAAAAGAGGCCATTGCAGAGCATCTGGGCGCCGAGCTTGTCCACAATGAAGAGGCGCTCCGCCAAATCGAGCTTTATTTCGAAAGGACCGGCCGGATGATGACAGAGAACAATCGGAAGCAGGCGATTGTACTTAAAGGCTCTGAAGTGCTTCCGAATGACCATGGCATGGCACCTGGAATGGTATATGCAAAAGGTGCTAAAACGTATATGCTCCTTCCCGGCCCTCCAAAGGAAATGGAGCCGATGTTCCTCGCATACGGCCACCCCGCACTGCTTGCCAGGATGGATTCTCAGGACAAAATCCTCTCCAGGGTGCTCCGGTTCTTCGGGATTGGGGAAGCTATGCTTGAGACAGAAATCGAGGACCTGATTGACAGCCAGTCCAATCCAACGATAGCGCCCCTCGCTGCAGACGGGGAAGTGACCCTGAGGCTGACAGCCAAGCATCAAAGCCTTGACGCGGCACTGCGGCTGATAGAAGAGGCAGAAGAGAAGATACTCAGCAGGACAGGTGAATTCTTCTATGGGTATGATGAAACCTCCTTAATGAATGAGCTGACAAAGCGTCTGAAGGAAAAAGGGCTGACGATCGGCTGTGCGGAAAGTCTGACAGGCGGGATGTTCCAGCAGGAATTCACTTCCATACCTGGAGCGGGAAGCCTTCTTAAGGGCGGAGTTGTCTGCTATACGAACGAAGTGAAGGAAAAAGTCCTGAAGGTAAAAAAGGAAACCATTGAAAAAGATGGCGTTGTCAGCAAAGCCTGTGCCGCAGAACTGGCTGAAAATGCTGCTTCCCTGACAGGCGCCGACATTGGGATCAGCTTTACCGGGGTTGCCGGACCGGATGAGCTTGAAGGCAAACCTGTCGGCACGGTCTACATCGGGATAGCCATCAAAGGCAGGCCGGTACATGTGGAGAAGCTGAACCTCGGCGGATCGCGTGCAGCCAACCGATCACGATCAGTGAAGTACGGCTGCCATTTCTTAATGAAAGAGCTGGAAGAGATATAAAGGAAACGGGCCGTTGGACTATGGCCTGTTTTCTATTTTTCTGGCATAAAGATCTACTTTGGACGGTCCTGTTCATATTCAATTAAAGCAAAATTAAGAAAAGCAGTTTAAGAGCAAGTTTTTTCTTCTCTCCCATCCATAAAAGAGCGGAGGACCATCCCGGATCTTTATGAGGGAATCCGTGACAGGTTGAAAATAATCGGAGAAATTTCCCCAAACACTCTAAAACAGCTCAAAGAGACGGAGAATGTCCGGCTATCATCTCAAAAAACAGGAAAATGGCCAACTTCAATCTTCTTAACCGGAAATTTTCCGCTTATTTACACCCAGCCGGGCCATATTCAGCAGTAAATTTGAGAAACTCCGTTTATTTTATGGCTTGCCGGCCACTCAAATAAAGGATAAGACTGCCTGTTATTAAAACCATTCCTTTACGATCTCCCCGCTAGTCAGATAACTGATCTGGCAATTTGGCAAACTGCGAAACTCCATAACTTCCCTTTCAATATTCAGAAAGCTTTCCGTTTTGCCGTTTCTGTATGAAAGGAGGCGGCTGAAAAGAGTTTTCTCTTGAGGGAATCGGGGTATTTACCCATCAATATCCCTCTCAAAAAAAACGAATGAATGTTCGACTTTTTGCTCGACAAACAAGCGGAAAAAGTATATAGTAAAGATAGGTTCTTTGAGATAGATTTTGTAATATGCAATGCATATTTTTCTTTATATATAAAGGAGGAAATCACTAGTGAGTGAACGTCAAGCTGCATTAGATATGGCTTTAAAGCAAATAGAAAAACAATTTGGTAAAGGTTCGATCATGAAGCTTGGAGAGCAGACAGACCGCAAAATTTCAACTTCTCCGAGCGGCTCCCTGGCGCTGGATGTTGCGCTTGGTGTCGGAGGCTACCCTAAGGGGCGCATAGTCGAAATCTATGGTCCGGAAAGCTCAGGTAAAACGACTGTTGCCCTTCATGCGATTGCTGAGGTGCAGGCAAATGGCGGACAAGCTGCCTTTATCGATGCTGAGCATGCCCTTGATCCTGTATATGCCCAAAAGCTGGGCGTAAACATTGATGAATTGCTGCTTTCCCAGCCTGATACCGGGGAACAGGCGCTAGAAATTGCTGAAGCCCTTGTGCGAAGCGGTGCCATTGATATCCTTGTCATCGACTCAGTAGCGGCACTTGTACCGAAAGCAGAGATTGAAGGAGAAATGGGTGACTCCCATGTCGGTCTCCAGGCCCGCCTTATGTCCCAGGCCCTTCGTAAATTATCTGGTGCGATCAATAAATCAAGGACGCTCGCCATCTTTATCAACCAGATCCGTGAAAAAGTCGGAGTCATGTTCGGAAATCCTGAAACCACTCCAGGCGGCCGTGCTCTTAAGTTCTACTCTTCCGTACGTCTGGAAGTGCGCCGTGCTGAAACGTTAAAGCAGGGCAATGAAATGGTCGGAAACAAGACAAAAATCAAGGTCGTCAAAAACAAGGTTGCTCCTCCATTTCGTGTCGCAGAAGTTGACATCATGTACGGGGAAGGCATCTCAAAAGAAGGCGAAATCATTGATATGGGCTCTGAACTGGATATTGTCCAGAAGAGCGGCTCCTGGTATTCATACAATGAAGAGAGACTGGGCCAAGGGCGTGAGAATGCGAAACAGTTCCTTAAGGAGAACCCTGATTTAAGGCTGACTATCCAAAAGCAGATCCGCGACCACTATGGTCTTGATGAGGAGAAGTTATTAGATGAAAACCAGGATCAGGATCAGGAGCATTTCGAACTGATTGACTGATCACTTGAGGCAAAGCCACAGGCTTTGCCTTTTGCTTTTATGGAGGTTAGAATGAAACAAAGGGCAGCTCATTTGGCATGGAATACGTCAAATGGGGGATACATCTGGCGCAGTTGCCAGACTTGTCCGAAATATTAAAAAAAGCCGCAAGGACAAACCCTTGACAATAAAAATCCACAGCTTTACAATTATATTGTATATTTTACATTTTTATGAGTATTTGAAAACGTTTAAAGCCTTAGTGCTGTATGTTGATCCTAAACAATGTACATGCCGACACTTTAGAAACGTAACACAAAAAAGTTCATAGCAAGAGGAGGTGAAATGATGGATATTTTATTAGTCATCTCCATTTTGCTTGCCCTAGTCGTCGGTGCAGTTGTTGGCTATTTTATTCGCAAATCGATTGCCGAAGCAAAAATTGCAGGAGCTAAGAACGCTGCTGAGCAAATCCTTGAGGATGCAAGGCGTGAAGCTGATGCTTCAAAGAAGGAAGCCCTGCTGGAAGCAAAAGATGAAATTCACAAGCTTCGGACTGAAGCTGAACAAGAAGTTCGTGATCGAAGAAATGAGCTGCAAAAACAAGAAAATCGTTTACTGCAAAAAGAGGAGAATCTTGACCGGAAAGATGAATCGCTTGATAAGCGTGAATCAATCCTGGAGAAAAGAGACGATTCTCTTAACAAAAAACAACAGCATATTGAAGAGATGGAAAGCAAAGTGGACGAGATGGTACGAGCACAGCAATCTGAGCTGGAACGCATCTCAGGCTTAACTCGTGAAGAGGCAAAATCCATCATTTTAGATCGGGTCGAGCAGGAAGTTGCTCACGATATTGCCATAATGGTGAAGGAAACGGAAAACCGCGCGAAGGAAGAGGCAGACAAGAAGGCGAAGGAAGTATTGTCATTGGCCATTCAGCGCTGCGCTGCAGACCATGTTGCAGAAACGACCGTATCAGTGGTCAATCTGCCTAACGATGAAATGAAGGGACGTATCATCGGCCGTGAAGGACGGAATATACGTACACTCGAAACGCTTACCGGAATTGATCTTATCATCGATGATACTCCGGAAGCAGTCATTTTATCCGGGTTTGATCCAATCCGCCGTGAGACAGCAAGGCTTGCTCTCGAAAAATTAGTTCAGGATGGACGCATTCACCCGGCGAGGATTGAGGAAATGGTGGATAAAGCGCGCCGCGAAGTGGACGAGCATATCCGTGAAATCGGTGAGCAGACGACCTTTGAGGTCGGCGTACACGGACTTCACCCGGACCTTATCAAAATTCTCGGCCGCCTGAAGTTCCGTACCAGCTACGGACAGAATGTGCTGAAACACTCAATGGAAGTTGCCCAGCTTTCAGGGCTGCTGGCTGCTGAGCTTGGCGAAGATGAAACGCTTGCCCGCCGCGCCGGCCTGCTTCATGATATCGGTAAAGCAATCGACCATGAAGTAGAAGGAAGCCATGTTGAAATCGGTGTTGAACTTGCGACTAAGTACAAAGAGCATCCGGTTGTCATCAACAGCATTGCTTCCCACCATGGCGATACTGAGCCTACATCCATTATCGCTGTACTTGTTGCTGCAGCAGATGCTTTATCAGCAGCAAGGCCTGGAGCGAGAAGGGAAACGCTTGAAAATTATATCCGCCGTCTGGAAAAACTGGAGGAGATTTCTGAATCCTATGATGGGGTCGAGAAATCATTTGCCATCCAGGCCGGAAGGGAAATCAGGATCATGGTTAAGCCTGATCAGATTGATGACCTTGAGTCACACAGGCTCGCAAGGGATATACGCAAAAAGATTGAAGAAGAGCTTGATTATCCAGGACATATCAAGGTTACGGTCATCCGTGAAACGAGAGCCGTTGAATACGCAAAATAAAGCAGTGCTTCGGCGCTGCTTTATTTTTTTGGCATTACAATACGAATGGGAATCCTCCTTTTTGTGTTACAATGATAAAAGTGAAGAAATTGAAGTTAGAAAGGGTTTGCTGAATGAATATTTTGTTTGTTGGAGATGTAGTTGGTTCTCCCGGGCGTGATATGGTAAAAGAATATCTGCCCAAACTGAAAGATAAGTACCGTCCACAGGTGACCATTATTAATGGTGAAAATGCTGCAGGCGGGAAAGGAATTACGGAAAAGATTTACCGGGGGTTTTTGGAAGCAGGCGCGCAGGCGGTGACCCTTGGCAATCATACATGGGATAACAGAGAGATTTTTGAGTTTATTGAGAGTGCGAAATATCTGATCAGGCCTGCGAACTTCCCGGATAATAACCCTGGCAAAGGCATTGTCTATTTAAAGGTGAACAATGATGAAGTGGCTGTTATTAACCTTCAGGGCAGGACCTTTTTGCAGCCGTCCGACTGTCCGTTTAAAAAAGCGGATGAGCTCATCGAGGAAGCCCGGCAGCGCACTCCCTTCATCTTTGTCGATTTTCATGCGGAAGCGACAAGCGAAAAGCAGGCCATGGGCTGGTATCTTGATGGAAAGGCATCTGCTGTCGTTGGTACGCACACACATGTCCAGACGGCAGATAACCGGATCCTTCCTGACGGGACTGCCTTCATAACTGATGTAGGCATGACCGGCCCTTATGACGGAATCCTGGGCGTTGAGAAGGAAGCCGTATTGAAAAGGTTCATGACAAACCTTCCTGTCCGTTTTGAGGTGCCGAAGGAAGGCAGGGACCAGCTTAGCGCTGTATCGGTCGAACTGGATCGGAAAACAGGGCTTGCCAGGAAAATAGAAAGAATTCTGATCAACGAAGATCATCCTTTTTTCAGCTGAATAACAGGGGCTGCCTTTCCATGGGCAGTCTCTTTTTGTTTATGTGAACCCGTAAAGTACGGAATTTTCCAATATTTTGTCCAAGCTGGAATATGTTTTTTATCCTCTGAATATAGTAGCAATGGAATGATATACCTGATGTGCCCGGGGCATTAATCCCGAGGGCATGCAGGAGGGGATAAACAAGGAGGAGCTAGGAATGGAAATATTAAAAGTTTCAGCAAAGTCTAATCCTAATTCTGTAGCTGGTGCGCTTGCTGGTGTTCTGCGTGAAAGAGGCGGCGCAGAGATCCAGGCAATTGGTGCGGGTGCATTGAACCAAGCGGTTAAAGCAGTAGCGATCGCCCGAGGATTCGTAGCGCCTAGCGGAGTGGATTTGATCTGCATTCCTGCTTTCACCGATATTAAGATTGACGGTGAAGAGCGGACAGCGATCAAGCTGATTGTTGAGCCAAGATAACAAAAGGGAAAAGTAGAGGCATACAAAATATAGCGGCCCTTTGCTTTGGGCAATAAATAGCCGGCAGTACATCATTTTTGCCTGTTTGCTTAAAAAGAGCAAACAGGCTTTTTTCCATTCATGCAAGTGCTGCTCTATTTTTATTTTATAATCAGTGCAGTCTGAATAAAGGAATTGAAATAGCATCCATCGAATATAGTTGCTATCCAGATATATTGAAAGGGGAGGAAAACATGAACATTTTTGATTCTCACTGCGACGTCCTTTATAAAATGTTTATTGATCCTTCAATTGAATTCAGGAGCAGCAGCCGGCTGCATATTGATTACGAGAAGCTTGTAAAAGCAGGCTCCAAGGTTCAATGCTTTGCCGTCTATGTCCCGGAATCGGTCCATCCGAACATGAAGTTCCATGCTGCGCTGTATATGATTGAGCTTTTTTACGATAGGGTGCTGAAGCCGTTCCCGAAGATGAAGCACATCAGGGATAGAGGGCAGGCATACCAGCTGAAGGAGGACGAAATCGGCGCAGTCCTGACTCTTGAAGGGTGCGACTGCATCGGAGATGACCTTCTTAAGCTGAAAACCCTGATAAGGCTTGGCGTATCTTCTGTCGGGCTCACCTGGAATTACAGCAATTATGCAGCAGACGGCGCCCTTGAGGAAAGGGGGGCAGGACTATCTTCATTTGGAAAAAAAGCGGTCGGGATCCTGAATGAAAAGCAGTGCTTATGCGATGTATCCCACCTCTCTGAGAAAGGGTTCTGGGATTTGATGGAGCTGGCAGAATTACCTTTTGCCTCCCATTCCAACTGCCATGCCCTCTGCCCTGTGCCAAGGAATTTGAACGACAATCAGCTGAAGGCGCTGATTGAGCGGGACAGCGTCATCGGACTGACATTTGTTCCGGAATTTTTGACAGGAACCAAAGAATCCGCGATTTCTGACATCCTTAAGCATGTAGAACATGTCTGTTCCCTGGGAGGAGAAGACCATACCGGTTTTGGATCTGATTTTGACGGCATTGATGATACAGTAAAAGGGCTGTCTTCTTTCCAATATTATGGGAACCTAGTAAACGAACTTCAAAAACATTATTCTGAGATACAAGTAGAAAAATTCCTTTTTCGCAATATGGAAAAAAGGCTGCCTCCTGCCTGAAGAAACGAGATTGGCGGATGAAGGACTTCCTTTAAAAAAACCTTTCGCTCAGGGGCTTAGGACAGGACTGTGCAAGCCATTCCTCCAAGGGATTTATTCTTTGGAAAGGGTTGCTTTTTTCGGGGGTTCGGTCTAGAATTGAAATCGTTTAGTACCCTTTTGCACCTTTTTTGAAGCTGTTTTCCATTGTTTGATAGGCTGCAGGGGTTAATTAATAGACCATACAATTATACATATATAGAACAATCCGAAGGGGTGTAATGAATGTTAAAGCAGCTTTCTTGGAAAGTAGGCGGACAGCAGGGGGAAGGAATTGAGAGTACAGGGGAAATCTTCTCTATAGCTCTTAACCGCCTCGGCTATTATTTATATGGGTACCGGCATTTTTCTTCGAGGATCAAAGGAGGGCATACGAATAATAAGATCCGGGTCAGCACGTCCCAGATCCGCTCCATTTCCGATGATCTTGATATTTTAGTAGCTTTTGACCAGGAAACGATTGATGTGAACTATAAAGAGCTTCATGATAAAGGCGTTATCATTGCCGATGCGAAATTTGATCCGAAGAAGCCAGAGGATACGACTGCATCGCTGTTTGCTGTACCTTTTACCGAGCTTGCCACTGAGCTGGGGACTTCTTTGATGAAAAATATGGTCGCTGTCGGCGCGACCTGTGCCATTCTTAATCTGGATATCAAAGTTTTTGAGGAAGTTGTCCAGGAGATTTTCGGCAGAAAAGGGCAGCAGGTTGTCGATAAAAATATGGAAGCCATCAAAGCCGGATTTGACCGGATGAAGGAACTGGCTGGCGAAGGCGCAGAACTTATGGAGCTTGAAAAAGCTGATGGGAAAAAGCGCATGTTCATGATCGGGAATGACGCCATCGCACTTGGTGCTCTTGCCGGCGGCTGCCGCTTCATGGCGGCCTATCCGATTACTCCTGCATCCGAGATCATGGAGTACCTGATCAAGAAGCTTCCACCGCTTGGCGGGAGCGTTATCCAGACAGAAGATGAAATTGCGGCTGTTACCATGGCGATCGGCGCCAACTATGGCGGTGTCCGTGCAATGACTGCTTCAGCAGGACCCGGGCTTTCATTGAAGATGGAAGCGATCGGTCTTTCCGGCATTACCGAAACGCCGCTTGTGATTGTAGACACACAGCGCGGAGGACCTTCTACAGGACTGCCTACAAAGCAGGAGCAGTCTGACCTGATGGCGATGATCTATGGAACCCACGGGGAAATCCCTAAGATCGTGTTTGCGCCAAGCACGGTCCAGGAAGCTTTCTATGATGCAGCAGAAGCTTTCAATCTGGCAGAAGAATACCAGTGCCCTGTCATCATGCTTTCTGACCTGCAGCTGTCTCTCGGCAAACAGACAGTCGAACCGCTGGACTTCAGCAAAGTTGAAATCCGCAGGGGCAAGCTAGTGGATGAAGAGCTGCCTGAAATCGAAAACAAAGGTTATTTCAAGCGCTATGAAGTGACAGAAGACGGGGTATCCCCGCGCGTGGTGCCAGGCATGAAGAACGGCATCCACCACGTAACCGGCGTAGAACATGACGAAACTGGAAAGCCTTCTGAATCCGCAGCAAACCGCAGAGATCAGATGAACAAGCGTTTCCGGAAAGTCGAAAATATTAAATTCAGCAATCCGATCCATAAAAATGCGCCGCATGAGGAAGCAGACCTCCTGATTGTCGGCTTCAACTCCACAAGGGGAGCGATAGAAGAGGCTATGGGCCGCCTTGAAAAGGATGGCCTGAAGGTTAATCATGCTCACATCCGCCTGATTCACCCGTTCCCGGCAGAAGAGCTAAGACCTCTGATGGAGTCTGCCAAAAAGGTGGCTGTGATTGAAAACAATGCAACAGGCCAGCTGGCAAACATCATCAAAATGAATGTCGGCCAGCATCAAAAAATCAATAAAATCCTGAAATATGACGGGAATCCATTCCTGCCTAATGAAATCCATACCACTTGCAAGGAGCTGTTCTAAATGGCCACATTTAAAGATTTTCGCAATAACGTCAAGCCAAACTGGTGCCCTGGATGCGGAGACTTCTCTGTCCAGGCCGCCATCCAGCGGGCAGCTGCCAATGTAGGGCTCGAGCCGGACAGCCTTGCAGTCGTCTCAGGCATTGGATGTTCCGGCAGGATTTCCGGCTATATCAACTCATATGGATTCCACGGCATCCACGGGCGCGCACTCCCGATTGCCCAAGGCCTTAAAATGGCAAACCGCGATCTGACAGTCATCGCTTCCGGCGGTGACGGTGACGGCTTTGCGATTGGGATGGGGCATACCGTCCATTCCATCCGCCGTAATGTCGATATTACCTATATTGTAATGGACAATCAGATTTACGGACTGACAAAAGGGCAGACTTCACCAAGGTCTGCTGCCGGATTCAAAACAAAGTCCACGCCGCACGGCTCTGTCGAGCAAGCTATTTCACCGATGGAAATGGCGCTGACAGCGGGGGCAACGTTTGTGGCCCAAAGCTTTTCAACTGACCTGAAGGACCTGACAGCGCTGATCGAAGCAGGCATCAAGCATAAAGGCTTCTCGCTCATCAACGTTTTCAGCCCGTGCGTGACTTATAATAAAGTGAATACGTACGACTGGTTCAAAGAAAACCTGACAAAGCTCGCCGATGTGGAAGGCTATGACTCTTCAGACCGCTCCATGGCCATGCAGACGCTAATGAAGCATGACGGACTTGTGACAGGCTTGATCTACCAGGATACAGAGCGCAAATCCTATCAGGAAATGCTCCCTGGCTATTCCGAAACACCGCTTGCCCATGCAGACCTGAAGCTCGATGAAGAGCATTTCGGCAAACTGACAGCAGAATTTATGTGAGTTGAAAAACCGCTGGGCCGCCCCGCGGAAAGCGAAGCTCCTGGAACGGAAAACAACAGACTTCATGTGAAAGGCAGGGGCCCTGCAAAGAAAATAGTTCAGATAATATGGAGCCAACAGCCTGAACAATACACGTTTTGTAATGGAAATTAATAAACCAAAATAGCCTGGGATATCCCGGGCTATTTTTTTTAAATAGGTAGTTCTATACCCCATCGCTGGATAATTGAACTGCCGAGTTATTTTTAGTAAAACCTGATGGAGAAAAATAGAGGGAGAAATTCCCCACTGAAAACCCTTTAAATAGAGGGAGAAATTCCCCTTATATGAAAAATAGCACTGAAAACCCTTTAAATAGAGGGAGAGATTCCTCTTATTGGACTTGGAAGTATGAAAATAAAGGGCTTTTCTTTTAATAGAGGGAAAAACTCCCCTTATTTTACTCAAAAACCCGCTCTAATCTGCGATTAGCAGTAAAATCTCCCCTTATTTTTCTATCACGGTTACTACTCTTCAGCTTTCCATCTGCTGTATCTGCTAAGAGCAAGTATGCACTCAGAGCGGTCTCATATGCCATTTTCAGTGATTCTCCACGGAAAGTGAATTACTTGCCTGCAAAGCCCATGTCTTTTTATCCATCCATCCCATCCCCAGCTGCCAAAGTACCAATAGAGTCAGTATCCTTACAGGATTTCTATTGTTTTCAGCGTTTTAAACCCTTATACTATTATAATGTGTACAACATTTTAACTGCGCTTACATGATAGAAATGAAAATAGCGATTAGCGTTTGGATAGACAGAAGAAAGGGGTACTTTCTATGAACGAAAAACAGCGGATGGAAGGCCAGCTGGCGGCTGCTGCCAATCCTTCGGACAAAAAATCCGAAAAGGACTACAGCCGATACTTTGAAACCGTATATGCGCCTCCTTCCTTGAAAGATGCAAAAAAACGCGGGAAAGAAGAGGTCCGCTATCATAAAGATTTCAATATTCCGGCTGAATTCCAAGGCATGGGGAATAACCGCAAATTCTATATCAGAACATTCGGCTGCCAGATGAACGAGCATGATACCGAAGTCATGGCCGGCATCTTCCTCAGTCTCGGCTATGAGCCGACTGATACTGTCGAGGATGCAAATGTCATTCTCCTGAACACTTGTGCAATCCGTGAAAATGCGGAAAACAAAGTATTCGGCGAGCTCGGCCATTTGAAGCACCTGAAGAAAGAACGCCCTGACCTGCTGCTCGGCGTATGCGGCTGCATGTCCCAGGAAGAATCTGTCGTGAATAAAATCCTCAAGACATATGACCAGGTGGATATGATCTTTGGCACGCATAATATCCACAGACTTCCGAACATTCTGCAGGAAGCTTATATGTCTAAAGAGATGGTCGTTGAAGTATGGTCCAAAGAGGGAGATGTCATTGAAAATCTTCCTAAAGTCCGCAAAGGCAATATCAAGGCCTGGGTCAACATCATGTACGGCTGCGATAAATTCTGCACCTACTGCATTGTTCCTTACACAAGGGGCAAGGAGCGGAGCCGCCGTCCTGAAGAAATCATCCAGGAGGTGCGCCAGCTTGCCGCCCAGGGGTATCAGGAAATCACCCTTCTTGGCCAGAATGTCAATGCGTACGGGAAGGACTTTACAGACCTCCAGTACGGCCTTGGCGATCTGATGGATGAAATCAGAAAGATTGATATTCCGAGAATCCGCTTCACTACAAGCCATCCGCGTGATTTTGATGATCATTTGATTGAAGTGCTTGCCAAAGGAGGCAACCTTCTTGAACATATCCACCTTCCAGTCCAGTCAGGCTCAACAGATGTCCTGAAAATCATGGCAAGGAAATATACACGCGAACAGTATTTGGAGCTGGTAAGGAAAATCAGGGCCGCCATTCCGAATGCCACTTTTACAACGGATATTATTGTCGGCTATCCGAATGAGACGGATGAGCAGTTTGAGGAAACTCTTTCCCTCTATAAGGAAGTCGGATACGAGTCTGCCTATACTTTCATCTACTCTCCGCGTGAAGGCACACCAGCGGCCAAGATGAAGGATAATGTGCCGATGGAGGTCAAGAAAGAGCGCCTTCAGCGCCTGAATGCCCTCGTTAATGAAATGTCGGCAGAAGCGATGAAGAAATATCACGGCCAGACTGTTGAAGTCCTGGTTGAAGGCGAAAGCAAAAACAATCCTGAAGTTCTGGCAGGGTATACAAGAAAGAATAAGCTTGTTAACTTTAAAGGGCCAAAGTCAGCGATTGGAAAGATTGTTTCTGTTAAAATAACAGATGCAAAAACATGGTCATTAAATGGAGAAATGGTTGAAGAGCTTCAACCAGCTGAGGTGAAATAATGGGAAAATATACTAAAGACGATATTATCGCACGTGCAAGGGAGCTTGCACAAATCATAGCAGAAACAGAAGAAGTGGACTTCTTCAAAAGAGCGGAAGCGCAGATCCACAGCAATGAAAAGGTCCGCACTGCGATCACCAGCATTAAAGGACTGCAGAAGCAGGCAGTCAATCTGCAGCATTTTGGCAAAGAAGAAGCTTTAAAAAAGACCGAAGCCAAAATCGAGGAGCTTGAGCGCCAGCTTGATGAGATTCCGGTTGTCCAGGAATTCAAGCAATCCCAGGTGGAAGTGAATGAGCTTCTGCAGCTTGTTGCGAACACCATCAGCAATAAAGTCACAGATGAAATCCTCGTTTCAACAGGAGGCAATATCCTGAGCGGTGAAACAGGAGCAGAACTGCAAAACAAAAACAGCTGCCAGCATTAATGCTGCGAATCCCTGCATCCTTTTGGGTGCAGGGGTCTTTTTTTTGCCTATTTCCATTCGAATGGCATCAGTCTCCCTAAGCCGGTGCTCCCCGGTCCGTTTCCATGGCACCAAACCATGGGTATCCGCATAGAATACCGTATATCGCACCCTACAAGAAGCTTTGCATGCACCCTTAAAATTGTAATCACACTAGTCTAATATCCCGCATAGGATGAATTGAAAATGAATGAGGAGGGTTCGCTCGCAATGGGAGAATACAGAGAGATAATTACAAAAGCCGTCGTAGCGAAGGGACGCAAATTCACCCAGTCCAATCATACGATATGCCCGGCACACCACCCGTCAAGCATCCTTGGCTGTTGGATCATCAACCACAAGTATGAGGCGAAAAAGGTCGGCAAGACAGTTGAAATCTGCGGCTATTATGACATTAACGTTTGGTATTCCTATAACGATAACACAAAGACGGAAGTCGTTACTGAACGGGTTGAATATAAAGATGTCATCAAACTTAAATACCGTGATCATGACTGCTTAGATGATCAGGATGTCATTGCCAAAGTACTGCAGCAGCCGAATTGTGTTGAAGCAGTCATTTCCCCGAACGGAAACAAAATCATCGTCCACGTGGAAAGGGAATTCCTTGTGGAAGTAATCGGCGAGACGAAAGTCTGTGTAGCTGTGTACCACGGCGAATGCGATTGCGATGATGACGAAGTATGGGGCCTCGATGTCGAGGATGAGGAATTTGAGGATTTGAATCCCCACTTCCTGGTCGGAACAGAAGAGGAATAATCGTAAACTAGGAAGGTTCCGCTTCCTAGTTTTCTTTTGTTTTCTCCGGAATCAGCCAGTCAAAAAGACGAAGGCGGCCTCCGTCCTTAGGCTGAATTTTCTGCATAGTGTTTCTCTTATAATGAATTTGAAGCAAGACTGGCAGACAAAGGAGAGATTTTTATGCAGATTTACCAGGTTAACCTGCAGTGCTTCCATCTGGAAGAGATGTGCGCCTTTTATACAGAAGTGCTTGAGATGGAGCTGATTCACCAGACTGAGAGATGGTTTTCCGTCAGGGCAGGAAGCACCAAGCTGTTTTTTGAAAAAGGGGAAACAGTCCCTTATTATCATCTTTGCTTCCGGACAGATGCAGCTTATTTTGAACATATTTTCAGCAGGCTTGGAGCAGAAAGCTGCCTGCTTGCCAACGAAGATGGCGAATACAGCATGTTTTGGGAGGGAAAGCAGGCCTATTTCACCGATCCGGACGGCAACATCCTTGAATGTCTTGAGCGGCCAGCATTGCGTTGCCAGGCAGGGGGCTGGCATGATGTCGGGGAAGTTGGTTTCCCTTCGGCTGACGTTGCCGGAATGCAGGCGAAGCTGCAGCCGATTCTTGCTGATAAGCAAGGGGCAGATAACAGTTCATTCGCGTTTTATGGTGATGATGCAGGTGTCCTTGTCCTTGTAAAAGAAGGGCGCTGCTGGTATCCCACAGACCGGAGAGCCGAGATCCATCCGATTAAATTAATCGTCTCAGGCAGCAGGGATGCCTATTATATGGACGATGGCCTTCCGTATGAGATACAGGTCAGAGCGGAATGGCAGCAGCCAGTATCTGCCGTTCAAGTCAGGATTGCCAGGCCGACAAACCAGCTGGAAAAAATAAAGCATTTTTATGGAGAAGGCCTTGGCCTTATAGAGCTGGGGGGATTCCACCATGAAGGATATAAAGGGATTATGTACGGGCTTCCGGACAAGAAATATCATCTTGAATTCACCCAGACGGATGAAAAACATGAACTCCCTGCACCTGCAAAAGACCATTTGCTCGTCCTTTACATCACTGACCTTCACAAACTCAATGCGGCTGCTGCCCGGCTATCAGCCTTGGGCTATCAGGAATTCGAGCCGGAGAATCCCTACTGGGGAAGGGGCGGTATTACCATTGAAGATCCTGACGGCTGGAGGATTGTGCTGATGAATACAGCAGGGATTTGAGATAAGTCTATATTTTGCCAGAAAAAAAGTAATGCCAGATATCCCCTCTAACTCGTATTTCTGCCTGCTGTCATCATGTCCCTCAGCAAACAACGGGAGCTTCGCTTATGCTATAATAGATAGCTGAAGAGAAATAATGAGAGATGTTGTTTGGAGGATATTATGGCAGCTTACACGCCGATGATACAGCAGTATTTACGAGTAAAAGCAGACTATCCTGATGCCTTTTTATTTTTCAGGCTCGGGGATTTCTATGAAATGTTTTTTGAAGATGCCATCAGGGCGTCCCAGGAGCTTGAGATTACCTTAACAGGCAAGAATGGCGGAGTGGAAGAGAAAATCCCGATGTGCGGGGTTCCCTACCACTCTGCCCAGCAATATATAGAGCAGCTGGTGGAAAGAGGCTATAAAGTAGCCATCTGCGAACAGACAGAGGACCCCCGCCAGGCCAAGGGCGTCGTGAAAAGGGAAGTGGTGCAGCTCGTCACGCCCGGTACCCTGATGGAAGGGCGCGGGCTCAATGAAAAGGAAAATAACTATATTGCATCCATTTCCGCATTTTCAGACGGTTCGTTTGGATTTGCCTGCAATGACCTTTCCACAGGAGAGAACAAAATCACCTTACTTGCCGGTCAGGAAGAAGTTCTGAATGAGCTCTCGATGTCAGGTGCAAAGGAAGTGGTTGTTTCCTCCGGCTTCGACCCGGAAATGGAGCGCAAATTCAGGGAGCGTTCTGTCGCGGCCGTGTCTTATGAACAGGAAGCAGGCATATCAGAGATGAGCGCTCCCTTATTGGATGCCCTTAATCAGGACAAGCTCAGGGAGACAGCGGCAAGACTGCTGAATTATCTGTTCAGGACACAGAAACGGAGCCTTGACCACCTTCAGCCGTTTGCCACATACCAGGTGCACCAATTCATGAAGATTGACTATTTTTCCAAAAGGAATCTGGAGCTGACTGAAACCATCAGATCGAAAGGGAAAAAAGGTTCGCTTTTATGGCTTCTGGATGAAACAAAGACGGCAATGGGGGCAAGGATGCTGAAGCAGTGGATTGACCGTCCGCTGATCGATAAAGAGGCGATCGGGCGGCGCCATTCGCTTGTCCAGTCCCTTCTGGATGATTATTTTGCCAGGCAGGATCTGCGTGAAAAACTGAAAGAGGTTTACGATCTTGAGCGCCTTGCCGGACGTGTCGCATTCGGGAATGTTAATGCCCGCGATCTGATCCAGCTGAAAAGCTCGCTCCTCCAGGTGCCATTGCTGAAGGAGCTTGTGGGCGGCCTTCAGAATGAGGATGCGAAAGCGCTGGCGGAAAAGCTCGATGCATGTGAGGAAATCACGGATCTTCTTGAAAGCGCGATTGTTGATAATCCGCCGATTTCCGTGAAGGACGGGAATATGATCCGGGATGGCTACCATGATGAGCTGGATCAGTACCGCGACGCGAGCAGGAACGGCAAGACCTGGATTGCCCAGCTTGAGGCCCAGGAGCGGGAACGTACGGGCATCAAGTCTTTAAAAATTGGCTATAACCGGGTATTTGGCTATTATATTGAAGTTACGAAGGCTAATATCCATCTTCTTGAGGAAGGGCGGTATGACCGGAAGCAGACTTTGGCCAATGCCGAGCGGTATATCACCCCTGAGCTGAAGGAGAAGGAAACACTGATCCTTGAAGCGGAAGAGCGCATTACCGAGCTTGAGTATGAGCTGTTTTGCCATGTCCGCGACCATGTGAAGGAATACATCCCGAGGCTGCAGTCACTCGCTAGGACGGTCAGCGAGCTTGATGTGCTCCAGTGCTTTGCGCAGATCAGCGAGGACCGCCACTATGTCCGACCTGTTTTTTCCGGTAATCGGGAAATCAGCGTGAAGGAAGGGCGCCATCCTGTCGTGGAAAAAGTGATGGACAGCCAGGAATATGTCCCGAATGACTGTGTGATGGGTGACGGACGCGAACTGCTCCTGATCACAGGACCGAATATGTCCGGTAAGAGCACCTATATGCGCCAGGTTGCCCTGACTAGCATCCTTGCACAGATCGGCTGCTATGTTCCGGCTTCAGAGGCGGTGCTGCCGATTTTTGACCAGGTGTTCACGAGGATCGGGGCAGCGGATGATCTGATCTCCGGCCAGAGTACCTTTATGGTTGAAATGCTGGAAGCGAAGAATGCGATTGCCAATGCCACACAGAACAGCCTCATCCTTTTCGATGAAATCGGGCGCGGGACTTCCACCTATGATGGAATGGCGCTGGCCCAGGCGATCATTGAGTATATCCATTCACGGATCGGGGCAAAGACCCTGTTCTCGACCCATTATCATGAGCTGACCGTGCTTGCAGAAGAGCTCCCTGATCTGCAGAATATCCATGTCAGTGCCATTGAGCAAAATGGCAAGGTCGTGTTCCTTCATAAAATTAAAGAAGGAGCAGCAGACAAGAGCTATGGAATTCACGTCGCCCAGCTGGCAGAGCTGCCGTCAGAACTGATTGACCGGGCAAATGAAATACTGGAGAAGCTTGAAAAGAAAGAGGGAGAACCCGCTGAAAAGCCCGTCCGCGAAAAAGTAGCAGCAGGCATGCCTGAGCTCACTGCAGCTGACCCGGCCCCAGCTCCAGCTCCAGAAGTTCACGATGCCCAGCTGTCATTCTTTGATGGTCCGGCAGAGCCGAAGAAAGCAAGCTTGAGCCCGGCCGAAAAGAAAATCCTGGACAAGCTGGCCAAGATGGATATTCTTGAAATGACACCGCTTGATGCGATGAATACTTTATATGAACTGCAAAAAACGGCAAAAAGCACGAAGAAATAGTAAGAGGAGGTGTTGCTCGTGGGAAAGATAGTTCAGCTCGATGATGCCCTTTCCAATAAAATTGCCGCAGGTGAGGTGGTCGAACGGCCGGCATCTGTCGTAAAAGAGCTGGTGGAGAATTCCATTGATGCGGGAAGCACCATAATCGAAATTGATGCAGAAGAGGCGGGCCTCGCAAAAATCCGCATCATTGACAACGGGGAAGGCATTGAAGAAGACGATGTGATGACGGCCTTCCAGCGCCATGCCACAAGCAAGATCAAAGATGAAAATGATCTGTTCCGCATCCGGACACTCGGCTTCAGAGGGGAGGCGCTGCCCAGCATCGCCTCTGTCTCCAGGCTGGAGCTGAAGACCTCGACAGGAGATGCAGGCACAAGGATCCTGATTGAAGGCGGAAAGGTTGCGGAATTTGAAAAGGCCGCGAGCCGGAAAGGGACAGATATCACCATTTCCGATCTGTTTTATAATACACCGGCCCGGCTGAAATATATGAAGACGATCCACACGGAGCTTGGGAATATTACCGACGTGGTCAACCGCCTCGCACTTGCCCATCCCGAGGTGTCCTTCCGCCTTGTCCATAATGGCCGGAAGCTCCTGCATACAGCCGGGAACGGAAATGTCCAGCAGGTGCTGGCTTCTATTTATGGCATGAATATTGTCAAGAAAATGATTCCCGTCGAAGCAAGCTCGCTCGACTTCCATGTTCATGGCTATATCGCGCTCCCGGAAATCACCCGCGCTTCGCGCAATTATATTTCAACAATGATCAACGGCCGGTTCATCAAGAATTATCCGCTGGTTAAAGCGATCCAGGAAGGCTATCATACCCTGCTGCCGATCGGGCGTTATCCGATTGTGCTTTTGAATGTACAGATGGATCCGCTGCTTGTGGATGTCAATGTCCACCCTTCCAAAATGGAGGTCAGGCTGAGTAAGGAGCATGAACTGAATGAGCTTGTAGCGGGTACCATTAAAGAGGTCTTCAAGTCACAGGAACTGATTCCTGCCGGCTTTGCCCCGGCAAGGGCTGAAACACCGAAGTCTGAGCAGACCTTTTTTGAACTTGACCATCTTCCGGAAAAGGAGATGGAATATAAGGAACAGGCTCAGAACAGGCAGAATGACAGCAGGCAGGCCCCATCTGAATCCGGACAGCCAATGTTCATTAAAGAGGAAATAGCTGTCCGGCAACATGAGGAAGCACCGGCATTTAAGCCGCAGGATTTACTGCGGACTGACAGCATGGCATTTCCATTCAAGGCCGAACAGCCTGCGGAAAGCCAAGCCTTTTTGGAAGATGATGAAGAAGAGGTGATCGAGGGGACAGCAGAGCCGGAAGCTTCTGCCGTTCACAGGGTGCCGCCATTATATCCGATCGGCCAGATGCATGGCACCTATATTCTCGCCCAAAATGACCGCGGACTCTATGTCATTGACCAGCATGCTGCCCAGGAGCGGATCAAGTACGAGTATTTCAGGGACAAAGTCGGCCAGGTGGAAAGCGAGCTGCAGGAAATGCTCGTTCCACTGACATTTGAGTACCCTGCAGATGAATATATTAAGATCAATGAGCATATTGCTGAGCTTGAAAAGGTCGGGATCTTCCTGGAACACTTCGGGCAGAACACATTCATTGTTAGGTCCCACCCCCAGTGGTTCCCTAAGGGAGAAGAGCAGCAGATCATAGAGGATATGATTGAACAAGTGCTTTCCATGAAAAAGGCCGATGTGAAAAAGCTGAGGGAAGAAGCAGCCATCATGATGAGCTGCAAAGCTTCTATCAAAGCCAACCACCATTTGCGCAATGATGAGATACAGGCTCTGCTTGATATGCTCCGCAAATCGTCAGACCCGTTCACATGCCCGCACGGCCGTCCGATTATCATCCATTATTCTACCTATGAAATGGAAAAGATGTTTAAAAGAGTCATGTAGTTCTGTCATGTCTTACCTATATTTTAAAAGTTTTATGAAATCCTGCAGAAAGCCCTTCCCACAGAGGAAGGGCTTTCTATATGATAGAAAAGGAGGCGAAATGAAATGAAAAGGTATTGGCTTGTGAGACTCAGGAAAAAAAGGAATCTGACCCAGGCAGAAATTGCAGAGCTTATTCATATAGACAGAGCCTATTATTCACAAATTGAATCCGGCTTGAGAAATCCGAGCGAAGAAATCAGCCGATCGATCGGCAGGGTCCTTAACATTGATCCTTTGCTCCTTTTCTCAGATACCAATGCTTTTCAGGATGCATTTTTCCAGACCCAAAGCATCCTTGCCCACAGCGACCTCGACCTCCGCTATACATGGGTCTATAATCCGACCGGCATGGAGAAGGTCCAGCATTTTATCGGTGCCAGGGATGATGAGCTTAATTACACGATTGATGCAAAGAAAATACTCGACCTGAAAAAGAAGGTCATCGATACTCAAAAGACCGTCTCCGTCTATGACAGCTGTTTCCACAACGGAGAATCTTATAATTATTGCTTTATCGGCTATCCTCTGGTCGATCAGTCAGGCGTATTGATAGGGGTAGGCACCATTGCCATGAGGATGGATAATATGGCAGTGGAAGAATAAATACGATATGCCCTTCTGGCAGGAAGGGCATATCGTGTTTAACGCCCGATTTCCAGTCTTATCTGCTTTCTTTTCTGCACTCTCTTTTGATAAGCTCCTTTTTCAACTCTTCAAATGTGCCGATGAGATGGATAACCTGCGGCAAAAAATAGAAGGTGGAAGCTTCAGCCGGGTTATCCGTCAAATCTTCCCCAGCGTATAGATACACCCGTTTCCCAAAGCCAAGGGCGAAACCAAGCTCAATATGGCTTCCTTTCCCTGCCGGAAGGAGAATGACAACAAAGTCAGCTTCCTTCACTGCTGCAAATTCAGCTTCCCCGATTGAGCGGAGCTCCTCCGCATCTTCAGCCCGGCTATTGCTGGTCCAGTCATAGGTTTGCCGAAAACCCTGCTCCTTTAAGAATGCCGCCAGCTCCCGAACCTGAGAAATATTGGAAAAACTTGAGCCGATGTAAAATTTCATCCTATCATCCTTTCAAGTAGTTATTCATAGTGTATAGTGTCAGAACAATTTGTCAATGAGAGCCAGAGTTGAAGGTTATGATAATAATATTATGTAAACAAAGATCCTGATTTCTGCCTGCATCCGTTTTACACACCTTCCAGTATAGTTTCGGCAGAAGGGAAATAAGGCAAGAACAGCGAAATAATGATTGAGAACTGGAAGGGGGAGGATATTGTATGCTGCTCGGCTTAAATCCTGATGAAGTGAGGCTGGCAGACCATTCACCAGGCTGGAAAACAGAATTTCAAAAGGTGCGCAAAAATCTGCTGGAAAACACAAATATCCCTGACAGCCATATTGCACATATTGGCAGCACCGCAATCACAGGCATCCCAGCCAAACCCGTCATCGATGTTATGGCAGCTGTTGAAGACCTGGCTGCTATTGATAAACAACTGATTGCCGGACTGAGAGCCGCAGGATTTCTTCAATTGAAAGTCAAACGGCCAGGGGAAATGGTTTTTGCCAGATTTGCGGATGAAGATTATAAAATCAAAACCCATTTCCTGCATCTTGTCGAATATGAAGGAGTTTTATGGAAGAATCTCCTTTTCTTCAGGGACTATTTAAACGATAACGAAGATGCAAGAAAAGAATATGTACAGCTGAAGCTTGATTATATTAAGAATATTTCCACAGGCATTAAAGCGTATACAGAGTACAAGGAAAGCTTTGTGAACAGGATTACAGAGCTGAGGGGCACAGAGGAAAAGTGATAGGTGGCCAAAACGGAAAAGCCATTAAACTGAAAAAAGAAGTCCGGTGGATCTTTTTTGATGCGGGCGGTGTACTTTTTGATACACCTGTAAAACTGGGTGAAAGGGTTCAGGAGTTCCTGGTGAAGAAAGGATTCAGTCTTTCAGAAATAGAGAAAAGCATTATAGCGGCTAAAGGGATACAGACACCCTTTGTGACGTCTTTTCAGGAAGAAGAGGACTTTTATAAAAGGTTTTATGGGACGATGGCAAGGGAGCTCGGTGATGAGGCACTAGGAGATGAATTGTTTTCTGAAACTCATTATGCAGCCCACTGTGAGCTTTACCCTGAGGTGATCCCTGTTTTGGAAGAGCTGAGCAGGAATTATGAACTGGCTGTCATCTCGAATGCGATGCCCAGTATGGACCAGGTGTTCAGCAGGCTGGGGATACGGCACTATTTTAAAACCATCATTCTCTCTGCTTTTGTACATACCGAAAAGCCGGATCCAGCTATCTATCAAAAAGCCCTTGACTGTATGAATGCTAAAGGTGAGGAAAGCGTCTTTATTGATGACAAGTTGATCAATATTGAAGGAGCCGGCAGGTCTGGGATAAAAGGTTTTCACCTGGACCGGAGCGGAATGGATCTAGCCGCGCTTCTGATAAAATATAACCTGCTGCAAAAAAATCTGTCCGGCTGAAGCCATGACTGGGGGATAAACAAACGGGCAAAGTTCCAGGAAGTCTGTCTTTTAAGGACTTTTTGCTCGTCTGCCAATCCAGTCGGAACAAGCTTTTACCACTATGCCTAAAACAAAAAGTGACAAGAACGAATAGGTATAATTCCATTTATACAAAATGTATAAACGATAATGCACAAACAATGGAATCATGATATACGAGACGAATAGGAAAATGGCCGCACTGGCAATCAGATAGTTTCTCCATTTGCGGAAGAATTGATAGCTTAAAGTGATCATAACCGGAATAACCGCAAAATCAACAGCATTGAAAGAGCGCAGGACGGTTATAAACTGATGCGGATAGGTCCACAGGCCATAAAAATAGCCTAATTCATCCACAATCCCGACAAGGATAAAACTTATAAGGAAAGCAAGGCTCATTTGCATCAGCCGGTAGCGGTCAATCAGAACCAATAACAGAAGTATGAATAATAGATTTAAGATAGTAATGAACCACCAGTGCGGACTGAATAAATCTTCAATCAGCCAGTATTCCAATTCCAGCCGGCTGGCTCTTTCATTCAGGTCCTGGACCATCTTGAACATAATGGGTGCCTCCTATTATATTATCTAGTTGTTGATTATATCCAACGAGGCTTAAAATTATTCAGCAGTTGCTGCCCATAAAAAACAGCCTATAAACGGCATGAAAGACCGTTTATAGGCTGTTTTTTTAAAAAGAAATACACTATCTCACTGCTGTCTGCAGCTTATCAATAAACTTAAGCGCCTTGCCTGTCCCGATTGCTACAGATTCAAGCGGGCTGGACGCGAGGTGGACGGGAACGACGATTTCTTGTGAAAGCCAGTCCTGCATGCCATTCAGCAGTGAGCCGCCTCCTGTGAGGATAACGCCGCGGTCCACTATATCGCCGCTCAGTTCTGCCGGGCTGTCTTCAAGAGTGGCCCGGATCGCTTCAAGGATATGAAGCAGGGATTCTTTCATTGCATCCCTGATCTCATATGAGGTAAGGCTAATGGTCTTCGGCAGTCCTGTTACCAGATCCCTGCCGCGGATATCCATTTTCATTTCCTCATGGTCGATGAGGGCATAGCCGATTTCCATTTTGACCAGTTCGGCTGTTCTTTCCCCGATCAGGACATTGTACTCTTTGCGCACATATTGGATAATATCGTCGTCAAGCCTGTCTCCGCCTATGCGGACAGAATGGCAGGCTACCACTCCGCCAAATGAAATGATCGCCACTTCTGTCGATCCTCCGCCGATATCGACGATTACATTCGCGACTGGTTCATCGACCGGAAGCCCTGCCCCGATTGCTGCAGCTACAGGCTCTTCAATCAGGTGAACCTTCTTTGCTCCCGCATTCCGGACAGCATCATGGATGGCCCTTCTTTCAACGCTTGTTGAGCCTGATGGTGTGCAGACCACCACATTCGGCTTGCGGATGGCAAAGCCAAGCTTTTTCGATGCCTGTCTCATGACATGGCGAAGCAGCTCGGTCGTAATATCATAATCAGCAATTACTCCATCCTTCAAAGGACGGATGGCAACGATTTTGCCCGGCGTCTTGCCGATCATTTCCTTTGCTTCCGTGCCGACAGCAAGCACCTTCCTTGTATCTGTGTCAATGGCCACAACAGAAGGTTCGTTAAGGGCGATGCCTTTATTTTTGCTGTACACCAGTATATTAGCAGTTCCTAAGTCAATTCCAATTTCAGAAGTTGAAATCATCCTATCACCTATTCTTTCATTATGATTGCCTAATAATCTTCTGTAACATTAGCACGAAAAAGGGGGTCTTCTGACGAATGTTATCGAATCGTTAAATAAATGTAATGAATGATGAAATTTTTATCATAAATGGTAAAATAAAAGGGAGGAATTGGCTGAATAAAGAAAAACCTTGTTGGCAATACTGCATAGATATTCAACTGCACAGTCAAGTTATGGTAGGATATAGGAAAGCCAAAAGGATCAACAGCCCTTATGGCCCAGAGAATGAAAGATAAAGGCAGTGTGAATGGATTGGATACAAAGCAGAAATTGATCGTGCTGATCGGCCCGACAGCTGTCGGCAAAACCAGGCTCAGCATTGAATTGGCCAAAAGGTTTGATGCTGAAATCATCAGCGGCGACTCTATGCAGATTTATAAAGGCATGGATATAGGGACAGCCAAGATTACAGAGAACGAAATGGATGGGATCCCCCATCATTTGATTGATATTAAAGCGCCAAATGAACCTTTTTCAGCAGCTGAATTCCAGGAGCTCGTCAGAAAGGAAATCGCCTGCATCGCTTCCCGGGGGAAAATGCCTATGATTGTTGGGGGAACAGGCCTTTACATACAATCCGTCATCTATGACTATCAATTTTCAGAAGCCCCGTCAGATGACGCCTTCAGGGGTGAGCTGGAAAAGCGCCTTGAAGCAGAAGGGGCAGAGAGCCTATTCAAGGAACTTTGTGAAATCGATCCTGCCAGTGCCGAAAAAATGCACCCCAATAACACGAGAAGGGTGATCCGCGCGCTTGAGGTATACCATTGTACAGGAAAGACCATGTCCCAGTACCAGGAACAGCAGGTGCCTGAGCTGCTGTATGATACAAGCATCATCGGGCTCTCCATGGACCGGAAAAAGCTGTATGATCGGATCAACAGCCGGGTTGATAAAATGATGGACGATGGCCTTCTGGAAGAAGTCGAAGCTCTTCACAGGCAGGGGCTGAAGGACTGCCAGTCAATCCAGGCAATCGGCTATAAGGAAGTCTATGAATACATAAACGGCCGCATCTCTTTAGAGGGCGCGGTCGAAAATCTGAAGCAAAATTCACGCAGATACGCAAAAAGGCAGCTGACCTGGTTTCGAAACAAGATGAATGTGGAATGGTTTGATATGACATATGTATCCGATCCAGGCTTGCTTGAAAAAAAAATCGCGGAAATTTCTGCGTATATTGAAGGAAAGCTTCAAATAAAATCGAATACATAATATTAGAGACAAAAGAGGAGGATTTATCATGAAACAATCCGTTAATATTCAAGACCAATTTCTTAACCAGCTTCGCAAGGACGGCACAGGGGTGACTGTATTCCTTTTGAACGGATTCCAATTGCGCGGGCAGATCAAAGGGTTTGATAACTTCACGGTGCTGTTTGAATCAGAAGGGAAGCAGCAGCTGGTCTATAAGCATGCCATTTCCACTTTTTCTCCGCAGCGCAACGTCCAGATCGATCTTGAAGGACAGCAATAGTCCATACTATAAACGCAAGTCCGCTTCTTCCTGGGAGCGGACTTTTTATATTGAAGGCTAAGTTAAAGTTCAATGGTGATATTACTTATACTTGCTTATTACACTGACACACTCGATAGTTAAAATTCATCTAAGAGCCATTCCCCGCCCAGCTATAAAAGAGCGGACTTTCACGAGCCTGAATGAGGGAATCAGTGACAGGCTGAGGTGGAAATTAGCGGAGGAACTCCCCTTAACTTCGAAAAAACACTAAAAACAGCTCAAATAGACGGAGAAATTACAACTATCAACTCAGAAAACAGGAAAACGGACACCTTCGCTACCCTTAACCGGAAATTCTCCGCTTATTTATACCTACTCTGGCCAAATTCAGCAGCTTAACAGTAGAATCTCCGCTTATTTTAAGGCTTGGCTGACACTCAATCAAGGATAGGACTTCCTGGTTTATCATTCCATTTAAACATTTATCACCAACAGAGTTTAACAAAGCGATATTGAAAGAACAATTTCCCTTTTCAGCAACTTTCTTTAATGATTTTGGAGGCTTGTGAATATATATAAAAATAACGGTTATTTCTCGGGAAACCGCAGGATATGACATCTGGAAGCTCCTGTATGGAGAAAAATCCGATAATATGTCGCTTCAGCAGTAAATATGGCTTTTTTTCTGCCTGAAAGATAGGCATTTGTCACAAGAGTCAGCTTCAGGGAGTATACTGGTGGGAAATAGTGAGGTGAAAGCTTTGGACCAGCCGATACGCATGAAAAATAATGGCCAGATCAGCATTGTGCTCAATTCGCAGAAAAGGAAGCCATTTACAAAGGAAAGCCCGGACATCCAAGTTGTTCCAAGGGTATTGCCTCAGGAGCATGCAGCACTTAAAGAAATTGAGGAAGAGCTCGGGGCTCTTGTCGGCATGGAAGAAATGAAGCGGATGATAAAAGAAATTTATGCATGGATATATGTGAACAAGAAAAGGGAAGAAACAGGGCTGAAGGCAGGGAAACAGGCTCTGCATATGATGTTCAAGGGAAACCCGGGTACAGGGAAGACGACGGTCGCCAGGCTGATCGGCAAGCTATTCCTCAGGATGAATGTCCTTGCCAAAGGCCATCTGATCGAGGCGGAAAGAGCCGATCTTGTCGGTGAATATATCGGCCACACTGCACAAAAGACCCGTGACCTTATCAAGAAGGCAATCGGCGGCATTCTTTTCATAGATGAGGCCTATTCACTCGGCAGGGGAGGAGAGAAAGATTTTGGCAAAGAAGCGATAGATACGCTTGTCAAGCATATGGAGGACCGGCAGCACGAGTTCATCCTGATTCTTGCCGGCTACTCAAGGGAAATGGATTATTTCCTCACACTCAATCCCGGACTTCATTCAAGATTTCCGCTCGTCATCGATTTTCCTGATTATACAATCGAGCAGCTGATGGAAATCGCGCAAAAGATGCTGGTGGAAAAAGAATATTCCCTGAGCCATGAAGCGGAGAAGAAGCTGCGGGAGCATCTTGTGTGGGCAAAATCGGATATCAGCACAACCGCTTTTTCCAATGGGCGCTATATCCGCAATATCCTTGAAAAATCGATCCGTGCACAGGCGATGAGGCTGCTGATGCAAAGCCATTTCGACCGGCATGAGCTGATGACGATCAGAAGCAATGATTTAATGTTTGAAGAAGATATGTAAGAAAAGCGCAAGCGCCTTGTTCACCCTTAAGGAACGCAGACTAAGAACGCCACGTCCTGTGGCAACGTCTGCATAACCCCCATCCTGGGGGCCTCAAGACGATCATCCCGGAAAGGCGTTCTTTGCCTTTTTGGGATGATTGGCTTGTGACCTTGAGGGGGTAGGCGCTGGAGCTAGACAGTAATCAAATTCGTAAAAGTTATATTTTCTTATCTTGTAAGAAAAAAAAGCAGGCTGCCGGGCCTGCTTTTTGCTTTCTGTATTTTATTGCCTGGCTGCGCCAAGCCGCCTCGCCGGAAGCTTCCAGTGATAGGTGTATGACAGCACCCGGAGAAGGGTGATGGACACAAACAGGCTGTATAATGCAACGGCCGAGTCTGCCAGCCCGAGCCCGATGGCAAAGCCGCAGAGGATGGCCCAGACTGCGTAGATTTCCGATCTCAGCACCAGAGGCTTCCTTCCGGCAAGAAGGTCGCGGATGATGCCTCCGCCGCTTCCTGTCAGGACAGCAGCCACGATGACAGCGCTGAGCGGATGGCCCATTTCCGATGCGTAAATCGCACCCTGGATCGCAAAGGCAGAAAGGCCGATTGCATCAAAGAAGTTCCCCCATTTTTGCCAGTGCCTTAACAGATTATTAGGGAACAGAAATACCGCTGTAATGGACAGCAGGGCAATCTGGAAGAACATCCCCTGCTCCCAAAGGGCTGAAACCGGTACCCCGATCAGAATGTTGCGGATGGCGCCTCCGCCAAACGCTGTCACAATCCCGAGTATGTAAACCCCTAAAATATCATATTCTTCTTCCATGGCAATGATCGCGCCGCTTACTGCAAAAGCAATCGTGCCAATCATGCTCAATACTTCCCAAGTCATGGTGCATTTCTCCTCTGGTGAAGGCCGTAGCAGGCCAGCTTTTCATTTATATAAGGCAGTGCGTTTTGCGTATTCCCCTGCATAAAATTCTATTCAAACCAAATATGATTTTAACATGCAAATATGATTTTTCAATCTTTATTTTCCAGCAGCGGAAAAGAATAAGAAACAGAAGGGTTTTAAAGCGCTCAGGCTGGTGAAAATAGTAGGATGGAAAGCATATTTTTGGTATGATATTTGAAGGTCAGCTGTACGTGATTATGTTTGAAGACTTATACAGAAAAGAGGGATTACTTGGAAAATAAAACGAAATTCGAAAGGGTTATTCTCGTAGGCTGCCAGACTGGCGAGGACGACAGGCATTTCCAGTATTCAATGGAAGAGCTTGCCTCATTGACAGAAACAGCCAACGGCAAGGTGCTCGCCGAGCTGTCCCAGAAAAGAGAAAGAATCCATCCTTCTACATATATAGGAAAAGGCAAGGTTGAAGAATTAAAGATGCTTGAGGAAGAGCTTGGAGCAGACCTGATCATCTTCAATGATGAACTTTCACCAAGCCAGGTCAGGAATGTTTCCAATGAAGTGAACAGCAGGGTCATTGACCGGACTCAGCTGATCCTTGATATTTTCGCACAGCGGGCCAGGTCGAAGGAAGGGAAGCTGCAGGTTGAGCTTGCCCAGCTACAGTATCTGCTCCCAAGGCTTGGCGGGCAGGGTATCCAGCTTTCCAGGCTTGGTGCTGGGATCGGGACAAGGGGGCCGGGGGAAACGAAGCTTGAATCCGACCGCCGCCATATCCGCAGGAAGATCGATGATATTAAGTCCCAGCTGTCTGTCATTGTGCAGCACAGGGACAGATACCGCGAGCGCCGCAAAAAAAATAAAGCGTTCCAGATCGCCCTTGTCGGCTACACAAATGCCGGGAAATCGACCCTGTTCAACCGGCTTGCCGAAGCTGAATCCTTTGAAGAGAACCAGCTCTTTGCGACGCTTGATCCGATGACAAGGAAGCTCATCCTCCCAAGCGGTTATCTGGCGCTTGCAACCGACACGGTCGGGTTCATTCAGGATCTGCCGACAACGCTTGTTGCAGCCTTCAGGTCGACGCTTGAGGAAGTGAGTGAAGCAGATCTGCTGCTACATGTCATTGATTCATCAAATCCGGATTATTTTCAGCATGAAAAGACCGTGAACAAGCTGCTCGAGGATCTTGATATCCAGCACATCCCGCAGCTGGCGGTTTATAATAAAAGTGACCAGGTGCATCCGGATTTCGTTCCATCGGCAAAGACCGAATCCGTTGTGATCAGCGCATTTGCGGATCAGGACCGCAGCATGCTGAAGCGGAAAATCGAGGAGCTTGTCCTGGGCATGATGAAGCCTTATCAGGTAGAAATTCCGTCAACTGAAGGCAGATTGCTGTCGCAGCTGAAAAACGAAACCATATTGAGGGAGCTCTCATTCCAGGAAGAGACAGAGGTTTATCTCTGCAAAGGATATGCCCTTGAAGATCACCAGATCACTGGAGAATTAAATAAATACACAGTATAAAAAAGGCCGGAGGGAATGAACCCTCCGGCTCTTGGATTGGAGAACAGCATGTTTCAGCATTTAGAATACGGAAGCCGGATTCAAGAACTGGCTTCACAGGCAGAAGAAAAAATTGCATCCGTTCATAAAAAGATTGACCAAAGAATCGAAGCCAACCAGTTCAGGGTGCTTGAAAGCTTTCAGCATTATAAGGTAAGCGATTCTCATTTCATTCCTTCGACAGGCTATGGGTATGATGATATCGGAAGGGATACACTTGAAGAAATATATGCGAGGGTGTTCGGAGGGGAAGCAGGTCTTGTAAGGCCGCAGATCATCTCAGGAACACATGCCATCTCTACCGCTCTTTTCGGTATCCTCCGCCCAGGGGATGAACTGCTTTATATGACCGGTAAACCTTATGATACCCTTGAAGAAATCGTCGGCATCAGAGGCAAAGGGACAGGCTCTCTGAAGGAATTCGGCATAAGCTACAGCAGCGTTCCGCTCGGTGAGGCTGGCTATGTGGATTTTGAAGCCGTCAGGAGCGCCATTAAGCCGAATACGAAGATGATCGGAATACAGCGGTCTAAAGGCTATGCTGTCAGGCCTTCTTTTACAATTTCCCAGATCAAGGAAATGATTGAGTTTGTAAAAGGAATCAAGCCGGACGCGGTCGTCTTTGTGGACAATTGCTATGGGGAATTCATCGAGGAAATGGAGCCTTGCCATGTTGGCGCTGACCTGATGGCCGGATCCCTCATCAAGAATCCAGGCGGCGGCCTTGCCAAAACCGGCGGCTATATTGTCGGCAAAAAGGAATTGGTTGAGGCTTGCTCTTACAGAATGACATCGCCAGGGATCGGTGCGGAAGCGGGAGCCTCCCTATACAGTCTCCAGGAGATGTACCAGGGATTCTTCCTTGCTCCGCATGTTGCCGGCCAAGCACTGAAAGGGGCAGTATTCACTGCGGCACTGCTTGAAATGCTCGGGATGAATTCTTCGCCAAAATGGGATGCAGAGAGGACAGACCTGATTCAATCCGTCCAGTTCGATGACCGGGATAAAATGGTGGCATTCTGCCAGGCCATTCAATATGCATCTCCGATCAATTCCCATGTAACCCCTTATCCTGCTTATATGCCGGGCTATGAAGATGATGTGATCATGGCGGCAGGCACATTCATCCAGGGTGCGAGCATTGAGCTTACCGCCGATGGACCGACGCGTCCGCCGTATGTGGCCTATGTCCAGGGGGGGCTCACATACTCGCATGTAAAAATTGCCGTATGCACAGCGGTCAACCTTTTAGCAAAAAAGGGTTTAATACAACTTTAATAGGTGAATATATAAAAGGGCAGCAGAGGCTGTCCTTTTTAATTTTTGTCAGGGGGAAAATTTTTTGTGTTTTTAATGTTATAAAACCTTACATAAGGTTGACAACAAATCTTACATTACATATAATAAACACAAGAAATGCTTGAAAAGGAGGAGAAATCGGATGAAAGGCAGTGAAATACGCCGTTCCATGCCGCTATTTCCAATTGGGACTGTAATGCAGCTGACTGAGCTGACGGCCAGGCAGATCCGCTATTACGAAGAGCACCAATTGATTTCTCCAGCACGAACTGACGGAAATAGACGGCTTTTTTCCTTAAATGATATTGATAAGCTCCTGGAGATCAAGGATTTGATCGATCAGGGAGTCAATATGGCGGGAATCAAGCAATTATTCGCCATGCAGGAACAAACATTATCAGCTGAAGTACAGCAGCAAGCAGAAAAAGTAAGGCGCGATTTGTCTGATGATGAATTGAGAAAGCTCCTGAGGCAGGAAATGATGCAGGCCGGCCGATTCAACCGGCATTCACTCCGCCAGGGAGATATGTCCCGCTTTTTCCATTAAATAAAATTGATGTGTCCTAAGGGAGGAAAAACTAATGGCTAACTACACTAAAGATGACATTAAACGTATTGCTGAAGAAGAAAACGTAAAATTTATCCGCCTTCAATTTACGGATATCCTCGGAACAATCAAAAACGTGGAAATCCCGATTTCCCAGCTTGAAAAAGCGCTGGACAACAAAATGATGTTCGACGGCTCTTCCATCGAAGGCTTCGTCCGCATTGAAGAATCAGATATGCTTCTGTATCCTGACCTCAGCACTTGGGTTGTATTCCCTTGGACAGCTGAAAAGGGCAAGGTTGCCCGCCTGATCTGCGATATCTACAACCCGGATATGACTCCATTTGATGGCGATCCGCGCAACAACCTGAGAAGAATCCTTGATGAGATGAAGGAATTAGGCTTCACAGACTTCAATCTCGGACCTGAGCCGGAGTTCTTCCTGTTCAAGCTTGACCAGCAGGGCGAACCTACTCTTGAACTGAACGATAACGGAGGCTACTTCGACCTTGCGCCGACAGACCTTGGCGAAAACTGCCGCCGCGACATCGTGCTCGAGCTTGAAGAAATGGGCTTTGAAATTGAAGCTTCCCACCACGAAGTGGCTCCAGGGCAGCATGAAATCGATTTTAAATATGCTGATGCGCTGACTGCATGCGACCAGATCCAGACATTCAAGCTAGTTGTTAAAACAATCGCCCGCAAGCACGGCCTGCACGCAACATTCATGCCAAAGCCATTGTTCGGCGTAAACGGATCAGGGATGCACTGCAATATGTCCCTGTTCAATGAAGGCAAGAACTCATTCTATGATACTACTGGAAACCTTGAGCTAAGCGATACTGCCCGCCAGTTCATCGCCGGCATCATCAAGCACGCTCCGGCTTTCACAGCTGTAACGAACCCGACTGTCAACTCTTATAAGCGCCTTGTGCCCGGCTATGAAGCACCTTGCTATGTGGCATGGTCTGCAAGGAACCGTTCACCGCTTATCCGCATCCCGGCATCACGCGGCATGAGCACACGTGTTGAAGTCCGCAGCGTTGACCCGGCAGCCAACCCATACCTGGCTATGGCAGTGCTATTAAAAGCAGGGCTTGATGGAATCAAGAACAAACTGACTCCTCCTGCACCGGTAGACCGCAACATTTACGTGATGAACAAAGAAGAGCGCGTAGCAGAAGGCATTGAAGATCTTCCTGCAACACTAGCCCAGGCGCTTGACCAGCTGAAGAGCAATGAAATCATGGTTTCAGCCCTCGGGGAGCACATCTTCGAACACTTCATTGAAGCGAAGGAAATTGAGTGGGATATGTTCCGTACGCAAGTTCACCCTTGGGAGCGCGAGCAGTACCTGCAGATGTATTAATAGATTTAGCCCCTTGATACCATTGGTATTGAGGGGTTTTTTATTTCATGCATTCTCAAATGTTAGCCTCTGCCAGAAATATATTTATTAGAAATGGCCGCCTGCTGGCGGCTTATTTATTTTGGCTTGAAAAGAAGATTGATATGAGATTTTTAGTGAAGTGGGGTATTGTACAAGCAGTTTTTGAATAGAAGCATACATCATAGTGAGGTGATATTAATGGTAAAGATTTTTATTGATCCGGGTCATGGCGGTACAGATTCAGGAGCAGCAGGAAATAGTCTGCAAGAGAAAAACCTGACGCTTCAAATTGCCACAAGAATTAAAAATATATTGACATCAGAATATGACAATGTTTCCATCTTAATGAGCCGTACTGGTGATACCTTACCGACACTTAATGAACGGACAAGCAAAGCGAATGCCTGGGGGGCAGATTTTTTCCTGTCCATCCATGTCAACGCCGGAGGCGGGACAGGTTATGAGGACTACATTTATCCAGGTGCCGGTTCTCGAACTTCTACCTACCAGTCCACCATTCATGCAGAAGTTCTGAAGCTGGTCAATTTTACTGATCGGGGAAAGAAGAGCGGGAATTTTCATGTGCTCAGGGAATCGAATATGCCGGCACTTTTAACGGAGAATGGGTTCATTGATAATGTTAATGATGCAGCCAAGTTGAAGTCAGCTTCTTTCTTAGAGTCGATTGCCCGCGGCCATGTGAATGGAATCGTGAAGTGCTTTAATCTGCCTAAGAAAGCAACTGCAGTTTTTCACACAGTTGTTGCAGGCGATACGGTGTATGGATTAAGCAAGAGATACGGCAGCACAATAAATCAAATCAGACAATGGAATAATCTTGATGGCAGCTATACCATATATGTTGGCCAGCGCCTTAGAGTAAAATAATCTCTTGCGAAAAAAATTAGACAATACACAAAGTTATTGTTAAAAGTATATGCTAAATGATAATTAATAAAAGTCCAATTTCAACCCACCCATTTATGGTGGGTTCAATATTTCCTCTGAAAGATCATTAATGCTGTCTCTGCATGCAAAAAAACTCCTATAATATACGAGCAGCGAGTCTTGTCTTTTTCGCAGCAAATCAATCTTCTTTCACTGTCCAGCCATCTACACATATACCACTAACCCTTACTCCCCAAAATCTAAATATATATAAATGAAATAGGAAACTTGCAAATAAAGAGTATGATGTTTATGAATTAAACTGACTTTTTGAGATTGCTTGAGTGAACATTGTAAGGACATTTTCTGCCATCAAATTATAGTCCCATTTATTCAATGCCCATCGGATGGACTGTTCTCCAAACTCACGCCTTTTTTTTGCGTCATCCAGGAGAAAATGAAGCTGAATTTTCAAAGCCTCAATGTTATGAGCCCGAAAAATAAATCCGTTTATCTGATGCTGAACCATTTCGGGGAGACCAGTAGCATCACTTACGATAACTGGTAGCCCGGCTAACTGTGCTTCCATGACTGAATGAGGCTGGGTGTCCTGCAATCCTGGAAGGACAAAAATATCAGCACTTTTTAGATATGGGAAAACATTCTTGACGTTTCCAAAAAACTTTACTGAACTTGTAATCCCAAGGTTGCTGCACTGCTGTTCCAAATTAGTTTTTTCCTCGCCATCTCCCAAAATCCAGCACTCCCAATCTTGCCTTTCCTTAACCAGCATGCCAAGAGCTGATATGAGGGTGTTCACACCCTTTAAGGTTACAAGCCTGCCTGTGAATATAATGATTTTCTTTCCCCCAGTATCCAACTTTTCACTGGTTCCAAATGTTTCAAGAATGCTGCTTGTATCTACTCCGTAAGGGAATAAGACAACTTTTTCCTCCGGAACTTGTGAGCCGTTTACTATCAGCTCTCTCATCCATTGGGATTGGGAATGAATCATGTCACAGTAATAATACCCCAGCTTTTCAAGAGATTGAAAAAAATTATATACTTCAGTTTTTTGGAGAGTTTCATCTGAGGCATTTGGGAATTTACTCTTAAGATAAAATAAAATTTCACCTAGCAAATATCCATGTGCGCTCATTACCATAGGGACTTTAGAGGGTTTAATTCTTCCTATTACTCCCGCTGACATGACATCCTGAGCATAAATTACATCATAGTCTTCCAGACCATAATATCTAGCAGCATTATAAAGAGAGTACCGATACACCTCTGTTTGAAATATAAAGCTATCCGGATTGTAATCTGGATATGCTTTTAAAATTTCGCTAGAAGAAAAGGCACTCTGTTCAGTAAGCTCTTCAATCCTGTCATGAATTCTGTAATTATACGTTTTGAGATTCATGCTAAGGATAGACACCTCATGGTTAAGTGAGCGTAATCGATTAACCAGCTTGGACACGTACGTCCAAATGCCTCCTACTGAGGGTTGAGGATAATAGGATACAATCAATATTTTCATAATTGATCACTGTTCATATTTTTATAATGCTTCATATTGTTTATCTCCCTTTTTAACTTAGCTAAAAGTTATTGGTAATTTGGCAGAAAAAATTGGAGCACATTACCTTATTTTAGAGTATGTACTTAATCTTTTTAGGTGCTGGGTATCAGCCAAATCCCTAAAGGTCATTGTAAATAGGTGGTTAAATCAAATGCTGTAATTCGAAAAAATATAACTTAAAAATAGGTTTTTGATTTATAGTCTTAACCCAATCCGCCTTATTGGGACTTGCATAGAATAAAATTAGAAAGGTGGTGAAAAATATGGGGATATTTTTAGACGGTCGCACTAGTCAAAATGCTAGTCTTGCCAATTCATCAGCAGTTCCTATTCTTGTAGGAACTGAATCATTGTTTGGAGGTGTTGGTCTTCAAGTTGGACAACAACCACCTGGCATTATCAGGGTTAATTTCAACGGTACTATAGCCGTTCAGTTACCACTGCTCCCTGTTTTAACATCAGTTACAATTGAAGTTGTAAGGGGTACTGAAGAAACTGGTCTAACAACTGTTTATAGTGCTGAACAGCAGTTGAGTTTAGAAATTTTAGGCCCTCAAGTCATTAGCTTCAATGGAGCAGATTTTAATCCGCCTAAGCCAGCAAATGGACAACTAGTCTATCGCGCCTACATTACTGCATCGGCAGTCGGAACAGTAAGAGTCGGTCCTGAAAGCTTTAATGCTTATGCAACGGCTGGATAAATAATCTAACTAAGCTATTATTAACGCTTGGTGCGATTTATTACTCTAAAGTGTCGACTTTTCGATATATATGGAAAAAGAGGACAGTTTCAAATTCTGTCCCCTTTTTTTATTCTTTAACAGATATAAATCAAATTTTAGTCGAGGAAGGCTTTCACGCACACTTGCTGTTTAGGATCATGAATATAACTGTTAGAAGCATAAACTTTTTGCACTGCTATAAAACACTTAACATTCCCATTGTGATGTTTATATTCCTTCGGATTGATCCTTACTTTGGCTGTGCCTCGATGACCGTCGTTCCGAGTAATGAGTTATCCACATACGTGTTTATTTTCCAGCGTCCTTCCCTGACAGGGGTAATATTTGCTATAAATTTTAGTGCATTTTCCGAATAGGGCATGCTTTGTTTTTCATCGCTGGACAAATCAACCAACTTGGTGTCTGCTAGGTATATTTCTTCGTTTTTATCCTTCTCGCTGATTCCCTTAATTGTAACTTTCTCATGAAGCAATTCTTTTTTTTCTTCTGGTTTCATCCATAAATACCAAGTGTGTTTTCCTTGGGTATCTACCCTGATTACATCCGGAGAAAGGGCATATTTCCCTATTTCTCCATATAAATTCAAAGACTTCCCTTCCAGTTCTATAGCTGTGCGAGCTGTAGGCGACCAGGTTTTCAGTTCTTCTATAGAATTGTGGCTTACGGCAGGAAGTTCTTTTATTTCATTTTCATTAGAACATCCTGAACTTATCAATAGTGTGAAGAGTACATAAGCTAATATTTTCTTCAAAAGTCTATCTCCCAACTGTATAATATATACAATTATAACGTGATATTTTAAGAGCAGGAATAACAAGACGGTTGGGAAAATTTTAAGCACATGGTTTATAAGTGATTGCACCCTTCTAATATGAGAGCGAATTTACGCCGTAAAGGCAGGCAAAAAGTTGATAAGGGGGTTATATGCATGCACTTTGACAGGATACTGAATTCTACTGAACTGGAAGCATGGGACATTTTTTTGGATGATAAAACGTATCGAATGATAATCATTGATGAAAAAAGACCCAGCACTCCTGATGATTTTTCTCAGGAAGATAGTTTGCCATCTGACGAAATGAGATCGAACATCATCAAAGCAGAAGTTTACTCAGAGGAAAAAGTTCTGGATGACCACATATATCCTCTGGATCAGCTGGCAAAAAGCTTTACTGATCATCTTGCGCTTGCTCATTGCCATGTAAGAGTGAATTTTTATGTGGAAGATATAGAAAGTGCACTGAATGACCATGTAAAAAGGAAATTGGGCTGCAGTTACGATGAGATTCCTATGGAAAGATTTTTTTATCTCAATCAAAATCCGGATTCGAAATAATGGCCAATCGTTATTCATTGAAATTACACATTGACTAAGTTCTATTCCTTCTCTTTTCACCAAGGGGGCCGTATTATGATAAAGAGGGGGGAATAGTATGAAACGCGACTGGCTGATAACGCTTAGAAAAAATAAAAATCTGACTCAAGCGGACGTGGCAGACTCGATTTTTATCGACCGGGCCTATTATTCGCAGATCGAATCTGGTACAAGAAATCCCAGTGTGGATATAAGCAGGAACCTTGCTAAGGTTTTAGATATAAACCCTTCGCTTCTATTGTCTGATTTAGCCGCCTTTCAAGAGGTGTTCACGCGAACGAAATGCATGCTTGCGCATAGTGACCTTGATCTGAGATATACATGGATTTTTGATTCGGCCAATCAGGAGGAAGTCAATCAGTTTATCGGTGCAAGGGATGATGAATTAAGCTTTTGCATCGATTCCCAAAAATTGATCTCTCTTAAACAAAGAGTACTAGATACCAAAGAAACATCAGGAACATTCGCAGAATATGAATATAACAATGAAGTACACACTCATTATATAGTAGGATATCCCCTGCTAGGGGAAGAAGGCGAATTAATTGGCATTGGTACATTTGGGATCAAAATAAATGCTTTGGGTTTATAATTCCTGGATTAATGTAGGATGCAGATATTCTAGATGGCCATAAACAAATAGCGCGGCCAGCTAAAAAGGGAAATGCCTTGAACAAAAGTTCAAGGTATTTCCCTTTTCTTATACTATCTCACTGCATCAAAAGCATTGATTTGCCACTTCCCGCGTACCTTTACAAACGTAACCTTTTTCTTTTCATGCTGCTTTTCGCCGTAAGGCACCGTGAATTCAAACTGGCGGATATCTTTCCTGGAATAGATCAGCTTTGCCTTAGCTTTATTCCACTGGAGCAGGCTGCCGCCATCGGCATTTGGCTGTGCCATTTTTCCTTTATACTCAATGAATCTGTATTTCTTGTAGCCTTTATCGATTGCATTTAAGGTGAAAGATTCGTTAAGGTACTTGGTCAGCTTTGCTTTCGTATTGATTTCACTGCAAAGGTAGCGATATTCTGTGCCTTTGTACTGAAAAGTCTTGATGGAGCAGGCTGTATTCTTCTTAGATGGGATATGTCCGTTCATAGCATTCCAGTGATGCACACGTGCGCTCTGCGCCAGTTCGACTGCTTTTTTGCTGCTTAAATCTCCGCTCGCGGATTTGGCCGAGGCGCCAAGGCTGAAAGTAAACAGGGCGACAGCAGCCAGCAGGATGGATAATAATTTTTTCATTTTAAAGCCTCCAATAAGTTGTAGTCACTTGCTAACCTTATATTATCGTTCCATCTCTTCAAAAGAGTTACAGAAAGGTTACCGAAATGCAGATAATTGTTTACAGTTTTCAGGCATAAAAAGAGCCTCTGCCCAATTTCCCGGGAGAGGCTTCTTACGTCTTTACTTTTGCTGTTTTAAGCATAGCTTCTGCATTTCCTCCTGCTTCATTTCTTTTCGGCCCTGATGAGGTCAAGGCTGCGGATCAGAGCTTCACCGCCAAGTCCTGCCAGCATGGACAGGAATGCTACCTTTAAGAGGGAGCTTGCATCTGATGAAAACACAAGCAGCGCTGAGGCGAGTGATCCTAATACCATTTCCTCCAAAAAGCCGAGATAGATGAATTGCTTTGTTCTTTTCGGCATGATCAGCTTCCCGTGCTTCTTAAGATGCCCAACCGCGCCGACAAGGCCACCAATGAATATTGCGAAGACGACATGCTGCCACATTTGCCTCACACTCCTAAAGCCGGTATTTTTGGTGCGACCTTAGGTCAATCATGGTGCTGTCTCTATTATATAACAGAGCGGGAGAGGAAAGATATGCATAAATCGACTGAATTTTCAGCACACAGCGAATGGTACATATGTACTCTTCAGGAAAAAGTAAGCAGCAAAGATGCGACTATTCTAGTGCTCGCAAGGTTTTTGGGCAGAAAAAAACCCAGGCAACACATGGCCCGGGCTGAGAGAATCATATAATCAGTGGATATGGCGGTAGACGCCAATGACCTTGCCAAGAATGGAAACATTCCTGAGAATGATAGGCTCCATTGTAGAGTTTTCAGGCTGAAGCCTGATATAATCCCTTTCCTTGAAGAAACGCTTGACAGTTGCTTCATCCTCATCTGTCATTGCAACGACGATATCGCCATTGTTGGCTGACTGCTGCTGGCGGACGATGACATAGTCTCCGTCAAGGATGCCGGCTTCAATCATACTTTCACCCATGATTTCAAGCATGAAGACCTGTTCGGCTGCCGGTGCCATGCTTTCAGGAAGCGGGAAGAACTCTTCTACATTTTCAATCGCAGTGATCGGCTGTCCTGCTGTAACCTTCCCGAGGATAGGAACGTTGACGACATTATTCCTTGGAATGTGAGATGTTTCATCAAGCTCCAGGATTTCAATTGCACGCGGCTTTGTCGGATCCCTTCTGATCATCCCTTTGCTTTCAAGGCGGGCAAGATGCCCATGCACAGTCGAGCTGGAGGCCAGGCCGACTGCTTCCCCAATTTCCCTGACTGAAGGGGGATAGCCCTTCGCTTTCACTTCTTCCTTGATAAATTCGAGTATATCCTGCTGCCTTTTTGATATTTTAGCCATGTATTCGCACCCCGTATGGTTATTATTGATTAAATTATAGCATGTACCCGGAACAGATACAAACATAAGTTCGAATTTTTGTTGACGGAAAACACATGTTCGGTTTATAATAAATTTAACGAAATGCGAACATATATTCTTGCGGTGGGGTGTCTTGTATGAAAAAATTGTGGAATCAATACTCATATGCTATTATACTTATCGTTTTAAGCTTTGGGGCGGCTTTGCTGCTTACCGGATACGACAGAATTTTCGGTGAAGAAGACTACATAAAGGTGACGGTTGATGAAGGAGATACATTATGGGGGCTGTCTCAGCAATTTTCGGACAAGCATAAGCTGTCTGCAGAAGACTTTGTGATGTGGGTGGAAGAGGAGAATGGAATCGCCGGCAGTGCAATCCAAGCGGGGGAGCAGATTATGATCCCGGTTAAAGCAGACAGCCATACAAGGCAGCTGCAGGATGATCTGCAGAACTTTGCGGGTGAATGACATAAAGGAGCATATATGAAAGCAGTAATCTATTGCAGGGTATCGACAACAAAAGAAGCGCAGGAAACATCCCTGGAGAGGCAGGAGGAGGAACTGACTGCGCTTGCCGGGGAAAAAGGCTTTGAAGTAGCCGCGATCATCAGGGAACAGGCAAGCGGGTATGACCTGGAGAGGGACGGTGTACTCGAGCTTCTTGATCTTATAAAGGATGAAGGCATCAAAGCGGTCCTTATCCAGGATGAAACGAGGCTCGGAAGGGGCAATGCCAAAATCGCCCTGCTTCACTTCATATATAAAGAGGGCGCTGTGCTCTACAGCATTTCCCACAATGGTGAGCTGCAGCTTTCCGAATCAGATTCCATGGTTCTTAATATCGTCTCGATGGTGGAAGAATATCAGCGCAAGCTGCATAATATCAAGATCAAAAGAGGCATGAAAAGGGCAGTGGACAAAGGATTCAGGCCAGAGAAGAACCTGAAGAATCTGGGGGAGCACTCTGGAAGGGAACGGATCGAGGTTCCAATAGAAGAAATTGTCCGCCTGAGAGCCAGCAGGCTGACATTTTCGGAGATCGCGGCAACTCTCAGGGGCTTCGGCTATCCCATTTCCAAGGCGACAGTGCACAGGCGCTATCAGGAATACATAGATGCACAGGAAGAGTAAGAGTGTTTGCCTTGGCAAACGCTTTTTTTTATAGTAACATTTGATGTATTCTCCGGCCGTTTAGACCAGGGCCCTAAGGGGAAGACGACTAGAGAAAGCTAAATGAAATGAATGAAAAAGGAGCGTTATTATGCTGCCTAAAGATAAAATGGCCAGAATCAATGAGCTGGCAAACAAAGCTAAGACCGCAGGGCTGACGAATGAAGAGGCAAAGGAACAGACAAAGCTTCGCAGCGAGTATCTGCAGACATTCCGTTCCAATATGCTCACAACCTTAAAAGGTGTAACCATCATGGATCCAAAGGGGAATGACGTTACACCGAAAAAGATAAAAAAGCTGCGTGAGGACGAGAAGAAGCGCCTTCATTAATGCATCAGGCCAAAAAGGAATACAACAATCTGTGTTCCTTTTTGGATTTATTTTTTGGTTCTCTTTTACATACAGGTTTCCAAAATGCACAAGATATACAGAAGCTTCTCAGTTGTGTAAAATAAAGAGCCGCTATAAAATTAATTGAGCAGGATTTTTTTAAAGAGAGGATGTAGTATATGTTTGAATCTATCGATGATTTGTCCATAAGCTCGATCAGAACTCTATCTATCGATGCTATTGAAAAAGCAAATTCCGGCCACCCTGGCATGCCTATGGGGGCAGCTCCTATGGCGTACACACTCTGGAGCCGTTTCATGAACCATAACCCGGCAAACCCTGAGTGGTTTAACCGTGACCGTTTTGTCTTATCTGCAGGACATGGTTCCATGCTTCTATATAGTCTGCTCCATTTATCAGGCTATGGTCTCACAATCGATGACCTGAAAGAATTCCGCCAATGGGGAAGCAAGACTCCCGGACACCCTGAATACAAACATACAAAGGGCGTTGACGCGACAACTGGTCCGCTTGGACAGGGAATCTCAATGGCAGTCGGCATGGCTATGGCTGAGCGCCACCTGGCAGCCGTCTACAATAAAGACAAGTATAATGTAGTCGACCACTTTACATACAGCATTTGCGGCGACGGTGACCTTATGGAAGGTGTATCTGCCGAAGCAGCATCGCTGGCAGGCCACCTGAAGCTTGGCAAGCTCGTTGTCCTTTATGATTCAAATGATATCTCCCTTGACGGCGACCTTGACCGCTCTTTCTCTGAAAGTGTGGAGCAAAGGTTCAAATCTTACGGCTGGCAGTATATCCGTGTTGAAGATGGCAATGACCTTCACGAAGTGGCGAAAGCGCTTGAGGAAGCAAGAGGCGACCTTGACCATCCGACTATGATTGAAGTAAAAACGGTCATCGGATTCGGCTCACCTAACAAATCCGGGAAATCAGATGTTCACGGCGCACCGCTTGGTGCAGATGAGCTGAAGCTGACGAAGGAAGCTTACAAGTGGACTTTTGAAGAAGATTTCCATGTTCCGGATGAAGTGTACAGCCACTTCAAGAAACACATCGCTGAACGCGGAGAAAAGACTGAGCAGGAATGGAACTCTATGCTTGAAAGCTATAAGCAGGAATTCCCTGAGCTCGGTGCACAGCTTGACGGAGCAATGAAAGGCGAGCTTCCGCAAGGATGGGATAAGGATATCCCTGTATACGAAACAGGTTCAAGCCTGGCAAGCCGCGCCTCTTCAGGCGAAGCACTGAACGGAATCGCGCAGAATCTTCCATTCTTTATCGGCGGATCTGCTGACCTTGCCGGTTCAAATAAAACGATGATCAAAGGCTCGGGCGACTTTACCCCTGCTTCATTCGAAGGCCGCAACATCTGGTTCGGCGTAAGGGAATTCGCCATGGGTGCCGCCCTAAACGGTATGGCCCTTCATGGAGGCTTAAAGGTATTCGGAGGAACATTCTTCGTATTCTCTGACTATCTTCGCCCGGCAATCCGCTTAGCTGCCCTGATGGGTCTGCCTGTTACTTATGTATTCACGCATGACAGCATCGCTGTTGGTGAGGACGGCCCTACACACGAGCCGGTTGAACAGCTTGCATCACTTCGTGCGATGCCTAATCTGTCTGTCATCCGCCCGGCTGATGGCAATGAAACCTCTGCTGCCTGGAAAGTGGCGGTAGAATCACAGGATAAGCCGACAGCTCTTGTGCTGACGCGCCAAAACCTGCCTACCCTCCAGGATACTGACAAAAACGCGTATGAAGGCGTATCTAAAGGAGCTTATGTTGTCTCACCGGCTGGCAAAGATCAGGCAGATGCCCTGCTGCTTGCTTCCGGATCTGAAGTGCATCTTGCTGTAAAAGCGCAGGAAGCACTGAAGAAAGAAGGCATCGATGCAGCAGTTGTTTCCATGCCTGCATGGGACCGCTTTGAAGCACAGTCCAAGGAATATAAAGAAAGCGTCATTCCGAAGGCTGTCAAGAAGCGCCTTGCCATTGAAATGGGCTCTTCACTTGGCTGGCACCGTTATGCCGGTGATGAAGGCGATGTATTAGCGATCGATACATTCGGGGCATCTGCACCAGGTGAGAAGATCATCGAAGAGTACGGCTTCACAGTTGAAAACGTGGTTGCACGTTTAAAGGCCCTTCTGTAAAGGGTATAAAGAGAGCGTCAGAGTACGCTCTCTTTTTTATTTCCTTACAATTGATTGAATATTTTTATTTTTTATATAATTGATAGGCAAATAAGCCTGTTCGACAAAATTAGTGCCTATTTTTGACGCTGAAAGACAAAGTAACTGATTCTGTTCCCTTATACTTGAAGCAATATAGAAGATATTGGAGGAGATGTTGGTGAGAACCTATCAGCTTTATTTAATAGAAGACGAATTTGCTTCCCATTATTTCGGCAGAGAGCGGATGTTCTACCAGCTCTTTCAGGAATACAGCCGTTCGAAGGGAGAGCTGAAATCGATCCTGTCACGCCAGATTGAGTTTATCACAAGGCCGATTCCCGCCCTCAGGCTTCACCAGTATCTTACACAGCAGCTTTCAAGGAAAAAAGGAGCATCAGCCGATCAGGGGGCCTATGTTATCCAAAACGGAAAAAACAGTTCAGCGCGGCTTGAAATCTATGACCGATGTTTAGTGATTGAATCACATGGGAATTATGATGCAGAAACGGTGTTCTTTGAAATCCTCCGGAAAAATGAATCCTCTTATCTGGCGGTTGATATGACGAACAGGCGCTTTGGCTGGCTGAAGCCGATCAAAGAAAGAAAATTTATTTAAATAGGGGAAAAACAGGTGCAAATATTGTATAATAACCTTTGGTTTAGTACACTGTATGATAGACAACATGAAGGAGGAAGTTTTGAATGTGGGACGTTATTCTAGTTGGTATACTGGCATTGATCGCCGGTGTAGCACTAGGATTTTTCATCGCTCGTAAATATATGATGAGCTACTTAAAGAAAAATCCGCCAATCAACGAACAAATGCTTAAAATGATGATGATGCAAATGGGTATGAAACCATCTCAGAAGAAAATTAATCAGATGATGTCTGCCATGAATAAGCAGTCCGGCAAGTAAGGCTTACATAGGGCTCCCTATTGTAATAAAGTCTATTACATGGCCATCACTGTACATCAAGAAAGCCGCTTTTTCTGTGATTATGACAGAGAAAGCGGCTTTTTAGATAAATATAGTAAATGTTAAGCTGAGGGTAACATGAAAAAATACAGATTGAAAACCGGCTTTAACGGCAGATTCAAACGCGGTACAGTATTCTGGCTGATTGCTGAATCCGAATTCATCGGCATTAAGGAATATGTCCTGCGGACGAAAGACCTGGAGCACCGGATCCAAATTTCAGAAGAAGAGCTGATGAAGCATTTTGTGCGTCTTTATGACGGAAACGGAAGCTGATAGAGGACAAGCACCCTGGGTGACAGGGATACTTGTCCTCTTTTTATTATGCTTCTGGCGTGGATGTGAAAACGGAAAATCCGTAGATGCCGAAATCAAGAAGGGTCACGAGCTGAAAGCCGTTAGCCAGAAGGCATTCTGCAGCAGGGTTGTATCGTGCTCCTGTTTCAAGTGTCTCAAGGCAGGCTTCTGCATCATTTCCCAGAACAGTCGCCTGGGAAATCCTTCTCAGTGATACAGGACTTAATGGGTTCCGGAACCAGCAGACTGTTACGACTGTCGGAAGGCTTGGCAAAGATGGAATACCAGCAGACATTTAAACACCTCTTTTCCTTTTTATCTCTATAGTTAATGCTTGTACGCTCCAACTTGTCCCTGCCAATATCACGGATTCCGATAAATGATGAATATGTCTTTAGTGCGCCCCTTGAAAAATCTTTCTTATTTTTAAAATATTTGATAAACTATTTGGAGCATAATTGAGGAAAAATCAGGAACACGAGAGCCGGGGGAAGCAAGCATGAAAGTATTTGCAGATTTAATGTGGTTTTTTAAGCAAGAGAAGAAATCGTATGTGACAGGGATTTTCCTGCTGCTGTTTGTAGCATTCCTGCAGCTGATTCCGCCGAAGGTCATCGGGATTGTGGTTGATCATATCAAAAACGATACTTTGACCAGCGGCCTTCTTGTCAACTGGCTCCTGATATTGATTGGAGCCGCACTCATGATGTACATATTGCGCTATTATTGGCGGATCATGATTTTCGGATCTGCCGTCAAGCTGTCCAGGCAGCTGAGGAACAGGCTGTACCGGCATTTTACAGAGATGCCGCAATCGTTTTACCAAAGAAGGCGGGTCGGGGACCTGATGGCCCATGCGACAAATGACCTTCAGGCGGTCCAGCAGACGGCCGGCTCAGGCGTTTTGACCCTTGTCGACTCGCTTGCCACAGGTGGATTTGTCATCATCGCCATGGCTGCGACGATTAGCTGGAAGCTGACGCTCATCTGCCTGATCCCGATGCCTCTCATGGCGATTTTGACGAGCTGGTATGGGACGCTCCTCCATAAGCGGTTCCATGGGGCACAGGAGGCTTTTTCTGCTTTAAATGATAAGACACAGGAAAGCATCACAGGCATCAAGGTCATCAAGACCTTTGGCCAGGAGAAAGAAGATATAGAGGATTTCCGCAAACAATCACATGATGTGGTGGAGAAAAATATTTCAGTGGCCAAGGTGGATTCACTTTTTGATCCAACAATCAGCATCATCGTCGGCATTTCCTTTTTCCTGTCTGTCGCTTTTGGCGCCAGATATGTGATTTCAGGTGAATTAACAATCGGGGAGCTTGTTTCATTTACAACGTATCTCGGACTCTTGATTTGGCCGATGCTTGCCTTTGGCTGGCTCTTTAATATCGTCGAAAGAGGGCGGGCTTCCAATGACCGGATCATGAGCCTGCTTGCCGAAAAGGCAGAGGTGGCTGACAAGGAAGGTGCACTTGCAATCGTTCCGAGCGGGGATCTTGTTTATGATATCAATAAATTTCTTTACCCTAACGAGGAAAAGCCTGTCCTCGAAGACATCCGCTTCCAATTGAAAAGGGGTGAAACCCTTGGGATCGTCGGGAAGACAGGTGCCGGGAAAACAACGCTCCTTAAGCTGCTGATCAGGGAATTTGACGGTTTTGAAGGGGATGTCCGCTTTGGCAGCCATTCAGTCAATGATTATACGCTTGAAAAGCTGCATGAGGCCATTGGCTATGTGCCGCAGGATCATTTCCTTTTTTCAGCCACAGTCGCTGAAAATATTGCCTTTGCGAACCCTTCCTCTGAGCGGGAGGAAGTATTCAAGGCAGCAAAGCTTGCCAATATCCATGAAGATATCCTTCAATTTACGGAAGGTTATGAAACGGTTGTCGGTGAGCGCGGCGTTTCCTTGTCTGGCGGGCAGAAGCAGCGGATCTCAATCGCCAGGGCGCTCATGATGGACCCGGAAGTACTGATCCTGGATGACTCTCTGTCAGCGGTTGATGCGAAGACAGAGGAAGCCATCCTGAACGGCCTCAGGAAAAACCGGGCAGGCAAGACGACCATCATCACCGCCCACCGCTTGAGTGCGATACAGCATGCGAATCTGATCCTTGTGCTGGATGAGGGCAGGATCGCGCAAAAAGGCACACACGATGAGCTGATGGAAGAAGAAGGCTGGTATAAGAGCATGTATCTCCGCCAGCAGCTTGAAGAACTTGTAGAGCACGGAGGCAGAAATCATGGAGCATAACCAGCAGGATATCAATAAGAAAGAACAGCGGACCGTCCTATACCGGCTCCTTGCTTATACAAAGCCGCATAAAGCAACGCTTATCCTCGCCTTCAGCCTGTTGCTGCTGACAACGATCGGCGATATCATGGGGCCTATCCTTGTTAAAATATTCATTGACGATTATCTGACCCCAAGGAATCTGGCATTTGAGCCTTTGTTCCTGCTCGGGGCAGGCTATATCGGCATCCAGGTCATGAATGTCCTGATCTCTTATTTCCAGCTGCTTAAGTTCCAGGAGATCGCACTAAAGATCATTCAGCAGCTGCGGATCGACGTTTTTTCAAAGGTGCAGTCGCTCGGCCTGAAATACTTCGACCAGACGCCGGCCGGAAGCATTGTCTCGCGGGTCACGAATGATACAGAGGCCATCAAGGATATGTTTGTCAGCGTCCTGGTCATCTTCATACAGAGCGGCTTTCTGCTGATCGGGATATTCATCGCGATGTTTGCCCTGAATGTCCAGCTCGCCTTATTCTGCCTGGTGATCCTGCCGATTATCTTTATGATCATGCAGATGTACCGCAAATACAGCTCGCGCTTTTATCAGGATATGAGGGAAAGGCTCAGCCAGCTGAATGCGAAGCTCAGCGAGTCGCTCCAGGGAATGGGGATCATCCAGGTGTTCAGGCAGGAAAAGCGCCTGCGCAAGGAATTTGCAGACATTAACCAGAAGCATTATGACGCAGGAATGAGGAACATCAAGGTTGATGGGCTGCTACTCAGGCCGGCAATAGACCTGGTCTATACACTTGCGCTTGTAATTGTCCTGGGCTTTTTCGGGATCACCTCATTCAGCAATCCGATTGAAGTCGGAGTTTTATTCGCATTTGTCAGCTATCTGGACCGCTTTTTCGAGCCGGTCAACAATATGATGCAGCGGTTATCCATGTACCAGCAGGCCATCATTGCCGGCTCCAGGGTCTTCAGGCTCCTGGATGAAGAAGAGCTTGCGCCCGCTCAAAAGGAAGAGAAGCTTTCAATCGGGGACGGACAGATTGAATTCAAGGATGTCAGCTTTTCGTATGATGGAAAGCGGGATGTGCTGAAAAACATCAGCTTTACTGCCAAGCCGGGCGAAACAGTGGCGCTGGTTGGCCATACAGGAAGCGGAAAGAGCTCGATCATCAATCTGATGATGAGGTTTTATGAATTCTCAAGAGGTGACATTCTGATTGACGGGCAGTCGATTAAGTCTTATCCAAGGGAAGAGCTGAGGGAAAAGCTTGGTCTAGTCCTCCAGGATCCTTTCCTGTTTTATGGAACGGTCAAGGACAATATCCGCCTCCATGATACAGAGATGACCGATAAGGAAATAGAGGAAGCTGCCCATTTCGTTCAGGCGCATACCTTCATTGAGAAGCTTGATGACCGCTACGATCACAAGGTAGTTGAGAGGGGCTCGACCTTCTCCAGCGGTCAAAGGCAGCTGATCGCTTTCGCACGGACGATTGCAGCCAACCCGAAAATCCTTGTGCTTGATGAAGCGACTGCCAATATCGACACTGAGACAGAGGAGGCCATCCAGACGGCCCTGGAGAAGATGAGGAAGGGGCGCACAACCATTGCCATCGCCCACAGGCTTTCCACCATCCAGGATGCTGAATTGATCCTTGTCCTTCACCAGGGGGAAATCGTGGAACGGGGCACCCACCAGGAGCTGCTCGCACTGAAAGGCTTGTACCATAAAATGTACCTGCTGCAGAACGGTTCAGTCGAGAGGGTGGAAGATGCTGTCGGCAACGCTTAAAAGACAAAATAAAAACAGCTTGGGCTTATATAGCTTCCAAGCTGTTTTTCTATTGTGTCTGAACCTTTTTTATAAAAATACGGTTATATTCGTTCAAGAGATGGTCAAGCTCCTGACTGTACTTAATCGCAGCAGTTGAATGCAGGCCATTCTTCATGGCGACTTGGATTAGTTCAGCCCGCTTATTCTCAATCAAAGACAGTAGTTCTTGTTTTCCTGCCACGGCTGATAGTCCTTTCCTGTGGATTTAAAAGAGGCCCCATTTTATTATTGTCTGTATGTAAGTTTCCAAATCAAAACCATGTAAAAACATGAAAGATTATAACAAATAATGTTAGTTACTCATACAGTATATCGAATAATGGTAATAAATTCAAAAGAAAGTTTCTCTGATATGACAAAAACATTATCAAAATTATAACATGTCCTTTATATGTTTTTAATATAATTATAGTAGGTCACAAAGTGTTCACAAGGTGTCCATTATCTTTCTTGGCGAGATTTTGTTAAAATGGTAAAGAATCAAGAAAAAGTAGGTGTCTTGAATGACTGATGTCAATATATTCATCGCCCTTGGAGCGGGCTTCCTGAGCTTCATTTCTCCCTGCTGCCTGCCATTGTATCCCGCATTCTTATCTTACATAACTGGCATGTCAGTGGGCGAGCTGAAAGAAGAAAACGCGATGCTGCAGAAGCGCAGCATGCTGCATACCCTTTTCTTCCTGCTCGGGTTCTGCATTATTTTCATTGCCCTCGGTTTTGGGGGATCTTTTATCGGAAGAATATTCAGCGATCATAATGATCTAATCAGGCAGATCGGCGCCATCTTCATTGTCATTTTCGGATTGATGGTTGTCGGCGTTTTCAAGCCGGAGGCGCTCATGAAGGAAAGGCGCCTGGAATTCAAAAACAGGCCAGGCGGCTACCTGGGTTCAGTCCTGATCGGCCTTGCATTTGCAGCAGGCTGGACGCCATGCACAGGACCGATCCTCATGTCCGTTTGGGCACTCGCTGCCTCAAATCCTGGCTCAGGCCTTGTGTATATGATTGCCTATTCACTCGGATTTGCGATTCCATTCTTCGTGCTGTCGTTCTTTATCGGCAAAATGCAATGGATCCGCCGCAATAACGTAAAAATCATGAAGATCGGCGGCTATGTGATGATTGTCATGGGTATTGTGCTGTTCTTTGACTGGATGACTCAGATCATATCTATAATGACTGCTATGTTTGGCGGATTTAAAGGTTTCTAAAGGATGGCCCGGCAAAAATGCCGGGTTTTCTTTTATCCTTCCATAAATTACAACTTGAAATTTGAAGAAAAAGCGAAATTTGTCGGATTCTTTGGATTGAATTCTCACTCACATTCCGTTATATTGAAATATGTGCTCTTTTATCTAATACTGTTTTTTGACGTGTGAAATATAGAAAGAAACATAATAATAGATTGATTTCTGTTGCAGTGTCGAGGGGGAACCAGCATGGCAAGAATATTAATTGTAGATGACGCAAAATTCATGAGACTCACCTTAACCGGCATCTTAAAGAAAGCCGAACATGAAATCGTCGGGGAGGCCGAAAACGGCCGCGAAGCAATTGACCTTTACCGCGAGCTCAAGCCGGAGCTTGTAACCATGGATATCACCATGCCGGAGATGAGCGGCCTGGAAGCCATGAAGGAAATCAAACAGGAATTTCCTGACGCCAAGGTAGTCATGTGCTCAGCGATGGGCCAGCAGAAGATGGTCGTCGAAGCCATCGAGGCCGGCGCCAAAGACTTTATTGTTAAGCCATTTGATGAAGGCCGCGTGCTCGACGCAGTCAACCGGGTCCTCAGCTGACCCAAAGCCATTTAAGCCTGCTTAAATGGCTTTTCTTTTTGCACCGATGCCCAAAGTCCCGAAAAATATTTTCTAAACAGAGGAATTTAGGATATAATATAATGGTAAATATTAAACATACAAAGGATGAATGCTATGAACATGGTTGTAGCTTCTTCGATCGGAGCCATCTGCATGGCTGTTTTTGTCATGTTCATCCGGATGCGGGCAGCCAAGAAACCTGCTTCAGCCAAAAAGATCATCTTGCCGCCGCTTTTCATGAGCACGGGCGCCCTGATGTTCGTCTTTCCGTACTTTCGCGTCACACCGCTTGAGATATTAGAAGCTGCCGGAGTCGGCATGCTGTTTTCAATCCTGTTGATCAAAACCTCGGCATTTGAAGTGCGTGATAATGATATTTTCTTAAAAAGATCAAAGGCCTTTGCCTTTATCCTGGTCGGCCTTCTTGTCGTCCGGATTGTGGCCAAGCTGATCCTCAGCTCCACGATTGACGTCGGACAGCTGAGCGGCATGTTCTGGATCCTTGCATTCGGTATGATCGTCCCTTGGCGGATCGCCATGTACCTGAACTACAAAAAGATCTACAATGAGCTCAATGGTACCTCATTGAATACAAAAACAACCGTATAAAACAGTGAAAACATCGAACTCGCTTTCGGTGTTTTTTTTATAAAATATGAAAGTATATTTTTTATCCTCGATTACTGTCTAGCTCCAGCGCCTACCCCCTCGAGGTCACAAGCCAATCCTCCCAAAAAGGCAAAGAACGCCTTTCCGGGAGGATCGTCTTGTGCTTGTCGGGGGTGACCAAGGCGCTTGCGCTTTTCTTATGAAAAAAACCACTCCACGGACAGCGGAATGGTTTCTAGAATAAATGCTCATAAGGAGCCATATCAATTTGTCTTTCAGTCAGTTTGCGGCGCAGGAATTTGTGATCACGCTTGGGAGTCGCCAAAATATAGCCGCGAATGATGAGATCCTCCGTAATGCGCTTCGCCTTCTCATTCAATGCCAGCTCGCCGATCTTCCCGGCAATCTTCTGCCGTGCCACATCACGGAAAAGCTCAGGCACTGGACTCACCAAATCCTCCAAGAGCACCTTCTGATCCTTAGCCCAAAGGCTCCGCGTCTGATTCACATAATGCTCTTCCCAATCAAGAATCGACTTCCCATCCTCTTTCGGCATCCGCTTCAAAAACTTCCGGAACATAAAAAAGCCGCCGATCGCAAACAGTGATACCAGCACAACCACCCAAAACAAAATAAACACCAAAAACCAGCCAGTAAGCTCTGTTGTCATTCTATTCACCTACATTACAATAACTTATTTAATATTATTATAAGCATATGATGGGAAGGAGACAAGCCGAATCCTGCATAAAAAGTGAAACATAAGGGAAATGGCCAAGCCATGAAAACTTGTTTGATGGTACAATAAGGAAAAAGGGGAGGGGAACTGATTGGAAAGCATAGGCCGTCTTCAGCAGGAAAAAGAAAAGCTGCAAAAGCAAAAGGATGGGTTATTATTGCAGATTTTTCTGCGCATCGGTCTTCTCGTTGCAGCAGGTATCGCCTACGGACTCTTCATGAGCTTTTTCAGCCCTATTGAAGGGGCAGTCGAAACCATCATTTTCTTTGTCCTCGCCGCATTGGCCGTCTTTCTATGGATCCGCTTCATGGTGCAGCTTTTCCGGGTATACAAGGTGCAATTTGAAATCAACAAGAATAATAAAAAGCTTCTGAAAAAGATCGCCGAAGAAGACCAGGGTCAGAATAAAGGCAAAGGAACCGGCAGCTGGAGCTAAAGGCTTGAAAAGTAAGTTCAAATCCTGCATAATATCATTATTGCTAAATAACAAAAGCAGCACATAACTGCTTTACTCACGGGGCTGAATGGGGTACTGGTGTCCCTCACGGTCTTCAAAACCGCTCGTGACCTGCGTGCCAGGTCAGCTGGGTTCGATTCCCAGGCGGTCCCGCCATAATATACATATTAGTGCCGAACAGTGATAGTACTGTGCGGTTTTTTGTATTGTTTGTGGTTTATTGTGGGGTGGTGCCCCCCTGACTTATATATTTTTGTTTCAAAGAAGTTAGATTCGGATTGCTACCATACATTCCTTGTTTTCCCCACGCAGAAACTCTTTCGACACTGGAGGCTAATATAAAGTATGCAAAATGTTATAATAATTTACTTTAATAGTGGAATTCAAAAAATCTAACAAAAGTAGAAGACATCAATCTTCAAGATAGCTAATTTCCCGGGCTTTTACTTGTTCAGTGTCCTAAGTATTACATCCCAGTTTAGTAATCAGCTCCTCCACTACCACCTCTCAAATAGGGTTTCTTAGAAGATGCGTTCTGAATAAAAAGCTCTTCAATATCGTCATCATTCAGAAGTGCAGTTAACCAGTCGTCATTTTTGATTTCCGCTTTTCTATCATTATGATAAAACTCAACTTTACTTTCAAACAGTTGATTGTAGAATGTATCCTTCTTGACATATTCTTTTTGTTGATGAGGTTTTAGCCAACCTTTCACACTCATCTCATAAGCAAATAGCCAATTTCGCCCATATAACTCGTTCTCATTTAATAAGGTTTTGAAGTATTCTGGTTCGTAACCACCCTCAATATAACCATTTGTATAAGCTTCCATTGTTAAAATGTTTGAAAACGAATCTTCTAAGTTAAAGAGTAATTTACTTGACTCATTGCTAATTTTTAATTGAAGTTTATTGCTTAACGATAAAGCCCACATAATTTCGTAATTATTTCCAACTGCTATATTAGAAGCAAAAATTTCTGCTATTGTATCTTTTATTTTCTGCTCATTTATTGGATAACCAATTTCTTTATAACCAAATAAAATATTTTCTATGAGTGGTAAGGTTGTGGGGTCAATCAACATTATATGAAGAATTAACGCTTCAAATAATGACCAATTATCTTCTTTAATTTTTAAATTCTTAATTTTTTTTAAGCAATATTTTAGTACGCCTTCATAAGGTGATTGATTCTGGTAATAAAAGGCAGTACTGAAAAAGGTTTTAATATCATTCTTTTGTGCGGTGGCCGAACTTCTAAATTGATAGAGCTTTAAGTTTGATAGCCAAATAGGTTCTAAAAGATTGGGACTTGAAATTATTTCTGTTTTTACTGGATTTATATCTAGTTCAAAGTGCCTTACAATTTCTTGAATAGTATTAAGCACTTTTTCCGCTTCTGATTGAGTTTTAAAATAAAACTCAAAGTCATCTGTATAACGGCTGCCTATGATATTAGGGTGAGCTTCTTGAAGTTTTATATCAATTGCAGTTCCGATAACTTCTGAGATTATCAAGGATGTATCTGGTCCAACTGGTAAACCCATTGTTTGTCCATCTTGAATATTCCTGACATATTCATCAATAGTGTTTCCAAGCAAAGAATCTCCTCTTGTTTGTTTGGCAACTTCCTTGGTGTGTAAGGCCCATGGTATACTATGGGTATAAATTGTAGGAAAATACCTTGAAATGTCAGTTTTTAATATATATTTCTTGTCATTAATGCTTTCTATTCTTCTTTCGATTATTTTGGAAAAATGATATTTTCGCTCAACAGCTCTGTCGGACTCTTCTTTTACTATAGGCCTTGTCAATGAGAGTTTGGATTGACTATAATACTCATTTAATTCTTCAGTGTTTTTTACAAGCAATTGTGATAATCTCATTTGTGGAAAGGGTGCAGGTACATTTAAAATCCTTCTTGAATGAGCGAACTTGGGTATACTTATATTACTTGTTTTATACCATTTCCCTCTTTCTTTTTTAGTGAAAGTAGAAAAGTCAAGGTTAGAAAACTTTTCGGCCAAACTATTAGTACTAAATCCTTTTGGGATTTCTTTAGGAAAATAACCTTTACCTATCAAATCTTTAGCAGTCAGATCTTTCAACTGTGCTACTCCTTTTTTTTATGAAATTTGAAATTGTCAACATTATTTCAATATTATACCAAATAATTTCAAAGTATTTATAGTAACTTACAACTTTATTAAACCTAGCAGTTAAAAAGTTTATCATCAAGGAATCAACATTTTTTGAATATTGCCAAGGGACCCGTTCTTGTGGCTCATCATAAGAAATTCTCCTCACACCATGTCCATTTCCTATTCAAATCCATATATAAGAGATGAACAAACATATAGGAGTGATTAGGAATGCATATGCAGATCAAAGGGTGGACTCAGTTTAGAAGTCTGGTGCGCTGGAGTGTTGTGTTTCATCATGTGGAGGGCTTGTGGTTTTATTTGCTGCTGAAGTATGGTGCGATGTTGAAGGATGGAGTGCCTTGTGAGGGAATTATGCTGAATTCTGGGCAGTATGTCCGTTTTATTTATTTACTGCGGAAGGACCTGTGGTCTTATAACCTGAAGAAGAGGGATCTTTACAGTCATTCGCAGATTCAAAGTTCAATAATGCTGCTGAAAAAGCTCAGTCTGATTACGGCGGAGCTGTTTTCGCATGACTTTTTATTTCCGGTTCCTGGTGTGGGGAAGTATGAGAATAATCGGAAGCTGGCTGAAATGGAAGAGGCAAGTGCTGCCGAGGTACAGCCTAAAACAGACCAGAATCTTTTTTTTCGCCCGTAAGTGAATCGGTCGTGAATGACTCGTGAATCAAACCTGCATACACAATAGAGAAAAGAAATAAAGAAAGAATAGAAAGAATAAAAACAACAACAGCATCTCTGAAGAAGTCCTGAGAGCAAAAATCGCTAGTGCTGCTGACCACTTATGAGTGATGAGGGGCAAAAACTTTTTCCTAACAACAACGGAGTTGGCAGTCATTGAACAGGATCTGTAAGCTGCTATATTCAACTGAGCCCCTGACAGCATTTATGGACTAGCAGTGAAGGTACAGAGCGGGATACGTCACTGTGCATCATTACACTTTGACAAATACACTGTTGTCTTAATTGATATGTCCTTTACTAATACAATCAAAAAAATAAACCCGCCTACGCTGAAGGCGAGTTCACTTTCTGTATGACAGGCTCAGAACGATCTTGCGATTGCATTTGCTGCAGTCTTAACCTCCACCATCCGATTGAAACCGCAATGATGGAAAATGCGCACGTGATTGTGAGTACAGTGGCTCCATCAAGCTTTAATAAAAGAACTCCTCCCAATAAAACACCAATGGGCTGCGCTATAGTGGCTCCTGAAGATAATACCCCCATTGCGCTTCCTAAAATGTTAACCGGTATAGCTTCCTGCAGAGTTGTTTGAAAAATGATCGTTATTGGTGCCGCGAGCAATCCGAATAGGCCAAAAGCTATTAAACTGAATACGGTTGAATCTAAGAAGTGGCCACCCATGATGGCCGCTAGTGCTGATCCTATGTATAAAAATATAGAGGTATTAAAGTTTATCTGTTTGAATTTGTAGGTTAAAGCTGCCCCTATTAAGGTGCCAGCACCAATTGCAGTGAAGCACAATCCTAAAGCAGCTGAGCCATTAATTTTCAAATCAGAAAATAGAGTTGGCAAAAGAACATCCATGATCATAACGAATGACATATTCGTAAATACAGCTGAAGAAATAGCAATGAAAATCCATTTTTGTTCTTTCAGATCTCTGACAGTTGTCTTAAAGGCAGTCATTACACTATTATTTTGATTAGAGGTGTGAGGAATCTTTACTTTAACTAACAGAACGATATAGCAAAGGACAGAAAAAAATGACAGGATAACAGCCACAATCATGGATAGGGAAAAACCGCCTGTCAGCAGAAGTATCCCGGCTGCGCTGGTTCCCAATAAATTGGACACTTGTGTGACAACAGTTATCACACTATTAACGGACTTTAATTCTCCAGGATTGCATAATATCGGTATCAGAGTTCTTTCTAGGGGAGTGAGAACAGCGGATGAGATCCCTATGAATATGACGACTCCTGCATATATCCAATAATTAGCCCCGGATGGATCAATTTTTAACCATCCCACCACCAGCAAAAGCAAAAGAGAAAAAAGGTGCCAGATGCTTGACCACAGTCCTAAAGGTATCTTGTTCATACGATCAATGGCAATTCCGCTTAAAGTAGTTAATAATATGCCCGGTATGTAACGGAAAGCCATGAGTGATCCGAATACCAAAGGAGAATTCGTTATATTAGTGAAATACCAAGCCAGTGTTAAGAAAACAATGCTCGATTGCAAGGACTGAGTCCCTAAAGCAATTACTATTATGCTTACTCTCTTATTCATACGTCTTTACACCTTGTTTCATATACTCCATTAAGCTCCAACGTTGAGTTGGATAATTCATTGAACTTATACTGCTCTCCCAAATACAATCACCAGCCTAGTTGAAATTCTCCATTATTATGTGGATTTTTTTTCCTACTAACCAATCTTACTTTATATTTACTATTTTTGGTATTGGGAAAATGATTAAGTAGTTCATTCCTCCCGTATGAAGCGTTATAATCTTAATCAACAAGTGATTTACATAACCGAATTTAAACTCACACAAAGTATAAAAAACCCTGTTTATTGGAGTGCAAGGCACGCAGACTCCAGCGGGAAAGCAGCGGCAATGCTGAGACCCCGCAGCGCGCAGCGGGAGGAGGCTCAGCGTCGCCTCGCGGAAAGCGAAGTGCCTGGAACGGAAATGAACAGCCCCATGATACCGCCACCCTTGTAAATTTTTATAAATCTCAGTTGAAAAGAAAGAAGATTATCAGGGTACCCTCAAACGGTCTTATCTTTCATACTAATAAGAAATTAATCGGCACTGACCGCCGTTAACTCACCTGCAAAATTAAGCAAGCTAAAGGAAGGATAATCCATGTATTATATTAGAAGCATACTAACACAAACTGCAGGATTCCTTGTTCTGTTGCTGGTTGCTGCACTGCCATTATATCTATATAACTTGGATGGGAAGGTCATTTTTCTTCCTTCAAATATTCCAGGCGAGGTACTTGCTTTCATAAAAGGTCTATTTACAGGTGAGTCCTACTATTACATGCAGGGGGACAGAAGGAGATTTTTGCTTTTTGACCTATTGAGCTTTTTTAGTGTCTCATATGTCTATGTCTCAGTCTCATTAGCTATTGTTATTGTATTATCCTTTATTTTTGGTATATGGCTATGGAAGAAAAGTGAAAAGTGGGTAAACTCCATATTAGGATTTGTGGGGTTTATACCGGATTTCATTTTAGTTTTAATGCTTCAGCTTTCTGTTACCTATATTTATAAACAAACTGGTATGCGCGTTGCAAAGGTTGCTTCGTTATCGCTCGAGGAACCGGCCATTTTACTGCCCGTTTTGACGTTAACGATCCTGCCCCTTTTGTATTTAGTCCGTTCCTTAAACGACCGCACTTTTGAGGTGGCTTCTGAAGATTACATACTAACAGCTGTTTCCAAGGGACTTACGAAAAGACAGATTTATCTTTACCATGTGACCAGCAATGTACTTCCTTTTTTAAAGGCTGATATCTATAAGATTGTGGGGATAACGACAGCTAATCTTTTTATTATCGAGCATCTTTATAATACAAGGGGGTTAACGGAAATCCTATTCGAATATCCGGTGAACTTTGGCTACCAGTATAACCTCGTAGTCATTTCCCTGCTTTCTTTTTTTATCCTTTATATCGCTGTGCTATTTACGATGAAGTTCATTATTTTCGGAATAGAGAAGGTGTTATTGCGTGGGTAAATGGAATCTGAAATTAAAAGCAGGCATACTGCTGCTCATCTTCTTCTTCATCCTTTCATTAATAGGTCCTTATATTGCCCCCTATGGAGTAGACGAGCTTTCCGATGTTCAGTACGTAAAAACAGAATCAGGAAATAAATTAATAGCACCTCCATATCCTCCATCCGAAAATCACCTGTTTGGCACAGATCAATGGGGCTATGACATTTTATCCCTCCTTTTATATGGAGCCAAGTATACTTTTTTCACTGTATTAATCTGTGCTTTTTTGCGTTCCATAATAGGTGGTGCGTTTGGGCTTTATTTTGCTGTCAGCAGCAGGTCGTTTACTGGCAGGAAAGAAAGGAAAAAGATTCCCAATCTTTTAAGCGGATTTCCTGTCTTTATTTTTGTCTATTTTGTTCTCATCCGCTTGAATTTTGTTCCAGTATTGGGCGAAAACTCCTTAATCCTTCTCGCTGGGACCCTTATAGTGATTCTTGGAATTAATGGAGTGTACAATGTCGTATTTGCCAAAACAGCAGAATTAAAAACCAATCTTTATGTTTTAGCATCTCAAACGATAGGCGGGAGCCGGTGGCACATTGCTAAAACTCATATTCTACCTGCACTGAAAGGCCAGCTCATGATTATCTTTGTGAATGAAGTAATACTGGTCCTTCATTTAATTGGGCAACTGGGCATATTCAGTATATTTCTCGGCGGGACATTTGTCCGAATGGATCCAGTTATCTATATCTCTATGACAAAGGAATGGGCCGGGCTCATTGGCCAATTTAGATCGGCTTTCTATTATTCTCCCTGGGTCATCCTTTTTCCGCTAGCTGCATACCTCTTGCTGCTGTTTTCATTTTACTTAATTCTCCAGGGGTTTGTTCAGAAGGAAAGGGTTAAGCATAGGAAGGCGCCTATAATATAGCGTATGTCCGGGGCTTTTCCGAAATACTCTTGCTTCCTGCTCATTGAATTCTTTTTGCCCCGAAACTGGAAATTTTTAAAACAATAAATTAAACCGCCTTACATATAGATACTTACCAAGAAACATGCACTAGAAAAGAATTACATCATATATAGGTTATATCCCGTTTGAGGTCTGAGGAGGATATTATGAAACCTATATTACCCAGTGAAAAATATTTCGGTAATTTAGAATTGGTGTATGCATTTTATGGGCCTATGCCTACAGGTGTTACGGTTTCAGAAAATGGCCGTATTTTCGTTTGCTTTCCGAAATGGGGAGACGATGTTGAATTTACGGTGGCTGAAATTGTTGGGGATCAATTGCAGCCTTATCCTAATTTACAAACCAATTTGGTTAACCCCGGGAATGTCACAATGACTTTCATCAGTGTCCAAAGTGTAGTTGCGGATGGTTTGGGCACACTTTGGGTACTGGATACAGGAGCACCTAATTTTTCTGTACCCATTAAAGGCGGGGCAAAATTAGTGGCTGTTGATTTAAAAACCAATACGATTAGAAGGGTATATACCTTTACAGATGATGTTGTCCTGCCAACGACTTATCTGAATGATGTACGATTTGATTTTCGTGTTGGAAAAGCAGGTTATGCCTATATCACGGATAGTTCATCAAGAGGGCCAGGAGCTATTATCGTCGTAGATTTAGCAAATGGAAACGCATTTAGACGGTTGAATGGAGCCCATTCAACTTCGCCTGATCCCTATTTTATACCGAAAGTAGAAGGCCAAATCTTAATGAACCGAAACAAAGACGGTTCAATTTCTCCATTTAGATTGGCGTCTGATAGTCTTGCGATTTCTCCCGATGGAAAGATAGTATATTTTGCTCCACTAAGCAGCCGCCATTTGTTCTCGATCTCAACAGAAGCCCTCAGGGACAGAACGATACCGGACACGGATTTACCTTATCATGTGGAATATTTGGGTGAAAAAGGGGCATCTGATGGAATGATTACCGATGCAAAAGGAATCGTTTATGCCGGAGACTATGAAAATAACAGTATTCGAAAGATATTTCCGGATGGAGCAATCGAAACCATTGCACATGATCCAAGAATATTATGGCCGGATACTTTTTCAATTGGCCCTGATGGATACTTATATGTCATTGTAAACCAATTGCATCGGCAGGCCAGATTTCACTATGGAAGAGATTTACGGGAAAAACCTTATAGTTTACTTCGTATGTATATTGCGGAATTACCTGCTCCAGCCTTTTAACCATGAGGGTCTACTTCCTTCACTGCAGCAGGCCTTTTTAGTTCGCGCTTGAACCATAACACATATAATAAAGTGTACAAGTGGCTGAGATACATTCTGTGAAAAATAGGTGCCTGACCCCACATTATTAAAGCTTTAAAGTCTGTGGGGTCAGGCACCATACTTTTCAGGCATTTACTTTTATTCGAATCGTTATAACACCCAATTTTACATATTAGATAATAGGGAAGTTGAAACCATACTCGGGGTTAGTGTAATAAGGCGGTCTCCAACCTATTTCCGGCATTGGCCAGGAATGATTGATATAATCCATCCTTACTTTTTGATCTGAATGATTGACCAGCAATAGTTTTACTTTAGGACTAAACTCGAATTTCAAATGGCTGCCTCCTTAACATTTTTTCTTACGTTTTACCTTATTCATACTAATTGGATATGGAGCATGTACCACTTTCCTAAAACGGGTCATGAACAAACACCTGAGCCGATAGAAAGAGGGTTTTACTTATTGGAAAACAGGCACTTCGGTCAGACGCCCAACATAGGTTAAACATAAAGTTTTAAATCCAGGAGGTTTCCTATGAGTCAAGAAAATCAGAATCGCGAAATGCCGCAAGTGGATCAAATGCAAGATTTCGCTTCCACGGATCAAGATATGATGGATCAAATGCCGGAAATGAACCAATCGCAAATGTATCATCCTCCAATGTATCAGATGCAGCAAGCCAATCAGATGCCGCAGTACCCGATGTCTCCAATGCAGCAAGCCAATCAGATGCCACAGTATGTTATGCCGCAAATGGGCCAGCATGCTGGTAATGGGAAAGGGCAATATCAATACGAAGATATGATGGGACAATATCAACACGGCAACATGATGGGCCTGAAGGAGCAAAAGAAGCTGCGGCAGATCCAGCAGCTGCAGCAAGCATTTGATGCAAACAAAGTAGAACACCCATACCCGATGTATCCTAATTATGGAAAAATCATCCAATATGAGGAAATCCCATTTAATTTACCTGAACAGCGCCAGCTTTTCCATCCTGGTGTGGAAAGATTAATGGTACCCCGGCCGATCATCGAAAATCCCAATTATAAAGGAAGCGGAAAATTAAAGGGAAAGGTTGCGCTCATTACAGGCGGTGACAGCGGTATTGGGGCTGCGGTAGCGATTGCGTTTGCCAAGGAAGGCGCTGACGTAGCCATTGCTTATTTAAATGAACATGAGGATGCAAACCGCACCAGAATGAGGGTTGAACAACTTGGCCAGCGCTGTTTATTAATGCCTGGGGACTTGCGGGATAAAAGGCAATGTGTCGCCATTGTAGAGCAAACGGTAAGGACATTCGGCCGCCTGGATATACTCTGTAACCATGTGGGGATTCAGTTCCAGCAGAAGAGCTTGACGGACATTACCGATCAGCAATTTGATGACACATTTAAGGTAAATATCTATTCCCACTTCTACACAACAAGAGCCGCTCTTCCTTATATGAAGCCGGGAAGCTCGATCATCCAAACTTCATCTGTTGTGACTTATGTTGGCGAAAAACAAATGATTGATTATACTGCTACAAAAGGCGCCAACGTAGGATTTACCCGGGCACTGGCCAAAAACGTAGTGAAAAAGGGAATCCGAGTTAATGCAGTAGCGCCCGGACGGATCTGGACGCCGCTTATCGCTGCGAGCTTTTCGTCAGACCAAGTGGCGGTATACGGAGCCTTTAATCCTATGCAGCGTGTGGCCCATCCATTTGAATTGGCTCCAACATATGTATATTTGGCATCCGATGATTCACGCTTTGTCACCGGCCAAGTGCTGCATGTGGACGGCGGAGAATCTACTCATTCATAAAAGAAAGCTAAATTTCCGAAATCTAGTAAAGCGCAGCCGATTTCCAATTATTGTGGGGAATCGGTTTTTTATTGGTATGAACCTTGAAAAAACCGCTCTACTAAGGAGCGGTTTTTACAAACGGATTATTCTGGCCCCAGTCACGCTTTTTTCTTAGGTATCTTAGACAGGGTACCAGCGAAGCCGAAGACTTTATCATAGAGAATCCGGCTTTTATTTTATGCAACAATCCTCTTTTTGAACATATTCTCTTAGATGGATAGTGGTTCAAGTTTCAGGTGGCACTCAACTTTAATGTTTGCATTCGCCCAGAACTTGCGCCAATCTTTTTCTGACATTGGCTTTGCAAAAGGTGATGTCGCCTGCCGGCCAATTTCAAGGGGATCTACTTTTAATTCTTGGAATTTTTTAAGCAATGAAACATTTCCCTCCTCCATATAATGCTCAATCTCGTCATTTAATTGATAAAGGCTAGCTTGACTGTCCAGGGTTTTCGCGCCTCGGTATTCATCAATTTTTGCCCGATAATAAATTTTTAAGGTAACAGTATGGTCCATCAGATTTACTCGTGTTTCAACCTTTGAACGGACTTCCCCCAGAGAGACATCCAAAGGATCGATGACCATGTTTTTAAGAAATTTAGGATGGCTAAGAAGCTGAAAAAATTGGTCTTGTTCCTTATCCGTCTGCCCTTTAAGCTTTCCATTGCTGAAAAATCCAGTTCCCTCATAACTAAAGCCTTCTTTATCCATATTAAAAACCGGTATAAAGGGATCTGAAAAAGGAGTGTAGGACTTTTCCATAAATTCATGGATATTAGTAATAGTAATTTCTCCTTCATTATCCTTTTCGTAATGCTTGAGCTTCCTGTAAAGGTAGTAATCCAGATCTTTCTGCTTTTTCATTTGATTTTTCACAAACGCTTCGATATCACCTCTCATAACTACAAGGAAAACACGGTGCGAAACTTCCGGATCGGTTAAGAGCATGTCTACCAAGGGTACAATTTCATTTCTTGCAATTTTTTCATCTATGAACAGCATTCTCAGCTGTCCCAGCCTAATCTCCCGGTAATACTTCATATTAAATTCTTTTCTAGCCTGCTCTAACATTTTGACATCAGCGGAAAAGAATTGTCTTTCTTCGTTCATGGCAGGAGGAACCAGTGTAGAGACAGTTATCCTCTCTTTATCTTCCCCTTCTTCAACTGCCAAAAAGGTAACAGGTGCAATTTCCTCGACTGTATTCTTCTGATCTGTAAAAGAACAACCCGATAAAAGGTATATTAGAGTTAAAAAAATTATGGGTGCCTTCATAGGCGGGAACGCCTCCTCTTCCTTTTATTGGCTGCAAAGAGGAGAGTTGGAACGAGTATGTAGGTAATGGATCCAGTCCATAATTGCAGGTTTGTCCAGCCGTTAAGTTCCTTTCCTTCTCTCCAAAAGAGCTGATCTATTATGAATAGACATCCCAGGACAAATAAGCTGACTGCATATAAACTTCTGCGGGCAGTCTCCTTATACTGGGTTCCTGCAGAAATTCGAATAGCGCCGTATAAGCAAAGGAGAAAGAAGGAGGCAAAGAAAACATATTGGAACATTTGCAGAGAAATCATGATGATTTCTACTCTTTCAAAAATAGGTGACTGAAGGTATTCAACCATATTAACAACTGGAAAACTGATTTTCCCCAAGTACGGCGATCCGAAAAAAAACAGGCAGGCGATAAAAATTACCGTATATTGTAATATTGAAAGTAAATTGGCGATGGATAAATATTTCAGTGTCTTCTCTTTCGCATTGATCCATGGCAGCAATAGAATTAAATATTCCGGGCCTGATAAAGAGGACCAGACCATTAAGGTCCCTTTCCAAGGATGATGAGCCAAATCAACTGGAATCAAAGGGTATAAATCATGAATATCTGCTATAGGAGGAAGGAAATTCGGTATATAAAGAATAATTATCCAAAATGTACAAAAAAAAGCAATTATACCGAAGCGGAGTGTTTTTTCCATCCCTTGACTGGCAATATAGGTGCATGCCAGCATAATAAAAAGGATCAGCCACGGCCGCCGTATAGCTGGAAAAATAAATAAATGAACAATTTCAACGTATCCAAGAACGATAAAACATAACTTGATTAAAATGACAGCAATCCCTGTAAACGCGATTATCCTTAGTATTCTTTCGCCTAAAAGTTTGGCGAATCCTTCATAACCTTGCTGTGGGTCCATATAAGCTAGGCTTTTAGATAAGACAAACAGGTTAAGTTGAGACAGAATCCCTATGGCCAAAATTCCGAATAATAAATACGAATGCTGCAGTAACTTTGGTAACAATAAAACAAAATAGAGAATGTGGGATTGATGGACAAATGTAATTATATAACCATTTCCCAATTCAGCTGTCTTATCAAATAATTTGATTGCCCCCATTTACTTGTCATCTCCTTGTTTATATCTCCACTTAAAGAGAGGATGCACATGTTTGGGCCGCTTTTTCATCCATGTAATAGGAGCCCGAATGATGAAATCCTTCCAATCCCTCCAATAGAGTGGTGCAACCGGAGCCAAATATGGCTGCTTCAAGCTTGTGAGCCCATTAAGGTGTGCGAGCATGAAAATCAAACCTAAAACAATTCCCGGAATGCCGAGCAAGGAGGCTAAAATTAGGAATCCAAATTGAATCAATGTGTTTGTCTTGCTCAGCAGATAATTGGGAACCAAGAAAGAAGCAACTGCAGCTACTCCTACCAAAACAATTAATACCTTGCTTACAAAACCAGCTTCAACAGCTGCCTGGCCGATCACTATACCTGCGATTGTCCCTAGAGTTGTGCTGGTTTTATTAGGCATCCTTAAACTGGCTTCCTTAATGATCTCCAGCACCAGCAGCATTAACAACCCTTCCCAGAAGGGGCTAAAAGGCAATTTACTTCTTGATTCTAATAAAACAAACAGAATCTGAAGCGGGATTACCTGATAATGATAGGTGGTTAAAGCTACATATAGAGGAATTAATAAAAGGGACACCACGTAGCTGATATAGCGGATGCATCGCAGAAAGCTGGCGACTAACCATCGGTGAATATAGTCTTCAGGCGATTGAAAAAGATTAAAAAATGTTATCGGTGCAACTAAAGCAAAGGGTGTATTGGCTACTAGAATCACAATTTTGCCCAGTCCGAGAGAATAGGCACATTGATCCGGCCGGTCTGTCTGCTGAAATTGAGGAAAAACGGAATGGATATGATCCTCCATAAATGCAGCTAATTCTGACTGTTCAAGAATGATATCAAAATTTACTTTTGAAATTTTTTCACGAGCTATATCAATTATATCCGGATTGGCTATTCCCTCTATATACATCATTACTACCTTAACTTTAGTAAGATATCCGGCGGAAAAATTCTCCGTTTTGAGTTCTGTGAGAGGAAGCCTTCTTCTAAGCAGGGTGACATTCTGGTCAATCTGCTCCGTAAAGCTGTCTTTAGGGCCGTATAAAATGGTTTCTGATTCCGATTGTTCAACATTGCTCCCTAAAGGATTTTCAAGTGGAACGGCCAACCAGTTACCCACAGTGTCATGAAGAAGAACATGGCCCTGCATCAATAGCTTCTGGGCTTCATCTAGTCCTGTAACGGAATCAGCCTTTGCTGTAAAAAGGCAGGTATGTATCATTTCTTCTGGACAATTTTTGATTGGCTGTATGATGGATTCATTTAATCTTTCCTGGTCTATCAATGTACTGATATAAATAATTGTAACTTTCCGGTCTCTATTGATTCTGTGTTCTATCAGCTCTCCATCATCCATATTGGAAATCAGGTCCTTAAGAGTTTCAATCGATAAATGATCTCTTTTTTGAAGCAGCATGTTGCCGCCTTTTGTTTCATGCCGGATTTTTCTTAGTCTTTTTGTCCAAAACATGTATTTTATCCTCACCTAAAATCTTTAATTGATTCTGCTCAATAACTCTCTTGATTTCCGGTTTAGTCTGTCCGCGATGACTCTTTTTATCCATTTCTAAATTTAGAAAAAGCGGCTGCTCATCATTAGAAAATATATTTGAAGAGCCTGTATATTGCACGTTGAATTTAATAAGGGTGTTTGTACTTAAGTGAAGGATATATTTCTTATAAGCAAGAGGCAGGAAAACGGGGATTTTATTTCTGCCAAAATAGATGTTTATTATATTAGAGAAGGTGATCTATAAATCCTCCCATAAGAAAGACACCTATTAGTTTGAGGAAAAGAATTGTTGATTATCTATTTATTTTGCTAGTAATGTACGCGGGTTATTGAGCTAAAGGGGCAGGTTCTTTTGTTGAGGGAGGATAGTGATAGAAGGATTTTTATAAATAGAAAAAGAATATAAACATATTCATCCAAAATTAGGGGGATTGTAATGTGGAAAGAATTTGTCAATTCCATTTCTAAGGAATATCATTTTAAAGACCCTGCAACAAAGTTTGAGATTGCTCAAATTCAATAAGAATTAAATGTTGAATTACCAGAAGAATTAACAGCCTTATTTAATGAAACAAATGGTGTGTTTGACAACTGGAATTGTCCTTTGGTTTGTCCAGCTTCCCAAATGATTAAGGACAATCTATTTTATAGAAATTTTAAAGATTATAGAGATATTTATATGCCATTTGATAATCTTTCAGACGCAGGCAATGGCGATTTATTTTGTTATTTTGATAGGAAGAACGATGAACGCCTAATAGAATATGAGTTTAATGTTTTTCTTATATAAAAATAAGGCTTGAGGAGTTCCCCAAGTCCCTAGGTTGATCATTATTTTCACTTATTCTTTGCAATAAGCACTGAAGTTAGCATTTTTTATCGCAGTAAAAGCCTGCCCCCACAATGATAAGTAAAATAAACAGAACTACAATTAAGAAAAAATCGTTCCGGTGACTAGGGCAGCTGTAGCTATATGCAGGATATGGAGCTCCATAATCATATGCTGGGGATGTATAGGCAGGCATTGGAGCGGCATTAGGAGCAACGTTTGGAGGAACATTTGCACTAAGAGTCGGCGGTGCGTTAAGATTTGAATACATGTATCATACCTCCCTCGAGTAATGAATTTCTCTATATAGTACTCTCGAAGGTGAGTTTGGAGCCCGTCTATAAAAAAATGGGCGAATGTCCGGGTGATTTGATCTGACCGGTTATTAGATCGAATAATAGAGATAGTGTACATATGAAATGGAGCTTTTGTTATGGTGCACGATTGGACGCTGGGGTTTGTATGCTGCACTGTTCCTTTGCCAGCCTGCCGCTCTTAATAAATACTTGAAAGAAGGCCTGGTCACCAATTTTGTTATATATGCTGATTGCTGACTGTCCGGTTTTCTCGTCTCATTAAGGAGCCGAATCATTTCTTCTGATGTTCTAATATTAAATCCGTGTCCAAACAGCCTGCCATCCTCAAGGAGCACAGCATTAACACCCCTGAAATGTGGTGTTTTTCGATCAAAGTCAGGATTATTTACGTACAGGACGTCTCCAGGTATAAAATGATCAGAGTAAAAGGTGATGATGCCCAGGTCTGTATCTGTATGCCAGCTGTAAAGATAAAGATTTTGAAACAGTGAATTAAACCTTTCGCTGTCGATACTATTCAATATGGCATGGTAATAGATGATTGGAATAGCTGTCGCGCATTCAAATGCATAAAATGAACCGTTTCGAAAAATATCTATAATTGCATCAGCCGGCCGCACATCAGGCCTTAAAAGAAATCCGCCTGCTCTTGTTAATTGCCAGTACCTGGGATTGCAGCGGGCATATTCAAAGCTTGTAAACACAGCCTGACTTTTGTCCATTTCTTTCGCGCTTTGAATAATGTTCTTGCGCACTGTAAGCTCAAAAAGTAATTCATACTCGGAATTATAAGAATACAAAACTGGTGCAGACTGCATCTGCTGCAGGATCGTCTTCTCAACACTTCCAAGCTGGCCATTTTCTTGAATTTGAAAAGATACCCCTGATATCTGGATCATACAATCCCCCAATTCCTATTTCGCTTTTCTTTGTGCTCATTTCTATCGTATTCTCTTATTTATGAATCATGTTAAAAAGAGCCAAGGGGTCAGGTCCCTTGGCTCAACAAACAAATCCGCTAAGGTAATTGTTGTTTCAGCTTAAGGAGTCTGAGAAGAATTAAGAAGGTACAGCTGATTATGTTTATACTGGAGAACTTCTGCTCGGTGAAGGTTAGAAGAGGCAAAAAATAATAATGGCAAAAGTACGCATTTCTTCTGAAGATGGCTTAAATGCGCTTCCTTAGCCATTCTTGATGGTTTGGAACAACAGCAGCGATATTATATTTCGAAAAACGAAATTTTTCTTCAAAACTAAAAGGAATTTGTCTCATTCTGCCGAAATATGTACGTATGATATTTTTACTGCATAAGGAGGATCTTTGATGAATTTTAATGACTACCCATACACAAGACCTAATATGGAAGAGGCAGAAAGAAATTTTAATCAATTATTAGAGAAGTTCCAATCTGCGGAGTCCTTTGAAGTCCAGGACGCCGTAATGAAAGAAATCAATGAGCTGCGTTCTGAGTTTGACAGCATGAGGCAGATTGTGCAGATCCGTCAGACGATTGATACGACAGATGAGTATTATAAGAAAGAAAAGGATTTTTTCAATGAAGTGGGACCAGCCTATAAGGGTCTGATCACAAAATTTTATGAGGCCCTTACTGCTTCTAAATTCCGCTCTCAGCTGGAGGATAAGTGGGGGAAACAGTTATTCCTATTGGCGGACAGCCAGTTAAAGACTTTTTCACCTGATGTGCTGAAGGAGATGCAGGAAGAAAACAAGCTGGTTAGTGAGTATGTTGATTTGCTTGCTTCTGCGAAGATCCCATTTGATGGGGAGGTAAAAAATCTCGCTCAGTTAGTTCCTTACCACCAATCACCTGACCGCAGCATCAGGAAGGAATCCAATGAAGCGAAGTACAGCTTTTTTGTTGAGCATGCCGATCAGTTGGATGATTTATACGACAAGCTTGTAAAAGTGCGTACCCGTATTGCCAAGAAGCTGGGATTCTCTTCTTTTACAGAGTTAGCTTATGCCAGGCTTTCACGAACGGATTATGATGCTGAAATGGTAGCAAAGTTCCGTGACCAGGTGAAAGAGTATATCGTTCCATTAGCCACCAAACTCAAACAAAGGCAGCAGGAACGTATCGGCGTCGGAACATTCAGGTATTACGATGACAGCTTCAGCTTTAAGACAGGAAATCCTGATCCTAAGGGAGATGCGGAGTGGATTGTCGATCAGGCGAAGAAAATGTACGAGGAAATGTCCCCGGAAACGAACGAGTTTTACACTTATATGGTGGAAAACAACCTGATGGACCTGTTAAGCAAAGCTGGTAAAGCTGGCGGCGGATACTGCACCTATATCAGCCAGCATAAGTCACCATACATTTTCGCGAACTTTAACGGAACCAAAGGCGATGTTCGTGTATTAAAGCATGAAGTGGGGCATGCTTTCCAGGTATTTGAAAGCCGTGGATTTGAAGTGCCTGAGTACGGGTTCCCTACGCTGGAAGCATGTGAAATCCACTCCATGAGCATGGAATTCTTTGCCTGGCCATGGATGGACCTCTTCTTCGGGGAAGATACGGATAAATACAAGTTCTCTCATTTAAGTGAAGCGGTTCTGTTTATTCCTTATGGTGTAGCAGTCGATGAATTCCAGCATTTTGTCTATGCTAACCCGGAAGCAACCCCAGCTGAACGCAAGCAGGCCTGGAGGGAAATCGAGAAGATGTACCTGCCGCATCGCGATTATGAAGGAAATGACTTCTTGGAAAATGGCGGCTACTGGCAGCAGCAGGGACATATTTACAAAGTTCCTTTCTATTATATTGATTACACACTGGCACAAATCTGCGCGCTGCAATTCTGGAAGCGTACGCAGGAAAATACCGAAGAAGCCTGGAAGGATTACCTGCACTTATGCAAGCAGGGCGGAAGCCAGTCATTCACAGGCCTTGTCAAAGAAGCGAACTTGATTTCTCCGTTTGAAGATGGGTGTGTGAAGTCGGTGATTGGTGAGATTGAGGCTTATTTGGATACGGTTGATGATGAGGCGCTTTAAAAAAGGCATTTATAAGGGGATTGGCCGGTTTGGAGGGGCTAATCTCCTATTTTCTTGTTTTATCTGAACCACTCATGCGCTTTAACTCGAGTGCAATTCCCAAATGATATCGCCAATTAAACGTATGATTGGCGCCAAGAAATAAGATTGTGTGGCTTTTTATACGGGGTCATTTGCTTTTATATTAGAGGGAAAGCGCCTTATTGCTTTGTAAATCAAACAGTTATACAGCAATCTTTTTTATTAGTTAAATGTTTCTCGAGAAATTTTCTGTTATGATAATAAATAGGAAGAATTTAGGGGGTAAAATGGTGGGGTTCATTACAAAGACAAAGCTGTCAGAAGCGGTTGGGTGGTCAGAAAGTGGTGGAAGACGCTGGATTGATTTCTTTCATGATTATATTCCTTATACAAAGATAGGGAATAAAATTTCATATAATGAGAAATCTGTATATGCTTTAAAGATAATAAAACAGCTAAGCGAAAGTGGTCTCACCCAAAAAGAAATTTTTGAGGTAATTAAAGAAAAAGGGCTTCCAAATGACATTTCAGAAGTTAGTGAAATCATTAAAAATACAAATACTAATCCTAGCGACATACCATTATCAAGGGAGATAATGATTCCATTCTTGAAAGTAATTAGTACGGGAAAAGCTTTTACTTCTAGCTACATAACGGATGAATTAACAAAGCATTTTAATCTATCCGATGAACAAAGAAATCGATCATACGAAAACAGTAAAGACTCGGTTTTTATAACGAGAATAAGACAGGTTCGTTATAGTTTGAAAAAATCGAATTACATAGAAGAAGTCAGTCAATCTACATATCAAATTACATCTAGTGGTCTGTCCTTGCTCAATGATACTATATCCGAGATTCAGGAAGAAATTAAAGATATGGAGGAAGTTATTGATCCGTTTGAGGTTATGGAGGAAAAATTTATTGAGCTTAGAACGGATTTGGCCACGAATCTAATTCAAAAGGTTAAGAAAGCTCACTGGAAGAAGTTGGAGTATATAATTGTCGAATTACTGATGGCAATGGGTTATGGAGACGGTCGGATAACTGGGAAGACTAACGATGGTGGTATAGATGGAATAATTAAGGAAGACAAATTAGGATTAGAAAACATTTATTTGCAAGCTAAACGCTGGGATAATTCCATTGGGAGAGAATTAGTGCAAAGTTTTTCTGGTGCGTTAGACGATATGGGAGCGACCAAAGGTGTATTTATTACAACTTCTTATTTTACTAAGGGAGCTTTAGAATATGTAGAAAGATTACAGACAAAAAAAATAGTCCTTATTGACGGTGAGACTCTAGCAAAATTAATGATTGACTATGATATTGGAGTCAATATAAAAGAAAAATTTACAATAAAAAAAATAGATTTTAGCTATTTTGATGAAGAATAGTCTTTTCCGTTACTATTTAAAAGGGTTACAGAATAGTTAGGTGCTAGGGTCCTTAACTTTTGTCACCAACAGATTCTCTATAAATTAAATTTTTTCTTAAAAAATTATAAAGTAATTATATGAGGATAAAAAATTTGAAGTTTAAATGGACACATACAAAAATGTAATATTCAAAATTTACTTTAGTTTGATATACCTTGCCCATCCATGCTATAAGTGTATATGGAGCAAAAACTTTTGCCTAAGTTCTGGGATGAAAGTATGATAGAATATCCCATAATGAAAGGATTTGAATATCAGCATGACTAATAATTTCTGGCGTGAATTGCCACGGCCATTTTTTATACTAGCACCAATGGAAGATGTGACGGATGTTGTGTTTCGCCATGTCGTGAGCGAAGCCGCTCGGCCTGATGTGTTTTTTACCGAGTTTACGAATACGGAAAGCTATTGCCACCCGGAGGGAAACCAAAGTGTCCGCGGGCGGTTGACTTTTACCGAAGATGAGCAGCCGATGGTTGCCCATATATGGGGAGACAAGCCTGAGTTTTTCCGGCAGACGAGTATTGGTGTGGCGGAGCAGGGGTTCCGCGGCATCGATATCAATATGGGATGTCCTGTCCCAAATGTGGCTCAGAGAGGAAAGGGAAGCGGCCTGATCCTCCGTCCTGATGTGGCTGCAGATATCGTGCAGGCAGCAAAAGCGGGCGGATTGCCTGTCAGTGTGAAAACAAGGCTTGGCTACACAGAGGTGGATGAGTGGCAGGACTGGCTCACACACATTCTGGAACAGGATATCGCTAATCTTTCGATCCATCTTCGTACCAGGAAGGAAATGAGTGAAGTGGATGCTCACTGGGAACTGATCCCGGAAATCAAGAAGCTTCGTGACCGTGTGGCACCTGATACCCTTTTAACCATCAACGGAGATATCCTTGATCGCCAAGCAGGCCAGCAGCTGGTTGATCAATATGGAGTCGATGGTGTGATGATTGGCCGCGGTATTTTTAAAAATCCATTTGCCTTTGAAAAAGAGCCGAAAGATCATACTCCTAAAGAACTGCTTGATCTCTTGAGATTGCACCTGGATCTTCATGATAAATATTCGAAAGAACTGGAAGCACGTCCGTTCAGGGCTCTTCACCGCTTTTTCAAGATTTATGTGAAAGGTTTCCGTGGAGCGGGCGAATTAAGGAATCAATTGATGAATACGGATACTACGGAAGATGTGCGAACGCTGCTTGATGGGTTTGAGGGGACGATAGAGTAAAAGATTTAAGCATATGAAACAAAGTGACTGGGGAGTACAGGTTCATTTCATCAGCAGCACCTAAACAGGCTGAGACTTCAACTGATGTTGAGGTCTTGTTTTTTTCCGGTGGAGCTCAGCAGTCATCACGTGAAATTTACTGAGATGAATCCAGAGGAAAATTTTCGACGGATGAAAAAGAAATGACATCTCTAGAAATGCGCAGAGAAGGGTTTGAAGGATGCAAAAAAATCTCGTCTTGATGCTGGTTTTCCTGGCTTTAATCGGGCTAGGTACAAAAATATACTATTATTTCTTCTGGGAACAGGAAACTGAAGAGGAATATAGGAACAGAATGTTAGAGACACTTGATGAATGTCCCAGCCGGAACGGAAAATCAGGGTATTTTTCCAGAGGCACAAGAGTTGGGAAATATGATGGTGATTCAATTGAATGTGAAGAAGCATATGAATTCATGGATAAGCTATTAGAAGAATAGCTATATAGAACCTCATGACGTGGTGTCTGCCGCTTCCCGTTTTGTCGACTAAGACAAAAGGGAAGAGGCAGGCATCTTTTTTTCAATCAATGACAGAATCAATAAAAATCCTACAATATAATATAAAGCTTGTCGGAATTTGCATATTAAAATATACAGAAAATTTCAAATATACTGTTGACGTATAACATCATATGACGTACTATAATTATCAATATGATGTTATAGGACATCATAAAAAACCGGAGGTGCTAGTATGACACAATCAGTTTCTAAATCGCCAATCAAAAACAATAGTAAGGAGGGGGGAGTAATGAAACAGGAGCATACTAATCAAATCCAGATGGCCATTGAAGCCATTGAGAACAAAAATGTACAGAATGTGTTTTTCGTAGCATGCGGCGGATCGATGGCATCTCTATCTTTTGGAGATTATTTCATCACAAAAGATACGGGGAAACCGAGCTTTGTTTATACCTCTAATGAATTCGTCCATTTAAATCCCAAAGCACTAAATGAAAACAGCCTGGTTATCCTGCGCTCCCATTCAGGGACTACGCCAGAAACAGTTAAAGCAGCTACATATGCCAGGAGTAAAGGAGCTCTTACTGTAGCCATTTCTATGGATGTTGAATCTCCGCTCTGCAAAGAAGCAGAATATGTCCTTCACTACAATTACAAAGACGGATCAGATGCCATTGACGGTGAAATAGGAATCTATTACACATTCATTTTCAAGCTGTTAAAGATTTTTACTGGTGACGAAAAGTATGAGAGAGGAATTGAACAGTTAAGCAATCTGGGAGATTTGATCGAGAAGAACCAGCAGCTGTTTAGAGAAGCCGCTTTTGAATTCGGCAAACGCAATAAGAGGGAGAAGACCATCTATACGATGGCAAGCGGCGCTTATATCCACCATGCCTATTCCTTCACCAGCTGCCTGCTGATGGAAATGCTATGGATCCATTCAAATGCTATTCATTCAGGAGAGTATTTCCATGGCCCATTTGAAATTACAGACTTTGATGTGCCATTCCTCTTGATTGCAGGTGAGGGCCCAAGCAGGCCATTAGATGAGCGGGCACTGGATTTCGTAGCAAAGTACAGTGAGAAAGTAGAAGTAGTAGATGCTTCTAAGTTTAATTACAGCGGAGTGGATGAAGATTTGAAAGAGTACTTTGGACCGGCCTTAACAGGACCTGTCATGAGGCTTTATGCTGATGGCCTGGCAGAACATACAGGACATCCTCTTTCAGTAAGACGATACATGTGGAAAATGGAGTATTAATTCTATTGGAATTGGTGTAAAATCTTTAAAAATAACTATATCAATGAGGGCGATCATATGAAAAAAATGTTCAGCATTCTTTTAGTCGGCATTATCGCGGCCGGTATTATGGCTGGGTGTAACTCATCTGTTGACTCAGGCTCAAAATCGAATGGCGATGATGTAGTTATTGATTTCTTCCACCGCTGGCCAAATGAACCAAGAAAATCATTCTATGATCAAAAAATCAAAGAATTTGAGGAATCGCATCCTGGCGTCACAATTAATGTAGATTCTGTCTTGAATGATTCTTATAAAGAAAAGATACGGGTTTTAGTATCCAATGATGGCCTTCCAGAAATTTTCTCCTCCTGGTCAGACTCTTTCGCTGAAAATCTGGTAAGTTCCGGCCGGATTAAGGAACTTAATGACATCATGAATGAAAACACAGAGTGGAGCGGCAGTATTCTTGAGTCACAATATGCCGGATTTACTTTTGATGACAGCACATACGGCATTCCTTTCACAGTAGATGGAAAAGCCTTCTTCTACAATAAGGAGATCTTTGAGAAAAATAATATTAAGGTTCCAAAAACATACGATGAACTGGTCGATGTTTTAGAGCAATTAAAGTCTGCGGGTTATGAAACGCCTGTTGTCGAAGGGCTGACGAATGCCTGGGCTATCTCACACTACTTGGGTACCATTTTTGATAGAGTAGTAGATCCTGAAGTGCGGGAGGCAGACTATAATCTGGAAAGTGATACACCATACACAGATGAAGGATATATCCGCGGGTTAGAAATATTCCAGGAGCTGACTGGTTTTATGGGAGATGTGTCCACCGCAATTGACCATGAAGCTGCCAGAAATATGTTTGCTGCTGGAGAAGTGCCAATTTTGTATATGCAATTTGCTGAAGTAGGATTGGTTCAGGACATTGGCGATGTAGACATTGGATTTTTCAACTTCCCGGAAGTTACGGATGGGGCAGGACGTGCTGATTCGCTGACGGGTGCGCCTGAAGGCTGGATGCTTAGCAAGGATGCTCCTAAAGAAGCGGTTGAATTCCTGAAATTCCTGACTTCTGAAGAAACGGCCCAGGAATTTACGAAAGCAGATGGCCAGCTTAATGCTGTAAAGAATGGCGTGACGGAGGAAAACACAAGTCCTACCAGCTATGAAGCCTATCAAATAGTGTTAGATGCAGCATCTACATCACCATGGTTTGACAATGCGGTTGATATTACGATTGCCGACATCTTTATGCGCGGCGGCCAGGAGCTGGCTACGAAACAAAAAAAACCGGAAGATATTATGAAAGAGGTTCAAAAAGAAGCAGCGAAAAAGAGCGAGTAAAAGGGAGGGCCCTGACATTCGGGTGTCGGGGCTTTCTGATTATCAGGAAAGCGGGTGATAAGTATGAAATTGAGAAAAATTTCTTTGACGCCAATCCTATTCCTCTTGCCGACCGTCCTATTTCTGGGCATTTTCATCTACATACCACTCATTCAGAACTTTTATAACAGCTTCTTTGATTTCAGTGTATTTTCAGATTCAAAATCCTTTGTTGGCATGAGTAATATAAAGAAATTATTTGAAGATGAAGTAATCGGGATCGCACTATGGAACAATGTGAAATACGGAGTTATTTCTGTGGTTTTTCAAATATTTTTTGCTTTGATCCTGGCAAGTATTCTGGAAGATAAGTTGTTTCGCAGAGTCGCTCCAGCCCTCAGAATCATCTACTTTATCCCTGTGATGATTTCCATCTCTGTTATCGCCCTTTTGTTTGGCTTTGTATATAATCCGCAAATTGGATTGTTAAACAGCTTCCTGGAGTTAATTGGACTCGGGGATCTTGCAAAACCATGGCTTGGAAATTCGACAACCGCAATCTACAGTGTTATTGCCATGTCCCAATGGCAGAGTATCGGTCTAATTACAATGCTTTTCATTGTTGCCATTCAAAAAATCCCTAATGAATTGTATGAGGCATCCCATATAGATGGTGCAGGAAAAATACGCCAGTTTTTTCATATCACTCTTCCTCAAGTGAAGGAAACGATGTTTGTCAATTTGCTGATCACAGTTACTGGTTCCATCCTGGTCTTTAATGAGCCCTATATCCTGACCAATGGGGGTCCCGGCAACAGCTCAATGACATTGGCTGTTCATATGTATCAGAATGGATTCTTCAAAGACAATATGGGCTATGCTTCTTCAATCGCCACAACCATGTTTCTGCTGTCGGCCATCTTTGCCTTAGTCCAGATTAAAGTGTCTAAAACAGGAAAGGAAGATTGATGATGAAAACAGAAAATCTTCAAACGCAAGAGTTAACTTTCCCGGCCGTAAAAAGAAGGCAGCTGACTCGTAAAACGCGGCTTTCCAGAAATTTAGTTTTCCTGGGATTACTCATTTTCGCCATCATGATCCTCTACCCGCTTTTTTGGATGGTGATCTCTTCATTTAAAAGCTATAAGGAGATTTATTCAAATGTTTGGGCGCTTCCCAGTGAATGGCATTTTGAAAATTATGCATTAGCATGGGAAAAAGGGATCCAAAATTACTTTCTGAACAGTGCTTATGTTACTGGCTTTTCCATCCTGCTTACAGTTATGACAGGTACCATGGCAGCATTTGTTCTGGCCAGATACCGCAGCGGCTGGATAGATGCATCTCTTCTATTTATCATTGGCGGTTTAATGATGAATCCACAGGTGGCTCTCATTCCTTTATTTGAGATTTTATCACTATTTAATCTAATTGATACAAGGTGGGCTTTAATCCTGACGTATGTCGCTTATCGACTGCCCCTAACCATTATACTGATCCGCGCTTTTTTCATCACCGTACCTCATGAGCTGTCAGAATCCGCCTTGATCGATGGCTGCAGTGAGTTTGGGATCTATTGGCGGATATACTTGCCGCTGTCCATTCCGATTGTGATAACTTCTGTTATTATTAACGCCTTTTATGCTTGGAACGAGTTCTTATTTGCAACAGTATTTATTAATTCCAGCGAACTGAAAACGATACCATCAGGGCTGATGGTCTTCCGGGATGCATTGCGAACGGATTGGGGTGTCCTGTTATCAGGAATGGTCATTGCATCAGTCCCAATGGTTCTATTATTGATTGCCCTCCAAAAATATTTAGTGCGAGGCCTTGCAGAAGGCTCGGTGAAAGGATAATGACGATGAAATTAATGGCTGTTGGTGACAATGTTGTAGACTGCTATTTGGACCGGAACGAATATTTTCCTGGCGGCAATTGTGTGAATGTCGCTGTAAATGCCAAGAGGAACGGTGCAAGCCGTGTCGGCTATATTGGAATTTTTGCTACAGATGGACCTGCAGAACATATCAAAACTGCACTGCAAAAAGAGGGTGTCGACTTTCAGTTTTCCCGGGATGCTGTTGGGATTACTGGGCAGCCCAAAGTCGCGCTGACGGAGGACAATGACCGGGTGTTTGTGGGAGGACCTAAAGACACTGTCCAGCACCGGTTTAAAATTCAGCTGATTCCGGAGGAAATTGATTATATCAAGCAATTTGATGTTTGCCATGTCAGCTGCTATTCGTCGATGGAAAGCGAACTGGCCAAGATCGCTAAAGAGATTAAAGTTTCGTATGATTTTTCAAACCGGAAAGACCTGGAATATATTTCATCAATAGCCCCATCTATCACTTATGCCTTTTTTTCAGCTGCAGAATTATCTGAAGCAGAACTTCATGGATTTATTGCAGAACTTGCCCCTTTCGGTTTTGAGATTATAGGTCTGACGAGGGGAGGGGAGCCGGCTGTATTCGTCCATCAAGAGAATATCTATAAGCAGAAACTGAGGAAAATTAATGTTGTTGATACAATGGGGGCAGGAGACAGCTTGATTGCAGGGTTTCTGACTGAATATGTTAAGAGCGGCGATGTAGAAAAGGCGCTTGAGAAAGGAACCCTTTCTGCTGAAAAGACATGCCAGGAATATGGGGGATTTGGGTATCCCGCAAACATGTGATTCTTTTTATTTCCGGGCGGATTCATGTATAATTATTGTAAAATTGAGATATTGAGGCGTTGACAATGGAAAAAGACAATCTAAATCGAGATCAGCTTTATTTATACGAAGAGATCATGACCGGACTCATGCACTATATTAAAAGCAATGGACTAAAAGAGGGAGATCGAATTCCCACCGAGAAAGAATTGGGAGATTTATTCAAAGCCAGCCGCATATCTATCAGGCGCGCCATCAAGGAATTAGTTGACGAGGGTACTCTTACAATTGTCAGAGGCAAGGGCACTTTTGTAAGTGCCCCAAGAAAAGAAATTCATTTATTGGACCTGCAGGGTTTTACCGAAGGATTAACAACCGAAAATGACACGATAACGAAAGATATCATTTCCATCCAAAAAATCAAAAGCAATCCGGATTTAGACAAGATTTTTAACAGCCGATATAAAGAGTATATTGAACTTGTGCGAAAGGTCTACCGCAATGACCAGGCGCTAAGCGTAGATTATGCCTATTTGCCTGTGGATCTTTATCCAGGCATCGAAGAAAAAATAACGCCCGAAAGTTCTACTTTTGCTATTATTCATGATGAGTATGCTGTTAAGTTTAAAAGAGTCCGTAAAAACCTGGAATTTGTCTATCCAGACGAAGAATTGCAAACACACTTAAAAGTGAATAATTTCAATTTACTTGTCCTGGTGGATAAAGTGATTTATGGTGAACAGGATTTACCTGTCCACTATTCAAAGTACTATCTGATTGCTGAACGTGTACAGTTGAGGTTAGAGCATATTATTAATCCTGAATGATTTATAACTGTACTTCCGGACTGAAAATCCCTTAGAAACGAACGTTTCTGGAAGTTATGGGTAAAAGTACTTCTTCAGGGGGGCGGATGAGATAAGTGGAGTTTGAAATAGCAAATTACAATATCACAAGATCATCTGGTTTTAAGGGATTTGACATCAATTTTGAAGTGGATGGCAAGGCTTTTGTTTTCCTGCTTGGCAATGATAGCCATCCTTTCCCAGTAGGAGTAAAACATCAATTTAGACTAAAAGGCAATTGCCCACTTTGCGGGAAAGTTATTTTTCCATCACCAATTGGGCAGCAGCCGTGTACATATTTTGCTTATAATAAGCAACAGGATTTATTGGTGTATTTTGCGCCATTTTTGCCATAATACTAAAATTTTTTTGATTGATAGCACTTATAGGGAGACTGCTCTGAGCAGCTCCCTATTTATTTTGCCGGGTGATGGGTTAATGGTCTATTTACCCCAATTTTTTTTGTGAAAGTGCCCAAATTAAACTTTTTTCTATTAAAATGGTATTAACTTAACATATTTCTGATAATTTAGATAACTAAGCATTTTTAATGACAAGTATTTGGATCCTGGAAAATAACTTCCAGATGTTTACTTATAACAATAGTTCTAAAGAATTACAAAATAGATAAAAAATACTGTTGGTGGGGGGAAGATTAGAATGCTGAATACCCGAATGAGCAGTATTCTAAAAGCTTTAATAGAAACAGATGATGTAATCACAAGCGAGTACTTGGCAAATATCATACAGGTTACTTCCCGTACAATCAGGAATTCCATAAAAGAGTTAAATATGCTGCTTGCTGAAAATGGCGCTGAAATTAAATCGGTCCGCGGAACTGGATATAAATTGACTGTTGGGGATGATGCCAAATTTCAAAATTTGCTGGCTCAAGTTGCAGGAGAAGATTCATTAAAAAGCGGGCATATACCGAACCTTCCGGAAGATCGTGTCCAGTTTCTGATCAAGCGGCTTCTTTTTGCTGATAAATATGTGAAACTGGATGACCTGGCTGAAGAATTATTCATCAGCAAATCTTCCATTCAAAATGATTTAAGAGAGGCCAAAAGGATTTTACAGCAGTATGCTATTACAGTTGAGAAGCGGCCGAATTATGGTCTCAAGTTAAAGGGAGATGAAGTTAAACTTCGCTTTTGCATGTCCCAGTATATTTACAATCGGGAAAAAACGGTCCTTGACCTATTTGAAAGCCGCATGTCCATTCTTCCAAAAGAAGAAGTCCAGCTGATCCGTAAAATTATTCTTGATCAAGTGCGGGTAAGCGGTATATCACTTTCCGACATGGGCCTGAATAATTTGATCACTCATATTGCCATTGCCTGCTGCAGAATACGATGTGAAAAATATGTAATGATATTCCCGAAAGACATGCATGAAATCATAAACCAAAAGGAGTATATAGTAGCTTCTGAAATAGTCCAGGAAATAAATAAACATCTTTTCGTAGAGTTTCCAGAGTCGGAAATTGCCTATATAGCCATTCATTTAATGGGGATCAGAATGATTGCTCATTTTCATTTGAATGAAACAGAAATACGCAGTCTTGTTGATGAGGAAGTCTTTAATCTGGCAAAAAAAATCCTGAGTATGATTGAACAAAAGCTAAAGCTGGGCATTAAAAATGATAAAGAATTGTTTGTTAGCATGTGTTTGCATCTTAAGCCCGCATTAAATCGGTTCCGATTCGGCATGAATATCCGGAACCCGATGCTGGATGCGATAAAAGCTAACTATCCGGTAGCCTTTCAGGCAGGCGTCCTGGCTGGAATTTGTATCAAAGAAGAATATGGATACCAAATTGGTGAAAGCGAGGTCGCCTATCTGGCTCTTCACTTTGGTGCGGCGATGGAGAGAGTCAAAGCAAACCATTCAGTCAAACGCTGTCTGATTGTCTGTGCTTCAGGAGTCGGCAGTGCCCGGCTTTTATACCACAAGCTGGAGTCCCAATTTGGTTCCAGGCTGGAGCTGGCAGGAACAACAGAATATTATAAAATAAATGAAATCCCGCTGGATACGATCGATTTTATTGTCAGTACAGTTCCCATTGCCTCTGAGCTTCCAGTCCCGGTCATTCAGGTGAACACCATACTTGGGGGAACAGATTTATTAAAGATTGAAAGAGTACTGGATGATTATACCGGACAGTCTTTCGCTTATACAAGAAAAGAGCTGGTTTTCCTGCAGAAGGAATTTGAAACAAAGGAAGAAGTTTTAAAGTTTCTGGCACGTGAATTAACAGATCTAGGTTTGACTGATGAACACTTCTTGCCTGCTGTTTTGGAAAGGGAGGAAGTTTCTCCAACTTGCTTTGGAAACCTGGTTGCCATACCTCATCCGATTATGCCGCGAACGGATGAAACATTCTGGGCTATATGCACACTTCAGAAACCTGTCGACTGGGATGATAAGCGGGTTCAATTTGTTTGTTTGCTATGTGTAAGAAAAAACAGTAAAGAAGACTTGGTCAATATGTACAAGCTCCTGATAGAAGTGGTAGAGGACAGCACTCTGGTACATCATTTATTGAAATGTAAAACCTATAAAGAGTTTATCTCTGTTTTTCTAAGCAAAAAAAAATAAATGCCGTTCCACCATGCCAGTCAACTTGGCATAGTGTTTTTAAGTTTGTAAACAAACGAAATGACGAAGAAGATAAAGTTTAAAAAAATTACTTCAGCTGAAGGAAAAATAAAATAGTCAGAATTGTCTAATAAAAAATTTCCGTTGCTCAACGGAAAAAGTGTATGTGTTAATGGAAGCGTTTTCATTTTAATATTAAGGTACGAGCAAGGAGATTCCACTTAAAAGAGGGGTGATAAAGTGAACATATTGCTGTGCTGTTCAGCCGGGATGTCTACAAGTCTATTAGTTACAAAGATGGAGAAAAGTGCAAGAGAACAAGATAAAGAATATACCATTTGGGCTGTTTCAAGTGATGCGGTGCACCACCATATTGACAGGGCGGATGTGCTGCTTCTAGGCCCTCAAGTGCGTTTTATGCTTCCTCAATTGAAGAAGCTGGGTGAAGAAAAAAAGATCCCGGTTGACGTAATTAATATCGTTCACTATGGCACATGCAATGGGACCGAAGTATTAAGCTTTGCAGAAAAATTAGTAAATAAATAGGGGGAGTGAGTTTAATGAGCAAAATGAATGATTTCCTTGAAAATAAGGTGATGCCTGTGGCAGGCAGGGTAGCGGGCCAGCGCCATCTTCAGGCACTCCGTGATGGAATTATCCTGACGATGCCGCTGATTATTGTCGGTTCATTATTCCTGATTCTTGGTTTCTTGCCTATTCCCGGCTATGACGACTTCATGGCAAATACATTCGGTGATCAATGGCTGACAAAGCTGATGTATCCAGTGGGTGCGACCTTCGATATTATGGCCTTGATTGCCGCCTTTGGCATAGCTTACCGCCTTGCTGAAAAATATGGAGTGGATGCGCTGTCTGCAGGTGCAATTTCTGTTGCGGCATTTCTTTTGGCAACACCGTACCAGGTCTCCTTTACGCCAGACGGAGCATCAGAAGCAGTACTTGTAGGAGGAGCGATCCCGGCCGCTTTAATGGGAAGCAAGGGACTTTTTGTAGCGATGCTTATTGCCATGCTCTCAACGGAAATATACCGATTTATCATCCAAAAAAATATCATTATAAAAATGCCTGATGGCGTACCGCCTGCTGTCAGCAAATCATTCGTTGCACTCATTCCAGGTTTTATTGTTATCACGGTCATTTGGGTTCTTCGCCTGCTAGTAGAGCAGACGGATTTTCAGAGCTTGCATAATATCATTGGCGAAGTGCTTGGAAAACCACTTGGCATTCTGGGCGGAAGTTTGATTGGCAGCCTGGTTGCAGTATTTCTTGTACAGCTGTTATGGTCCTGTGGATTACATGGAGCTTCCATTGTTGGAGGAGTAATGGGGCCAATTTGGCTCTCAGCAATGGATGCCAACCGCCTTGCGTTCCAGGGGGGCGAAACTTTGCCGAATATATTCACACAGCAATTTTTCGATATCTTTGTATATATAGGAGGAAGCGGCGCAACGTTAGCATTGGTGCTTGCGATGATTTTGAGGGCACGAAGCAAGCAAATGAAGCAATTAGGCCGTTTAGCTATCGGGCCGGGACTATTCAATATTAACGAACCTGTCGTATTTGGAATGCCAATTGTGATGAACCCTATTTTGATCGTTCCGTTTGTACTTACACCGCTTGTAATGGTCTTAACCACCTATATTGGCATGAGTACAGGGCTGGTCGCAAAACCGGCAGGCATTGCGGTTCCATGGACAATGCCTCCGATTATCGGGGGATATTTGGCAGCAGGAGGAAAAATGTCAGGTGCTGTCCTGCAATTAATAAACTTTGCCTTAGCTTTTACCATCTATTATCCTTTCTTCCGCATCTGGGATAAACAAAAGCTCGTTGAAGAAGGCGGTTTTCAGCCTCCAGTCGATGCCAATAAAAAAGTTGCAAGCATGTAAGGAGCTGAAGTAATGACTAAGTTAATCATCAATGCCGATGATTTCGGCTATTCAAAAGGAGTTAATCTGGGAATCATTGAAGCCTTTCAAAATGGTGTGGTTACCTCAACCACATTAATGGCAAATATGCCTGGAGCAGAACATGCTGCCGGACTGGCGAAGAATAACCCTGGCCTTGGAGTGGGAATCCATTTCGTGTTGACCTGCGGAAGGCCGGTAAGCAATGAAGCGGCCTCGCTTGTAAATAGCCAAGGAGAATTTAACAGGATATCGGCAATAGAGGAGGATGGAATTCCAGAGGAAATTGAACTTGAATTAAGGAGCCAATTTGAAAAGTTCATTTCTTTTGGCATAATACCCACTCATATCGACAGCCATCATCATGTGCATTCACTTCCAAATGTTTATCCCGCTGTAGAAAAAATAGCCAGGGAAAATCAATTGCCTATTAGAAAAGTAAGTTCAGATCCAAACCCATTGCAGCCTGTCCAATATTTTAATCATGAATTTTATGGAGATCAGCTGACGACAGAGTATTTGCTCGAACTGCTTGATAAAGCACGTCCTTATGAAACTGCAGAGTTAATGACACATCCTGCTTTTGTTGATGAACAGGTCTATGCTGGCAGTTCATATGCTTTGCAGCGTGTCAGAGAACTAACCATATTAACCGACCCTGCTGTTCAAACGGCCATTACTGACAAGGGCATAGACCTTATAACCTTTAGGGAGGTTTCTATTAAGTCCGTGGTTTGAAAGGGATGAACAGGTTCCTGGACTGGCATGGTCCGGAACCTGTTTAGATGAATTCCAGTGATAAAAAAAGAATTAATGAATTTTATGGAGGACATTTTTTGCAAGATAAACAAATCAGGGAGGAATAAGAGGATGAATATTTTGCTATGCTGCGCAGCAGGAATGTCTACAAGCTTATTGGTGACTAAAATGGAAACAGCAGCTAAAAGCCAGGGCATTGAGGCAAAGATTTGGGCGGAAGGGGCAGATGCAGTTAAACGGCATATTGACAATGCAGATGTATTGCTCCTTGGTCCGCAGGTGCGTTACTTGATGCCTCAAATGAAAAAGCTATGCGAGGAAAAAAATATACCAGTTGATTCTATTAATCCTGTTCATTATGGAATGTGCAATGGACCGGAAGTTTTAAAGGCTGCTATTGATCTGATTAACGGTCAAAAGGGATAGCTTCATAGGTTCCCTTCTTGCACATGAAATAGGTAGAACGTGTCTTTTATAAATAAATCATAAAAGGAAGGGATGTTTTCTTTATGGCTGGCATCGAAGAGACAATCTTTCAAATCATCCTTCACGGCGGCAATGGGAAAAGCTCTGCCATGGAAGCAATTGCTGCTGCCAAGAGCGGGGACATACCAGGGGCAAGAAAGAAAATAGAGGAAGCTGCTAATGAACTGAATAGCGCGCATCTCATCCAAACGTCTCTGATCCAAAGGGAAGTGAGAGGAGAAAGTACAGAGATTACTTTGTTAATGGTGCATGCTCAGGACCATCTTATGAATGCGATTACGATAAAAGACATGGCAGGCGAATTTGTAGACTTGTATGAGCACGTAAATCTATCCGGAGGTGTGAATGCATGAAAAAAGGAATAAAAATAGCTACCATTGGTGGGGGGTCAAGTTATACTCCTGAGTTAGTTGAAGGCTTTATTAAGAGGTATCATGAGCTGCCGGTAAGTGAGCTCTGGCTGGTTGATGTAGAAGCTGGAAAAGAGAAGCTCGAGATTGTAGGGAATCTCGCTAAACGGATGGTTCAGAAGGCAGGGCTCCCCATTGAAGTTCATCTGTCCCTTGATCGTAAAGAAGCCTTGAAGAATGCAGATTTTGTAACAACGCAATTTCGGGTAGGATTATTAGATGCACGGGCAAAGGATGAAAGAATCCCTTTAAAATACGGGGTGCTGGGACAAGAAACAAACGGTCCTGGTGGATTATTCAAGGGCTTGCGGACCATACCGGTTATTTTAGATATTTGCAGAGATATGGAGGAATTGTGTCCTGATGCCTGGCTGATTAACTTTACAAATCCTGCTGGAATGGTAACGGAAGCAGTGCTCCGCTATTCTAATTACAAAAAGGTAGTTGGCCTCTGCAATGTACCTATAGGAATGGAAATGGGAATTGCTAAACTGCTTGATGTGGAACATTCCCGGATCCGGATCGATTTTGCCGGATTGAATCACATGGTATATGGTCTGGATGTGTACCTGGATGGGGAGAGTGTAAAAGGAAAAGTAATAGACCTTCTCACTGATCCGCAGAACAGCAGCTTTGTAAAGAATGTTCAGGGAATTGGATGGGAAACATCTTTTCTTAAAGCCCTAAACGTTCTTCCATGCCCATACCATCTGTATTATTATAAAACGAGGGAAATGGTAGAGAAGGACTTGAAAAATTCAGAGATGGAAGGTACCCGTGCAGAGGTAGTCCAAAAACTTGAAAATGACCTTTTCGAACTTTATAAGGATCCCAACCTGGACATTAAGCCGCCGCAGCTTGAGAAACGCGGAGGCGCATACTATTCTGATGCAGCTGTCCGGTTGATTTCTTCTATGTACAATGACAAACGCGATATCCAGCCTGTCAATACATTGAATAATGGAGCGATAGCGAGCCTTCCGGATGATTCAGCAGTCGAGGTAAGCTGTATTATTACCAAGGATGGCCCAAGGCCTATTGTCATGGGTGATCTCCCTGTGCCGGTCCGCGGATTGGTCCAGCAGATAAAATCTTTTGAACGAGTCGCTGCAGAAGCTGCTGTCACGGGAGATTATGATAAAGCTGTCCTGGCACTGACGATCAATCCTTTAGTTGCATCTGACAAGCTGGCAAAGCAAATTGTGGACGAAATGCTTGAAGCCCACAAAGAACATTTGCCGCAGTTTTTTAATAAGGTAGAAGCATAGAATACATAAGAATCTGGCTGCTGGGGCTGGATTCTTTCTTTTGCTTCAACACCTGGATCAGAAGTGTGTAAGCGCCAGAAGGATTTAATGGATTATTGCTGTAGATTGCCTTATAATCTTCTCCAAACCAGCTAGAAATTATGGAGAATTCTGCACCACATATACTATTTAGCAGCTTTAAAGCAAAAAACTCTTTGTAAAGGAAGTAGCCATGACACTACAACAGCTAAAATACGTAATCGAAGTAGCCAGAAGCCGTTCGATCAACAAAGCGGCACAAAGGCTGTTTATCAGCCAGCCCAGCCTTTCGAATGCACTGAAAGAGCTGGAAGAGGAAGTGGGAATCACGATTTTTTCGCGGTCCAATAAGGGGATTATCATCACTCCTGAAGGATCAGAGTTTCTTGGCTATGCCAGGCAGGTGGTTGAGCAGGCGGAGCTTCTTGAAAACCGTTATACGAATGCACGGTCCCCGCAGCAGCACTTTTCTGTTTCTGCCCAGCACTATGCCTTTGCGGTCAGTGCGTTTGTCCGCCTGTTAAAAGAATATGATCCGGAGGAATATGAATTCAGCCTGCGGGAAACGAAGACCTATGAAATCATTGATGATGTGAAGAACCTGCGCAGTGAGATCGGGATTTTGTATGTGAATGAATTCAATAAAAATGTCATTTATAAGTTTCTGAGGGAAGGAAGTCTGGAGTTTCATGAGCTGTTTGAGGCAGATCCCCATATATTTATCAGCTCCACAAATCCGCTTGCGGAAAGGGATTATGTCACTTTATCTGATTTGGATCCGTATCCATATCTCTCTTATGAGCAGGGAGACTATAATTCCTTCTATTTTTCCGAGGAGATTCTCAGCACCCTTTCCAGGCCGAAGAATATCCGGGTGACGGATCGGGCCACTCTGTTTAATCTGCTGATCGGGCTGGACGGCTATACCATTTCAACAGGTGTTATCAGCCATAAATTAAACAGCAAGGATATCATAGCCATTCCCTTAAAGGTGGATGAGAAGATTAATGTGGGTTATATCACGCATAAAAATGTGACCAACAGCCCGCTTGCGAATATTTATATTCAATATTTAAAAGAAAGCATAAAAGAAGAGCTTGGCGGGTTATAGCTTTAAGCTATAACAAGGCATAGCGACATTGTGTTACGTTATAAGAACTTCCCTGTGCTACACTTACTTTAATGAAAACAAGCCAAGTTCCAGGGCAGCATTTTTATAAGCCTTGGATATATGGGGAGAGGGAGTTCATTATGACTAAGACACTTGTTAAAGCTCCATTCAGAGCAGATCATGTAGGAAGCTTATTGCGCCCGGAGAGGATCCATAAGAGCAGGAAGGAGTTCCAGGAAGGCACGATTACAGCCCAGGAGCTGCATGCTATTGAGACAGAAGAAATCAAGAAGATTGTGGACAAGCAAATTGAGGTCGGCCTTCAGGCTGTCACCGATGGGGAATTCCGCCGCCGGTTCTGGCATACCGATTTCCTTGAGCATTTGAATGGGGTGGAGGGCTATGTGCCGGATCATGGCTTTGCCTTCAAAGGGGAAGAAACGGAAAGATATGATGTGAGAGTCACAGGAAAAATTACGTTTAACCAAGATCATCCGCATATTAAAGACTTTATCGAATTTAAAGAAATTGTCGGTGACCGTGCGGTTGCAAAGCAGACCATCCCAAGCCCTAACCAATTATTTAACGCAGGCATCCGCAACCTTGATATCTATCCGGACGTTGAAGAATATGCGAATGATATCATCAAGACTTACAAGGATAGCATCAAAGCCTTCTATGATGCAGGCTGCCGCTACCTTCAATTTGATGATGTGTACATCGCCGGCCTGAATGCACCGGAAATTCCATTCAATGACAGCGGCTATTCACGTGAGGAATTAATCAGCCTGGCATTAAGAGTTGTGAACGGTGTGCTGGAGGATAAGCCGGAGGATCTGACTGTAACCACTCACCTTTGCCGCGGGAACTACCGCTCTAAATGGGCATTCGAAGGCAGCTATGCCAAGATTGCGCCTGTATTGTTTGCAAAAGAGAAGGTGAACGGATTTTTCCTGGAATACGATGATGACCGTTCCGGCGATTTCGGTCCTCTGGAGTTCGTTCCAAATGGCGGCCCGCTGGTGGTGCTGGGTGTATTCACGTCCAAGCATGGCACTTTGGAAGACAAGGAGAACATTAAAGCACGTGTAGAAGAAGCAACCAAATATCTGCCGCTGGAGCAATTATGCATCAGCCCTCAATGCGGATTCGCTTCTACCCATCACGGCAATATCCTGACAGAGGAAGAGCAGTGGGCTAAGCTGAAGTATATTGTAGATATTTCTAAGGAAATTTGGGGATAAAATATTTAGCGAACAGCTTATGGATGCTGTTCGCTTTTTTTTGTACCGATTATAAAAAGGACATCCCCATTCCACAATCACTAACATTCAAACAGGCCTCCCCATCATACACTGTCATGGAGGTGAGATATATGCCACGAGTGAATTACCGAAGTGCTGACGTAGACCTGATGGCCAGGATGATGCGGGCAGAGGCCGAAGGGGAAGGCAAGCAGGGGATGCTGTACGTGGGAAATGTGATTGTGAACCGTCTTTTAGCCAATTGTTTGGATTTTAAGGATTTGAGATCCGTTCGGGATGTCATCTTTCAGGTGCAGGGCGGAAATTATTCTTTTGAAGCCGTTCAAAAGGGGAATGTGTTTTATCAAAGGGCAAGGGAAGCGGAGAGAAGATTAGCCAAGCAGAACCTTGATTATTGGAGACAGCATCCGGGGAAGTATGCTCTCTGGTATTTTAATCCGTATGCCCCTTGTCCTCCCACTTGGTATGATCAGCCTTTTGCCGGCCAGTTTAAGAATCATTGTTATTATGAACCGAAGGCAGGGACTTGTGAGGCTGTTTATTCCGGGTAAGCTTACTCTCTTTGAGTAGGCTTTTTTATTTTCACGGCAGCAGAAAGGGTGAAGATTAATATGCCAGTTTTTGAAAAAAATGCTGAGCCCTGATATGCCATACTTGTTAACGCTTACTTTTTATTTTAATATAGGAATATAATATATATAAATTTCCAATCCTGATATAATGATAAAAGTACAGAATTTTTGATTTTTCCAGTATAAAGTGAACCTTTGCACTTTTTTCCAAACGAAAAATAATATATAATTATCAGATAATAGTAGATAAATTACCCAATAAATCATTATAATAGAATATGAAAGGGTTTTATTTGAAACGGAAAAGTGAATTTCTAGGTGAAATAGCGCACAATCTTTTTTCACATATAGGAGGCAAAGAACGTATTATGAGCAGCGTACAGAAAGCAACAGACGTAATCTTAATTGGTGCCGGGATCATGAGCGCAACATTGGGTTCTTTTCTGAAGGAGCTTGCTCCTGAGTGGGAGATCAAGGTTTTTGAGAAGCTTGCGGGTGCAGGGGAAGAAAGCTCGAATGAGTGGAATAATGCGGGTACAGGCCATGCTGCCTTGTGCGAGCTGAATTATACGCCAGAGAAGCCGGATGGCTCTATTGATATAAAGAAAGCGATTAATATTAACGAACAATTCCAGCTGTCGCGCCAGTTTTGGTCTTATTTAGTCAAAAAGGACCTTATCCGCAATCCTCAGGAATTCATCATGCCTATACCGCATATGAGCCTTGTGGAAGGTGAGAAAAATGTAGAATTCCTGCAAAAACGATTTAAAGCGCTTTCAGGTGTCCCGCTGTTTCAGGGCATGGAATTCTCAAGTGATCCAAGGAAATTGAAGGAATGGATTCCTCTTATCATGGAGGACCGGAAATCAACCGAACCGATCGCCGCCACGAAAATTGATTCCGGTACTGATGTGAACTTCGGTGCTTTGACAAGGATGCTGTTCGACTATTTAAAAAAGCAAAATGTAGAAATGAATTACAAGCATACGGTAAAGGATATCAAGCGCAACAGCCAGGGCTTGTGGGACGTGAAGGTAAAGAATCTTGAGAGCGGTGCTGTGGAACACCATACTGCCAAGTTCGTATTCATCGGTGGCGGGGGCGGCAGTCTGCCGCTGCTGCAGAAAACCGGGATTCCTGAGTCGAAGCGTATTGGCGGCTTCCCTGTCAGCGGACTTTTCCTTGTCTGCAATAACCCGGAGGTCATTGCCAGGCACCATGCCAAGGTATACGGGAAAGCAAAGGTCGGAGCGCCGCCAATGTCGGTTCCGCATCTTGATACAAGGTATATCGATAACAAGAAGTCCCTGCTGTTCGGGCCTTTTGCCGGATTCTCTCCTAAGTTCCTGAAAACTGGTTCCAATTTCGATCTGATCGGTTCTGTTAAACCGAATAATGTCTTTACCATGCTGGCAGCGGGAATGAAGGAATTCCCTTTGACGAAGTATTTGATCGAGCAGGTACTGCTGTCGCATGAAAAGCGGATCCAGGAACTGCGCGAGTTCATCCCGAATGCCAAGAGCGGTGATTGGGATACAGTTGTAGCCGGCCAGCGTGTTCAGGTCATCAAGGACACAGAAGCAGGCGGCAAAGGAACGCTGCAATTTGGGACAGAGGTTGTAAGTGCTTCAGACGGTTCGGTTGCTGCCTTGCTCGGCGCATCTCCAGGTGCATCAACTGCTGTACAGGTCATGCTTGAAGTGCTAGAGAAATGCTTCCCTGAGCATATGCAGAAATGGCAGCCGAAAATCAAAGAAATGATTCCGTCATTCGGTGTGTCGCTGGCCAGCAATCCAGCACTTTTCCATGAGATCCAGACTTCAACAGCCGAGACACTTGGCTTAAGGAAAAAAGAACTGGTTTCCTAGAAAATTATTATGTCAACTTCAAAATCAACTAGAACCTTTAATCATGATAAGATTAGAGGTTCTTTTTCTATTTAAATGAGAAGGAAAGTGGGAAGGAAAATGGATTATATAAAAACAATGCGAAAATGGATTGGACACGAAACGCTATTCACTGTCGGCTGCGGCATGATCATTGAGAACGAGGGAAAAATCCTCCTTCAGCACCGTACAGACGAAGATAATTGGTGCATACCCGGCGGAGTGATGGAGCTGGGCGAAACATTTGAGAAGACAGCTAAAAGAGAAACCTTTGAAGAAACAGGACTTGAGGTTCAGGAGCTTGAGCTGTTCGGGATTTACTCAGGGGAAAAATGCTTTGTTGAATATCCCAATAAAGACAGGGTATTCAGTGTCCAGATTATATTCAAAACCAGCTCTTTCAGCGGGACCTTAAAGCAAACGGGAGACGAAAGCAGGGAGCATCGGTATTTTGAGAAGAGCGGCCTGCCAGGCAATTTAAATCCAAGGCAGAAAGAGTTTATTCAAGATTGGGCGGAGGGGAAGAAGACGCCTGTACTGGATTAAAATGAAAGAGTAATCTGTATACAGGCATCCAACTGAAGGAGTATCTGATATTTGAAAACCCTGCAAAATTGCGGGGCTTTTCTATATGTGCAAGCAATCCGCAGACAGACCCATTAAATCCTGAATAATTTAGTCATCCTTAATTCTTTCTTTAAAAATTCTTTAACGTTTCCTCCTATACTGAGTTTTGTTAAGAGAATGATTAGGAGGAAAGATAATGGAAAAATCGATTATGTTCACTATTGAATCATGGTATGTGCTTGGCCCGCTCTTTTTTATGGGGCTTCTGGTCCTTGCCGTCTGGGGTAAGCGTCAAAATAGGAAGGTGACCATAGCTCAATACGTTGTTTTATTGTCATTTGGAATATACTTGCTTTGCGTGATCCATCTTGTGTTTTTCCCGATAGAGGTGAATATAGGAAAGTATGCGAATCAGACAAAGTGGTATCAGACTGTGAACTTTATACCTGTGCTGACAATTGATATAACGACTTTTATGCTGAATGTACTTATGCTTGTGCCATTCGGGATGTACCTTCCGTTCCTGAACAGGAGAATGGTTTCCTTAAAAGACGCTGCAAAGTTCGGCTTTGCATTGAGTCTTGCTTTTGAATTGGTTCAGCTGCTGATCAGGGTGACGCTTGGAAGCGGCAGAAGCACGGATGTGAATGATCTGCTGGCAAATACAGCAGGAGCAATAGTTGGATTTTTCATAGTGAAAAGCTTGTTCAAGATAAATTTTATTGGCGGTCTGCTGAAGCAGTTTCAGCTGCATGAAAAGAAGGGAGAGTCAGTCATTGACGAGAATATTGATTGTTGATGATGATCAGCATATTACTGAGCTGATTGAGGTGTATTTAAAGAATGAAGGGTATGAGGTCAGTAAAGCTGGCAATGGGGTTGAGGCATTGAACAGCTTCGGCAAAAGCCAGCCGGATTTGATCATTCTGGATATTATGATGCCTGAGATGGACGGGCTGTCTTTTTGCACACAGGTGAGGAAGAGCAGCCAGGTGCCTATTCTGATGGTGAGTGCAAAGGTAGAGGATATGGACAAAATCGTGGGTCTGATGACTGGTGCCGATGACTATATGAGTAAGCCATTTAATCCGCTTGAGCTCACAGCAAGAGTGAAGGCTCTTCTCAGGAGAGCAAACTACTCCCAGCCAGAAAAGGGCGATGCTGTTCTGCAAATCGGCCCGCTTGCAATCGATAAACAAAAGCATCATGTGCTGGCGGAAGGTAATAGCATAAAACTGACTTCCATTGAGTTTGAGATCCTTTATCTGCTGGCAAGAAACCAGGGCCGTGTTTTTTCTTCTGAAGAAATATTTGAAAGTGTATGGAATGAACCAGGTGAAGGGTCCAATAAGACAGTTATGGTCCATATAAGCAATCTGCGTGAAAAGCTTGAAGCAGCTTTACCAGGCGAAAAAATCATTCACACGGTATGGGGAGTGGGGTATAAAATTGAAAGATAATTTTAAGCATATCCTCAGGTTCATTCCAAAATGGAAGATTGCGATCTATATCATCCTCTCTTTCTTCCTTGCACTGGCTGTTGCCGCCCTCCTATTGCCGGCTGTCTGGTATATCGAGGACAATTCGAGATTTGCTGAAAGCCTGCTGTTTCTTTTATTTTACGGAAGGTCATTGGTGCTTCTCGTTTTTTATGCAATCCTCATGATAGGGTTCCTGCTGCTTTTTTACCTGTACGAAAGAAAAAGGTACCTTAGCTATTATGTGAAAAAGCTGACAGAAGAGGTGCAGCAGCTGGCTTTTAAAGAGGGCAAAGCTGTATTATCCGGCAAAGGCGAATTCAGCAGGCTGGCTGAAGGGATTCAGGAGATCTTCACTAAATCAGAGCAGGCTATTGTAGAAGTAAGAAAAGCAGAACAGCTGAAAAATGAGCTGGTGACAAATGTGGCCCATGATCTCCGCTCTCCGCTCACTTCAATCATCGGCTATTTAAATTTAATCAATGAAGACCGCTATCAGGATGAGGTGGAGCTGCGCCATTATATCCAGGTCATCACTGATAAGACAGCAGGTTTGCATTCCTTGATAGACGACATTTTCGAATACACATACATGCAGAACCAGCAGGCACTCTTTGAAAAGCATCCGATCGATTTGGAGGAATTGATGAATCAGCTTGCGGTTCAATCCCGTGTGCAGCTGGAGGACGCGGGGATGGAGTGGCGGCAGTTCCTTGAAGGGGATGAACCCCCTATTGTTCTCGGGGACGGAGGGAAGCTGATCCGGGTCTTTGAGAACCTGATCCAAAACGCTGTCCGGTATGGCAGAGAAGGAAAGTATCTGGATATCATCCTTGGAGGCACAGGCCATAATGTCGAGATACAGGTTGCCAATTATGGGCCTGCCATCCCGGGGGCTGAACTGCCTCATATTTTTGAGAGGTTTTTCCGGGTAGAAAAATCCAGATCGCATTTTACTGGAGGGTCCGGGCTTGGTTTGGCTATAGCAAAGAGCATCATTGAGCTGCATGGAGGAACAATTGAAGCAAAGAGCAGACCGGGAAGGACAGCTTTTATCATCAGACTGCCAAGAGGATATAGTGATGAACGGCAAAGAACCTAATTAATTTCGGCTCCCGGCCAGTATAAAGTAGTTGGTAGGGAGAAAAATTTGAAAGGCCATATTACTTAACAGACCAAATCGCTTATGATTTGGTCTTCTTTTATTTTCTTTGTATCGCACTGGATATAAAAAATGTAATTCTCGTTGACTTTCTTTACCTCAAGTGATAAACTGGACACAATTGCAGATATTAAGAGTCTTTAATATCTTTTTATTAGAGGAGGTTATTATGAAATATTCAAACGCGACAAACTATGCTCTTCATACGATGGTCCATCTAATGCTGGAGCCTGGGGAGGGCACAGTGGGAGTACAGGAATTAGCAGAAATGCAGCACCTCTCCCCGACGTACCTTTCTAAGGTTTTAACCAAACTTGCGAAAGCGGGCTTGATCGAATCAACTCCTGGTGCAAAGGGAGGCTATAAAATTTCCAGAAAAAAACATGAAATATCCTTTTTGGATGTCATCCACGCGATTGAAGGGGAGACTAGCTTATTCGATTGCTCCATTCACCATGAAGGCTGCTTGATTGAGAACGTCATGAGACAGGCAGAGGAAAATATGAAAAGTGAACTGGCATCAAAGCTTCTAATCGATATCGCTAAAGAGGCAGAATCACAACGGAAATAAGAAAATATCTAAATTCATTGAGGGAGTGAACAAAATGGTATTAGACTGCGCGGTGATTGGCGGAGGCCCGGCTGGGTTGAATGCTGCTTTAGTGCTCGGAAGATCAAGACGTAAAACGATCCTGTTTGATGACAACAAACCGAGAAATGCGGTAACTTCTAAGTCCCATGGGTTTATCACAAGGAATGGTATACATCCGCAGGAATTCAAAAAGATTGCTCAAGGAGAATTAAGCAAGTACCCGAACGTGAGGCTTGAACCGCAGCGGGTGCATCGTATAAATAAAGAAAACAATTTGTTTCAAATAGAGACAGAAAACGCGGAAGTATATAGTGCCAAAAAAATAATAATCGCCACAGGCTTCAAGGAAATTCTTCCAGATATTCCAAAGGCGAAAGAGTTCTATGGCAAGAGCCTGTTCGGCTGTCCTTACTGTGATGGCTGGGAATTAAGAGATCGGCCGCTGGCGGTGATCGCTGAAGAGCAGCAGACTGCGTTTCATATGGCGAAGGTGGTGTCTAACTGGACGAATGATTTAATTATTTTTACGAACGGCAGGAAAGTCCTTTCGCTCGAAGAAAAAGCATTGCTCAAAAATAATGGCATCGGTATTAACGAAAAGAAGATTTCCTCACTCATTGGAAAAGAGGGGCTGCTGGAAAAAATCCAGCTTGAAGATGGAACTTCAGTGCTTCGTGAAGGAGGGTTCATTGCCTCGGAATGGAAACAAGCTGCTTCTTTTGATTCACTCGGCTACACACTGAATGAGCAGGGAGGGATTACAACTGACAGTTGGCAGCGCACGAACACAGAAGGGCTGTATGCCTGCGGGGATACGCGAATTGCCGGTGCTTCCCAGTTAATCATTGCGGCAGCGGAAGGCAGTATGGCTGCCATAGCTGTGAATGCAGCTCTTATAGAAGAGAAATATAGCCAGGATAAATAGAAGTCAAAAATAGGAGGATTTATATGAACCATCATTCTCATGGCAAGCACGAGAAAGGAAAAGTATCATACTTGGAAAGCCCAGAGCGGAGAAAGGTATTATCTCCCGAACAATTACTGAACATGATTCCTTTAAAGGAAAATGATAGCATGCTGGATTTTGGCGCTGGGACCGGTTATTTTTCCATCCCTGCAGCGAAAAGGATCAATGGCAGCGTATATGCGCTGGATAGCGATGCGGCTATGCTGGAAATCATAAAAGAGAAAGCATTGGAGGAACAGGTGACAAATATTGTCCCAGTGCTGGGGAGTATGGAGGCACTTCCTCTAAAAGACAGTTCTATCGATATCATTATGGCTTCTCTGGTCCTGCATGAAATTCAGCCACTCGCACCGCTATTACAGCAAATGAAAAATGTCCTGAAAAAAGAAGGTTATCTAATTTGTCTGGAACTTGAACCAAAGAAAAGTTCTGGGAAAGCGCCGAGAATTTCCATGGAAGGGATGGAGCGTGAAATGAAAGAAGCAGGATTTACAGTAACTGAGAAATCCTTTCCAGCATCATCTTTATACATGCTAATTGCGCAGGCAACGGAATAAGCAGATATTTTTTTATCTAATTAAGGATATTAAGTGTCTTTAAAGTATTTAATTTAAAAAGTTACGTGGTCTTTCCTTAAATAGAGGAGAGACCCTTTTTCTTATGTCACAAACACGGCAAGTCAGTATGTCATATACATCAAACCTGGGAGCGAAATTATGGAAGACCGACCCAAAACAGCAAGCCTTAAAATAAGCGGAGATTTTCCTGTTAGGCTGCTGAATATGGCACGGGAGGGTATAAATAAGCGGAAAATTTTCGGTGAAGCAGACGAAGTTGCCCTTTTTCCTGTTTTTGGAGTCGATAGCCGGAATTTCTCCGTCTATTTTGGCTATATTTATAGTTTTATTGAAATTAGAGGGAATTTCTCCGCTTATTTTTCAGCCTGCCACTGATTCCCTCATTCAGGTGCGGAAAGGACTGGTACTACATACTGACTATAGGAGACGTTAATTTTTGACAGCATAATCCTTTAAATCCCTTCAAATCAAGGGTTTATCATTATTGACGGACTATTTTCTATTTTGATTTATTTTATCCAGGCAGGCTCTTGTGTGTATAATAGTAGATTGGAAATGTACATGTATTCATGAATGAAAAATCGATGATTGATTGTGAATGAATAAGAGAGAAAGGAGTACATATACATGAGCGGAAATGCAGTACTTGAAAAACAGAAAAATAATATCCTGGACGGATTGAAAGATTTGAAGAAAAGCCAGGAAGTGAAGCAGTTCAAAAAGCACTGGAGTGAATTGAGTGTTCCTTTTACACTGAATGAAGGGCTGAGTCGTTTCACGAAAGGTGAACTTGATACAATAAGAAAAAATCTGGCCATTAAAAATGCGAGCAGCCTGAAAAAGGCGGAGCTGATCATCCTGCTACAGGAGAAAATTGCTGAAAATCTTGAAAGCATTCCTCTTAACTGGGACAGTGAAAGATTCCAGCTGCTGCTGGATATTGCCGAAAGCGGCGGACTGATGCCTGCACCACATATAGAGGCGCAGCAGATCGAATACTTCCGCGGAACCGGGATTATTTACAGCGGTATTATTGAAGGGGAGCCAGTTCTCGCTGTACCAAACGAACTGATTGATAAAGTAAAAGAACTAAAGAACAGTATACATATCAGATCTGCCGTCAATAAAAACACAGAATGGATCAGGCTTACAGGCGGGCTTCTGTATTATTATGGAACCCTGTCAATTGTTCAGCTGGCTGAATTTCTGGAAAAATATCTAAAACATCCAGTACACCTAAGGGAATATCTTAATGTAATCCGTGATGCCAACTCATTCCGTACGGAGCTGCAGATTAATGGGGATGGCTATTCTAATCGCAGGGTATTTGATGCTAAACGAGTGATCCAGGAGCATCAGGCAAGGAAGAGCCTATCATACTATCCTTTTACCAAACAGCAGCTGCTGGCGGCTGGTGAGCCTGGTTTTGTGGAAAGAAATAAAAGCTATATGCAGCTCGTCCAATTCCTGTCGCAGCATTTTGAAATTTCTAAAGAAGATGCAGACCAGGTCGCCGAAGAGTGTATTTTTGCAACAAGGGTAGGCGATACACCTGAAGATCTGATGAAATACTTAACAAGCATGTTTAAGTTCGACAGTGTTGAGAAACTGCAGGCACTGATGGACATAGTGGTGGAACTGATGAACAGCACAAGGGAATGGTTCCTCAAAGGCTATACCTCCCTGGAGCTGAGCAGCATGGAGAAAAAGCAGTTAAAGCCGCTGCCGGCTGCCGATAAAGACACTAATGCCGACGCAAAAGTGCGCAGAAATGACCCCTGTCCTTGCGGAAGCGGGAAAAAGTACAAAAAATGCTGCGGCAGATCAATATAACTCTATCAACATAAATGAAGAGGCTGCCCTGGACTGATTTTTTCACAGCAGGGGCTGCCTCTTTTTTTCATAACGAAAAATCAGCAGAGCTTCCCTGAAAGGTCCTGATGCCAGTCGGGCTGGCGGATATCAATCTGTTTTAGCTCTTGTGAATTCAGGTCCAGCTCGTTTAAATGGATAGCATATAGATTACTGTTGAAATCTGTGTAAAAATAATAGCTTCTGTTCGTATGGTCTCGTATCACACTCCATTGGGTCCAGCTGTAGATGCCGGGATATTCTCTCAGGTAAACAGTCCCTGCTGGTACTGATAAAGTCTGTAGGATTTGCCTGGCTTCTCCAATACTCTGCTGGGTATTCCTTGGATAAAACCTCGTTTTGCTGAAGAATTCTGCCCGGACAAAACGGGATTGCGGGGTAGGGTCTCCCGGAATCTGGCCGCTCCCGCCCAGTTCGACGCCGCAGAGAGAATTCTGCTTATCGGTCAGGCTCAGTTGCTCATATAAACTTAAATTGGCAAGATGCCACTCATATGGAGGGTCATTCGTCAAAACGCCCAGACTTGTTTGATAGGTTTTCATTTTTCCATCAATAAATTCGACAACTAAATGGCTGCCTGAAGCGTCACTGATGATATAGTGAAGGTTTCTTGATACATCAGGGACTGCTCTTGTGATGCTTAGCTGTGAGAGTCCGTTTTCAGCTTCCTCTACTGTTCTGAAGCTGCTTAGTACATAGGAAACCAGATTGTTATTATAAAGCAGCGGTTTGCCGGGGTCCGGCTCTGGATATTCACTGCAAAATAGCGATAAACCTGAAGCTGAAAGGCCAGCCTCATTGATTCCATCATAAAATATGACTATCCGGCCATCGGCAGGCTGATAGCTCACCCCGATAAAAGCAAGCTCGTTTTTCCACTTTATTTCTTCAGGCCTTTTTATTGCAGGAAAAGATTGGCCTCTGGGGACAAAGGTTACCTTCGTGGGATACTGTTCAGCCCAATCCCAGGTCCTTCCTGATATCAGAGGGGAATTTTTTCCTGACCGTGGAAATGATATATTCGTGCACATGCTATCTCTCCTAAATCAATTTTGTCTTACGAATATTTTATTCGCTCTTTTAAAAACTGCTTGTACCAATTCAGCAGGCAAAAGGCGGAAATGTTCACATATCATTGGCCAATTTAATTCTTTCACTGCAAAAACTTCATTCATCCCTCACATTTGCCCTTTATAGTATTTTTCGAGCAGCAGATTAAGAGATTTTCAAGATGAAAGGAATACAGCTTCTATGGAGAAAAAAATGAAACCGGAGGGCTCCCTCTATAAAACGGTTTGGCGATGGCATTTTTATGCCGGCATTATTTTTGCACCGTTCCTGATCATTCTGGCAGTGACAGGATCGGTCTACCTGTTCAAGCCGCAGATTGAACAGGTGATCTACAAGGAATATTATGAAGTCCAGCCGCAGGGGGATCGCATTCTTCCTTCAGAACAGCTTGAAGAAGTTAAGAGGCTGTATCCTGAGGCTTTTATATCGAAATACCGGCCTGGGGAGGGAGACGCCCGTTCTACTGAAGTAAGCATCATGAATGGGGAAGAGTCACTTACCGTATTTATTGATCCTTATACAGGAAAGTCATTGGGAACATTGAACAATGAGGACCGGATCATGGATAAAATTGAGGAAATCCATGGAGAATTGATGGCAGGAACCCTTGGCGACCGGGTTGTCGAATTGGCTGCCTGCTGGGCGGTTGTCCTGATTGTTACGGGCCTATATTTATGGTTTCCGAGGAAAACAAAAGGGCTGGCAGGCGTGCTGCTTCTCCGTTTGAATAAGGGAAAAAGAGTTTTCAGAAGAGATCTGCACGCTGTGCCTGCATGTTGGGTGACAGTAGGAATGCTTTTCTTAATCATGACCGGCCTGCCCTGGTCAGGCTTCTGGGGAGTGAACTTCCAGAACTGGGCCACGAACACAGGGGAAGGATACCCGCCTTCCGTCTGGACCGGGAGTGCTCCTGAATCGGAAATATTGACAAAAGACATTGCAGAAGTACCCTGGGCCGCCGAGAACCTCGAGGTGCCAAAATCGGAAGTGGAAGGCTTAATCCCGCTTTCTATTAATGATGCAGTCACGATTGCCCAGTATGAAGGCATGGATCCGGGCTATACAATCATTTTCCCTTCAACGAAGGAAGGCGTTTTTACACTTTCTGCTTTTCCGGCAAAGGCCCAGGATGAAGCCACCATCCATCTGGATCAGTATTCGGGTGCGGTGCTTGCCGATTACCGTTATGACAATTATGGCTTTATCGGGAAGCTGGTTGCCTGGGGAATCACCCTTCATAAAGGAACCCAGTTTGGACTGATCAATCAGCTGATAAGCCTGTTCATTTGTCTGGGCATCATTCTTGTCGCCGCAAGCGGGCTGTATCTCTGGCTGAAGCGGAAGCCGAAAAAAGGGATGGGTGCCCCTGCAGGTCCTTCAGCCTTAAAAATGAAGATGTTCCTGCTTATATTGATTGCACTGGGAATCATTTTTCCGCTTGTCGGCCTGTCGCTCATTGCGGTCTGGCTTGTGGACTGGCTCATCATCAGGCGGATTCAAGCTGTCAAAAAATTCATGAATGCATAAGGGAGTCTTATTGTGAAAAGAGTTTTATTTTTAATCGTAATGGGAGTGCTGCTTGGCGGCTGCTCCCTTGATGAAAATGCGGAGGAATTATATAAAATAGAGCAGCCGCTTCAGGCAGAAATCATGCTCCCTGACTCATTTGCTGCAGGTGAAGATGTGCCAATCCGGGCAGTGCTTACACAGAACGGAGAAAAAGTGGCAGGTGCAGATTATGTCCATTTTGAAATCTGGAAGCGGGACGGCAGCGTTCATTATCCAATGGAAGAAGCCGCTGATGAAGGTGAAGGTGTTTATCAGCTTACCAAAAAATTTGAACAGGATGGCGTCTATATAATTAAAGTGCATGCCAGCAGCGGCGGCTCGCTCATCATGCCGCAAAAGCAATTTGTTGTCGGGGAGCTTACCGAAGCCGAGCTGGAGGAGCTGATGAAGGAAGGAGAGGCGCCTTCCGGCAGTCATGAGGGACATCATTAAGGTATAAAATAGCAGGATCCATTGACAAATCCAATGGGTCTTTTTCCTATTCTGCCACATTTTTGAAGGTTATTAGATGGTATGATATTTGAAGATAAATAGCGTGAAAGGTGGGTTAAGGGTGAGTGAAGTATGGGAAAAACTGCTGACATTTGTTCCGCCGGGCATAATCAATAGGTTGGCGGAAAATGAGGAACAGATTTATGATCTTCTGGATTCAGGTACTTCAGAAAAAACTGGGAGCTATTCACTGGGTGAAAACGGCAAGCTTATCCATTTTGAAATAGAGGGGGAACCTCGTGCAGGGAATCTTTCCAAAGAAGAGATAGCAGATATTGCAGAAGGGTTCATTGGAGCCATTTATCAGGATCAGAAGGAGTTTGAGCTTTCTGCAGTCCTCGATCTGGGAAATCCTTATTGGGCTGTTTATGAAAAAAGAGATGAAAAGTACGGGTTATTTTTACATAGTACAGGATTTACTGTTTCCGTTTCGACTGCCGGCCAGGTGATGCGTTTTCACAGCAGCGGGGAGGAGTATGAAGTCAAGTACTCAGAAGAAGCAGTTTCCGAGAAAGAGGCATTGGAGAAATATCTCCATGGAGTAAAATTTGAGCTTTGTATTGAGCATTTTGACAAAGAGATTTTCAAGAATGGGGATCATCTATACCATCTTGCCTATGAGATTATTGAGCCGTTCACGGAGCTCCCGATTGATGGATCTGATTATAATCCCATCTGGGCGGAGCCTGCTGCTGATATGGCGATCTCTAGTGTTGAGCACAGTAATGAAACCATTTATGGTTTGTTCGGGATTAACCAGGATTACAAGCTCATGGAAACAAGGGAGAATGAAGGCAAGAAGGTCGAGGTTTGGACTAAGGAAGATGCCGGGTCGTATTCTTTTGAAATGGAAGAGGCAGATCACCATGTTCTGAAGCTATCCTTTGAACAAATGTCTGGTATGCTTCTGAGTGCTGTAAGCGGGGAGCTGCATGCCGGCGGCGGGGAAGAGATCGGGCAGGAAGCTGCCAGGAAAAAGGCAGTTGAGCTTATGTTCAAGCTGTATCCTGATGCCCATGAAAGATTCCGGCTGGAGGTTAACATAGACGAGGAAGAGGATGAGCCGGAGAACCTTGAAGAAGAGAGAGAAGAAACAGACCTGGATGGCCGGGATAAGGATTTTATTGAACAGGAGCCTGCCTACACCTTTTATTTTCACCTGTATTACAAGGGAATTAGGGCGGGGCAGCATGCGACGGTAATTGAAGTCGGGAAGTTTTCCGGGAAAGTCACTCATTTTCATCTTGATAGTCTGCCTGATGAGCTATATAGGCATTTGCCGGCCGAACCTGCCATCAGCCTTCAGGAAGCAAAAGATATATACCGGAAATTTGTCAAGATGGAAAAGATGTTCACGAGGGATTATGATGAAACCGGGAAATCTGTCTATTCCCTCTCTTACACGCCTTCATTCCCAGAAACAGTGGGCCATATCCGTTCAATAGATGCTGTTACAGGGAAAGCAATGTATGTGGATGTCGGTGATGCATTGTTTCTGGATTAAGGGAAGGTTTTCATTTCTTCGCCATCAAAAAACAAACCTGTTAAAGCCATATTAGGTCTCTTGGAGAAAAAGTCAGGCGTCATCATCAATGTAGCCTAAGCAGGCGGCCAGCGGGAAATTGCAGCCTATACTGCATGCAGTCAGTGGCATCACAAAAAATACAGGCATTATGTATGCGAATGAAGGCATCCGCTGCAATGCGGTTGCACCGGGCAGCGTTGAAACCAATATCAGCAGCTCCATGACCAATGTCAGTCCGTTCGGAATGAGCCGGATTCATCCCGGATTGGCTGTCAATCCGCGTGTAGGCAAGCCTGATGAAATGGCTCAAATTGCTCTGTTCCTGACATGGGAAGATTCCAGCTTTGTGAATAGGACTGTCAATACTGGTGATGCCGGGTGGACGGCATTTTAAGGAAGAGGTCTTTGGAGGAAGAATTTCTTCCTTCCGGAGGCCAATTTTTATTTCAGTGAAAAAGTCCTCCTTCTTATTCTCAAGTAATTTATCTTTGACCAAAAAAGCCTCAAAAAAAGGAGTTTTCCCAACTTTTTAATGACACCTTTCATAAAATTAGTAAAATCCTAATATTTTTTATTTCTCTTTTTTTAGAAACCGATTCTTTCCACTATAAAACTGCAGGTATTCTTTCCATTGTCCTATCATTGATTTCCCAATTCAATAATGAGAGGAAACTGGAAGAAATAGAAGAATATCTCCTTTGTATTAAAATTCAAGGAGGTATATCTATGAAAAAACAGTTGAAGGTCTTATCATTATCATTGCTCAGCACCCTTGTAATCAGCTCAAGTGCTTATGCCGGGTCCGGGGAGCACCATCATGAGCACCCGACAGACGCCTTACAATACATGGGCGATTCCTTGCCTAAAGCAGCGGATTTCAAGGATCTTGAAGATGAAGCTGTTGTTGAACGAGATACTTCAGTCAGCATCCTCAATGAAAAGGGGACTGTGACTGGTATTATGAAGTCTAACAAAAATACACAGAACGGAAAGGCCTCGCCTCAGGATACGGGAGCCAGGAAAGTGACGGTCCTTGCGGTGGCAGATGAAGAATACCGGAGCGCCTATAGCGATTGGCAGACCCGGATCCAAAATATTATAGAAACCGCGGATAATGCTTTTAATAGGGACCACGGCGTTGATTTTGTTGTCCAGGCGGTCGCAAGCTGGAGCTCGCAGGGATCAAACAGCTCCCAGATCCTCAGCGACCTTCAAAGGGACTGGGATGGAAGAGGCTATGATTTCGTTGCCGGTTTTACTAGAGATGCTGCATTTGATGCGGGTGGAATCGCCTATGTGTACCAGGCAGCTCCATCTGGCAGCGCGATCAGTGTGAACCTGGACCAGGGGACAGCCAATACTGCCAAAGCGGCACAGCATGAATTCTCCCATAATTTTGGCCTCGGGCATGATGCACAGGGAAGCGGGATACGCTGCATCATGAACTACGACTATTCTTATTCCGTCGATTACTGGCACTCCCAGCATAATTCACAGATTGCAGCGAATAAATATTGGTACGGGAATTAGCAGATTTGCTCCTCCAATTATGGGGGAGCTTTAATTTTTCGGGAGAATGAATTGGATCCTTCCTGAAAGGAAAAAGAGCATTAGTGGCGGGGATTGACGGGGTTCAGAAAAGAGTTGTATTAAATTATTTTAAAATAGTTTTATAGATGTGTTTTATACTGATTGTATTTTTTCTTTCCAAATATATCCTTGTTTTTATTTGGCTGTTCAACCTAAAAAACCTTGTTCCAATGACGATATTAAGGTTAAGAAATTATCCTTAATATAATGTATTTGGAGGAAACTAGTGAAAATTAAAACGCGGTTAATCACAACTATTTCAATCCTGGTAGGATCAATTATCCTGCTTGGCAGTTTTTCAATCTATGTAATTAACGCACAGGTAAAAAGAACTGACCTGCTTCAGGATAAAATGGATTTTCAAAAAGATATCATAAAAATCCAATACCGACTCGCCGGGATTTCAAACGATGAAAGAGCTTTGATTATGACGGGCGATAAGCAGTATGCAGTGAGTATGAATGAGAAGGCTGAGGATGTCCAGTCCCTGATCAGGCAGGCAGAGGGCAAAGCGCTTGAAAAAAAGAATCTTGAGCAGGTCGAGAAAATGGAGTCCAGCTTCAACCTGTTTTGGGATATCAATCAAAAAGTCATTGGGCTTTATGAGACTGATCCGGAGGCAGCCAGGGACCTTCATTTCGGAGAAGAACGCATGCTCAGAAAGGATGTGCTCGACCCGGCTGTGAATGAACTTGTTTCTGTGCTGAATAAAGAACTTGAACAGATTAATAAAATTAAAGAAGAAAATTCTGAGGGAAGTAAGGATATCCTTATCTTCCTGGCAGTTGCAGCATCGGTGGCAGGCGGCATTTTAAGCTTCATGCTGCTCCGGTCCATACTCATTCCATTAGGGGCACTCAACAGGCAATTAAATAATATTGCATTAGGAGATGCCGACTTAACACAAACGGTGGATGTAAAGGGCAAGAATGAATTCGGCCAGCTTGCCCACTCTTTTAATGCTTTTGTAGGTTCGCTTAGAGGGATGATTACCCACATAGGCTCGTCCTCTGAACAAGTGGCTGCTGCATCTGAAGAGCTCTCTGCAAGTGCGGAGCAGTCAAAAGCGGCGTCAGGGCATATAGCAGAAACAATGCAGACTATATCCACTCATAACCATAGACAAACGGAAATGACTGCCAGCAGTCTGAAATCTGTAGCAGATTCCCTTGGCGGCCTGAAAACTGTAGCTGCCAATACAGATAAAGCAGCAGAGGTTTCATCAGAAGTAAGGGAGCAGGCGGAGGATGGGGCTTCTTCCGTCAAAGAAATGCTATCGCAAATGAACTCCATCAGCCAGTCAGTCGATCGGGCTGGGGAAGGGGTAACTTCACTGGTTTCTAGCGCCGGGGAGATACAAAAGATTTCCTCGCTGATTGCTGATATCTCGGGGCAGACAAACCTTTTAGCCCTTAATGCAGCGATTGAAGCGGCAAGGGCTGGCGAGCAAGGAAAAGGTTTTGCGGTCGTTGCCGAAGAAGTCAGAAATCTGGCAGATGAGACCAATGCTTCGGCCGAGCAGATCCATAAGCTGGTGGCAACGATCCAAGCCGAGTCAAGCGGGACGGTTCGGGATATCCGTCTGGTAAAAGAAAATGTCTCTGCAGGCATCAGCCTCTCGGAAGAAACAGTCTCTAATTTTAATAGGATTCTTGCGCAGATTGAGCAGGTAACCTCTCAAATTCAAGAGGCAGCTGCAGCCACCAGGTATTTGACGGACGAGTTTGAAGGAGTCCACGATACCATTGTAGGAATAGCGGCAGGCTCCCAAGAGACGCTAGAAAGCTCTGAAAACGCAGCAGCTGCAAGCCAGCAGCAGCTTGCTTCTTCAGAAGACGTATCAAATGCAACACAATCCCTTGCCCGATTGGCAGAGGAATTGCAGGAAATGATTTCACGATTTAAATCATAATAAAAGGGGGGAGCAGACTTTATCGTTTGCTCTCCCCTTTTTTCACTTTTCCGGGAAGCTCCTGATTGCTTTTTTCAGCCTCGCAATCCCTTCTTCTATCCTATCAGGCGTCAAGCTCCCATACCCCAGCACAATCTTATTCTTATGGTTTCCTTTGATGATGCTGTACTGCTCTACCGGATACACACGAACAGAATGACTGAAGATCCATTCCAGCAGTTCCCCTTCAAAAACAGTGGAAGGGAATTCAGCAACCAGATGCATTCCAGCAGCATGCCCCCAGATACGGCAGTCAGGAAAGTGTTCTTTCAAGCTGTCCACCAAAGCCTGCCGCCGCTGCCTGTAGATTCTTTTCATCTTCCTTATATGCTTGTCAAAGTGGCCGTCTTTTAAAAAACGCGCAAGGATTAGTTGCTCTATACCTGAGTGATGGCGGTCGGAATACCATTTAAGCCTCTTGAAATCCGCCAGTAAATCAGCGGGCAGGACAGCGTAGCCAATCCTGAGGCCAGGCGAAAGAATTTTGCTGAAAGTCCCTACATAAATGACCCTCTCAGGATCCAACCCCTGAATGCTGTGGACCTGAGAACCTTCATAAGTGAACTCGCTGTCATAATCGTCTTCTACTATATAAGTATTATGTTTACGCGCATACTCGATGAGCTGGATCCTTCTTTGAATGGTCAACGTACTGCCCAGCGGAAATTGATGTGAAGGAAGGGTGAAAATAAAGCCTGGTGGCGTATCCATAGGAAGATGTTCAGGCTTAAGTCCTTTTTCATCCGCAGGAATAGGCACCAAGTCTGCTCCTTGATAGCTGAAAATATTCCTCATTTCATCGGTAACAGGATCTTCAACAGCTATCGATTGCTTATTTTTGACCAGCAGTTCGGTTATAAGCGAGAGCGCCTGCGTGGCACCGCTTGTAATGACAATATTGTCTGCCGTGCAATTCACGCCGCGTGTATGATACAGGTATCTGGACAATTCTTCCCTAAGCTCCTGCAGGCCTGAAGAATCAAGATAGCCAAATGCCTGTTCATCAGAATCAATGCATACATCCTTTGCCAGCTTGCCCCACACTTTTCTGGGGAAATGATCCATGGCCGGTGTAGAAGCTTTGAAGTCTATCATATTCTCTAAGTCATCGTTCACTTTCTCCTTTTCTTTCCGCCGATGGGCCATTTCTGGCCGGAGAAAGGCTGCGCCAGCAGCTATGTATGTCCCTGACTTTGGCCGAACCTCCAAATATCCTTCTGATGCCAGCTGGTCATAGACTTCCAGTGTAATATTTCGGGAGACCTGCAAAGAGGCTGAAAGCTCGCGTGTTGACGGAACCTTTTCGCCTTCCTGCAATTCCCCATTTAAAATATATGATCTCAGCATCTCATAAATCTGCTGAGTCAACGACTGTGTGCCTTCCCGATCAATTTGAAACCACATAATCTTCTCTCCAATCTGTCAACTGGTACTATAAAAGTCATCTAATTGTGGCTCTATTTTCATCCAGTATATCATGATATCTTTACAGTACCATAAGGAGGATGATCGAAATGAAAACAATTGGATTAATCGGGGGAATGAGCTGGGAATCGACAAGCGTGTATTATTCATATATCAACCGCCTTGTCCAGGAAAAACTGGGCGGGATCCATTCAGCCCGCTGCCTGCTTTACTCTTTTGATTTTGAAGAAATTGCTGCCCTGCAAAGAAGCGGGAACTGGGAAAAGGCGACTGAAAAAATGATTGAAGCAGCAAGGTTCCTTGAAACGGGAGGAGCAGACTGCATCGTTATTTGCACCAATACTATGCATCTGATGGCAGAAGATCTGCAAAAAGCCTGCAGGATTCCCGTCATACATATTGTAGAATGCGTGGTTGAGGAGATTAAAAAGCAAGGCATAGAGGCAGTTGGCCTGCTCGGCACCAAATTCACAATGGAGCAGACTTTTTATAAAAAAATTCTTGAGGAACATGGCATTAAGGTTCTCGTTCCAGAGGAAGGTGACCGGGAACGGGTTCATGAGGTGATTTTTGAGGAATTATGCAGGGGTAAATTCAAGGAAGACTCAAAGGCTGCTTATCTCGATATCATTCATCGTCTGGAAAAGAAAGGCGCCCAGGGAATTATCCTCGGGTGTACGGAGATCCCTCTGCTAATCAGCCAGGAAGACTGCCAGCTGCCTTTGTTCGACACAACCTTTATACATGCTTCAAAGGCAGTGAAATTTGCACTGAGTCACTCTGATAGATGGTAAGAGAGCCAGTCGATGCATGATGGCATACAAAAGAAGCCACTCATGTATAGAAAAGGGCCCAATCAATGCATGACCGCCATCAAAAGAAGCCGCTCATGTATAGAAAGAGGCCCAATCAATACATGATGGCTATCAAGAGGAGCCACTTATGTATAGAAAAGGGCCCAATCGATGTATGATTGCCAACAAAGGAAGCCGCCCGTGTATAGGAAAAGGCCCGCCCGATGCATGACGGCCATCAAAAAAACTACTCATGTATAGAAAGAGAACTATTGATGCATGACTATCACCAAAAAGCATCTATGAATGAAAAGAGTCATTCCCAAAAAAATAATTTTTACATCTGCAGCTGCTTCAACTCATAAAAGCTCCCTTGCTGATGCATCAGCTCCTCATAGGTGCCAAATTCTACACATCTTCCATCCTGGATAACAGCGATTTTGTCGGCATTGCGGATGGTAGAGAAGCGGTGAGCCACGATGAAAGTAGTGCGGCCCCTGGTCAAGGTGTCCAAAGCTTCCTGGATTTTTCTCTCAGAGTGGCTGTCAAGAGCAGAGGTTGCTTCATCAAGGATGATGACCTCCGGATCCCGGATCAATGCTCTGGCGATCGAAATTCTCTGGCGCTGCCCGCCGGAGAGTTTATCTCCGTGTTCACCTATTCGTGTTTCCAACCCGTCCGGGAGTTTTTTTACTACCTCCCACAGATTTGCGGCTTTCAGTACTCTTTTCAGCTCATCTTCTGTGACAGACAGCTTGCCGTAAGTCACATTTTGCCTGATGGTCCCTGAAAAAAGAATCGTTGATTGCGGGACAACCGCGAGATGATTGCGGAACGACCTTAGATCAATCTCTGCCATATCATGACCGTCCAGAAGGATTTTTCCTTCGCTCGGCTGAATAAAGCCAATCAGCAGATTGAGAATCGTTGATTTGCCGGAGCCGGATTCGCCTACAAAGGCAATGGTTTCACCCGGTTTGACTTCAATCGTGATGTCCTGCAAGGTATTTTCATAGGCGCCTGGGTACCTGTAGCTCACAGACTGAATGGAAAAGCTGCCGTGCACCTTCTTTAGCTTTGGTTTATTTTCATAGTTTTCAACCTCTCCTGCAGTCAATATTTCGCCGATGGATTTGACTGACTCAAGCCCCTTAGCAATCGTCGGGATCAAGGTAATCATGCCGGAAACCGAGTTCACCACTGTTGTAAAATAGGTCTGGTACATAACGACCTCTCCTGGTGTGATAGAGCCGCGATAGGCAAGGATGCCGGTGAACACCAGGCAGATGATCTGGAAAATCTGAAAGCTAGCCCAGCTGACTGAACCGAATAAGGATTGGATGATATCCAGGTGAAAGCCTTTTAAAAGAATCTGCTGAAAGCGGTGGTTAAGGCGATTGACCTCCTGCTTCTCCAAGGCATGCGCCCTTGCAATCGGGACAAGCTCAATCATTTCAATGACCCGGGCGGAGGTTTCTTCCATTTCCTGCCTGAATTCTGAATTCGAGTGTTTTATTTTTTTCCTGAAAATAACAATGATAAGTGCGGAAATTGGAACGGTAAGGATAAAAAACAGGAAGACAACAGGGCTGTTGTAGAGCGTGATGGCAAGAGCTACGATTAGATTGATAAATATATTCAGCAGGCTCACAAAAACCTGGGAGGAAAGAGTTTGGACCGCTTCAACGTCCCGCATGATTTTCGACTGCAGCCGGCCTGACTGCATTTCCTTCTGGTAGGGGATGGAGAGTTCCTGCAGTTTTTTGATGAGTGAAGCCCGCAGGCCGGATTCAACGCTGCGGATCGCATAGCTGTGCAGCTTTGTATGATAATAGTTTGATAGGATATTCTGCAGCACAAGGACGATCATCACGATGGCATTGATATAGATGGTGCGGATGCCGTTTCCCCCGTGATTGGTTGCTGCATTGATGACATTGGCAATGGCGATGGGCATGACCCAGGCAGGGATATGCTTGATTGTGAATAGGACGGCAGAATAAAACAGCTTTATCGCATGGCCTTTATACAGACCAATCAGCACTTTCAGTGAATTCTGCTGATTTTGTTTATAAATATTTTGTATAAATGAGTCCTCCAAAGCATTCCTCTCCTTGATGCCCCATGAAAGCTGCTAATTCAGCAGGTCTTTTAGCGGCAGATCGCTTTTTTTAATCTCTTCAGCAATTAAATGCGCTACTGCCTCGGCGCCTTTTTCATTGAAATGGGTATTATCTTCAAGGCCATCTGGATAATTTGGGGATTCACCCGGAGCCAGATGCATGAAATATAAGGCTGACTCGTCCTGTCCCATGCTGTTAAAAAAGTTTCGTGTAGCTTTGTGAATGTCCAGGAGCGGAACCTGATTTTTTTCGGCAAACTGCTTCATGGCTTCAGGGAAATCCCCGACTGAAAGCTCATCAATGGTATTGGTTCCGTCAAACTTTCTTCTTGTGACAGGGGTGAAGAGCACAGGATGAGCTTGATTTCTTCTGGCAGTTTCCACATACTCCAAAAGGTATTCCTGATAGTCACCATAGGGGCGGGTTCCGCGCTCAGGATCCTCTGTTTTCTGGTCGTTATGTCCAAACTGGATGATCAGGTAATCGCCAGGCATAATGCTGCTCTCAATAGAAGTCAGGTGGCCCTGTTTGATAAACGATTTTGTGCTTCTGCCATTGATGGCCCGGTTATCTAGCACAGCATGACGATTGAGGTATTGTACAAATGCTTCTCCCCAGCCCGTTTCCGGCCGCTTCTCAGGCAATTTGACAGCGGCAGTTGAGTCGCCGGCGATAAATATGGTGGTTTTTGGGTCCATAATTGTGCACTCTCTTTCAGGTAAATTTATCTGTCCGCCGTTATGTTAACGTTAACATCTTTAAGGGAAGTTGAAAAAGCCACTATATTAATAGATCATATTATGCTATTATCTATTTAATGACGGACAAGTTCGAAATTTCTGTATATTTATGTTAACGCTCACATTATATAAAAAGGGCTATCAGAAAGTCAAACAAATTGAAGCAGGCATCTAATCATTTCGTTTGATTCATTTATAGATTGTTGATAACGCTTTCATTTATGATATGGCGGAAAACAAGGAGTTGAACATTTTGAGGAATGGCAGAGTGTTTTACAAGCTGTTTATCCCATTCTTTTTATTGGGGATAGGTCTAGTGGCAGGCTTCAGCATTTTTATCTATAACTCGACTTACAATTCAGTTGAGGAAAGCTTTCTAAAGGATAAGGAAAGCTACACCAAACAAATTCTGCATAATGTCGAGCAGAAGGTCAGGACCATTGAATATGGCTATACCGCCTACAGCTCTACAGCAAGCTTTAAGGAAGTTTTCACAAGACCGCTTTCAGGCAGGGACTTTGAGGTATACCAGGATATCATCAAAGAAATGAGCTATATAGAGATGATGGGAATTGAGGGCAGCAAATACAGGCTCATCAGCCTGGCGGAAAAATGGGGAATCGTTAATGAATCTTTAAAGAAGCTGACCCCTGAAGAATATAACGCGTATAAGGAACAATACATAAATGAAAATGACCGGAATCTCTTCTGGAAGCCGACGGAAGAAGGCATAGAAATGGTCATGACACTACCATTTTATCAGCGCGAGAAATTTGCCCTGGGAATTGCCAATATCCCGAGAAGGAGCATTGATCAAATTGTCGGGGAACAAGATAATGCGGTTGAAATTTATAACAGCCAGGATAAGCTCTTATATTCCAGTGTGAACAAGGGGAGCAGCCTGACGGAAACAAGCTTTGATGAGGTGAAAGCGGCTGCCGAAGCAGCAGAGGAGAAAGCGGACGTCTTTAAAGCTGACAACGGAAAAACTTATGTTTTCCTTGAGGCAGATTATAACCATTGGCTGTACCTTGTGGAAATCAACGAAAACGAAATCGGAAGCATCATCCACAATACTAGGATGGGGCTGATTCTTGCTTCTGTCATCTTAATCCTTCTTGTCGGCGGAACATCCTACCTTTTGGCAGACTCTTATTCAAGGCCAATCAAAAAAATCCAGGAAAGATTGTCGCAGGGCGGCATCAGCCGTAAGCAAAATGAGCTTTCCTTCCTGGCTGCCTCTGTTGATAGGATCGTCGATCAGAATGAATTGCTCACTGAAAGCTTATCAAAGCAAAAGCCGGAGCTTGAAACGTTATTTGTTCTGAGTCTGTTTAGGAAGCGAATTGCTGAAAAGGATATCCAGCACAGGCTTGAGCAGTTTGACTACCATTTTGGAACAGACAAGGTCTTTTATACCGGCCTTATCCAAATTGACCAAATGGACGGCGGGCAGAATGCAGATAAAGATATCTTTCTGCTGGCAATCAATCATATAGTCCGCGAGATCGTCCCGAAGGAGGAAAGGCTGATCCCGATTGTTCTTAATGATGAGATGCAAGCGATGATCTTTGCCTGTGACAATGAACAGGAAGCCGAAAGGCGAATTATGATGTATTACGAGGAAATCCAGGAAAAAGTAAAGGAAACGCTCAATCTGGTTGTGAGCGTTGGGGTCAGCCCTGTGTATCATTCATTGATCGACAGCAAAAAAGCAGTGGATCTGGCAAAAGAATCGCTACATTACCGTGTAAATGTCGGGCCTGAAAGCATCATATTTTACCACGACATTTCCTCAATGCTGAATGATGCTTCGATTTCCAAATTTCCGATTGAATTGCACAATGAATTGATGAGCGCAATCCGCTCAGGCAGGGAGGAAGAGGTTCGGAATCTGACAGGTTTGCTTATCGATGAAATTTTCAGACTGAACAAAAACCCGATCAGTCTGGGTGTCACTCTAATCAGGGCGATTAATGATCTTGTCCAATTAGGACAGCTGCTTGGAGCAGAGTCGAATATATTCGAAAATATTAAGAAGCTCTACCAGACTGCCATGCATGCCTATTATCCGCAAATAATCAAAGACATGCTTTACCAGCAGCTGATTCAGCCGGTCATCATCAGTACGCAGAGCAATACAGAACAGGGCTTCAAAAACATATCCGATAAAATTGTCTATATTATCCAAAGTGAATTTGATCAGGAAATCTCCCTCGACATCATTGCTGACAGGCTTCATTACAACCCGAATTATTTAAGTAATGTGTTTAAGAAGGAATATGGGGAGAATTTTGTGGATTATTTAATGAATTACCGGCTCCAAATGGCGCAGATGTGGCTGAAGGAAACGGACATGACAATTAAAGAGATAGCCGAGAAGCTGCAATACCGCAACTCACAGAATTTTATCCGTTTCTTCAAAAAGAAAGTGGGCAAGACTCCCGGGGACTATCGAAAAGAATACCGCCAATAATGAAACAATGCAAAAGCTTCTTCCCTGTGAAGAAGCATTTGTTATACAGCTATGCTTACTAAGCTAACCATTTATCACTGTAGAAAAATTCTGGACAAAAGGATATGCAATCCAATCTGTCTGCCTATAGGAATATAAATCCCCCTTTAATACCAACTGATAGACATAAACAGTTTTCCAGTTTAAAAGTATCATTTTTACGCTATTATTTCTTAAATCATCGATATACCAGCCTTTGTAAGCGTAATCACAAAATGATTATATACGGAATTTTCTTGTTTTTAGTATCCTTAAAGCATTAAGTGCCATTAAGCCAGAAGGGAGCACTCTCCCAAAAAGGCTGCCTGGCAGGTAATCAAATATAAATAAAAGCAACCGCAACGCAGTTGGAAAATGGGGATGGGAGGCTCAAAACCTCTCTCCCAATTCAAACTTAAATTGAAAGTGGAGGGATTTTACAAGTGCAGGATAGAAATTGGTCTGTCAGGACAGCCGATTCCATTATGGAAAGAACTCCTTTATTGTTCGAGGACAAGGGCTATAATGGCAAATGGGCATATGATTATGGTGTGGTTCTAAAAGGATTCCATCTCGTATGGAAGAGTACCGGAGACCGGAAGTATTTTCAGTTTATAAAAGAGAATATGGATCACTTCATCAATGAAGACGGCTCCATCAGCCGGTATGAGATGGAAGATTACAATATTGACCATATCAACAACGGGAAGATGCTATTTGTGTTATATCGTGAAACTGGAAATGAGAAGTACAAAAAAGCAGCCGATCTACTCCGCAGGCAGCTGGAAACACATCCGCGCACCTCAGAAGGCGCTTTTTGGCATAAAAAGATTTATCCCTATCAAATATGGCTTGATGGATTATATATGGGTGCCCCTTTTTATGCGGAATACCAGAGGGCATTTATGGATGGAGAAGGGCTTGAAGATATCATCAGCCAATTCAAGATAAGCTTCAGCCATTTATTAGATGAAAAAACCGGACTGCTTTATCACGCGTGGGATGAGAAAAAGGAGCAACCTTGGGCAGATAAAGAAACGGGTCTATCGGCCAATTTCTGGGGCCGTTCCATGGGCTGGTATCTGCTTGCGCTCACTGATGTACTGGAGGTGATTCCAGAGGTCACTCCAGGCAGGGGCTTTCTTGTCAAAGTGCTTGAAAATACTCTTGAAGCGCTGCTCAACTATCAAGATGAAGAAAGCGGTGTGTGGCATCAGGTTGTCAATAAGCCAAATGAAAAAGGAAACTATCTCGAATCTTCCTGCAGCAGCATGATTGTCTGTGCAATTGCCCGGGGAATCCGGCAGGGGGTCCTCCATAGGGAGAAGTGGGAATCGCAGCTGCAAAAATCCCATCAAGGTCTGCTGGATGAATTTGTTCTTTTGACAAAAGAAGGCTGGGTAAATTTGAACAAAAACTGCCAGGTGGCAGGTCTCGGAGGACCAGATAAGAGGGACGGGACATACGCCTATTATATTAGTGAGCCGGTTACCTGCAACGACCAGAAAGGGCTTGGGGCATTTTTGCAGGCGGCGGCTGAGTTTGAATATTTGATGAACAGGAGCGTTGATCATGGCAGTCTATCATATTAGCGAATATTTAAAAGGGAATGCTGGACTTGCAACCGAAGGCATCCAAAAGGCCATTGATGAAGCCTATCAGAATGGCGGCGGCAAGGTGGTGATTCCAGCCGGCGAGTTCCTCACTGGCCCATTATTCCTTAAAGATAATATTGAACTTCACCTGGAGAATGGCGCTCATTTAAAGTTTTCCGACAAGCAGGAGGATTATCCGGTAGTAACATCGCGCTGGGAGGGTGTTAAGCGTAAGGTATACGCATCGTGCCTGTTTGCAGAAGGAGCCAGGAATATTGCTGTAACTGGATTTGGAACAATTGACGGTAATGGAATGGAGTGGTGGGATGTTTTCAGGAACCGCAGGGAGGAGCTGAAATATCCGCGTCCAAAGCTGATCAGCTTTGACCACTGTGAGCATATTACACTGCGTGATGTACGCCTGATCAACTCCCCAAGCTGGACCGTTAATCCAATCTGCTGCCGGGACATAACCGTAGATAATGTTTCAATCCTGAATCCAGCCGACTCTCCAAATACAGATGGAATAGACCCGGAATCGTGCAGAAATGTGAGGATCAGCAATTGCCATATTGATGTCGGTGATGACTGCATTGCCATAAAGTCAGGCACAGAGGATACCGAAGAAAGAGTAGCCTGTGAAAATATCACAATTACCAATTGTACGATGGTCCATGGCCATGGAGCTGTCGTATTCGGCAGTGAAATGAGCGGGGATATCCGCAATGTGACAATCAGCAACTGCGTATTCCAGGATACAGACAGGGGAATCCGCTTTAAATCAAGGCGCGGCCGCGGCGGAGTTGTAGAGGATGTCCGTGTCGACAATATTGTGATGGAGGGGGTCATCTGCCCATTCATTATCAATCTCTACTATTTCTGCGGACCGCGCGGGAAAGATCAATATGTTTGGGACAAAAATCCATATCCCGTTACTGCTGAAACCCCTATGTTCCGCCGCCTCCATTTTGCCAATATTACAGCGAGGAATGTGCACGCGTCAGCCGGATACATTTACGGCCTGGCAGAACAATATGCAACCGATATTACTTTCAGCCAGATTGATATTTCACTTGCGAAAAATGCCGTACCCGGCAAGCCTGCCATGATGGCCGGGATTGAGGATATGGCGAACCGCGGCTTTTACGTCGGCTTTGCGAAGGATGTCCTGTTCAGCCGGGTGACGATTGAAAATCATGAAGGGCCAGCCTTCCATATAGAACACAGCGAGGATGTTGAAGTCATCTCCTGCAAATCAAGGAACACAAAGGAAGGTGAAGAGCTGGTCAGGGAAGTGGCGGCAAAATGACAGCTGCAGATAAACGCCGGAAGCTTCTGAGCCTGCTGGGTGACCGCTCTGTTCCAGAAAATCATGAGCACCAGGTGCTGATGATTGAGAAAAGGCAGGGTTATGTACTGGAGACATTGATGCTGAGCCTGAATGGCCTGGAAACAGTGCCGGCCTATTTTGCAAAGCCTCTTAATGCCTCTGCCCCTTTGCCTGCCGTCATTTACTGCCATTCTCATGGCGGGAATTTTGAGAACGGTAAAGACGAGCTGCTGACAGGCAGCCCTTACCTGGTTGAACACTCTTTTATTGAAGAGATCACGGGGCTGGGATTTGCCGTCTGTGCCATAGATATGTGGGGATTCAATGAAAGAAGAGGAAAGCAGGAAAGCGAATTGGTCAAGGAGATGCTGCTGAAGGGCCAAACATTGTGGGGGATGAGGGTCTTTGACAGCATGTCCCTGATTGATTATCTTCAGAGCCGCCAGGATGTGGACGGAGAACGCCTTGCCGCCATCGGGATGTCGATGGGCGGACTGATGAGCTGGTGGCTCTCTGCACTGGACGAAAGGATCAAAGTTTCAGTTGACATTGCAGCACAGGTGCATATCGAAACACTGATGGAAAAACGCGGACTTGATCATCATGGCTTCTATTATTATGTTCCGGGTCTGCTGAAGCATTTTTCAACTTTAGCAGTCCAGGAGTTGATTTTACCGAGATCGCGCCTTAGCGTAATCGGCAAAGACGACCGCCTGTGTCCAGCGGAAGGAGCTGTATTTTTGAACAGCAGCCTTAAGGATTCTTATGAAAAGCGGCAGGTTCCCGGGAATTGGGAAGGACGGATTTTGACAGGTGGACATCAGGAAACGAAGGAAATGAGAGAATTATGGAAAGCTTTTTTAATAGATCATCTGTGAACATAAAAAAACGATTTCAATAGAATGACATACACTTCGGACTTGGTGCAATCGATCTTTGCCAGCCTGAGTATGAAGGGCTTATAAAGAAAGGGTATCGGAATAAACTATTCCGGCCTTTTTTTTTTGGCAGTAACATCCGGAGCATACTGTCTGTTTCTCTATTTTACAAATCTTTTAGTACAGCATCCGCCTCTCTGCCCGCTCATAAGCTAGCAAAGATTTCCTGCAAATAGGAATAACGAATGTATGGAAGGGTAATTTAAATAAAAATGACAGCGTTTACATGAGCAGGAGGAGAAAATGATGAGAAAGAAAATCACCCTTGTTGGCGGTTCGGGTACGATTGGCACGGTCTTATATAACGGTCTTAGCTCCAAATACGATATCGTCATTCTTGATAAAAAAAAACCTGAACAGACAGCGGAGTTTATTCAAACAGATGCAGCCGATTATGAGGACCTTGTGGAAAACATTCCAAAGGATACGGAGGTGCTTGTTAATCTGCTGACAATCAAGACAGACAATGATCTGGAGAATCTAAAGGAATTCCACATGATGACCAGCATCCATTTTATCGCTTCATTTTATATCCTCCATGCTGCCGATTCTCTCGGAATTCCCAAAGTCGTATTTGCAAGCAGCAATCATGCAGCTGATTATTATGAAAAGGATGGCTATTCTTCTTTGGGCAGAGAGATCACCACTCAGGATTTTCCTATATCCATAGGGTTGTACGGTGTTTTAAAATATGCATCTGAAGGCATCGGGCGAATCATGGCCCGGAACGAAAACAATCGCCTTTCAGTGATCAATTTAAGGATCGGAAGCGTTCTTCCAGATGAAAAGGAAGCCGTAAAGGAAGATGACAGGCTGCATAGAACTCTTTTATCACATGAAGATGCTGTACAGCTGTTTGATCTCGCCATCCAGTCGACTGTTAAAAATGGCACCTATTACGGTGTGTCAGATAATGCGGACAAACCCTGGTCTACAGAAACAGCCTGGAAAGAGCTTGGGTTTGTTTCAAAGAAAAATGCACAGCAGGTATTGAAAGAGAATCGTGAATAAACCCAGGAGGCTGGCCCCGGAAGAGGGCCAGCCTATTAATATGGCACTTGAAATTGAAATGGCCTATGTTTGGCTGGAGGAATCTGAATGTATGAACCAGATTAATATTAAAGCAAAAAAAGCAGCTGAAACTGTAACGGGTTCCGTTACGAGGTGCAAAAAGAGATAAAGCGTCAAAAAAACAATACAATAACAGGTTATTTAAACAGTAAAACGGCAGCCATTACGCTGCCGTTTTCTTTATTTCGTCTAAGGTGCGGTTCGAAGAAATTCATCTGTAAATTCCATAATTAAAGCGTAAATAAAAAGGCTTATTGGTAACAGATTTACAATCAAAGCAAAAATTCTTTTAGCTAATTTTTCTCTGCTAAACATTGAAATAATGCTAAAAGGGATGCCAATCAAGGAAATGAGAAATACGAGTAATCCAAACACTTTTGGTATCGGTGTGTATATGGATATAGGAATAACAATAATTGTAACTATTGCTATTATGAATGAGATTTTGGTGAATATCTTTAGATTTTTCCTTTCCAAATTAATGCACCTCTCATTTTATTTAACAGGGTCTTTGCTAAAATAATCATCTCAAATAGATTATATCTTTTAAAGTGAAAACCTTCTCTGTTAAACCCAATCGTTGTGCCGGAGTACCAACTTCAGATTTAAATCCCGTTGTTTTAAACGGGATGCAAAAGCAAAAATAAGAGAGCAAAATCTTTGCGATTTCACTCTCTAAATGTACTGCTAATTATAATGGTAGCACCCTAGAACGGAACCCGTTACTGTAACAGCTACTTTTTTTGTATTTATACTTCTTATTTCATTGGAAATTTAAGGAAACCCTATGGAAAAGTTCTTAAGCCTTAACAGAACCAACCATTGCTCCTTTAACGAAATATTTCTGCAGGAACGGATAAACGATAAGCATTGGAACTGTTGCAACAGTTATAACAGCCATCTTAACGGTTTGAGCAGGGGGGACAACATCTACTGCAGAAGAGTCTGCCTGCATACCGCTTGATACGATAACAATTTGTCGGAGTAAAACTTGAACTGGCCACTTATTAGAATCAGTCAGATAAAGAATAGCATTTGTATACTGATTCCAATACGCCACCGCGTAGAACAGGGAAATGGTGGCAATCGAGGGAAGCGATAATGGAAGCATGATTTTAAAGAAGATCATTAAGTCGTTGCATCCATCCACTTTTGCTGATTCTTCCAGGCTATCTGGAATGGCTGAAAAAAAGTTTCTCATGATAATAAGATTAAATGCATTAATCGCTATTGGCAAAATTAAAGACCAGTAAGAGTCGATTAAACCCAGGCTCTTTACTACTAGATAGGTAGGAATCATCCCCCCGCTAAATAACATTGTAAACACTACAAGAAAATTAATTGCACTTCTTCCTGTTAAATACCTTCGTGACAATGAATAGGCCATAAAAGCTGTTAAAACCATACTGACAAATGTTCCGACTAATGTTACCAGGATCGATACAGTCATACTTTTAAAAATCGTTGGTGTTGAAAAGATATACTCATAGGCACTCAGTGAAAAAGTAGTAGGGAACAAGATGAAATCTTTAGCCACCATCTCTTCTGTCGTTGCGAACGAGCTGGCAATCACGTTAATAAAGGGAATAAGGCAGGCTAAGGCGATGAGTAATAGGATCGCATGGTTAACAAAGTCAAATATGCGATTCCCAAAAGATTTGTCGTGCATTTGAGAATCCCTCCATAATGAAGTTAATATTTTCTTGAGTTAACTATATCAACCTGAAAAATAGTATGTCCATAATCATTTTCCATCCACCTGGTAATATGGGGGGGAAGTACATACATTGAGTTCTTTTATCACTCTTCAAGAATTCTAAAGTAAATACTCATTTACATAAATAGATAATCATTTTATATGATTGATATCAGAAAGCGCTTTCAAATCAGGGCTCTGAGCTTAATCTAACTGAATGATTGTAGACGTTATACCAGTTTTTTTATACCTTTAAATTGTACTCCGAAACACAAAAGCTATAAAAACTTAATAAAAAAATATTTAATGAAGGAGGAATTTCCGATGAGAGAGTCCGCTACTGTTGCAGAGGATCAGCAAAGTATTTTACCGGATCTCAATAAGAAAGCAGTCAAAAAATCCAGGAAGAAGACTTTCGCTGCTATTGTGAGAAATAAGTGGCTGTATTTAATGATGATCCCCGGTATCATATACTTTATTATTTTCAAATACCTTCCAATGGGAGGAATCATTATCGCCTTCCAGGACTATCAGCCATTCTTAGGCATAGCTAATAGTCCATGGGTTGGCTTCAAACACTTTGAACGGTTATTTACGGAACCTACATTCTTTATGCTGCTTGGGAATACACTATTGCTATTTGCATTAAACTTATTCATTTTCTTTCCAATACCAATCGTTTTGGCTCTTATGTTAAATGAGGTGAAAAATAAATATTTAAAAAGCGGGGTTCAAACGATTATTTATATCCCGCACTTTATGAGCTGGGTTATCATAGTTTCCATTTGTTATGTATTTTTAGCGCAGGACGGCGGAGCAATCAATGCATTGATTGCTGGTATGGGCGGAGAGAAAATACCTTTTCTGACTGATGGCACATGGTCAAGGATTATTTATATCCTTCAAATCATATGGAAAGAAATGGGCTGGTCCACCATCATTTACTTAGCAGCTGTAACGGCAGTGGATCCAGGTTTATATGAAGCAGCCAAAATGGATGGTGCGAGCCGGCTCCGTCAAATTTGGCACATTACATTACCTGCTATCCGGCCAATTATTATTATTATGCTGATCCTAAAAATTGGCCAAACTTTGGATTTAGGGTTTGAACATGTTTACCTGCTATTAAATTCAATCAACAGAGAAGCAATGGAAATATTCGATACTTATGTATACACAGCAGGCATGAAGAACGGACAGTTAAGCTTCAGTACCGCTGTAGGATTATTTAAAGGGCTTGTCGGTCTAATTCTCGTTGTTGGAGCGAACCGGTTAGCAAAAAAATTCGGCGAAGAAGGACTGTATTAACATTAAAATATTAATAGGGGAGGTCCCGAGGAGCTTATGAGCAGGATTGGAGAACGCTTCAATAACTTTTGCATCATTCTACTCAAGCTGGTTTATATCCAGATGCTATGGTTTTTATTCACCTTTCTGGGATTAGTAGTATTGGGGATTGGACCTGCTTCTTACGCAATGTTTACCGTACTAAGGCAATGGATTAGAGGAAACAAGGATTTTTCCATTTTTAAGGCATTTTATCACGCATACAGGACAGGTTTTAAAGAAGCTTCAGCAATCGGCCTTCTTTACACAGCAGGAGGATTGATTCTTTACGTTGACTTGCTGTATGTAGAGTCGCAGGTATTAAGAGGTCTGCTGATTGTAATCGGTGTACTTTACTTCATTTCATTAACCTACATCTTTCCTGTTTTAGTTCACTATGATTGGAAGAGTGTCACGCTGAAGCTGAAGTGTTCCCTGCTGTTCGGCATATCATATCTGCAGTATACATTGATGTTATTTGCTGCTCTCGCTGTGATTTATTTTATTCTTTTAATGTTTATTCCAATAACGGTTGTTCTCTTCGGAATTAGTTTAGGGGCATACACCATCATGTGGATGGCAATTCAGGTATTTAAGAGAATAGAATTGCAGGCAGATGCTAATCCCGTTGAAGGAGGTGGTGAGGCTAACGCGCCTTCTCTAAGCAAGAAACTTAGCCATTAAATTAACTTTTGCTTTTCCCAATAAATTTTATATTATCTAGGAGGATGTAAACATGGTGAAACCCAAAAAGTTTGGAAAAGTCTTAGCAGCGGGCACGATATTGGCCTCATCACTCATTCTGGGTGCTTGCAGCAAGGAAGATGAGGCAAGCAGTACAAAAGCAGCTGTTGACGCGGACGGAAAAGCTAATATCAGCTGGAGCCCGATCCTTTATGTAGCAACAGCTCCAAACGATGTGATAGAGAAGAAAATTGAAGAAGCTACAAATACCAATCTTACATTTAATTGGATTCCAGATGCGACTAAAGATGAGCGGCTGATTGCATCCATTGCTTCCGGGGAATTGGACGATATCATTTCTTTGCCATCTACTCTTGTAACAAATTCATCAGTCAGACAGGCGTTGAAATCAGGTGTATTTTGGGAAGTGAGCAAATACCTCGATGATTATCCTAATTTAAAGAAAATCTCTGAGGATCGCCGAACAGCAGCTTCTATCGAAGGAAATCTATACGGTGTTCCATTTCAAAAGGATTTCGCCCGCGGCGGTGTGCTAATCCGAAAAGACTGGCTTGATAATCTTGGCATGAAGGTTCCTGAGAACCTGGATGAGTTGTTTGAAGTGGCGAAAGCGTTTACTGAGGATGACCCTGATGGGAATGGCAAAAAGGATACTTTTGGCTGGAGTGACCGGAATGAGCTGAGATACGGCAGCTTTAAAACACTTGCTTCTTACTTTGGTGTACCAAATGGCTGGGCAGTGGACGACAATGGAAAATTTACACCAGAGCATGAAACAGATGAATATATGGAAACGATGAAATATTCAAGAGAACTATACAAAAATGGTTATCTTGATCAAGACTTTGCCGTAACTTCAAAAGATGACCAGCTGCAGAAATTTGCACAAGGCAAAGCAGGTATTTATGCAGGTCTTATAAGTATTACACAGTTAAAAAACCTGGCTGAGGGAATCAATAATAATGTGGCAATCGTTCCCCAGAATAAAATTGCCGGCCCGGACGGTGAATACAGAATCTGGTCCGAAGGTAACGGTGTTAACGGATTGCTGGCGTTCCCTAAATCAGCAGTGAAAACAGAAGAGGAATTAAAAGCAGTTCTCCAATTTGTTAACGATCTAATAAATGAAGACGTTTTCATGCTGATGACGGGCGGTATAAAGGAAACCCACTATACAATTGATGATAAAGATGCCTATACCATTTTGGATAATGAACTGTGGCAAAAAGAGGTTCAAGGCTTCTCAGGCTCCCGACCAAGTGAAATTACTTATAAACTAACTGACGCTGATCCTGATAAGCAATTGGTAAATGAAATGATTTCAGAAAATGACGAATTTGCAGTCATGGACCCGTCTGTTCCACTTGAGTCACCAACTGCCAGTGAGAGGGGTACTGAGCTTCAAAAGCTGATCATTGATGCTACGATAAAATACATCATGGGTGAAATAGATGACAAAGGATTTAAAGCTGAGGTTAAAAGATGGAAAGAATCAGGCGGAGACCAAATGAAGAAAGAATACGAAGAAGCCTATGAAAAATCAAACAAGTGATAACGAGCTTTAATATGCGGTCCTTCCTTTTATCTGAAGGAAGGATTGTTCCTGTTTTTTGTTTAATGCCTTTTCTAAAAATACTTATAGGGTGATACGAATGATTGTTGCACAAGACGGAACAGGTCAATTTTTAACGATTCAAGAAGCTATAGACAGTATTCCGAAAGGTAACAGCAGCCGGATAAATATTTATATAAAAGATGGTGTGTACAAGGAAAAGCTCGATATCAATAAGCCGTCAGTATCCCTGATCGGAACACACCGGGATCTGGTAAAAATCACTTTTAATGATTATGCGAATAAATTGGAAGATGACAGCAAAAAAATGGGTACATTCGGGTCTTATTCCTGCATTGTTACCGGTGATAGGTTTTTGGCTGAAAATATCACTTTCGAAAATAATGCAGGCAAAGGCAGTGAGGTTGGACAGGCGGTGGCCATGTATGTGGATGCTGATCAGACTGAGTTTCACAATTGTGCTTTTTTAGCCAGGCAGGATACTGTGTTTACTGCACCTCTTCCGCCAAAGCCGATTGAAGGCAGTTCGTTCGGCGGGCCGCGTGATGGATTGGAAAAACGACATTGCCGCAGCTATTTTAAGCACTGCTGCATAGAGGGCGATGTGGATTTCATTTTTGGTTCTGCAACTTCTGTTTTTGAAGATTGCGAAATTCATAGTTTAGATTTAAACCGAACAGATGTAAATGGCTATATCACAGCTGCATCCACCCCTTTTGACCAGGAACATGGCTATGTTTTTATCAATTGCACCTTATTAAGTAAGGCGGCAGCCCGTACGGTCTACTTGGGCAGGCCTTGGCGTGATTATGCCAAAACAGTCTTTATCAATACATGGATGGGTGAGCATATTAAAGCTGAAGGCTGGCATAATTGGGATAAACCCCAAGCGGAGAACACAGCGTTTTATGCTGAGTATAACAGCAGCGGCCCGGGCGGCTGTATGGACAAACGGGTAAGCTGGGCAAAATTTCTAACAGATGAGCAAGTTAAAGAGTATAAGCTTGAGAACATTTTTGGATCTTTGAAAGGCTGGCCAAAATTGGGTCTGCCTTACAGCACTGCGGGCTAAAGAAGTCTAATTAAAATGATTAAGGACACTTACAAAGCACTAGAAAAGAAATGAATATATTAGGCTGTATCAGCGGGATCAGTTATTTCGTGTTTTTTCTTATTTTCATAAGTAAATCTCAAAATTACTAAGTAAAAGACCAGAACTGAAGCTATCATAAAGAATTTCGCTTTGCAAAGTATTAATTTGGGTATCCAACGGCCTAAAATTTACTTCCTGAAAATTGGCGTTAAATATGCGGAATGGGAGCGTTTAGGAAAGGGAGTGGTAAGATAATGACTTTTAAAGAAAGTGTAACTAAACCATTAAAAATGACTGTAGCCAAAGACGGGAAAGGTGCTTATCAGACCGTTCAAGAAGCGATTGATGCTATACCGGCTGATAATAAAAATAAAGTGGAAATCTTTATTAAGAACGGAGTATATAAGGAACGAATCGTAGTTCCGGCAAATAAACCATTTGTGACGCTAATTGGAGAAAGTGTCGAGAACACAATCCTCACTTATGATAACCATGCAAAAATAATGTCCCCCGATGGCGGTATCATTGGAACACGCAATAGCGCAAGTGTATTCCTTTATGCGGGGGATTTTACAGCCAGAAACCTTACCTTTGAAAACTCATTCAATCCAAAACGCTTGGAAGAAGAGACACAGGCGGTAGCTGTTTATGCCAGCGGTGAGAGAATGGAATTTTACCAGGTGCGGTTTCTGGGAAATCAAGATACACTTTACCTAAAAGAGGGGTCTCAGTATTTTAGCCGGTGTTATATTGAAGGTGATATTGATTTTATTTTTGGAGGGGCAAGAGCAGTTTTCAAAGAATGTGAGATCTTTTCTTTGAATAGAGGGTCTTCTGCAGAAAACGGATATATATCAGCTGCAAGTACCCATATAAATGAGCCATATGGATTCCTGTTTTTAAACAATCGATTTACAAGCTCAGCGGCCAAAGGAACGGTCTATCTTGGAAGGCCCTGGCACCCTGGCGGGGATCCGGAGGCCATAGCAAGCGTCATATTCAAAAATAATTATTTGGGTGCCCACATTCATCCGGATGGCTGGACTGACATGTCAGGCTTCAGTGCCAAAGATGCAAGATTCTATGAATATATGAATGAAGGACCTGGCTCAAATCCCGATAGGCCTCAGCTTACAGATGAAGAAGCTGAAGCAGCCAACATCGAGACTGTGTTAAAAGGGTGGAATCCGGAATAGAGAAAAGGGTGCAGTCTGAAAATGACTGCCCCCTTTTTAATAGAATGTTTAAACACAAATGCTGTGCATTGAAAAGGAGAATTAGAAAGCTGACCAGAAACCGGTCTTCACTCTGTTGAATTAAATTATTGGCAGAATGCATGCTGAGCGAGCCATACAGCACAAAGCTCAGTCCATTTGCCTGCAGCAGGGTTATCGCTGGCAAGTCCTAGGCCATGCCGTCCATGCGGAAAAACATGTAACTCATATGGCACTTTTAATTTGCTCAATAATGAGACATATAATAGGCTGTTTTCAACAGGAACAGCTGCATCATCAGACGTATGCCATATAAAGGTTGGCGGCGGCAAAGTTTTAGCACCTTCACGTTCGCAGGATAATAAAGCCCTGATCTCCTCATTGGGCTCGTCTCCCAGAAGATTAGTCATCGATCCTTCATGATAATGCTCTAATAATGATATGACCGGATAGCTTAAAATAGCTAAATCCGGATGGCAGTTCTCTAAGTCAATGTTATCCTCTTCTTTTGTTGTACGCAGATGTGACAAAGTCGAGGCGCAGGCTGCTAAATGTCCGCCAGCCGAAAACCCCAGAACTCCTATCTTTTGCTTATCGATATTCCACTTTTCAGAGTGGTGCCTGACAAAGCGTATAGCCCGCTGCACATCTGCTAAAGGAACTGGATGCCTGTAGGGAGCTACTCGGTAATGCAGTACAAATGCTGAAATGCCAAGAGAGTTTAGCCATTTTGCAACCGGTTCTCCCTCATGATCAGCTCTATGGTGATACCCCCCTCCAGGACATACAATCACTGCACTTCTGCCTGTATTATTACTTGCAGGATAGAAAGCAAGAACAGGCTTGCGATCCTCATCTCCAGACTCCAGAAAAGGAATCTTTCCTGTCCACAATGAATAAATCAAAAGGTATTCCTCCTAAATTAATCGTTTGTAAAAGAACAGTTACATACACTTGCCGCAATTAAATTATATAGTAATTATAAATGTAGAAGAATAATCATTATTTAGTATAGTGGTTTTTATTCTGCTTTTTCCTTTTATTGTGGTGAATGCTCCTATTTATAAGCTCCATTCTAAGACGCATAGATATAAGACTGTCATTTAGGCAGTAAGGTATAATTGAAGCCCAGGGTAATGGGATACTTGAAATTTCTAATAATACTGTAAAGGTTTGTGTTAAAATGTGAAAAAAACGAGGTGGATAAAATTGGATATCGACCAGTTTACTTTGACTATAGAAGAATTATTCGGCAAAGAGCTTTTAGAAACGTTTGAAGACGATTATGGCTTCACGAACAGCACAGATAAGGAAATCAGAACCGTTGGCTATGCTACGAATCTATCTTTGGAAACCATCGAACATGCCGTCCGGAGTCAGGTTGATTTAATTATCACCCATCATGACGCCTGGGATTTCATTTACGGGCTTAATGAAGAATGCAGGAACAAATTGCAAAAGCATGAGATCAGCCACTTCTGGATTCATGGTCCCCTGGATTATATCCGTTTTGGGACATGTACCTCATTAATGGAGAAAATCGGCATTGACGAGATCATCCAATATTCTATTTTTGATAATGGCGGCATTCCGGGCATCGGTGAATTCAAGGAGCCTTTAGGTTTTGAGGAATTGGCATTTAAGCTCAGCCGCCTATTGAATGAACCGGTGAGACGCTGGAGAAATAACGGCAAAGAAGTCAAGAGGGTGGGGATCATGACAGGAGCCGGCCATTCTACCGATTACCTGAAGCTTGCTCTTGATGGCGGGTGCGATACTTATATTACTGGCGAAGCTTCTTTATATACCATTCAATACGCACAATTTTCCGGAATGAATCTGCTTGTAGGCAGCCATACCTTCACAGAAATTTTTGGGGTAAAGACTCTTGCGGGGAAAGTGAAGCAGAGGCATCCGGAAATCAAAGTTATGAAGCTGGAAGAATCACATTTTGAGCTCAATCCTATAAGATGAAAGATCTTCTGAGCATCTAAAAAGAAAATTTTCTTTAAGGGTGATAGACTAAAATACATAGAGTTTTCAAAAAACTCTATCAATACATAAATAAAGGAGCTAATGATCATGGAATACCGGCGTCTTGGAAATACCGGCCTTAAGGTCAGCGAGATCAGCCTCGGCAGCTGGCTCACCTATGGAGGGTATGTAGAGGAGCAGAAGGCATCATCTTCTATAGATAAAGCATATGAGCTCGGCATCAATTTTTTTGATACGGCGAATGTGTATATGCGCGGAGAGGCAGAAAAGGTCGTTGGAAAAACACTTGCCAAATATGACAGGAGTTCCTATGTTCTTGCAACGAAGGTTTTTGGCAAGATGGGGGACGGGCCCAATGATTCAGGGCTTTCGCGCAAGCATATCATGGAGCAGGCGGATGCAAGCCTGAAGCGGCTCGGGCTTGATTATATCGACATTTATTATTGCCACCGATTTCACCCGGAAACCCCTCTTGAAGAAACCCTGCGAGCTCTTGATGATCTGATCAGGCAAGGAAAGATCTTGTATGCAGGTGTAAGCGAATGGACGGCAGAGCAGATGACCGAAGCTGTTCATCTTGCAGATAAAAGGCTTTGGGACCGGATTGTTGTAAACCAGCCGAATTACAGCATGCTGCATCGGAACATTGAAAAAGAAATCATACCTGTCAGCGAAAAGCATGGAATCGGCCAGGTTGTGTTCTCGCCGCTTGCCCAAGGCGTGCTGACAGGCAAATATAAAAAAGGGGAAGCACCTCCAGAAGGAAGCCGTGCCTCTCAAAAGGACCTGGGCACTCTTTACGGCGTCCTGAACGATCGTAATCTTGAAAAAGCAGAGAGCCTGGAAAAGATTGCGCAGCAAGAGGATCTTACCTTATCCCAGCTCGCCCTTGCCTGGATCCTCAGACAGCCAAACGTAGCAAGCGCCCTTGTCGGGGCAAGCCGCCCTGAGCAGCTTGAGGAAAATGTAAAGGCATCAGGAGTAAAGCTGAAAGAAGACAGCCTCCAGCAGATTGAAGAAATTCTTACTGCAGAATAAGGCAATTATTATAGCTGTTGTTCTGCTATTTAAATTTATGGGGGTTCCGGGGATAAATCTTACCGGGACTCTTTATTTTTTTGGCTGTGTGAGTGTACCTTGTTGATTTTGGGCTACAACAATGTTTAACAAAGCCATTTTTAAAAAAAGTGCTTTTGCTTTCCAGGCAACAAACTAAACAAACAATTTAAATGACTGTTTACCAGTACAAAGTATCTTTTTAACTAAGGAAAGGAGCTGGTCAGAATAAAAAAATGTTAACGTTAACAAAAGTCGTTTACAGAACTTTCTAAATTTGTTAGACTGAATTTATAGAAAATTGTTAACGTTAACAAATAACGGAGGGTGATTCATATGGAAAAGTTTATGGGCGAGAATTTTCTCCTGAAAAATGAAACGGCTGCATTTTTGTATCATGAGGAAGCAAAGGATTTGCCGATCATCGATTACCATTGTCACATCAGCCCAAAGGAAATTTATGAAAATAAAAAGTTCAAAAATATTACAGAAGCCTGGCTGTATGGGGACCATTATAAATGGAGAGTAATGCGAGCGAATGGGATCAATGAAAAGTACATAACCGGTGATGCAGACGATTATGATAAATTCCTTGCCTGGGCGAGGACAGTGCCGATGACAATAGGAAATCCGCTGTACAATTGGACTCACCTGGAGCTTCAGCGCTTTTTTGGCATCTATGACATCTTAAATGAAAAGTCTGCACCAGACATTTGGCATAAGGTCAATAAGCAGCTCGCAACAGATGATTTCAGAGTACGGGAGATCATCAGGAAATCAAATGTCCGGGTCATCTGCACAACCGACGATCCGGCCGATTCGCTTGAATATCACAAGCTTCTTTCAAAGGAGGAAGACTTTCCGGTACTGGTCGTACCAGGTTTCAGGCCTGATAAAGGTCTGGAAATCAACCGCCATGGCTACAAAGAATGGATTGAACGGCTTGAGGCAGCGAGCGGGATTACGGTTGACAGCTATTCAAGCCTTCTTGAAGCATTGGATTCAAGAGTCCATTTCTTCCACTCCCTCGGCGGCCGGGTTTCTGACCATGCGCTTGATCAGGTTGTATATGAAGAAGCAGCATTTGAAGAGGTTTCACAAATTTTTGCTAAAAAGCTTTCGGGTGGCACTGTATCCGAGAAAGAGGAAAAGCAGTATAAAACCTATACGCTTATTCATCTGGGCAAGCTTTATGCCAGCCTGGGATGGGCTATGCAATACCATATGAATGCCCACCGCAATAATAATACGAAGATGTTCCAGACCCTTGGCCCTGATACTGGCTACGACTCTATTAATGATGACAAGATTGCAAAGCCGCTCGTCAGTCTGCTTGATTCTTTAGATCAGGCAGGAGGGCTGCCAAAAACGATCCTGTATTCTCTGAATCCGGGTGACAACCATATTCTTGCCAGCATCATCAACAGCTTCCAGGACGGCAGCATACCGGGGAAAATTCAATTTGGGACTGCCTGGTGGTTCAATGATACGAGGGATGGGATGCTCGATCAGATGAAAGCCTTGGCAAATATGGGGCTCTTCAGCAGGTTCATCGGAATGCTTACCGATTCAAGAAGCTTCCTTTCATACACCAGGCATGAATATTTCCGCAGGGTTGTCTGCAGTCTGATCGGTGAATGGGTCGAAAATGGTGAAATTCCAAATGACAAGGAACTGCTCAGCCGGATTATCAAAGGGATCTCCTATTATAATGCGGAAGAATATTTTCAATTCCAGGAGGCTGAAAAACAGCACGCAGCTGCTGTTAAATAAGCCGTAATCATGTCCCGGCTTGGAGCCGGCGGGCAGGGCAGGTTATAATAAAAGGATAAATAGCATTGATTGGTTAAAAAGGAAGGTTTATATATGGTAACAATTAAAGATATTGCAAGAATAGCCAATGTATCGCATACAACGGTATCGCGTGCATTAAACAACAGTCCTATGATCAAAGAGCCGACAAAGAGGAAAATTCTCGAAATTGCTGCCCAGCTTAACTATTCGCCGAATGTAAACGCCAAGAGCCTGGTTATGCAGAAATCGCATACAATCGGTCTGTTCCTGACAAGCTTTATAACTGGGACTTCGGCCAGCTTTCTTGCGGATACAATCAAGGGAGTTAACGGAGCTATTTCACAGGATTATAATCTGTTCATTCGAGGGATCGATGATTATCAGGATTTTACAAGCATCAACAGGCAGCGGTTTGATGGAATCATTCTTATGAGCCAAAGTGTCCGCGATAATCCTTTTATCTACCATGTGCTGCAAAAGGAGATCCCCCTTATTGTACTGAACAGGGATATAGAAGAAGAAAGTGTATATAATATATGCTCTAATGATGCAGAAGGCTCCAAACAGGCAGTGGAATACCTTATTGAAAACGGCCATAGGGATATTGCAATTATTGAAGGAACTTCAAGTTTCAAATCCTCCCAAATGCGCAAGGACGGCTATTTGCAGGCATTGATAGATCACGGGATATCCCTGAAAAGCAGTTATGCAGTGAAAGGCAATTATGATATGGAAAGCGGCTTTCTGGCCATGGAGCAGCTTTTATCCCTTAAGGACCCGCCGACTGCCGTTTTCTGCTCTAATGATGATATGGCGATTGGTGCCATGAACTGTGCATTTGAAAAAGGTCTGAAAGTGCCTGATGATCTATCTGTTATCGGCTTTGATGATATCGGTTATTCACAATACACGACTCCACCGCTATCCACCGTGAAAAGGCCTGTAGAGCAAATCAGCCTGCTGGGTGCGAAAAAAATGCTCACTCTTGTTCAAGGAGGGCTTGAGGCGGAAAAAATATTTGTTAACACTGAGCTCATCATTAGAAGCTCTGTGAAAAGGATTAGCTAGCACAGCCCGAAGCCAGCGGGCTCCTGGTAAAAATGTTAACGTGTGCATGATTGAATATAAGGGAGGAAGGATATGGAGCGCCTAAGCAGTAAAACACATGCCAAAAGGATATTCCCTGAAAGAATCCTTCAATTTGGCGAAGGGAACTTTTTAAGGGGTTTCGCAGACTGGCAGATTCAAATTTTAAATGAGAAAAAAGGGTTCAATGGAAGTTGCGTTGTCGTACAGCCCCGAGGGTCCAGTAAAATTGAACGGCTTAACCGGCAGGATGGGCTGTACACCCTTTATCTTGAAGGGCTGAAGGAAGGGATCCCTGTAAAGGAACATATGGTGATCGATTCAATCAGCAGGGGAATCAATCTTCAAACAGATTATGAGGAATTTATCAGGCTTGCCGGACAGAAGGAGCTCAGATTCATCATCAGCAATGCAACCGAGGCTGGAATGGTCTTTGATCCCGATGACAGGCTGGAAGACCGTCCGCAGAAGGGGTTTACCGGAAAGCTGGCAGGTTTTTTATACCATCGTTACCTGGCCTTTAAGGGCGATGAAAAATATGGTTGCATCATCCTTCCGTGTGAATTGGTTGAAGAAAATGGCGGAAAATTGAAGGGAATTATTCTCCAATACGCAGATTCATGGAATCTTAGCGAGGATTTCAAATGCTGGATTGATCATGCCAATGTGTTCTGCTCAACACTGGTGGACCGGATTGTCCCGGGTTTTCCGAAGGATAGCCTGGAGGAGAAAACAGAAGAGCTTGGTTATGAAGACGAACTCCTTGTAACAGGGGAGCATTATCATCTCTGGGCTATAGAGGGGCCGTCCTGGCTAAAAGATGAGCTGCCTGCTGAAGGGACTGGACTGAATCTTGTCATCACTGATGACATCACTCCTTTTCGTACAAGGAAAGTAAGGATATTAAACGGTGCTCATACGGCAATGACGCCCCTGGCACTCCTTTCCGGGCTTGAAACAGTTGAAGAATCTGTGAAACATCCTGAGGTGGGGCTTTTTATAAAAAAGCTGATCGAAGAGGAAATCCTTCCGGCACTTGATGGGGACAGAAAAGAGCTGGAGCAGTATGCAGAAGAGGTAATGAACCGTTTTGCCAACCCTTATATCAAGCATTACCTAAAGAGCATTTCCTTGAATTCAGTGTCGAAATTTTCTGCCAGAAATCTGCCGGCTCTGCTTGATTATATAAAAGAAGAAGGAAAACTGCCGGCAAAAATCGTCTTTTCCTTATGCTGCCTATTGTATCTATACAAGAAAATGGATGTGGAAGACAGCAGTACGGTACTCGAAATCCTTCTATCGGAGTGGAAAAGCTTTGAGAAAAAGCAGATTGGGATAGAGCAGCTGTCCGCTAACCTTTTGAAAGAACAAAAGCTTTTGGGCAGGGATCTCACCGGGATTGCAGGCCTTAAGGAAGCAGTGGCTGGATATCTCAGGGAAATAGAAGAAACAGGCATTGAGAAAGCGCTTCAGCGCGTAATTGACAAGCCTGTCCTGGCTAGGGGGGAACTAGAATGAGAGATTTTCTTAAAATCAATCCGGCAGACAATATTATTCTCGCACTAAAAGATCTGAAAGCTGGCGCTGAATTAACAGTGGATGGCCAATCCATCATTTTGCGCGAGGATATCCTCCGCGGGCACAAAATTGCAGCAGCCGGGATTAATGAGAATGAAAATATCGTAAAGTACGGCTATCCGATCGGGCATGCAACAGCAGTCATCCTTCCGGGAGAGCTTGTCCATACTCATAATACGAAAACGAATCTATCTGGCCAGGAGGAATATAGCTATTCTCCGGCTTTTACAGATAGCCCTTTCCGTAATGAGCAAAGAACCTTCAAGGGCTACCGGCGCAAAAACGGCAAAGCCGGTATCCGCAATGAATTGTGGATTGTCCCGACGGTCGGCTGTGTGAATGGAATTGCTGAAAAAATCATCAGCCGCTTTGAAAAGCATACCGGCGGCCAAAATCCATTTGATCAAGCCCTGGTTCTTAAGCACAGCTATGGCTGCTCCCAGCTGGGGGATGATCATGAAAATACGAAGCAAATCCTTCTTGATGCGGTCCATCACCCCAATGCAGGCGGCGTGCTCGTTTTAGGTCTTGGCTGTGAGAACAATGAGATGGAGGAATTCAGGAAATCTCTGGGAACAGTGGATGAAAGCCGGGTTAAATTCCTCGTATCCCAGGAAGTTTCAGATGAGATTGAAGCTGGATTTCACCTTGTGAAAGAAATCTATGAAGCAGCCAAGGATGATAAAAGAGAGGATGTTCCGCTCTCTGAATTGAACATCGGCCTGAAGTGCGGGGGATCTGACGGGTTCTCGGGCATAACCGCAAACCCTCTGCTCGGCCGCTTTTCTGATTATCTGATCGCCCAGGGCGGTACGACCGTATTGACTGAAGTGCCGGAAATGTTTGGTGCAGAGACCATCCTTATGGAAAGGGCGGAAAACGAAGAGGTTTTTGAAAAGGTGGTCAGCCTGATCAATGATTTTAAAGGCTATTTCCTTGAACATAAGCAGCCTGTCTATGAGAATCCATCACCAGGCAATAAAGCGGGAGGGATCACCACTCTTGAGGATAAGTCTCTTGGCTGCACCCAGAAAGCCGGAACCTCCAAGGTGGTTGATGTCCTGCCATACGGCGGTACTCTCCGTAAAAAAGGGCTGAACCTTCTCAGCGCGCCAGGGAATGATCTGATTGCTTCCACTGCACTGGCCGCAGCAGGCTGCCATATTGTCCTGTTCACGACAGGCAGGGGAACCCCGTTCGGAACTTTTGTACCGACGATGAAAATCTCGACCAATACCCAGCTTTATGAAACAAAGCCCCATTGGATCGATTTCAATGCAGGCACACTCCTTGAAGAAGAAATTTCCGCAGATGAGGTACTGCAGCAGTTCACAAACTATATCATCAGTGTGGCAAGCGGGGAATTGGTCAATAACGAGAAAAACGATTTCAGGGAAATTTCGATTTTTAAGAGCGGAGTCACTTTATAGGCGGGACATGCAGATCAATTTCTGCCGGGGAGGCAATTATGAAGAAGCTGAACATATTGAATCGATTGATTGATTCCGGAGTGGTAGCGGTTGTCAGGGCCGACTCAAGGGAAGAGGCCGTTAAAATCTCAGAAGCCTGTGTAAAGGGTGGAATTGCCGGGATTGAAATCACTTTTACCATTGATGGAGCTGAAGCTGTTTTAAAGGAATTGTCGGGATATTTTGCAGATGACTCGCGTGCCGTTCTGGGGGCCGGAACTGTCCTGGATGCGGCGACAGCGAGGATTGCCATTCTCGCCGGCGCTGAATTCATCGTCAGTCCTGCCTTTGACAGAGAGACTGCTAAACTGTGCAACCTTTATCAGGTGCCCTATATGCCCGGCTGCATGACGATCACAGAAATGAAGGAAGCGCTGGAATACGGGGCAGATATTATCAAGCTATTCCCTGGCAATGCCTTTGGGCCGGACTTCATTAAAGCGGTCAAGTCACCGCTTCCTCAGGCTAATATCATGCCGACCGGTGGAGTCAGCCTGGAAAATGCGGGGGAATGGATCAGAAACGGCTGTGTGGCAGTAGGGGTTGGCGGGAACCTGGCGGCGCCTGCCAAAACAGGAAACTATGAAAAAATTACCGAAATGTCTGCAGAATATATAAAAATTGTCAAAGAAGCAAGGAAAGAGGGGCTGCAATGATGAAGATTGTTACGCTGGGAGAGATTATGCTGCGATTTTCAACAGAAGATGGCGTAAGGCTTTCCCAGGCAGCAGGTCTTACCGTCCACTATGGCGGTGCAGAAGCCAATGTGGCCGTCTCTATGGCCAACTTTGGCTATGAATCATTTTTTGCAGGCAAGGTGCCTGACAATCCTCTAGGCCAAGGGGCAGAAAGGCATTTAAAAGCAAATGGCGTCCGGACAGACTTCCTTTTAAAAGGCGGAGACCGCCTCGGCACCTACTATTTGGAATCAGGGACAGGGGAACGAAGCGCCAAGGTCACCTATGACCGCAAGCATTCGAGCTTCTCAGAACTGGTGCCTGAAGAAGTAGACTTGGACGGCATGCTGCGCGAAGCTACACTTTTTCATGTAAGCGGAATCACACTTGCCCTATCTCCTGAGCTCAGGGAGCTTGCACTCCTCGCTTTCAAGAAAGCTAAGGAATATGGAGTGCTGACAAGCCTTGACTTCAATTACCGCGGAAAGCTCTGGAGCCAGTCAGAAGCCGGGGAAGCCTTAAAGAAACTGCTTCCATATGCAGACATCTGTTCATGCGGGGAATTGGACAGCATCCATCTCTTGGGGATGGAACCTGCAGATAGCTCTCTTTCACAAACGGAAAGGGTGCAAACCTATTATCGTAAACTGGCTGCTTCATATCCCGGCATCCGGTATATCTGCTCTACCTTCCGGAAAATCAAATCAGCCACAAGCAATACGCTTCAGGGTAATCTGTACACTGGAAGCCGGCTTTTTCAGTCTAAAGTCCACCATATAGAGCCTATCGTGGACAGGGTTGGCGGAGGAGATGCCTTTATGGCCGGGATTCTTGCTGGTGTGCTGGAAGGGTGGGATTCTCAGATGACGGCAGATTTCGCAACAGCGGCTTCAGCCCTTAAACACACAGTCCATGGAGACAGCAATTCATTTACAAAGGAAGAAGTGTTAGCTTTGGCGGGAAGTGAACCAGGAAAAATACTCCGCTGAAAATAATGATTGAAAAGGAGAATGCACAATGGAAACACGCTATGCGATTCATCCCGAGGATATGAAAAAGTATACGACCGATGATTTAAGAAGAGAGTTCCTGGTGGAAACACTGTTTGAATCAGGGCAGGTCCGCCTGACATATACACATAATGACCGGATGATCTTTGGCGGTGTTACACCTTCCGAGAATGAACTGACCATCAAGCTTGACAAGGAATTGGGCGTCGATTATTTCCTGGAGCGGCGTGAGCTCGGCATCATCAATATTGGCGGGGACGGCACGGTCATCCTTGATGGCACAGAATATGATATGCGGGCCAGGGACGGATTATATGTTGGAAAAGGGACCAGGGAAGTGCTTTTCCGTTCCAAAAATGCCGCACAGCCAGCCAAATTCTATATCAACTCCACCCCTGCCCATCACCAGTATCCGACGGTCAAAATTGATATCAATGAAATCAAGCCGCTGGAAATGGGTGGGCCGGGCACCTTGAATGAGCGGAAAATCTATCAGTATGTCCATCCAAATGTCTGTGAGAGCTGCCAGCTGCAGATGGGCTTAACGATGCTGTCTGCGGGAAGCGTCTGGAATACGATGCCGTGCCATACCCATGAGCGGAGAATGGAGGTATATCTCTATTTCGATATGGAGGAAGATACCCGTGTGTTCCACTTCATGGGAAGGCCTGATGAAACAAGGCATCTTGTTATGAAGAACGAACAGGCTGCCATCTCCCCGAGCTGGTCCATCCATACCGGCACGGCAACAAGCAATTATACCTTCATCTGGGGAATGTGCGGAGAGAATATCACTTATACCGATATGGACCATGTCAAAATGGAAGAATTGCGATAAGAGACTGATAGAAACGGAGGATTTCGTATGACAGAGGCACTAAGTTCTTTTTCAATGGATATGTTCAGCCTTGCCGGCAAGACTGCAATCGTAACAGGCGGAAACAAAGGCCTTGGCCAGGCATATGCGGCAGCGCTTGCCAAGGCAGGGGCCGACCTGTTTGTCATTTCCAGAAGCGGCGATTGGCAGGAAACTGAAAAATTAATAGAAGAAACAGGGCAGAAGGCGGTATTCTTCCAGGCAGACCTTAGCAATCGAACAAAGATTAAAGAAGCAGTAGACGCCTGTCTGAATGAATACGGAAAAATTGATATCCTTGTCAATAATGCAGGTACGATCCGCCGTGCCCCGCTTCTTGAGTATAAAGAAGAAGACTGGGATGCTGTATTGGAAGTTAATTTGAATTCACTTTATCTGCTCAGCCAGGAGGCAGCAAAAGTAATGGCTGAACAGAAATCCGGGAAAATCATTAATATTGCGAGCATGCTGTCTTTCCAGGGAGGAAAATTCGTCCCTTCCTATACGGCAAGCAAGCATGCAGTGGCAGGTCTGACAAAGGCGTTTGCAAATGAGCTGGCAGAATCCAATATCCAGGTAAACGCGATTGCACCTGGCTATATTGCGACAGATAATACAGCTGCAATCAGGTCTGATGAAAAGAGGAATGCAGAAATTCTTTCACGGATTCCTGCAGGGAAATGGGGGCAGGCTGCCGACCTGATGGGGGCCGTTGTGTTCCTGGCAAGTGACGCTTCCAGCTATATGAACGGACATCTTTTAGCGGTGGATGGAGGCTGGCTCGTACGATAAGAGAATATATGAAAGAAGCCGTACAAGAGTGCGGCTTTCTTATTAGGAGGAGACTAAGATGAACCTTGGAATCAGAGCCCACGATATTGAAAAAGATTCATTGGAAGAGCTGGCAGAAGAAATTGGCCGCAAGGGGTTTTCATGTATTCAGCTTGCTCTGGGAAAATCCCTTCCTGCTCTTTATCCATCACCGGGAACCCTTTCGCCGGGTCTTTCCCGTTACATCGGAAAGACATTCGGAGATGCCGGCGTCCAAATTGCTGTACTTGGCTGTTATGTTAATCTCATTCACCCAGACCTGTCAGAGAGGCGAAAAGGACTGGAGAAATTTAAAGAGCATATCCGGTATGCAAGGGATTTTGGCTGCAGCATCGTCGGTACCGAGACTGGAAGTGTTCTTCCTGAAATGGGCTATAGTGAAAGAAATTTTGAGGAAAAGCCCTTTTTAGACGCAGTGGAAAGTGTTGCCGAGCTCGCCCTTGAAGCTGAAAGATTCGGTGTAATTGTCGGTGTAGAAGCAGGGGTGAATCATCCAGTCCACTCAGCTGATAGGCTCAAACGCCTCTTGGACCTTGTAGATTCAAATAATGTCCAGGTCATATTTGATCCCGCTAACCTCATTACGGTTGAAAACTATCATAGGCAGGATGAGCTTTTAGCAGAAGCTATTGAACTTCTTGGGGAAAAAATCGCCATTTTCCATGCAAAAGACTTCGTTGTCGAAGAGGACCAGGTGAAGATCGTTCCGGCAGGACAGGGCCTGTTAAACTATAGCCTGATCTCAAAGCTGCTTAAAGATCGAAAGCCGTATATCCAGGTTCTCATGGAAGGAACAAAAGAACCGGATATTGAAGGATGTGCTGACTATTTAAGAATGAAATTCAGCAGCAGAAGCATTGGAAAAGGACTCTTAAGGTAAAAATGGTCACTTCCTCCGGGGAGTGTTTTTCGTTCAGCCAAACTGCTTCCTTTCATTCCCAACTCCCCTAATTCTTTATAAAGAATCCATTTTATTGTAAAATAGTAGATAGTTCCTAGCTTCACCGGGAATACCTTCAATATTGAAGAATAAGATGATAAGCGGAAGCTGTTTTTAGGATAGAAGTTTGTGGTTTTTGGAAATAAAAAACAGGGTTGGGGGACTCATGACAAAAAGCAGAAGATGGATGGCAGCTTTGTTGATTGGCAGTTTGGCAGTTTTGGGCGGGTGTGCGGACCAGGCATCCAAAGAGGAGAACCTAAAGGAAAAAGTGAATGAACCCGAAAGCCAGCTTCAGAAGGAGAAAGAAAAGCAGGAACAGGAAAAACTGGCTGAAGAAGCAAAAGAACCGGTAGTGGTCCAGGTGATAGATCCGAACACGAAAGCAATCATTAAGACGTTTAAACCCGAGGAAATGGGCTATGAAAATGATCTGGAAAAGTATAAGCAGCAAATCAGCCAATGGGCGAAGGGCCTGGCAAGAGGGACAGATGCAAGTCCCGGCTATGACAAAAGGATGTTCCCTGACCGGATCGATGCGAACGGTGGGATTGTAAAAGGGAATCCAAGGACGATCCTCGAGGAAGCGGAGCTGACCGCAAAGGTGATTGAGGCTTCTGCTGAGGGGGGAAATGTTGAACTGCCGCTCATCGTTTCCGAAAGCGGCTATAAGCCGGAGGACGCTGCCCATTTAAGCGAAGTGGTGGTTGCCTCTTATACAACCAAGTTTAATAGTTCTGTAGCAGGAAGGACTAAGAATATCGAGTTGTCTGCCCAGGCAATTCAAAATGTGATTGTGGGCGTCGACGATTATTTCTCCTTTAACACAACAGTAGGGCCAAGCGATGAGGCACATGGCTATCAGCCGGCTCAGGAGGCTATCAATGGAAAGCTGGTCATGGGCATAGGCGGCGGAATCTGCCAGACTTCGTCAACCCTCTTTAATGCAGTCGATCAGGTGGGGGTAGACTATGTAGAGAAGCACCATCATTCTGTTACGGTCGGTTATGTGCCCGTCGGCAGGGATGCCACTGTTTCCTACGGCGGCAAGGATTTCCGATTTCAGAATAAAGCCGGGGCCCCGTTCCTGCTGAAAACTGTCATGGCAAACGGACAGCTGACCGTTGAGGTCCGGACCTCCAAGCAGTATGCAGATGTCATTAAGAAGAGAACTTAATTATTTCTATAAATTGGATGTTATCTCTTCCGAAAATCGGGTAATTATGTAGTAACAATTCACCGAAGAGAGGGATTCATCCATGAAAATCATTGAAAAACTTTGGGACAATATGATAAAAAGCGACTGGACTTACCTGATAGATGAAGAAGAACATATGAATACGCCAGAAGAAGACGAATGAGAAAGAGCTTCCCCTTTGGAGCTCTTTTTTTTTAGGAAATCAAGTTGTTTGAATTCCTGTAAATAAAGGTGTACGATTCATTTAACCAAGAATTCTTACATAAAATAAGCCAATCTTGTCCGTTTCAAGATGAATAAGAAAAAGGAGGAATTCGTTCATGGCCAAGCAGGTAATCCTGAATGGGAACCGGATTGATGTATACAACTATAAAGAGGAAACAGTGGCTGAAAAAGGGGAGCAGGCCATTCATCTCTCTTTTGACTTCAAAGTGAGCCATCAGGAATATCATGATATCACTACCCTGTTATATGATCTGTATTTTGATGTATCGGTGCCTGAGGATGCATTGGAGTTTCGGGGAATGATCGATAAATATTATACCTCTTTAACGAATCTGTACGAGGAAGATGCTGTCGGGGAATTCCACCTGGAGCTGAAGGAAACAGACGGGGAAGAGGACTGAAAACAAAAAGCGGGAATCAGAGCGCTGCAGCCTGTTTCCCTTCTTCTTGCCTGATTATTGCGGAGTATTGTCCTGGTCGTATTTTAAATGCAATAGGATTTCATCTTCAAGAAGGGATAATGCCATCCTTACAGCCTTCAGCCGGCAATTTGAAAACTCCTGGACGGTAATTTGCCGGATCTGTTCCCTGGCCATGGCAACATACCCTTCCTCTCCATCTTTCGTGTTCCCTGCAGGGTATATGGATATTTCTATCTGCCTGTCCGGGTTATTGATGAATAAACCTCTCCATTCCATAGCATCACCTCTTATGTCTCTACGGTGCTCTTCCATTTTTACCCCCATTTCTCTAATTATAAGCCGTTTTGCTGAATAACAACCGAAAATTGATGAAAACGTTGAGATGATTTGTCCACACTTTTTCCGAAGGATTGAAATATATTGTTAGGGAAGATCTCCTCCGTATATTTCAGTATCTGCTGCTGCAGGTGCTGAGCTGCCGTCTTTATAGACGGGCACCATGAAAGCTGAATGCTTTTATGGTGTTTTTTTTGAAATCAAAAGAGCAGCATGTCTCCGGTATTCACTGATCATATCTAAAAAACAGCAAGCCTCCCCTTAGTCTTTATGCTTGTCTTTTTTCCTGTTTGCAGGTTTGCCGAGAAATGACTGCTTGTACATTTGATGTCCAAGCACAGCGACCCCTGCAGCAATAACGCCGTTCAGGATCCCGTTGATGGAAAAGCCAAAGGCAAACGCCCCAAAGCCGACTGACAGCAGCAAAAGAATCCAGATGATGGTCCAGTCAGGAACCCAGGGTGTGTGCTTCAAAGCCAATCCAATGACCCATAGCGCCGGCACAAGCATGATATATTTCTGGTTCAGAAATTGAAGCAAGTCCAAAATAGCCACCTCCTTCATGGTATGCGAATGCCGGTAAGATATGCTGCTAATGGTACATCCTATGCCTGCTGTGATTTTTTGCCTGTTTTATTGCCGTATGCCGTAAGCATCAATAATGAGTGAATCTATAAAAATATTCGGAATATATTGACTATAAGAAGGCGCTTTCATTATGATGTAATTGATACCAGGTGATAAAAGGAGGTTATAGAATTGAATTCGATTTGGCTGGCTGTTATCGGCATGCTTGTTTTTGCGGCAGGCTACAGGTATTACTCAAAATGGGTGGCAGAAAAGATTTACAGACTTGATCCCAACTATGTCACTCCTGCTCATCAATACCAGGATGGGGTTGACTTTGTGCCCACCAATAAATTTGTCCTTTGGGGCCATCATTTTACATCAGTTGCAGGGGCTGCCCCGATTGTGGGACCAGCTATTGCAGTATATTGGGGGTGGCTGCCTGCCTTTTTGTGGGTCATTCTCGGGACTGTTTTTGCAGCAGGAATCCACGATTTCGGCACACTCGTACTCTCTGTCCGGAATAAAGGGCAGTCAATTGGAACCATCACAAGCAAATTGATAGGCAAAAGAGCAAAAATGATGTTCTTATTCATTATCTTAATTTTAGTCCTTATGGTGAATGCTGTATTTGCCTGGGTTATTTCAAACCTTTTCATCCAGTTTCCTGCGAGCGTCCTGCCAGTGTTCATCGAAATACCCCTCGCCATCTGGATCGGGTATGCCGTATACAAGCGGAAAAAAGAAATGCTTATTCCCTCCATCATTGCCCTCGTTGTCATGTACGGAACCGCCGTACTTGCGAGCATGGTGCCTGCCCTGCAGATCGATTTGCCGAAATACTTTGGCGGAGCGGAAGCTGAGGTCCTTTTTGGCCTTGACGGCGTTGCCATGTCATTTTTTATCTGGATCGTCATTTTAATGGTGTATTGCTATATCGCTTCGATTCTCCCGGTATGGAAGCTGCTGCAGCCTCGGGACTATATCAACTCCCATCAGCTTGTCGTCGGCCTTGTCATCATGTATGCGGGACTTGTATTCCTGCAGCCGAAGGTGACAGCACCTGCTGTTAATGCGAGCGCTGCGGACCCTTCCTGGCTGCCGCTATTATTCATCACGATTGCCTGCGGTGCGATTTCAGGCTTTCACGGGCTAGTTTCCTCCGGTACTTCTTCCAAGCAGCTTGATAAAGAAACGGATGCCAGGTTTGTAGGCTACCTTGGGGCAGTAGGGGAAGGGGCACTTGCCTTAATCTCCATCATCGCTGTCATTACCTTATTCGCCTCACAGGGTGACTTCACGGCTGCTTACAGCAGCTTTGCCGCTGCAAGCTCAGGAGGGCTCGGGTCATTCATCAATGGAGCGGCCCAGCTGGCAACCGGCGTCTGGATCCCTGCTGATATTGCAAAGACGATTGTTTCTGTCATTGTCGTCAGTTTTGCTGCGACAACGCTTGATACATCAGTCCGGCTGATGCGCTATATCATTGCGGAAATAGGCGAAGAATACAATTTCAAGCCGCTCACAAAAGCCCATGTCGCCACATCGGCAGCTGTTGTTGCAAGTGCAGCGCTGGTGCTGCTTCCTAAGGGTCCGAATGGATTTGGTTCTGGCGGGTATCTGCTATGGCCGCTCTTCGGAACAAGCAATCAGCTTCTGGCAGGAGTCAGCCTTTTGCTGATCAGCATCTGGCTGAAGCGCCAGGGCAGGAATTTCCTCGTTACTTTTATACCGATGGTTTTTGTATTCATTATGACTCTGTGGGCGATGATCAAGCAGGTTGTATTTGACTGGTCAGGATTAGGTACAGCAGACGCCAATATGCTTCTGTTTATTTTGGGAGGGCTGATACTTGTGTTTGTTTTCTGGATCATCCTGGAAGCATTTGCAGCTTTCAGGAGGGATGCCCCGCCAGCAGACACAACCCATCATTTCTAAAGCCTGGCCGGCATTGCCGGCCATTGCTTTTTCTGACTGAGAGGAGGCGAAAGTGATGGACTTGCTGTCACAGCTGAAAAAGGCTGCTGCTTTTTATGATGAGGTGCTAAGGCTCCCGCATCGGGCCGAAATTGTGAGGGAGCTCAGGGATGAAGAGGATTTATTCATTCTTTTATGCTTCTCGGAAATGGCAGGGCTGCCCAATCCAGCTTTTTATTACACGCTGGAGCTTTATCCGCATATCATCGAGAAATTCCATGAGTGGCATCTCCGGATGGGGATGGAAAAGTCTCCGCTTGACGGAATCCGCTGCTGCTGAAAAGGAGGCTATGAAACTGATACTGGATAAAAAGGTTTATTTTGTCGGAGGAAAAGGGGGAGTAGGGAAAAGCACCTGTTCTGCGGCGCTTGCCCTGCTGCTTTCAGAAAAAGGAAAAAAAGTTCTTCTCGTTTCAACGGATCCTGCCCATAATACTGGGGACCTGTTCCATCTTAAGCCGGGTCAGGGTATCATGAATGTCAGCCAGAACCTCGATATTCTTGAAATTAATTCTGAGAGAGAAGCTAAAAGATATATTGAAGAGGTAAAAGGCAATCTCAAAGGCTTGGTCAAAGCGTCTATGGCTGAAGAGGTATACCGCCAGATCGATTTGGCCGCATCTTCTCCAGGCGCCGATGAAGCGGCCGTATTCGACCGGATCACTTCCCTGCTGCTTGATGAAATGGCCGCCTACGATACCATTGTGTTTGATACTGCCCCGACAGGACATACAATCCGGCTGCTGACACTTCCTGAGCTGATGAGTGCCTGGATAGACGGGCTGCTTCAAAGAAGAAAGAAAAATAACGATAACTTCGCCCAATGGATGAATGACGGGGAACCAGTTGAGGATCCCATATACGAAAAGCTTCTCAGCCGCAAAAATAAGTTTGCCAAAGTGCGGGAAATCCTCTTGGACAGCCAGTCTGCAGCCTGCCTGTTCGTCCTGAATGCCGAGCGTCTCCCGATCCTCGAAACAGAAAAAGCGGTTAGGGTCCTGGCTGGCCATGGACTTCATACGGAGGCAGTCATAGTCAATAAAGTGATACCGGAAGAAGCAGACGGCCGTTTCATGAAGATGAGAAGAGAAAATGAAAATCAGCATCTTAATGAGATCAGCAAGGTGTTCTCTGCTATGAAGAATATCCATATTCCCCTGTTTCATCATGATATATCAGAGCCTGCTCATCTAGGCGTGTTTGCCAGGCATTTAAGCTCCGAACTGGTGAAAAGCATAGAATAACAGGAGTGGTTCAAGAGCCACTGGATTTTTTGTAAGCAAGCCTATATGATAGCAATGAAAGGGCTTTGACCTTGATTGGAAAGGGGAGGATTGACCATGAACACACCGATAGGACGCTTTCGCATCATGGGGTTTCTTGAGGGAGGCTCGCTGCTGGTCCTGCTGTTCATCGCGATGCCTTTGAAGTATTTTGCCGGATTTCCGGAGGCGGTTACTGTAGTAGGTTCCCTGCATGGATTTTTGTTTGTTACATACCTGTTCATCATCGCCTATGTGACCTTTAAGGTCCGCTGGTCCTTTATATGGGTCGCAAGTGCATTGGCTGTAGCTTTTATCCCATTCGGCAATTTCGTTTTGGATTCTAGGCTGAGAAAATCGAGATTTGCCTGAAAAGCCGGTTTCCCGGCTTTTTTTGTTTTGAAATTTTTAAATTGTAAGTCCTATGGATAATGATCAGTGCTTGATCAACCTACAGCAGCTTCAATACATTGAAGTAATAGTTATATTTATTAAAGGGGGCTGCTGATTTGCGTTCCAGGCACTTCGCTTTCCGCGGGGCGGCGCTGAGCCTCCTCGTCGTACCTCCTGCGGGGTCTCAGCTCTGCCGCTGCAATCCCGCAGGAGTCTACGTGCCTTCCACTCCAATCAGCAGGGCTTCTAGAATTCGATAGCGTTCCCTCATAGCTTATATTTTTTTAGATTCGCAGACAAATTCATTTTCTTCGACGGCTTACCCCGCCATTACGCCTGCCCCTTGAAACTCTCTTTCACACACATCCCAGATAACCCTTTTTGAAAAATTTATCATCACCCATGTCCTTTTCGCCGGCAAATCTATATATAGAAGGTGAAAGGAGGTGATGCACGATGGCACAAACAGTTGCAGCAGCTACCAGCCTTCGAATCTACTTCGAAACAGGAATGAACGAAAAAGGCGATCCGATTTACAAGTCCAAGACATTGTCCAATGTAAAAAACTCAGCTACCGCTGACCAGCTTCACCAGGCAGCCCAGGCGTTCGGATCTCTAAGCGAACATCCTGTCAACTCTGTTCAAAGAAACGACACCTTTGATGTAATCGCCTAATAAAAATGAATCGGGAAAGGAGGTGAGATGATGGCTAAAACACTGGAAATCCAATTTCTCACTGAAAACGGCAAAACCGCATCCCTGACAGTAGATTCACCAAAAGAACCAATCGATACGGCCGCCGTGAAGCAGGCAATGGAAGAGCTGATCGCAGCTGACATTTTTGCAGGGCCCAGCGGAAAGCTGGTTTCTGTCAAAGGAGCCAGAGTAATTGACCGCAATGTAACTGACTATGAACTAGTGTAATAGAAGCAGGGCCGGTGCCGTCATGGGCCGGCCTCTTTCTTTATTAGAACTCTTTGAAGAAGAGACCAAAATCCTTAGGAGGAGGAATAGTATGGACCAATTAATTCCATTAATCAGCGATGTAGGATTCCCGATTGTTGTCACTTTGTATCTGCTTCACCGGATTGAGGCGAAGCTGGATTCAGTGGTGCAATCCATACAGAATCTGCCCGGCAGTTTAAAGGAAAAAGCCAGGCATGACAGTGCTTCCGGCCTATAATGAAACAGGTGCCAATCCTTGACAGTAAATTGGAATAATGCTACATTTAAATCAGCCGTTCTGCACCGTGATAGATTTGCAAAGCTGCTTGTTCCAGAGGTTAATACTTGCTTGGAGAAGTGAAGATTCGTAAAAGCTATATGCGCTGTAAATGGTGAATTAACACATGGCTGAAGCTGGCCATTAGGAGGATTTTTCTTATGAAAAACGGTAAAGTAAAATGGTTTAATGCAGAAAAAGGTTTTGGTTTCATCGAAGCTGAAGACGGAAACGATGTATTCGTTCACTATTCTGCTATCCAATCAGAAGGTTTTAAATCCCTGGAAGAAGGCCAAGAAGTTTCTTTCGAAGTTGTTGAAGGAGCTCGCGGACCTCAAGCGGCTAACGTTACTAAACTATAATTAGAAATACCATATATCGCAGTTCAGCCTCCGCGGCTGGACTGTTTTTTTATTTAAAAAGCAGGGGCTTCAAGCGGCGCGGCCTTCATCCATATTGGCAAATGCCCTGCAGATCAGAAGGATATCTTTATAAATAGCCTTTTTGACCGGCTTTACATTGCAGCGGCAGTATTCATTCAATAACTCTTTCAATTCATTTAAAAAAATCATTTGTTCTGTCATTTTTTCTCTGCCTCCATTTTAGTCTTATATTACTACTACTATATACCCATCATGAGCCATTTGAAACCTGCCTAAGTAAATTCAGTCTTTTCTGGAAAAATTTCCTCAGTGAGAAAGTGCGTTTTCTGTTAAAATAAGAGAACAAACATTCTGGATGAAAGCTTCCTATTTTTTCAGAAACCATCACTATCCTCTTTTTGATATAATGATAGGATTCTGAAATAGAAGCAATAAGGTTAAAAGAGGGGGAGAATCATGAAGTTTATCCATACGGCAGACTGGCATCTGGGCAAGCTTGTCCATGGTGTGTATATGACAGATGATCAGCGGGAGGTGCTGCAGCAGTTTGTCAAACTGGTGGAGGAAGAAAAGCCGGACGCCATTGTTATAGCAGGCGACCTTTATGACCGTTCTGTCCCGCCGACAGATGCTGTACGCCTGCTGGACGAAACCCTGTTTAAGCTTAATATTGATCTTAAAACGCCGATTGTGGCGATTTCCGGGAACCATGACAGTGCTGAACGACTGTCTTTCGGCAGCTCGTGGTATCAGCACAGCCAGTTTTATCTGAACGGCAATATTGAAGCCAGCTTTCGTCCTGTACATATAAATGGCGTTAACTTCTACCTGGTCCCTTATGCAGAACCCGGTACTGTCAGGCAGCTATTGGGAGACGATTCCATCCACTCCCATCAGGATGCCATGAAGAGCCTTATCGGAAAAATGGAAGAAACAATCAATCCTAATGAACCGAATGTGCTTGTCGGCCATGCCTTCGTGCTGGGAGGACAAACCAGCGATTCTGAAAGGACTTTATCTGTCGGCGGTTCCGGCTGCGTCACTGCGGATCTTTTTGCGCCTTTCTCCTATACGGCGCTCGGCCATCTTCACAGCCCGGACGCCATCAAGCATGATACAGTCAGGTATGCCGGCTCACTGCTGAAGTACTCTTTTTCTGAAGCTAAGCAGAAAAAGTCAGTTTCCATCATTGAGATGAATGATAATGGCTCTTTTGACATCCGCGAACATTCTCTTGCTCCCAAGCAGGATATGCGCGAGGTGGAAGGCTATCTGGAGGAGCTTCTCGATCCATCGTTTGCGGAAGGGCAGAATCATTTGGATTATCTGAAAATCACCCTGCTGGATGACGGCAGCCTCATTGATCCGATGGGCAAACTGCGGCAGTTATATCCGAACGTCCTCCATCTGGACAGAAAAATCGAACAGACCGACCTGAAAAGGAAAATAGCCTTCCAGGCTGTGAAAGAAGAGAAAAAATCCGAACTGGATCTTTTTGAGCAATTTTATAAAGAAATGACAGAAGCTGAATTCACAGAGGATAAAAAGTCAGCGATGGCGGATATCATCCAGTCTGTGCTGAAGGAGGAGGGATTGAAATGAAGCCTTTGAAGCTGGCAATGCAGGCATTCGGGCCTTATGCAGGGACCGAAGAGATTGATTTTTCCTCGCTCGGCAGCAAAACCATGTTCGTGATCTCAGGCAAGACCGGAGCGGGCAAAACCACGATCTTTGACGGCATCAGCTATGCCATTTATGGAAAAGCAAGCGGGGAAGACAGAAATGGCCCCGAGCTTAGAAGCCAATTCGCTGAAAATAATCTGCTGACAGAGGTGTCGCTTCAATTCTCACTCCGAGACCGCACCTACTATATCACACGTTCTCCACAGCAGGAAAAAAAGAAGGAGCGGGGCGAAGGCTTTACAACTATCGGCGCCAGGGCCGAGCTTTATATGTATGATGAAAAAAATGAGAAAGTGCTGCTCGCTGCCAATGTCAGGGATGTGGATGAGAAGATAAAAGAGATCATGCTCATCGACAGCAGCCAATTCCGGCAGATTCTGATGATTCCACAGGGGGAATTCCGCAAGCTGCTCACATCAGACAGCAAAGAAAAAGAGGTTATCCTCCAAAGGCTGTTCCATACGGAGATCTATAAAAAAATCGAAGAAAAGCTCAGGACTGAAGCGACAGAGCTGAGGAAGAGTGTCGAAAAGCAGGCTGACAGGAGAAACCATCTTCTGCATGGAATCCATGCCTCCTATCAGGAAGACCTGATCGAAGCTCTGGAAGAAGATACGCTGAATGACAGCAGAATCCTCCGGCTGCTCGAAAAAGAGATCGAGCTTTTAAACGGGGAAATGGATAAGCTTGTCTATGAGGGCCGTAAGAAGCAGGAGGAAAGGGATTCTCTCCAGCAGAAAATCTATGAGGCAGAAGCAGTCCTGAAGCAACTCGCTCAAAAAGAGGAGCTCAAGGCGAAAAAAGAAGAGCTGGAAAGCCGGAAGGAATGGTCAGAAGCAAAAGAGCAGGAAATCATCCTCGCTCAAAAGGCGGCAATACTTGAGCAGCAGGAAGAGCTGTGCCATAAGCTGAAGAGTGATTTGGACTCTTGCAAAGCTGAATTTGAACGGCTCGAGAAAAGTACGGAGGCATTATATCAGCTTCTCCAGCAAAAAGAAGCCGCATATCAGCATGAAAAGAACAGGGAAGCTGAAAGAAACGAGTCAGCGGAAGCAGTCTCAAGGCTGCAGGCGATGAAAGAAGATGTCCTCGCCCTGTCCAAAACTAAATCAGAGGCTGAAATACTGAAAAAGAGGCTCGATTCCTCGAGACAAACAATAGAGAATCTTGAAGCAGGCCAGAAGCAGTGGGAGGAAACATTAAAGAGGCTCAATGCTGAGAAAAAAGAGGCCGATGGAAGCCTCCTGCAATCCGTGGAAATGGAGAGGAAGCTTGAAGGCTCCCAATCTCTTCTTGAAAATATCAATAAATATGAGAGTCAGGAACAGAAGCTGGCTGATTCTCTTGAAAAATTGGAACAGCAAAAACAGCTGCTGGAAAAGCAGCAGGCCCGCGCTGAAGATGCCAGGCAGCTGGTGGCAGAGCTTGAGCAGAAATGGCTGCATGGCCAGGCGGCCATACTTGCCGGCAAGCTTCAGGATGGAGAAGCATGCCCTGTATGCGGATCCATGGAGCATCCATTGCCTGCCGTATCCGGCGGCCCGGATTTTCCCGATGAAAAGGATATTGAGGCAGCAAAGAAGCAGCAGCTCTCTTGCGAGGAAGACCGCTCGAAGGCAGAGTCACGCTATTATGAAATCCAGTCGGCAGCCACCAGCCTGAAAGAGTCGATTGCTGAACTTGCTGCCAGAGTGGCAGAACAAAAACCGGGGCTTTCAGAGGATAGCATCACGTCCTATAAACAGGAGCTCCTCTCGGAAAGTAGCAGGATGGAAAGTGAGCTTGCAGGGTTCCGCAGGAAAGCGGCTCAGGCTGACAGGCTTGAGCAGGAAATCAAAAGAGCTGAAAGTGAGAAAAGCAGGCAAGCTGATGAGCTTCGCCAGGCCGCAGCGGACAATCAGGAAGCAGGCATTCTTTTTGCGGAGAAAAATACAGTGCTTTCCAGAATGATGGAAACTGTTCCTGAAAACCTCCGCTCCCGGCAGGCATATGAGGAAGAGCTGCAGGCGGCCCAACAGCATCAGCAAAAACTTACTCAGAGGCTGGAAGAGGCACAGGCTGCCTATACCGATACAAGGGAAAAGCATTCTAATGAGAAGACTCGCCTTGAGGTTGCGGAAAACCAGCTGAAGCAGACCGGCGATAAGCTTTCCGCCGAGCGGGAGCTGTTCCGTGACAGGATGGTCGGGCAGGGCTTTACTGTATACCAGGACTATCATCATGCCAAAAGGAATGAAAGGGAGCTTGAGGGCCTGCAGGCAGAGCTCAGAAGCTATCGGGAAGAACTCCGCTCCGCTGCCGACAGGTACCATGAGCTTACAGAATTGCTGAAGGATGTTAAGGAGCCTGATATCCAGGCCCTGAAGGAGCAATTCGGGGAAGTGGACAAGCTGCTGGCTGCACTGCAGGAGCAGTATACCGGCCTGCTCGTGAAAAAGCGGGAAAATGGGGAAATCCACAAAAAGGTCACAGAAATCAACGAAGACATCAAACTGCTTGAGGAGCAGTATCATCTCCTTGGCCATCTGTTTGAGATTTCCAAGGGACAGAATACATTCAGGATTACATTTGAGCGCTATGTGCTTGCAGCTTTCCTTGATGATATCCTTCGTGAAGCAAATGGCAGGCTGGGCAAGATGACGAGCGGCAGATACCGGCTTCTAAGGAAGACGGACCGTTCCAAAGGAAATGTTCAAAGCGGACTTGAACTGCTCATTTTTGACCAGTACACAGGCCAGGAGCGCCATGTAAAGACACTGTCTGGCGGGGAGAGCTTTAAGGCGGCATTGTCGCTTGCGCTGGGTCTGGCAGAAGTTGTCCAGCAATATGCAGGCGGTGTCTCGCTTGAAACGATGTTCATCGACGAAGGGTTCGGGACGCTTGATCCCGAATCACTTGACCAGGCCATAGAAGCACTGATCGACATCCAGAGCACAGGAAGGCTTGTGGGCATCATCTCCCATGTGCCTGAACTGAAGGAGCGCATCGATGTCAGGCTTGAAGTCACCGCAACCCAGCAGGGAAGCAGGACTGAATTCCACTTTTTAAACGGATAAAATGAACAGGGCAGGAATTGGACTCCTGCCCTGTTTGGTTTGCGTTGGGATGTTTGATGATTGGAGCAGGAAGGGCAAGGGTGTTGTTTTATATAGAAAAGTGTAATTGATGAACGAGTGTAAGGGGAAAGAGCCGAGTCATGTATAGAATAGAGAGTATTCGATGCATGAGTGCAATGGAGAGAGCCGACACATGCATAGAATAGAGGGTAATTGATGCATGTGTGCATTAGACCGGGCAGAGTCATGTATAGAACAGAGAGTAATCAATGCATGATACCCGTGAGAAAAGCTGCGTCATGCATAGAATAGGGCACAATCAATGCATGAGTCCCCTGAAAAGAGCCAAGCCACGCATAGAATAAAACAAAATCAATGCACCAATACCGTAAGGAAATCCAAATCATGCATAGAAAGAATCCAAATCAAAGCAAGATCCACGTACAAATCCCCACATATATTTAAAAAGCCAAATTCCATCAATTCCAACCAAATAATCCTCCCCACATCAAAAAAAACATCCTGCAGCACACCGCAGGATGTTTTTCCCATTCTACTTGCTCTCAGCCGGCACTTTCTTAAATCCAAGATAAAGCATCGGCACGATGATGACAGTAAGGATAACTGAGAACAGTATCCCTGAAATGATCGTTATGGCCAGCGGTGTAAAGAGGGCATCTCCGCTGACTGCGACTGGTATCAGCGCCACGATGGATGTTAAAGCAGTCAGAAGGATCGGCCTCAGTCTCACACGGCCGGCTTCCACTACAGCATCCTTAATGGCCATTCCTTCACGCAGGCCCTGTTCCATAAATTCGATTAGGACGACAGAGTTGCGGACAACGATTCCCGTCAGTGAAACCATTCCCATGACAGCGAGGAAAGAGATCGGCGTCTGTGTAACGAACAGGCCGAGGATGCTGCCGGCAATTGCCAGGTAAACGGCTGTCAGAACCAGGAACGGAAGGCCCAGTGAATTGAATTGGAAGGCGATCAGCAGATACACCAGGAAGATGACAATGATGAACAGAACGGTGATTTCGGCAAAGAAGTCATTTTGCGCCTGGTTCTCTCCGCCTAATTGGATGCTGTAATCATTGCTGTCCAAAGCTTCCCGCTCTTCCTCTACGATTTTCTGGACATTCTCCTTGAAGCCTTCCTCCTCTTTAGGGAAGGCCCTTATAGTGATCGCCCGGTCTCCATCCTGGTGGGGGATGCGCTGAATTTCTTCAGTCCTTTCCTCATCCACAAGCTCTGAGACAGGAACAAGTTCCGGCGGCCCGGCCTGTGTGCTGCCGGCAGCCGGAATCTCGAGTTCTTCAAGGTTCAGGGGTTCTTCAGGGTCCCCAAGTATGATATTCATATCGCGCTTAGATACACCATTATCAAATGCCTGCAGCGGAATGCCTTCAGTTGCAAGGCTGATCTGTTCGCTGATCTGATTGATGGTAATGCCGTATTCTTCTAATTTGGCACGGTCAGGGACATATTTTACAGCCGGCTCTGGAGTTCCGATATTGTCGACTACAAAGTCTGCCCCAGCGTCTTCTATTTTCCCGGACAGTGTATCCCTGAGCTCAAGGAGCCTTTCTATTTCAGGCCCCTTTACCGTGACTGTGACAGGGGCGCCTGCAGGAGGGCCCTGCTGGATGGTTTCCATGAATATTTCAGCATCTGGATATTTTTCCCTCAGAACAGATGACCAGTCGTCAATAAGCCCCTGGGCAGTCTGGTTCTTGCGGTCAACCCTTGCGACGATCTGCCCCGTATTCTCTCCGGTTGCCTGCAGGGAGCTGTTGAAAAGGTTAGGCAGGCCGGTTCCGGCAAATACACTTGTTTCCTTGACGCCAGGGTCAGTCAGCAGCATTTCTTCAATGTCCCTAAGCTGCCCGGCTGTATCCTCGAGGGTCACACCGATTGGGAGTGTAACGTCAATCGTCACCTCTTCACGGTCGGCGGCTGGGAAGAACTCAAAGGGAGTCAGTACAGCGAGCCCAAAGATCGCCGTTGTAAAAATTAAGCCAAGAAAACCGACAAGCTTCGGCCTTTTGGAAAATGGCTTAAGGATTTTGTCTGCATAAATATCTGCCATTAGATTGAGCGGCCTTCCGAGCAGCCCGGGAGCGTCAGAAACTTTTTTGCTCGTTTTCCGGTAAAGCATAAAGCGCATCATTGGCACGAATATCAATGCGACGAGTGTTGATGCCAAAATGGTCGTTATTAAAACGGTCGGCAAAGCTCGTATGAAAGCCCCGTTCCCCCCGGAAAGAAAGACGAGTGGAAGGAAGGTGAAAACAATCGCAAGCGATGATGTGACGATGGAAAACCAAATCTCCTTTGTGCCATTGATTGCGCCAAGCATCGCCCCTTCACCCATTTTATAGCGCCTTTGGATATTATCATTGACGACGATACTGTCATCAACAAGGATACCTAGCGCGATGATCGCCCCGATGACGGAAATCTGGTTCAAGTCGACATCGGCGAACGGAAGGGGGATCAGCCCCATCAATACGGAAATCGGGACAGCGAGTGCAACGACGAATGCCCCTGAGGCGGTCAGTCCAAGAGCCGTAGTCAGGATGACTGCCGCAACTGATATGGCAAGAGACAAATAGAGGCCGTCAAAAATATCGGATACCTGATCTGCCTGTGAATAATATGGCTGAAGGTCAATATCGTCAGGCAGTCCTTTTCCCAAATCTTCGACCAGGCTGCTGACTGATTCGTCAACGGAGGGGATATCCTGTCCTGCTTCGACAAAGGCAGTAAAAGATATAGAAGGCTTTCCATCAATAGTGACAATATCCTCCGTTTCCTGCTGCACGACTTCAGCTTTTCCGATGTCGCCAAGCAAAACGGATTCACCCTGCGGCGATTTGCCGACAAATAATTTTTCCATATCCTCAACAGAGCCGTAATGCTCTAATGTAAGCTGCACGATTTCCTGATCCATTTCCTGCTTTCCTAATGGTGCAGGATAGAATTCATCATTGATGCTGCTGATTACATCCGGCAGAATAATGCCTTTCTCCTTCAGCAGCTCAGGATCCAGCTCAATAGAAATTTTCTCGTCAGGCAGGCCTTTGATTACAGCGCCCGAAATCCCAGGTACAGATTCAACCTCTTCTTTCCAGCGTGAAAGTTCGTCCAGAAGAGCAAAAAGGCTTTCACTGTCGCTGCCCGTCAAATGGTAAGATACAATTGGCATCTTGACATTTGCTTCACTGACTTCCGGTTCAAAGGCTTCTTCCGGGAAAGAAGCTGTAAGGTCAGAGATAGCCTGGCGCACATTGCCGAACACTTCTTTTTTGTCTTCTCCGTCGGCAACCGTTACGATAATAGAAGAAAAGCCTGCGCTTGAGGATGAGCTTAGTTCCTCGATTCCCTCAATGGACTGCAGCTTTGTTTCTATCGGGTTGGTAATATTTCTTTCCACACTATCGACCGTTGCTCCAGGATAGACGGTGCTGACCGTTCCGATATTGATGGAAGTCTCGGGAATTTCCCTTTGCGGAAGCTGAAGGAAAGTGAAGACGCCAACGATAATAAATAATAAGAACAAAATGATAAAGATTTTGGATCTCTTTAGTATCCATTCAAGCATAATGCATTCCTCCTGAGGTTTGACTGGTCGGTCAAATATTGTTTGATTTAAAATGAAATCTAATATTATCAAGGGGTAAACTCTTGACTACATGGTCATTTTTGCATGACTCCATTTAAATAGTCAAGAATGAATGTGTTTATAGAATGTGCAGGCATAAAGATATGAGGTGTGATGATGAACAAACGCGAAGCGATTTTAGAAACAGCTGTTGAACTTTTTGCTGAAAAAGGGTACAGCCAGACATCCATGCAGGAAATTGCGGACGGTGTAGGGATTGCAAAAGGATCACTGTATTCTTTTTTTTCATCAAAGGAAGATCTGATTATTTCCATTTATGAGCATTACCAGCAGCTCGTCTTTGAAAGAGTCCTTGTCATCGGACTGGATGGGGACTTGGAGCCTAAGCATAAGCTGGAGAAGCAGTTCAGTGCCCAGTTTGATGGGATTCTGGAATATAAGGCTTATATGAAGATGCAGATGCGGGGAGAGACGGCTGTTAACAGCGAAAAAATTGCAGGGATGGAGCACAGGATGCGGGGAAGATTGTTTTCCTGGCTTCAAAAAAGCCTGCTGGAGCTGTATGGGGAAAGAATCAGGACTTATCAATGGGATCTGCTGTTCATGATTCAATCGATCTATCGGACATATATGATGCTGATGGTGTCTGACCAGGCAAAGATCGAACCGGATGAGATCGGCGTCCATTTAGTCCGGCAGCTTGATGCGGTGGCGAATGATTTTCTTGAAAAGGGCGGAAACCCCATTCTTAATGACGAAATGATGCAGCATTTTGTCGTTCATATGGATAAGGAAGGCGCTTTTGTATCATTTGAAAAAAGGGAACAGGCATGGAAGGATCTTTATCAAAAGCTGAACAGTCTGGAACCGCAAAAATCTTCATGGTTAAAAGAGATCGCAAACCGGATTTCCGAAGAAACCAAAAAATCCAATCCTGAACAAATCATCCTGGAAGGGCTGTTTGCTTTACTGAAGGGTGAGGAAGATATCCGGAAGGAAGCCAAGGAACTGGAAAGGGAAATCCTGAATGACTGACTGTTGAAGTGAATACAGGCAGTCAACACTGTTCTGCCATACAGTACCTTTTCATGGTAAAATGGTGGCAGAAGATTTAAATAACAGGGAGTTGGAAAGATGAAGAAAGCAGCACTTTCGTGGAGCGGAGGCAAGGACGGCTGCATGGCTCTTGATCTAATGGTCAAGAAAGGGATAAAGGTTGAGTGCCTTCTGACAACAGTCCCTAAAGAGCTGGGAAGGACTTTTGGACATGGTGAGAAGCAGGAGCTTATATCCCTTCAGGGGGAAGCTCTCGGGATTCCGGTCCGCTTTATAGAATGCACGTTTGACGGATATACGGATTCCTTTGTCGCGGCTTTAAAAGAGGCAAAAAAGGAATACGGACTTGATGCGATTGCGTTTGGGGATCTTTATTTAGATGAGCACAGAGATTGGGGCGAAAAGGCGGCGGCAGCGGCAGGCCTGGAAGCATCCTATCCCTTATGGATGAAAAAAGAGGAAGCGCCATCAGCCCTGGAAGCATTCACGGATACTGGATACAAGGCTAAAGTGATCAGGGTAAGAGATGAGATTCTTGCTACTGAGTGGCTTGGCCGCGAAGTGGATGCATCCTTTGCCAGGGATATTAAAGATACAGCCAGCTGTCCGATGGGTGAAGCAGGGGAATATCATACTTTTGTCTATGACGGCCCTCTATTCCGTAAAAAAGTCAGCTTTGACACTGGAGAAATTATTCAGCTGGAGACAACGAAGCGGCTTGAGCTTGAAAACTTCGCTTTAAAAGAAAAAGCTTAATACATAAGTAAGGAGGATCCCCCTGTGGCAGAGCTATTCGGGCAAAATTCGGATCTCTATCCTTTTGCGGCTTTTTCGGCAGGCCATTGGACCATGCTGTTTGTGTTTGCGGCAGGCTCTTTTGCTTTATACTATTACCGGCAGTTTTTTGCAGCAAATGAATTAGCGGTCAGATGGACGTTCTTTTCAGGCTTATTCGTCCTGGAGTCGCTTTATCACTATTGGCTGTATCGTGCAGGAATATGGGATGTTTCATTCACACTGCCGCTTCAGCTGTGCTCCATCAGCCTGATTCTTTGCCTGATCCTTCTCGCATCAGGATCAAGACTCGTTTTTAACATTGTTTATTTTATCGGGATAGCAGGTGCCTTAATGGCGGTGCTGACGCCAGAATTATTTTTTGGCTATCCGCATTTTCGTTATTTTCAATTTTTCATCACTCATATACTGATCATATGGACCTGCCTTTTCTATGTATTTGCAAAGGACTTTGCACCAGATCATAAAGGGATGTGGCTGAGTTTCCTGTTCCTTAATTTATCTGCAGGCATTGCATACCTGGCCAATAAATGGACCGGGGGAAATTATATGTTTCTTGCCTATAAGCCTTCCAATGGCTCGCTGATTGATTTTCTGGGGCCTTATCCATTTTATATCCTGTCCCTTGAAGGGATTGCACTTTTCTTATTTTATGTGCTGCTTGCTCCGTTTGGTTTTCGGAAGAGAAAGTAAAAGAAAAGCCCTGCCTCTGGCAGGGTTTTTAATTTTGGCTCTTTTCGTAAAGAGCGTTGTTTTAATTAACCTAAGGAAGAGAGGAAGGAATGATTTTGCAAAAAGTCTTTACCTTATTTGAGTGAGTGACCAGCAGGCCATTAAATAAGCGGAGAATTTCCGGTTAAGCTGTTGAAAATGGCACTAGTGGGTGTAAATAAAGGGAGAATTTCCGCTTAAACGAAACGCAGTAGCCCATTTTCCAGTTTTTTGAGTTGATAGCCGGAATTTCTCCGTCTATTTGAACTATTTTTAGAGGTTTTTCGAAAATAGGGGGAATTTCTCCGCTTATTTTTACCCGTCCCGGACTTCCTCTTCTAGTCTGCTCTTTTATGTCAGTACGGGGGAATGACCCAACAACTAGCTTAATGAACAAACGGGAGTTATTTCGTAATAAGAAGTACAGTCATTCCATCATAGCAGTGGCGGCTTTTTATACCTCATGCAGGAAGGGTATGGTAGTTGAGTGTTAGCAGCACGAGCAGCATCCGCCTCCTGAAAGAGTATTTTAGCACCTTTTTTAAGGGTGGCAAAATAGCAGCAAAATATGCGTATTTACGGCAGGCTGACTGCACATGCCGGGATTAGAAGGCATCTTGCTGGGGTAGAGCAGGAGAAACAGCCAAGATGAAATCATTTTAGAAAGAAGGGTGCATATGAAGAAATTTTACATCCTGCACAGCATCAGCTGCCTGGCATTCCTTTTCGTTTTATGGGCTTCTTTTTTGTCTCCAGTATCAGAGAGCGGGGATAACAGGCAGATGAATGAAACGCTATTCCAGCCGGCGCCCTATGCTTTTTCCATCTGGGGGCTTATATATGTGCTGATCGCCATCTGGCTGGTCAGGGGATTTCTCTCATCAGGAGATGAAAGGGAGCTTTATAGGGACACAGCACCTTGGTTTTCAATCAGCGCCGTCTTGGGCGGGCTGTCGATTACAGCTGGATTGGCTGTAAAAGGTCTAGATGCCATTCTGCTCATTGCTTCACTGGCAGCACTTTGTATGGTTTAGGTAAAAATCAAGAAAAGCCAATACCATCGGACTTTTTTCAGAGTTCCGTTCTCATTCTATCTTGGATGGACCTCCATTGCTGTTATTGTGATTATCTTTCAGCAGTTTACAGACTTTGGCATCGGGGAGTTCCTTACTATAGGAGAGCTGGGGTGGACAAACATCATGCTTATTGCGGGAGCTATGCTTGCTATTGGCTTTATGCTGCTGCAAAAAGATATCATCTACCCGCTCGTATTCATATGGGGATATATTGGGATTGCGGTTGAGCAGCGCGGGCAGGCTTCAGTGGTCTGGACTGCTGCAGCAGCCTGCATTTTGATTGCTGCTGCTGGGTTGATTTACATTTTTAGAAAGAAACAATAAAGCGGGAAATCAGGCCAAGCAGAAAGTATAGTTTGTCTCTTCCGGCCCAATAATAAGCGTTAGAAACTGAGTTGGAAGGAGCTTTGCCTACATGAAAAACCTTCGTTTTTTATTGAAAGATGGAGCGGAAAGTGCGCAGATTGCAAAAGACCTCCGCGTCCAGCTGGATGTCAACCGCTATCAGAATGTGAGTGTAACACCGGTTACGGGCAGAAATGAAGTGATTGTCCAGGTTCCTGATGAAAGCGGCATGATCGAAGAAACAATTGAGAGCTTCATGAAGGATTATCAGACCGGCGAGATGCTGGAGTAGTAATTGGCCCCCTTTCTGCAAGGGGGTTTTATTTTTAGCGAGAACTATCACTGGATAAAGGCCTTAATGCTGGCAGGCCCCTCCTAAGATTGCTTATAATGAGGTTAATATATTCAGGGGAGGCATTCGTGTGAGAATAGGGATTGATGCTGGCGGGACTCTGATTAAGATCGTTTACGAAGAAAATGGCCTTCATTTTAAAAGAATTGAATATAATGAGGCTGAGCAGGCGATGAACTGGCTTAAGACGTTGGCTCCTTCTGCGGATTATGTCCTTACTGGCGGTAAAGCCGCCATCCTTAAGGAGGCCTTTTTTCCCGAAGCCGCTATCATCCCTGAATTTACGGCCACTTGTGAAGGGGCTCTCCATCTGATCAAGGAAGCGGGCCACCCGCATAAAAGATTGCTGCTCGTTAACATCGGCACAGGGACTTCCTGGTATAAAATAGAGGATGGAAAGCATGAAAGAATCCTGGGCAGCGGTGTGGGCGGAGGTACTTTTATGGGGCTTGGCAGGATTTTCACTGGAAAAGCGGACCATCAGAGGCTGGCCGGGCTGGCAGCTGAAGGTAACAGGGAAAAGGCCGACCTGCTGGTGAGCGATATTTATGGAGACAGAAGCTGGCTTCCTTCGACAGCAGGCCAGAATAAAAGGGTAAAGGATGTTGAAGCTCCTATTGACGGCAAGCTGACGGCAGGCAATTTTGCCAATATCACGGGTGAGCCTTCCGAAGAGGATCTTATGGCAGCGGCTGCTAACATGATTGCCGAAACAACGGTTCTTTTGACCAAAGGGGCTGCTGATATCCATCATTCTGAAAAGATTTATTATATCGGAAGTTCCCTGCAGGGTAATGAAATACTGAAAAAGGGACTTCTTACATACAGCAGGATGACAGGCCTGGATGCCGCCTTTCTGCCTAATGGGGAATACAGCGGTGCACTTGGTGCGTACTTATCCAGTTGAAATGATAAATTAATGAATTAAAGTAGGTGCACATTTGTGGGAAAGAAATACTTTACGATTGGTATGGCCGGCCATATTGACCATGGCAAAACATCGCTGACCAAAGCGTTGACCAATATAGATACAGACAGGCTGAAGGAAGAAAAAGAAAGGCAGATATCCATTGAGCCGGGATTTGCTCCCTTGTATGAAGATGAGGATTTGGAAGTATCTGTTATTGATGTCCCAGGGCATGAGCGGTTCATCAGGCAGATGATTGCCGGAGTTGCGGGCATTGATCTTGTGATCCTCGTCGTTGCAGCCGACGAGGGTGTGATGCCGCAGACAAAAGAGCATCTCCAGATTCTTGGGTTCCTTGGCATTGAGAAAGGAATCGTCGTTATCTCTAAAGCTGATCGGGTGGATGAAGAATTCATTGGCCTTGTTGAGGAGGAGATTCTGCTGGAGCTTGAAGGAACGGTCTTTGAAGGCTCGCCTTCGGTTCTCGTGGACAGCCTTTCTCTAAGAGGGATGGAAGAATTGAAAGTGCTGATTGAGGATGAACTCAAAGAAATCACCCCCCGCGGCACAACAGGCGCCTTCAGGCTGCCGATCGATCAGGCCTTTTCGGTAAAGGGGCAGGGGACTGTGGTCCGCGGAACCGTCTATGAAGGATCTGTTGAAGAAGGCCAGCAGCTGAAGATCCTGCCCTCAGGCATTGAAACGAGGGCAAGGCAGATCCAGGTGCACCGGAAGCAGGCAGAAAAGGCATTTGCAGGGCAGCGGACAGCCATCAACTTATCCGGGGTCGCAAAAGAAGATGCCGCCAGGGGGCAGGTCCTTGTCTCCGCTGACAGTTTTACAGTGACAAATGTGTTTGATGCAAGCATCAGGACAGCAGAGGGGCTGGAGTCTGCCATCAAGCAGCGGATGCCTGTCAAATGCCATATCGGAACTGCAGAAGTGATGGGCCGGATTGTATTTTTTGACCGCAACGAGCTCAAGGAAGATAAAGAAGAAATCTTGTGCCAGATAAGGCTGGACGAAGAGGTGGTTACAAAGCGGGGAGACCGGTTCATCCTCAGGAGGCCCAGCCCGGCTGAAACCATCGGCGGAGGATGGGTCATTGATCCTCATGGCCGGAAATATAAGTTTGGCAAGCATACCGTTGAGCTTCTCGATAAGAAAAAACAAGGTTCTCCCCACGAAAGGATCAGCGATGCCCTTAGAATAAACAGCAGCATGAAGCCTTCAGAGCTTGCCCATTTAACCGGTGTGGACGAAGAAACTGTCCTGCAGGTGCTTCAGGAAGACGGCTTTGTAAAAATCGGGCCCAATGACTTTGCTCACAGCGAAACGGTGCAGAACGCCTCCATGGAAGCAGCAGGGAAGCTTGGCGAATTCCACTCTGCTTTTCCGATGAGGAAAGGGATCCTTAAAGCAGAGCTGGTCCAGTCGCTGGCTGCCACCTACGGCAAAAGCCTGGTGGATTTTACGGTTGAAAAAGGGATCCTGGATGGAAAATGGATAAAAGAAGAGCAGTGGCTGTTTTCTTCAACCTTTGAAAGGAATATTCCGAAAAGCTGGCAAAAACGGGCTGGCAATATGCTGGACCAGTTAAGGGAAGATGGACTGCAGGTTCAATACCTAGACGACTACTTCGCCAAATCGGGTATTCCGGGAGATTTAAAGCCAGATATGATCCGCTTTCTGGCAGATGCTGATAAAATCGTGCCGATTGATGGCCAGTATTACTATCATGCAGACATTTTCAATGAAGCGGTTGAAAAGCTGAAGGCTGGAACCGGAGGCAGCTTTGATGTAGGTGTGGCTAAAGATCTTTTGGGCTTATCGAGGAAATATATCATCCCTCTCCTTGAGCGGCTTGATGAGCTGAAGCTGACCGTGCGGGAAGATAATAAAAGGATCTGGAAAAAATAAAGAAAAGCACCCAGTGAGGGTGCTTTTCTTTATTATTTTACTTCCTGTTCTTGATATAAATGAGGCGTTTTATGCTTTTTCCCTTTTTTCGGCTTAGGCAGCTTCCGGTCGAATTTTGCCTGATCATAAATCGCTGATCCCACAATTTCAGCTACATCCTGAAGCTTGTCCTTGCTGATTTTATCAATGGTGTCTTCCGGTGTGTGGTACCATGGCTCACTCGGGCTGTGGATGAACAGTGCTGCCGGAATCCCTGCTTCTGCAAAAGGCACATGGTCGCTCCGTCCTCCCTGTCCATACGGTGTTGCTGTGCCATTCAGCTTTAAGCTGGATTTCTGGGCCAGTTCTGTCACCAGATTCGGTTCGCCATCAGCCGTCAGCATCACCAGGTCGCCTGCATCCCTGCTTCCGACCATATCAAGGTTGAAATTGGCAATAATGCTATCCTGCTCCTTGTCTGACAGATTCTCTACATAATGACGTGATCCAAGCAAGCCGAGCTCTTCAGCACCAAATGTGACAAAGCGGATTTCTGAATCAGTGGGAATATTTTTGAACACTCTTGCCAATTCCAGTGTCATCGCTGTGCCTGATGCATCATCATTCGCTCCCGGTGCACCTGCGACAGAGTCATGGTGTGCGCCAAGCACAATGACTTCTCCTGTATCTTTCTTCTTATTAGTTGGTTTTTTAACGGCAATTACATTATGAGATGTTTTTTCACCGGCGTCAGCTCCCTCAATGACAAGGTTTGCTGTGAGGGTTTCTCCCTCTGCAAGTCTTGCTGACAGGCTTTCACCTTCAGCTTTTGATAAAGCTGCAGCGGGTATGTACTCCTCATTGGCTTCTCCAAGTGTCCCGCTGAGAGGGCCATCAGCATTATTATAGATCAGAACGCCTGCAGCACCTTGTTCAGCTGCATTCAATACCTTTTCGGCAAAGCTGATTTCCCCTCTTTGGATCAGTGCAATCTTACCCTCCAGATCAGCAGCTGCAGCGTCCTCCTTTGTTCCCAGGCCTGCTTCTGCCAGTTCAGCAGTGACATTCCCGTTGACTGTATAAGTGAAAGGGGCAGGGGATAATGGCTCTTCCGCTCCCTGGACGGTTAATTCAATCTTCTCAGGCGGCGTATAGCCATAGAAGGTGAAAGGCTGGATTTCTGTTTTATAGCCATAACTTTCGAATTTTTGCTTTATATACTGTACTGCCTGATCTTCTGACGCAGTTCCTGCCACGCGCGGAGACTGCGAGAGATCTGTGATGGATTGATAGATTTTTTCCGCTGATATCCTTTTGATAAGACTATTCTCAAGGCCATGAATAGCTTCCAGCTTCGGAGCTTCCTTTGGCTGGGCCAGCGCAGGAGCATGTACTGCCCCAAAGGCCAAAACGCCTGCTAATGACATAGAAACAAAAGTTTTTTTCATAGTATTCCTCCCTGGATAAAATTAATAGGCAACTAATAGTCTAGAATATTCTCAATTTTTCTATAAGGTAAAAAACTCCTGCATTTTTTAGTCCTTTGCATTCATTTTTCGGCCGGCATCCTGCTGGAGCGACTATTTAATCAGGAGGTGCTGACTAGAAAATTCATTAAGGAATAAATTTCCTTCCGGATATTGTCGTAAAATTTGAGTCTTAAGAAGGTAGAAATTATTTTTGTATAAGTTTAGAAGATGAAAGCATGGGGTATATAACCTATTTGTTTGTGGGAAATAGAAGATGATATTCCTTAATTAACCTATAAACATAGTTAATTCCAAGCACTCCATTTTTTACACATACTATTCTAGTGTAATGATTACTAAAATTAGGATGTGAAAGAAATTAAAGGAGTGTACACCATGAAAAAACAACTTATAACAATGGCAGCCGCAGCAGGCTTGATGCTGACTCCTTTTCAAGGTTCAGCAAGCGCACATGAAAAGACACATAAAGTAGCCTCCGGAGACACGCTTTGGAAGATCTCGAGGCAATACAATATAAATGTAGGCGAGCTTCAAAGCTGGAATAAGCTTAGCGGTGCTGTTATCTATCCTGGGCAGGAGCTTTCCGTCATTGCTCCGCACAGCCACACATCACAGCCTGCAGCATCAGGCACCACAGTACATACGGTGCAGGCAGGGGACACGCTATGGGGAATCAGCCTGAAATACGATGTCAGTGTCGCATCCCTAAAGCAATGGAATCGTCTGTCAACTGATACGATTTATAAAGGCCAGAAGCTCTCAATCAGCGCTGCTGCAAGCAGCTCTGCCAATGCTCCAGTGCTGAATCCGGCACCAGCCCAAACAGGGTCAAGTTATACTGTGCAAAAAGGAGATTCGCTTTGGAGCATTAGCAGCAGGAACAATACCTCTGTACTTCAATTGAAAGCATTGAATAATCTATCCAGCGATACAATCTATGCAGGGCAGAAGCTTCAATTGAATGGCACAGCAGCAGCTGCAAAGCCTCCAGCACCAGTATCTGTTTCCTCCAAAGCCGATGCGATTATCAGCGAAGCGAAAAAGTATATCGGCGTCCCGTACAAATGGGCAGGAAGCACACCGGCAGGTTTTGACTGCAGCGGCTATATCAACTATGTCTTCAAGCAGTCGGGAGTATCAATTCCAAGGACTGTTGCTACAATCTGGGGCGCCGGAAAAGCGGTATCTTCACCGTCACCGGGAGATATCGTCTTCTTTGAGACCGGGACAGGCCCTTCACATGCAGGCATCTATCTTGGCGGAAACAAATTCATCCATTCAGGCTCTTCCACGGGTGTAACAATCAGCGATATGAGTTTATCTTATTGGAAGACTAGGTATCTTGGGGCAAAGTCTTTGCTGTAATGGGCTGCAAGTATCCTGGTGTTGAAGCTTTGCAGTGTTAAGCTACGGGCAAAAAGAAAAAAATCGGAGAAGGATACAATTAGCTGCAATAAAATTTATGGGAATTACATTAGACAGGCTCTTTTCGAAAGAGCTGTCTTTTTTTATAATAATTCAGCTGCAAAAGATTCCTTCATATATCCCTTTTAATCAGAAACGCCATTTTATTTACCTGAAATTTTACAGCCAGCACGCTAAGCAGCTTCATTCTAGACTGAATAAACAATTTCCTAGTATAATAAGAAGCAAGATGTAAGGCATATTTCCAGATGATGCCCCGCATCTTTTTTTATATTTATTTGTATACGGCTTTATTCAACAGCATTGTTTAACACAGCCTTATATATAGAAAGGACTGACAAAGTGCCGGTTAAAAGATCAGGCTTCTGGATTTTTATATTGATTGCCGGGATGATTTATCTGCTTTTTCTCATGAAGGCAGAGCAATTTCCGGAAATTGATTTTCATATTGATATGGATAATGGCTTTGATGAGGATGCGCCCCTGCCGGTCCAGCTTCATCCGGTGGTAAGTGCCAAAAAGGATGAACTGATCAGCCTGGCGGCGGATAAAGGGATCAATATTGTCATTACACAGGATTTCCGCAGCATTGAAGAGCAGAATGAATTATACGCAAAAGGCAGGACGGCAGAAGGAGAAATCGTGACAAATGCCAAAGGCGGGGAGTCATACCATAATTTCGGCCTCGCCATTGATTTTGCCCTTCTTTCCTTAAACGGAGCTGTCATATGGGATATGAATTATGACGGCAACGGCAATTCGCGTGCAGACTGGGACGAGGTCGTTGAGATTGCAAAAGGGCTTGGGTTTGAATGGGGCGGCGACTGGCGCAGCTTCAAAGATTACCCTCATCTGCAATATGATTTCGGGCTAAGCATATGGGAGCTTCAGAGAGGGAAGAGGCCTCCTGAAGAGGAATAAAAAGGAGGATGCGCCGAAACGCATCCTCTTTTGCATTAGTTGACAAGCTCAGATTGTACATAATGGAACAGCAGTCTTGCTGTGTTGTCCAGGGATTCCATGTGGGTCCTCTCATAGGCATGCGAGGAGTCGATCCCCGGCCCGATCAGTCCGTGAATAATATCATGACCGGAACGGATGGCAGCAGAAGCATCAGACCCATAATAAGGGTAGATGTCAAGCTTGTAATCGATATGATTGTCCTTTGCAATCTTAATAAGATTCTTCCTCAATCCATAATGATACGGACCGCTTGCATCTTTCACACAGATGGACACCGTATATTCATCTGTTGACTGGCCTTCACCCATCGCGCCCATATCGACAGCCAGGTATTCAACAGTCTCCGGTGTAATATTGGAGTTTCCGCCATAGCCGATTTCCTCGTTGTTCGAAATCAGGAAGTGGGTCGTGTAAGGCAGCTCGATATTCTTTTCTTTTAAAGTCTTGATCAGCTGAAGCAGGATCGCGACGCTGGCTTTATCATCCAGGTGGCGCGATTTGATATATCCGGATTCTGTTTCCTGGACACGCGGATCAAAAGATACAAAATCTCCCACTTCAATGCCAAGAGCAAGTACATCCTCTTTGCTGTGAACCTTTTCGTCTATGCGCACTTCCATGTTCTGCTGATTTCTTTCAGCTTTCGCAGCATCCTTATACACATGTACAGAGGTTTGCTTCATGAGGATGGTGCCGGTATATTTATTTCCTTCTGCCGTTTCAATCTCGCAGTATTCGCCTTCAATCGAGTTGTATGTAAATCCGCCGATCAAATCGATTTTAAGCCTGCCATTTGGTTTGATTTCCTTTACAATCGCCCCTAATGTGTCAACATGAGCCGTAAGCATCCGGTGCTGCTTTTCATTTTTTCCTGGAAGTGTGGCGATCAGGCCGCCTTTCCTGTTCTGGTATGTATGTACGCCAAGCTGTTCAAGATAGTTCTGGACAAAGGAAATTACTTCGCTGGTATTCCCGGATGGACTGGGTATGGAAACGAGTTCCCTGATCAGGTCTGCCGTTTGCTTTACATTGCTGTTAGTCAAAAGATCACTCCTAATATGATTGGATTCCTTTCCATTATACTAGGAAAAAAACTTTTGTTAAATCTGATGATATTCAGGTTTTCCAGATTATGATTGAGTGAAAAGGTTAATATTTAGTAAGATGAGAGTAACGCTTAGAGGTTTATCGGAGGCAATATGAAGAATTCTAACATGTTTATGCAGCTGTTTTATCAATCCAGGATCCCGCAGACTGTAGTGATCGGCCATATAGACCAAGTGATTGTAAATGAGGCATTCTGCAAATTTCTCGGCTATTCAATGGAAGAGTGGGCAGGCCTTACAATTGAGGACATAAGCCACCCGGATGATTATAAAAAAGATTTGGAGCTGCTCAATGAAATCCTGGACGGAAAACGGACAGAATATGAGCTGGAAAAGCGTTACATTTGCAAGGATGGCTCACATAAGACAGGGCAGCTCAATCTATCCCTTGTTAAGGGAGAAAGTGCCGATGATCAATATATGTTCGGCCAGATCGTGGATATTACCGAACAAAAGCGATTGGAAAGTAAAAGAGAAGAAAGCGAGCAGAATTACCGGCTTCTGGCAGACAATATCTCTGATTTGATTATCCTGCACAAATATGACGCTACGTATTTATATGCTTCACCATCAGTGAACCGGATCCTGGGGTATGAGCCTGACGAGATGCTGGAGCTGAATGCCTTTAAGCTCATTCATCCTGATGATATCGAAGAAGTCCGCAGAAGATATCAGCTTATGCTGAGAATCGGAGAGCCGTTATTGATCACTCATCGTGTAAAAAAGAAGGATGGGAGCTACATCTGGATGGAATCCCATGTTAAAGGAATAGATGAATATACATTTGAAAGCGGCGCTCAGATTTTATCCGTTTCCCGGGACATTCAGCAAAGGATTGAGACCAATGAACTGCTGAGAAGGTCAGAAAAGCTGGCTGTTGTAGGCCAGATGGCTGCTGCAGTTGCACATGAAATCAGGAATCCGCTGACGCCTATCAAGGGATTCATGCAGCTGTTTTCAGATGGCCGGGACTTCAATCCTGCTTTTTCTTCCATCATCATCAATGAAATCAACAGAATAGACAATATCATCACTGAATTTCTGGCTCTTGCAAAGCCCCACAGCACAAAGGTCGAAGTTCTTGATTTAAATGATGTCATCAGGCATGTTGTTGACCTGATGATGCCGCAGGCGCTCATGAACAATAAAGAACTCACATTCGAGCCAGGAAATGGACCGTATCCACTGCTTGGAGATCCTAATTCATTAAAGCAGCTTTTTATCAATATCATTCAAAATGCGCTTGATGCCATTGAAGAAAAAGGGAGCAGCATCATTAGCACGGTAAAGGCGGATGGGGAGTTATGCGCCATCATCAAGGACAGCGGATGCGGCATCCCGGCAGAAAGGCTTGCAAACCTGGGAGAGCCTTTTTATTCAACAAAGGAGAAAGGAACCGGCCTTGGCCTGATGACAAGCTACAAAATCGCTGACGATCATCATGGGAGGGTGAAAGTCGAAAGCGATGAGGGCAAAGGGACTACGGTAAGAGTATATTTTCCGGTCCACGGTATGTGAAAAAACCTCGAAAAAGAACAAGAACCGCCTGGCTGCCTCTCCAGGCGGTTCTTGTTCTATCTATCATTCTTTGTTTCCAATTGAGCCTGCCAGGTGGCGGAGCCTGTAGAACTTCCAGAAATCCCTCACAATCACCTTAACAACAGAATAAAATGGAATGGCCACCAGAATGCCGATGAAGCCATAAAGGGAACCTGCCACCAGCAGGACAAGGATGACTGTCAGCGGATGGATGTTCAGTCTTTTTCCCATTACCTGCGGTGTTATGAGATTCCCCTCCAGCTGCTGGACCGCAACAAGGACAATCAGGATTTTAATCACCATGAAAGGTTCCTGCATCAAACCGACAAAAATGGCAGGAATGATGCCGAGAAGCGGTCCGAGAAAAGGGACGACTGTCAGGAACGTGGCGAACAATGCCAGCACTAAAGCATAATCCAGGCCGATGATCAGATAACCGATATACATCAGGACACCATCGGCAAAAGCTATGATAAACTGGCCGATAATATAAGTTGATAAGGTTTTGTCGATGTCCAGCAAAATCCGGTTGCCTTCTATTTTATGCTCATCCGGTATCCATTTCAGCAGTTTCGGCCGGAGTTTTTCGTCATCTTTTGAAAAGTAGAACAGAATGAAGGGGACAACAATCAATACGGTAGCGATGCTTGTGATGGCAGAAATGATCCCGGTAAGATTGCTGCCGACTGTATTGATGAATGATTGCGAATAGGAAAGGACCTTCTGCTCGATCTCCTCATAGGAAAGGAAGCCAAAGTCATTCTCATCCACCATTTCCTTTGTCTCTGATGTAAGATCCTCCATTTTGTCAGGGAAAGAGTCTGATATTTGGGTGATCTGTTCTGCTATCAGGCTTCCGCCGAAATAAAAAATTCCGGTTCCAATGCCAATCAGCGTACCGAATACAATAAGGATGGAAGCGGTCTTCGGCATATAGCCGCTCAGCCAGCGGATGACTGGCCTGAGGATATAATAAAGAAGACCCGATATCAGGATGGGGAAGAAAATGGTCGCCACAAGCTTCCGGAATGGCCAGATGAACCAATCGATCTTACCCAATAGAAAAATAACAACCAGCACGAGTATGGCTCCTGTTATATACATAAAAAACGGCTTTTTAATCCACATATAATCCCCCTGGAATCCCTGATTTCAATTGATAGTATCCTTCCTTTTTTCCCTTGCCGCCGGGACCGAAACCCCTTCTTTTATCGGCTTTTAAAATTATCCCTGTTTAGAAAGCGGCCCTATAAGGAATACAAAGAGAAATAAAAGAAGCAAAGGTGAACGGCAATGGACTTTTTTAAAGAACTATCAAGAGAAGAATATATTCAGTTTTTCTCCTGGTTTGCGGCTATTTGGCTTCTAAAATTCATCCTGCAATTTTTTGCTGCAAGAAGGCGATGGGCCCAGCCGGAAGCAAAAGAAGGCATGCTCTCGGTCCTCAATTGGGCGGCCTTTTACGCTTCCCTGATACTGTTCCTGAACTTTTTTTCAACGCAGGACTGGCTGAATTATACGCTCTATCAGGCAGGGGACGTTAAAGTCTCACTGCGGCTGATATTTACGGCCTTCCTTATTGTTTCTCTGGCGAATAAGTTTGTCAGGGTTCTTACGCTGCAGATTCTGTCTTCTGTCTATGAACATTATCATGTCGACAGGGGGCTGAGATATACATTCAACCGCTTCATCTATTATGCGATCATGATAGCGGCGGTTGCCGTCAGCCTTACAACGGTCGGTCTTGACCTTACTGCGGCAGGAGCGGCTCTCGGGGTGCTGGGGATCGGAATCGGCTTTGGGATGAGGAATATTGCCGGCAACTTCATTTCAGGCATCATCATCCTGTTTGAACGGCCTGTGGAAGTAGGGGAACTGATTGAGATCAATAATAAAATCGGAACCATTGAAAGCATACGGCTTCGTTCCACGATAGTAAGAACTGCGAAAGAGGGGACGCTGATCGTTCCAAACCAGCATTTTATTGAACAGATCATCAAAAACCGGACTGGATCGGAAATGCTTGCTTCTGTGGAGGTCAATATAAAATTCGGAGAAGATACAGGCAGGATTGAAAACTTGCTGAAAGAGGCGGTCCTTCAGGAAGCTAATCATTTTTCAGCGTATTTAAAAGTAAACCTTGCTGAAATCAGGCTGGTTGACTTTAAGTATGATACGATGCTGTTTTTAATCGAGGTCCCGGTCAAAAATTTCGATACTAAGCAAAAATATGAAAGCCGCCTGCGCCATGCTATAGCCGGCATCTTTTATGAACATGATATCAGCCTTGCCTCCTTTCCTGCTGCAGAGAAAGAGGCAGGTATGTAAAACAGAGGCCAGGGCACCTGGCCTCTGTTTTTTGCAGGTAAACAAAACTAAAGCTTGCGGCCCAATAAAGCCTTCAAGCCGAGGAAAAGCAGGGCAGCTGCAAATATTATCATGGCTGTTACACCAACAGCGGTAATAAATGCGGCAAAGCCCCCTGTCACAAAAGCCAGTCCGGCTGTTTGAATCAGTGCATACCCTGCAAGGATGCAGGCAAGATATAGAAGGGGAAGCTGCTGCACTAAGAACACCTCCTTTATTTACAGTATATGTATCTAATAAATTGGAGGATTGGGTACTTTGTAATCGCTTACTATAATTTTATTGGTCGAAAAACGTCAATATTTGTAATCCTTTTGTTACATAACAAACATGTTTTTGTAAATTATTTTTCAGGAAGCATGTGAGAAACTAAGTTCATCACAAAACAGAGAGAGAAAATTACTTGGGGGACAACATGAAGAAGCTGATCACAAGCGTTTTTCTTTGCACTAGCCTGCTTTTTGCCGGATTGTTTGGGGGAGAAAATACAGAAGCGGCTTCCTATGGTTCTTCTGCGGCTGCAGTGGCCCAAAAATACATAGGAGTTCCTTATAAATGGGGCGGCACTTCGCCTAAGGGCTTCGACTGTTCCGGCCTTGTCGGATTCACCTACAGCAAAGCCGGAAAAAAGATTCCCAGAACTACCGGGCAGCTTTATAAAACGGGACAAGCCGTACAAAAGAAAAGCCTGAAAAAAGGGGACGTCGTTTTTTTCAGCACCTATAAAAAAGGTCCATCACATGTCGGCCTTTACCTTGGAGGCAACAAATTCATCCATGCGTCAAGCTCTAAGGGCGTTAAGATTGATTCTATGTCCAATCCTTATTGGAGCAAAGCCTATTATGGAGCTAAACGAATTTAATTATGATAACCAAGGGCGGGGCAATCCCGCCCTTTTTGTTTGCCTGAATCCGGGAACATATGTGCTATAATGGTACTATCATAGATGGCAAGGAGACCTTGTGATGACTAAAAGCTGGAGAATTTCTGCCAGAAGCCTGGCGGAATATGTCTATCGTTCCGGAAGCATTGAGTCCGGGTTTGCAGCAGCTTCCTCGATGGCTGAAGGAACGAAAGCGCACAAGAAAATTCAGAGTACTTATAAGGAAGAAGATGAATATGAGGTTTTCTTGAAGGAAGCACTTCAGCATGAGGAGATTGAGTTCCTTCTTGAGGGGCGATGTGACGGGATTATTCAGGAGGATGGGGAACTGGTTGTAGATGAAATCAAGTCGACGGCAAAGGATTTGTCAGCTTTCGATGAAGATACCCATCCTGTGCATTGGGCTCAGGCAAGATGCTATGCTTTTATGCTTGCAAAAGAGCGCGGGCTTGAGAGAATCACCGTTCAGCTTACCTACTTGCAGATCCACACTGAAGAAGAAAAGCGCTTCAGGAAGGTGGAGACTTTATCCTTCCTCGAAGGTTATGTGAAGGGGCTGATTGCTGACTTTTATCCTTACGCACGGCTCATGCTCCATCATAGGGAAAAAAGGGATACCAGCATTAAAGCCCTGCCTTTTCCCTTTCCGGAATACAGGAAGGGACAGCGAAGGCTTGCAAAAGCAGTGTACAAATCAATTCTGGATGAAAAGGACTTGTTTGCCCAGGCGCCGACCGGGACAGGAAAGACCATTTCAACTGCTTTTCCCGCCATCAAGGCGATGGGAGAGGGGCTGCTGTCAAGGATGGTCTATCTTACAGCCAAAACTATCACAAGGCAGGCAGCCGAAGAAGCTTTTTCATTGATGCAGCAAAAAGGCCTCCATATGCACACGGTAACAATAACGGCCAAGGACAAAATATGCTTTCAGGAGCAGACGGTCTGCCAGAAAGAGCATTGTCCGTTCGCTGACGGGTTTTATGACCGCCTCAATGAAGCAGTCCTTGATATCCTCTCTCATGAATCCATCATTGACCGGAGTGTTATTGAAAAATATGCCATGAAGCACACAGTCTGCCCGTTTGAATTTTCCCTGGAACTTGCATATGCCGCAGACGCAGTCATATGCGATTACAATTATATCTTTGATCCCCGGGTGTCCCTGAAAAGGCTTCATACAGAAGGCAAGAAAAAGACAGCTCTTCTGATCGATGAGGCGCATAATCTGGTGGACCGGGCGAGGGATATGTTTTCGGCGGATCTGGGGAAGCAGAATTTCCTTCAGCTGAAAAGGGCTTATAAAAACACGGCCCCGCAGCTTTCTGCAGCAGCTAAAAAGATGAATGATGTTTTTATCTCTTTCAATAGAGAATTAAAGGAGGAAAGCTATCGCATTCACGAAGAGCTGCCGGAAAATCTGCTGGAGCATCTTGAGGACTTTGCTCATTGCTCAGAAAAGGAGCTGATCAGCGGCAGGGGAGATGAGGGCCAGGAACTGCTGCTTGATACTTATTTTTCTGTACAGGCTTTCCTGAGGATATCAAGGCTGGCAGATGAGCGATTTGTCATTTATACAGAAAAGTCCGGAAAGGATGTAGTACTCAAGCTGTTTTGTTTAGATCCATCCTATCTTGTCCAGAAAATGGGCAAGGGCTTCCGCAGCAAACTCTTTTTTTCGGCTACCTTCCAGCCATTCGATTATTTCAAGAACATGCTGGGCTGGAATGAGGATCATTATTCCCTGTCATTGCCTTCCCCGTTCCCGAAAGAAAATGCAGAAGTTCTTGCTTTGCCGCTTTCAACTAGATATAAGGACAGAAGCGCGACAGGTGAAGCTTTGATCCGATCGGTAGAAAAGCTGGCAGCTGAACGGCCCGGGAATTACTTAATCTTTTTTCCGTCTTACCAATATATGAGGGAAATCCATGAACAAATGAAAGAATCCAGCACTATCAGGATGATGGTACAGGAACAGGGGATGGCAGAGGGAGAAAAAGAAGAATTTTTGTCTTCCTTTAAGGAGGAACCTGAAGAAAGCCTTCTTGGGTTCGCTGTGCTGGGCGGAATTTTTTCAGAAGGGATCAACTTGAAGGGAACCCGGCTCTGCGGTGTCATTATTGTTGGTGTGGGGCTTCCACAGCTGAGTCTTGAGCGTAATCTGATTAAAGATTATTTTCAGGCTGAAGGAAAAAACGGCTATGATTATGCGTATACTTTTCCGGGAGCCAATAAAGCAGCCCAGGCTGGCGGGCGCCTCATCCGTTCAGAGGAAGACACAGGAACCATCCTGCTGATTGATGACCGCTTCCTTCAAAAAAGATATGAACAACTGCTCCCTGCAGAATGGTTTCCGCTAAAAAGGCTCACACGATAAAAAAGGCTTGCAGGAAAAAAAACATTTTTAAAAATAGTTAGACTAGTCAGTTGACAGAAAGCCGACCTTTGTTGTAGGATTACTATGAAATCAATTGAATATTTCTTATCGAGAGTGGTGGAGGGACTGGCCCTGTGATACCCGGCAGCCGCTGACTTAGTCAGAATGGTGCTAAATCCAGCAAAGCGCAATGCTTTGGCAGATAAGATAGAGGCATATCAAACTTCTTCTTATCGGGGAAGTTTTTTTTATTGCTGACAACAAGGTGCAAGTGAGAGGAGAAGAGACAGATGAAATACGGATTTTGGCTGCCGATCTTTGGCGGCTGGCTGCGCAATGTAGAAGACGAGAAGATGCCCCCGACCTTCAGCTATGCGAAAGAAGTCATCCAGGCAGCAGAGAAGTGGGGATATGATACCACATTAATAGCAGAACTTTACTTGAATGATATAAAAGGCCCGGAGCAGGATTCACTTGAAGCATGGTCAACTGCGGCCGCTCTTGCTGCGGTGACTGAGAAAATAGAAATTATGACGGCTGTCCGCCCAGGCTTCCATAATCCTGCGGTGACGGCAAAAATGGCAAGCAATATCGACCATATCAGCAATGGCCGTTTTACCCTGAATGTTGTATCCGCATGGTGGGAGGAAGAGGCGCGCCAGTATGCCGGCATCTTTACTGAACATGATGAGCGCTATGACCGGACAGAAGAATTCGTCAAGGTCATGAAGGGTTTATGGGAAGAAGAAACCTTTAATTTTGACGGCAGCTATTATTCTATTAAAAACGCCCATTTGTCCCCTAAGCCGGTGCAAAGGCCGAATCCGATCCTTTATGCAGGCGGAGAAAGCCCCCGCGGCAAGGAAGCAATTGTTAATCACTGCGATGCCTATGTGATGCACGGGGGGACAGTTGAAGAAGTAAAAACTAAAATTGATGACATGAGAGCACGCAGGCAGGAAAGCGGGAATGAGCCATTTAAGTCTTTTGGCATGGCAGCCTACATTGTCTGCCGCGACACAGAAGAAGAGGCGCAGGAAGAGCTTGCCCGCATCACCAATGTAAAAGAATCAAGCGGCTATGCAGGCTACAAAGATTTTGTAGGCAAATCGCAGCTTGAGCAGCAGGTAAAGCTGTACGATTATTCCGTTTCCAACCGGGGCCTCAGGCCAAATCTGATCGGAACCCCTGAACAGATTGCTGAACAGATTATTGCTTATGAAGAAGCCGGCGTCGATCTGCTTCTGCTTCAGTTCTCTCCACAGCTGGAGGAAATGCAGAGATTTTCGGAAAAAGTCATGCCGCTGGTTGAAGCCAAAAGGAAAATCTTAAAGTAAAAGAGGGAGAACATATGAGCAAAATACACATCATACACGAAAACAGCGAATGGACTGCCCATTTGACAAAAAGGCTGGAAGAGCTGGGTCTTCCTTATGAGGAATGGTTTTTGAATGAAGGGATTGTTGACCTGACCAGTGCACCTCCGGAGGGGATTTTCTACAGCAGGATGAGCGCATCTTCCCACACAAGGGGGAACCGCTTTGCACCGGAGCTGACGGAATCTGTCCTGTCATGGCTTGAGCAGCATGGCCGCACCGTTTTCAACGGAAGCCGCGCTTTAAGGCTGGAGGTCAGCAAAGTCAATCAATATACAGCGCTGAATGCTGCAGGAATCGCCACTCCGAAAACAATAGCAGCTGTCGGAAAAAATCAAATTCTTGAAGCAGCTGTAAAGCTCGACAGCGCTCCGTTCATCACGAAGCATAACCGCGCAGGCAAAGGGCTCGGCGTCCAGCTGTTCCATTCTCTGGACGCATTGAGGGAATATGTCGAAGGGCCGAATTTTGAAGAGCCTGTCGATGGCATCACTCTGATCCAGGAATATATTGAGTCGCCAGAATCATATATTACCAGATGCGAATTCGTGGGCGGAAAATTCGTCTATGCCGTCCAGGTGGATACATCAGAAGGCTTTGAGCTTTGCCCGGCCGATGCCTGCCAAATCGGGGATCTGTTCTGTCCTGTTGGCGAAGAGGTGGAAGAAAAGCCAAAGTTTAAGATCATTGAAGGCTTCAACGACCCGATCATTGAAAAATATGAACGCTTCCTCAAGGAAAACGGCATCCAAATCGCTGGCATTGAATTCATTAAAAATGCCAATGGGGATATTTATACGTATGATGTCAACACAAACACAAATTATAATTCTGACGCAGAGGCAAAAGCAGGCAAATACGGCATGCTTGAAGCCGCCAAATTCCTCGGTGCCGAGCTTGAAAAAGAACAGGCTAAGGTTAGGGAATACAGCAGAGTGTGATAACAATAGAAGAAGGCCGCTCATTTGGGAGTGGCCTTTTTTGATAGTGTGACTTCAATTCCGGATGGAAGGAGCAGGATAGTGAAGGAATGGAGTGGGTTGCCAACAAAAAATTAATAAGCGGAGATTTTCCGGTTAAATTGATAATAGGGCTCGAAAGGGTATAAATAAGCGGAGATTTTCCGGTTAAGCGAAGCAAAATGGTGAATTTTCCTTTTTTTCGGGTCGATAGCCGGAATTTCTCCCTCTATTTAAGCTGTTTTTAGAGCTCTTTTGAAATTAACGGGAATTTCTCCGCTTATTTGTTAATCCGCGCTGAACCTCGTCATGTCCCTGGAAGGTCGGCTCTTTTAGTAGGGTGGGGTGGGGAAAAAGTTGCTCTTTTAGCTGGTATTCCTGCCTCACAACAAAATCGTTAATTGAACATACGGTTGCTTATCTTCAACAACGTGCTATCTCTATAAAAAAAGCTCAGAACATTATAGCTCCGAGCTTTTTGTGTGCTAATTTCACTGCTAAAGAGTCAGCTGCAAGTACTGCCAATTCGGACTTTATACTGACAGAACCCGAAATATTTTATACAACAGCTTTCTTCAACCCATTTGCCATTATAATTTCCAGCTTAGGATGGAAATACTGCACCACTAGGCCGAGTGTCAGTGTGACCAGGATTGTGCCGGGGCCGATCGCTCCCTGGAAAAGAAACGCCAGAATAAGGGCAAATCCTTCACTGGCTATACGGGAAGTCCTTAAAGAAAGGCCAAACCTGGTGTGAACGGCGACCATCAAGGTATCCATCGGGCTTGGAGGGAATTTTGCCTGAAGGTAGACGGCGATCCCCAGACCCATTGTCAATATGCCTGAGAGCAAAGTACAGGACTGGGTGAGCAGCATGCTTGGAGAAAAGTCCTTGAATACTGCCAGCAGCCAGAAATCAATCAAAGCACCAATGACCAGAATGGTTCCTGCCGCCAGGATTTCCGGCTTTTTCTTTAATAATATAGAGTTGATGATGATTAGAGCCATTCCATTTATGAATATACAAGTCCCTACGGTCAGCCCGAAAAGATGGGACTCGCCAACTGCCAGTGCATCCCAAGCAGAGGCGCCGAGGGCAGATTTGATAATAAGCGCCACACCTAACGTGAGGACAAGCAGCCCTGCTGCAAAAAATAAGATTCTTTCCTTCATGTTGTTCTCCTTTATCAGGCTGTTACACCTTATTTTCCTGTTTTAGCCACATGAGAGAAAGCGGATTCATGCGGAAGGTACATTGTATCATCATCATTTGCCTTATGAAAAGATTAATTTTTTCCCAACATAAACTTTGCTTCAAATTTGATGAATGTTTTCAAGTGGGTTAAAATATGGTATAGTATTTAACATTCGTTCACTATTAATTAACGAATCTTTTACAAAAACTAGGTTCTGAGCCCGTGGGTTTGGAGTATAACGTTTTTCCGAACTTAGCGGCTGCTAAGTTTTTCTAGTTTTGGCAGGAAGTATGAAATAGGAATTTGTGCTCTTGCAATAACTTTACAAATTAAGAGGTGTAAAAGGATGAAATCGATCTTGAAATCGCCTAAGGAGCTATTTAAAAACAGCATGAGCGTTTTTTTCCTGGCAGTTGTTTTGCTGTGGCTGAAAACATATGCTGCATACCAGATTGAATTCAATTTAGGAATCGACAACAGCATGCAGGAATTTTTGCTTTTCCTGAACCCGCTGAGCTCATCCCTTCTATTCTTGGGGATCGCACTATTTTTTAAAGGAAAGATACAGTCAGGCGTACTGATTGCTGTTCAGTTTCTGCTGTCTTTCCTGCTGTACGCCAATGTGGTGTACTACCGTTTCTTCAATGACTTTATTACAGTCCCTGTCCTTATGCAGACAAAAACAAATGCCGGACAGCTTGGAGACAGTGCACTTTCGCTCATGTCACCGTTTGATATCCTGTACTTTGCCGACACGATCCTTTTGGTTGTGCTGGCAGCAGTCAAATGGTACAGACCGGCGAAGCATACACGGAAGAGAATGACGGCAAGCCTGGTGATTGCTGCTGCTGTCATCACATTCTTCATTAATCTTGGGCTTGCTGAGAAAGACCGTCCTGAACTCCTGACACGCTCATTTGACCGCAATTATCTGGTCAAGTATCTGGGCGCCTATAATTTCACGGTTTATGACATTATTCAAAATGCCAGATCTGCCAGTCAGCGCGCCATGGCAGACAGCAGTGATATCACAGAGGTTGAAAACTATGTGAAAGCCAATTATGCAGAACCGAATCCTGATTATTTCGGAAAAGCAAAAGGCATGAATGTGATCTATGTTTCACTGGAATCTTTCCAGACATTCCTGATCGACTATAAGCTGGACGGCCAGGAAGTAACACCGTTCCTGAATTCCCTGGCTCATAATGGACAGACTTTTTACTTTAAGAACTATTTTCACCAGACAGGGCAAGGTAAAACATCCGATGCCGAGTTTATGATGGAGAATTCACTGTATCCGATGTCCCAGGGGGCTGTTTTTGTCAACAAGGCCCAGAACACCTACCAGGCAGCACCTGCGATATTGAAGACGCGCGGCTATACGTCGGCCTCTTTTCACGGGAATTATAAAACGTTCTGGAACCGGAATGAAATTTACAAATCCTTCGGCTATGACCATTTCTTTGATGCCGAATATTACAACATGACAGATGAGAACACCAAGAACTATGGCCTGAAGGATAAGCCTTTCTTTAAAGAATCCATGCCGATGCTGGAAAGCCTGAAGCAGCCGTTCTATACAAAGTTCATCACTCTGTCCAACCACTTCCCATTCAAAATGGATGAAGGGGACACAGAATTCCAGCCGGCAGAAACAGAAGACAGTGTTGTTAACCATTACTTTACTTCTGCCAATTATATGGACCAGGCGCTTGAGCAGTTCTTTAACGACCTTAAAGCATCCGGCCTGTATGATAATACAGTGATCGTCATGTATGGTGACCATTATGGCATTTCTGAAAATCACAACCCTGCAATGGAGCGGGTTCTTGGCAAGGAAATCGATTCCTTTGAATATGCCCAGCTGCAGAGAGTCCCTCTTTTCATCCACGTACCTGGGGTAAAAGGCGGCGCGATGGACACATACGGTGGCGCGGTGGATGTAATGCCGACCCTGATGCATCTTCTTGGCGTCAGCACAAAAGACTATATGCAGATCGGTTCAGATTTATTGTCTGAAACCCACCGGGAAGTTATTCCTTTCCGCAACGGCGACTTCATCAGCCCGGAATACACTTCTGTTGATGAAAAATGCTACTCCACGGAAACCGGTGAAGAGCTTGAGGAAGGCAGTGCTTGTGTAAGGCTGTCAGAACAGGCGAAAAAAGAACTGCTGATGTCTGACAATATCGTGTACAAAGATCTGCTGAGATTCCACAATCCAGAGGGCTTTGAACCAATCAACCGCAAGGATTACAAATATATCAAAGAAGAGCCTGCCGAGGAAGCGAACCCAATGACAGGGCTCCAAAAATAAAACACCAAAAAGCAGAAGCCCCGGCTTCTGCTTTTTCCATGTTAGGATACTCCAAGGCAGGTGTAAATCCCCTGAAAATAGGGAAGCTATCTAAATAGCCACAGACTTTATATAACAGGAAGGAGAGGTAAACATGAGTGAATGCCAACTGAACCATTCAGCAGAAGATGTCAAAAATAAATATGAACAGCAAAAGGAACATCTCCCCAGCCAGCTCCAGCCGCTGATGGAAGAATTCCTGCAAAAAGAACACACACAGGAAATCCTGAATGACGTATTTCACCTATTGAAGAAATATGACCTGGCTTCTGAAGACGAGAAGGAAGAACGGGAGAGAAGGCTGTATTTGGTTGTTAATAATGTGTAACAGCAGATTAGAGAGCTGCTGTAATCGGGTTAAGAATGCATCATGTATTTTTAAATAGCCACAGTGATTTGAGCAGCTATCTATGTTTGAAGAAGTGAGCTTCATGCAGCTGCAAAATCGCCATATAATTAAAAAAGCCCTGGTGTTTGCAGTGGAAGGCACACAGACTCCTGCGGGAAATAGCGGAAGAGTTGAGACCCCGCAGCGCGCGGCGCAAGGAGGCTTAGGCTTCGTCCCGCGGAAAGCGAAGTGCCTGGAACGGAAAACACCAGCCCCATTTAAAAGTAAAACAAATTTTAAAACCATACTTATAATTTTCTGAGTATCAAAAAGAGCCACAATGGCTCTTTTTTGCTGTCTGTTAAAGGAAATTGCCGAAAATCGTCGAAGTTGTTAGGTGAGAAGCAAAAAAACGAATTTTTTCATTTTAACAAAGGAGCCTCCATGGAAGGTAATCAAGGTTTACACACAATAAGCAAGGAAATCAAAGACCTGGAAAAAAGATTCAAGCAGGAGATAGAACCTTATCGCTCTTTACTGTGGAAATATTGCTACAGATTGACAGGCTCTCCATGGGATGCAGAAGACCTCGTCCAGGATACATTGCTGAAATCCCTGGCTATGCTCTCAAAGGTCTTTCAAGAGTTGAATGTAAAATCCTACTTATTCAAAATCGCCACTAATACATGGATCGATCAGCAAAGAAGAAATCGGATTGCCTATACAGATTCATACCTTGTAGAACTTCTGGAAAGCGGCAGCGAAAAGGAGCTTAAGATTCTCCCAGCCCTCGATTATCTGGCCCGCCAGCTGAGTCTGAAGCAATTTGTCTGCCTTCTGCTTACAGACGTTTTTCTTTTTACTGCAAAAGAGGCTGCAGATATCGTCAGTCTTTCGCCTGGTGCTGTCTATGCAAATGTACAGAGAGCAAGAGATGTGTTGAAGAATATCCCTGAAAGAGAGCAGATTCATAGACTGCAGGAAGGGATAGCTATATCTGCCTCACATGACAAAACAATCAGCACCCTGCTTGAAGGCTTCCGAAGAAAAGACATGGCCATGATTGCTTCTCTTCTTGACGAGAATCTTCTCACAGATATTACCCATGCTGGAGTTGAATTTGGAAAAAGAGAAACAGAACGAAATTCGCTCAAAGACTGGGCAGAGGTGGTATCCAGGCAGGAAGGGGCCGAAGCCGCCATCACGACGCTATGGGGCAGGCAGGTCATTTTGGAGTTTGCTCTTAAATCCGGAGAGAAGCTGCTGCAGAACATTCACTTTATGGAACTGGAAAATGATAAAATAGTGTATTGGAAATTTTATTGCTTTTCCTGGGATTTAATGAATGCAGCTGCAAAAGAGCTGGATGTGAATCTGGGAGCTGAATATTTTTATCATATTTTTTAAATCCCGCGTATAATTTGGCATCTTTTTCCCGTTATAGATCTTGAAGAGCTGTTGTTCAGGTTCTATTTAAAAGAAAGGGAGAGATGGGAAGATGAAAACACCTATAGTCAATAGGATGAATACCATTTTTGTACATGTGGCAGATCTGGAAAAGTCAGCAGGATGGTACTGTAAGCTTCTTGGCCAGAAAGTCACAGAGCCGGTTGAGAACCCGGTATATAATGTAAAAATGAATGGGGCAACCGGTCTTACCCTGGATGCAGGACCTTACGGTGAAAGGGAAAGACCGCAGGCTGGGCTTTATCCATTGTTCAACTTGCATACTGAGGACATTCAAGAGGCTTACAGCTGGATGGAAAGCGAGGACTTTGCCGTTGACCCAGAGATAACCCGCTTTGACGATTTCAGCTTTTTCAACGTAAAAGATCCTGACGGCCATATCATTATGATTTGTACAGGATAAAAAGTATGGGGAGACAGAAAAATGACAGAGATAAAAGAAAGGCTGCCTGCGGTCGAAACTGCACAAATGCTCATCAATGAAAGATTCCCGGACTGCAGAGGGGCCATCCTTGGAGGAAGTATCGTAAGGGGAGAAGGAACCGCGACCTCTGATCTGGATATTATCGTAATAAATGACAAAGCTGGTTCTGTCAGAAGAGAATCTTTCCATTATAAAGGATGGCCGGTTGAGCTTTTTGAACACACTAAAGATTCGTGCAGGGGATATTTCCAGAAGGATGCAGAAAGGGCCAGGCCGACGCTTCCACGGATGGTGGCGGAAGGGTTGGTGCTTAGAGGTAAGGACTTTCTTGGCGGGATTAGGAAGGAAGCTGCCGCCTTGATGGCTGCGGGCCCTGCTCTGTGGACAGATGCTGAGCTGACATTTAAGCGCTATTTCCTGACTGATGCACTGGAGGATTTCATCGGCAGCACCAAAAGGCATGAATCTCTTTTTATTGCTGGAAAGCTGGCTGAGCTGGCGCATGAATTTCTTCTTAGAACCAATAAACAATGGATTGGCCAGTCTAAATGGATTTACAGGGAATTATCCCATTATGATCAAGCTCTGGCATACAGGTTTGCTGAATGCTTCGACGGCTTTTATCAATTCGGGGAAAAACAGCCCGTCATTGAGCTTGTGGATGACATCATGAAGCCATTTGGCGGCAGATGCTTTGACGGTTTTTCGCTAAGTGGGAAATAATCATAAGAAATAATAAAAAGGAATGAAAACCCAGATGGAAAAGTTATATTATCAAGATCCTTACATAAAAGAATTTACAGCTTCGGTCATCCGCCAGGATCAGAACTCTGACGGTAAGTGGTATGCAGTTCTTGACCGGACTGCTTTTTATCCGACCGGAGGAGGCCAGCCCTTTGATACAGGGACGATTCACGGTATCTCTGTAACAGATGTTGAAGAAGAAGAAGGCGAAATCAGGCATTATCTTGAAGAGAGGCTTCCGGAATCAGGAGAAGTCGATGGAAGGGTTAACTGGCAGAGAAGATTCGATCATATGCAGCAGCATTCAGGCCAGCATATTCTATCTGCTGCCTTTGATGAGCTGTTCGGGTACAGGACTGTCAGCTTTCATCTTGGAAAAGAGACTTTGACTATCGATATTGAAACAGAGAACCTGAGTGAGGAAGAAGCAGCAAGGGCAGAAAGAAAATCGAATGAAATTATTACCGATAATCTTCCGATCGAAACCAAATGGGTCAGTGAGAGTGAGCTTGCGGGCTACCCATTAAGAAAAGAAACTAAGGTAAAAGAGAATATCCGCCTTGTTATCATTCCTGAATTTGACTATAACGGCTGCGGCGGAACCCACCCGAAAGCTACAGGGGAAGTCCAGGCTATAAAGATTCTCGGCTGGAGCCGGCAGAAGAAGCAAACCAGGGTAGAATTTGTCTGCGGCGGCAGGGTGCTGAAACAGCTGCACACTAAGAATGTGATTGTGAATCGGACAGGCCAGCTGATTAGTTCGCCAGAGGGGGAAATACCCGAGGCGATCATCAAGCTGCTCGATACGCAGAAACAGATGGAAAAAGAACTGGAGGAACTAAAGAACCAGCTGCTTGAGCAGGAAGGAAAGGAATATGCCAGAAGCATCCTTGATGGATCAGCCATCATCCGGAAGGTTTTTCGCGATAGAAATGTTAAGGAGCTTCAGAAACTGGCCAAGTCTATTGCCATTCAAAATGACCAGGCGATTGTCTTGTTTGCAGCGGAAAACGGCCGGCAGCTGCAGGCCGTATGTGCGAGCGGAACAAAAACGGAGGCAGATATGAAAAAGATCATCCAGTCCATTCTTCCTGCCATTCATGGCAGAGGCGGGGGAAACAAGCATTTTGCCCAGGGAGGCGGAGAAACTGAAATGAGCGGAGAAAGGCTTCTTGAGCTGATGGCGGATAGTCTTTGATTGATTTTTTGTGGAAGGTCCTGGGAAATATGGGGTCTTCCTTTTTTTGATGTGGTGTTTTTAGCTTTTCTTTTGTCAGAAAAGTGATTTTTGGGAGTATGGCTAGCTATTTTAGTGGTCTTTCAGCGAAGTAGTGGACCCAGCGTGTTAGCCTGGAACCGCTATTTTGGCTTTTCGCATAAATAGTGGTTCCAGCGAGCGTGGCTGGAACCGCTATTTTGGCCATTCACAGAAATAGTGGTCCCAGTGCTCGTGGCTAGAACCACTATTTTAGCTTTACACAGAAATAGTGGTCCCAGCGAGCGTGGCTAGAACCGCTATTTTAGCTTTACACAGAAATAGTGGACCCAGCGAGCATGGCTAGAACCGCTATTTTGGCTTTACGCGTAAATAGTGGTTCCAGCGAGCATGCTTAGAACCACTTTTATGGCTATTCGCAGAAATAGTGATTACTGTCCACCCCTCAGTATCATATGTAAAGCACACTTGACGTAAAGTTCCCTTTACAATATAGTAAAACCAAGGAGGACGTTTATGAAAAATAATTTGGCAGAGCTGAGAAAGAAGCATGGTTTTTCGCAGGACCGGCTTGCGGTCAGGCTGGGTGTCTCAAGGCAGACGATCATTAGCATTGAAAAAGGAAAATATTCACCTTCTCTTCCGCTTGCATTTCAAATTGCGAAGACCTTTGATACAACGATTGAACATATTTTTATCTATGAAGAAGAAACAAACAAGAAAGGAGAATGAACGGATGGAATCAAGACTGACTTTCTTTATATGCGGGGGCTTATTTTTAATCATGACCCTCTTTATGGCCGTCATCGGCATATCGGCAGGGGAAAGCATCCTGCCGCAGACATGGACACTTCTTTCGATGACAGTTATGAGCTTTTCAATGGGATACCTTTATCCTCAATTCAAGCAAAAGGACGAAAGAATGAAGATGATCCGCCAGAAAGGCCTCTTTTACGCTTATTTTGCCCTCATTGTCTATTTCTTCATCTTTTTTCTGCTGCTTGGTCTTGGGATTATTGATATTTCTGCGCTTGAGCTGCTGCAAATTTTATCCGGCCTGACAATCAGCACGGTCTTTTTGTCCATGGTATACGTTTCTAAAAGGATTTGACAGGGACGGCGGAATTTAACAGAACTGAAATCCTGCCTTTTTGAGAAAGCTAAAAAGGTAAATCTCAATAAAAAGGCGGGTATTCTATGGCAACTTTATTGTATATCACTGCACATCCCCATGATGAAACACAATCATTCAGCATGGCTGCCGGAACGGCATTTATTGAATCTTACCGTGAATCCAATCCAGGGGATGAAGTCATAAGGCTTGATCTGTATAAAGAGCATATTCCCCAGATTGACGCAGATGTATTCAGCGGATGGGGCAAGCTTCGCACGGGAAGCTCTTTTGATGACTTGTCTCAGGAAGAAAAAGAAAAAGTGAACAGGCTTTCTGAACTGACTGAGCAATTTGTTTCTGCGGATAAATATGTTTTTGTTACTCCTTTGTGGAACTTCTCATTTCCTCCAGTGATGAAGGCTTATCTTGATTCTGTTTGTACAGCAGGGAAGACATTCAAATATACAGAACAGGGGCCGGTAGGTCTTCTTCCTGATAAGAAGGCCCTTCATATCCAGGCGCGCGGCGGGATCTATTCCGAGGGTCCGGCTGCAGAGATGGAAATGGGCCACCGCTATATCGGAATCATTATGCAGTTCTTTGGGATTCCTTCTTTTGAAGGCATCTTTATCGAAGGCCACAATCAATTCCCGGACCGCGCCCAGCAAATTAAAGAAGAAGGCGTGGCAAAGGCGAAAGAGAAAGCCAAAACCTTTTAAGCATGAAAAAAAAGAGATTTCTGCCAGGCAGAAATCTCTTCTTGTATTTAGAATTTTGCAGCTGTATCAGCAGCCTGCTTGATGCCTTCAGAAATGATTTCTTCCGCTTTATCAGGGAACTGGTTGTGCCCCTCGGTCACGATGGAAGTGACGTCCTGTACTCCGAAGAAAGCCAGAAGTGTACTTACATACTTCTCAGACATTTCGACCTCTGCAGCAGGGCCTTCTGAATAAACTCCGCCCCTTGCATTCAAGAGAGCGACTTTTTTATCAGTAAGAAGTCCTACAGCACCGTTTTCAGTGTATTTGAATGTTTTGCCGGCTTGTGCCAGATAGTCAAAGTATGTGTGAAGGACAGCTGGGACCGTAAAGTTCCAGAGCGGGAATGCGAACACAGCTTTATCCGCATCAAGGAATTGGTTCAAATACTTTGTGACGCGGGCTGCAGCAGCTTCTTCTTCTGCATTCAGCTCCATGCCCTGGCCCTGCTTGTACATTGCTGTAATATGAAGATTATCATAATAAGGAAGATTTTCTTCAAACAAATCCAGTTCAATGATGGTATCTTCCGGGTGGTTCTCCTTATAGCTGCTTAGGAATGCATCGTACATTTGCACGCTGACTGCCTGATCAGCTGGACGTGAGTTTGCTTTGATGAATAATACGTTTGACATAAGAATAATTCCTCCGTTAGTTACTAAGAAGTTTTCCGCAGATTAAATACTTTTAATTCAAGATAATAAGCGGATATTGGCTATTATAGCTAGTCAGGCTGAATGGGTCAAAGCATCTGCTTATACAAAAAACATTTAAGTCTACTCCAGTCCTGAAGCTGTCAATAAAAAAAGAAGGCGCCGGTCTCCCGGCCCGACTTCCTTCCATTACACACAACTATGACGATGCTTTTAACTGGCGCGCTTTCCTTTTTCCCCACATTTTTTTCACGATCGGATAGGCTATAGGAGCCCATTTAATGATATTTTTCACCAATTTCTTCATAGCGGGATACCTCCTCGGTTTATTTCCATTTCTATTCCCTTTCAGTGCCGGGGACAAACCTGCAGAGGGTAAGAGGGAGTCTGCTTTGAAAGGCGAAAATCTATTTTGAGATGTGAGAGAATAGTTTTAAAAATGGCATGTCAATTCTAGCTGTGTAGCTGTTTTGTTACATTTAGCGGAACACTCCTGGTTGTTTACTGCTTACACTGGCTAGTACAATAGTCTTATATAGGTGGAGGCGTGGAATTTACGTATGTTTCGGCGCTTTCATGAGCAGGAGCCGGCAGTGCAGCCGGCCTGCAGGATCAGGCTGACATGCTTCCTCGGAGACTTTGCCGCAGAAGCACCGGCCTAAATATAAGGAGAAGAGGAAAAGCATGACATTGACTGTCCCAGCTAACAATATTCCAAGCACAACACAGGTTCTGGATGAGGGAGCCGTATTGGCTGCCATTGAAAGGTCACATGCGATGATTGAGTTCAGCCCGCAAGGCACTGTGCTATGGGCAAATCATCATTTTGCAAGTACCATGGAATATGATGTAAATGAAATGAAGGGCATGCATCACCGGAAATTTTGTACAGATGAATTTGCCAGCAGTCCCGCTTATTCTGTACTATGGAAAAACTTACGGAGCGGCAAAAGCTTTCAGGAAAAAATCCAGCGTGTGACGAAGAGAGGAAACCTGATTTGGCTTGAAGCTACATATACCCCAGTGAGAGATGAAGAAGGAAATGTCATCGCCGTGGTAAAACTGGCTACAAATATAAATGAAAGAGAAAGCAATACGGTTGCGGTTGCAAACGAACTCCAAAACATGGCGGGAGAGCTGCTAAATCGGGCCGAGCTCGGGATTACCAGGAGCGAAGAAGCTGCGGAAGCATCCGAGAAGCTTGCTGGAGATTCAAGAGAGAATCTGAAAATGCTGGATACTCTTAAAACGCAGGCACTGTCCATTGGCGATATTGTCAAAACAATCCGCGAAATAGCTGCCCAGACAAATCTTCTTGCACTCAATGCAGCCATCGAGGCAGCCCGTGCAGGCGAGCATGGGAGAGGGTTCAATGTTGTTGCCGGCGAGGTCAGAAAGCTTGCCACCAGGGTCCAGGAATCCATCGGTGAAGTGAACGCCCATATCGAAGGCATTTCAGGCGAGGTAAAAAATATCAGTGAAGCCACCAGGCAATCAAGGGATGGAATTGAAAAAAGCAGGCTGCTGAACGAACAGGCAATGGCGGAATTCAAGGGCATAGAGAGTGCAGCCCGATCGCTTGATAGCAGGGCAAAGGCGTTCAAGGACATTTTGAAGTAAGTAATTTAACGGAAAGAAGACCGGCTGCCTGCTGACAGGCAGCCGGTTTATGTTTTTAAACAATGGAAGGGATACATGCAGAATAAAAGGCAGCGGAAATTACTGACCTGAGCTGATTATTGTCGAGCACAAATAATGATTGGTTTTGCTGTGGCACATCTAATGCGAAAGAGAAGGCTGCTTAAGAAAAAAGAACTTTTTGAGGCCCTTTTCCAAACGAAAATTATTTAGGACTAGATTTTTTCATAAAATGGCTGTTAAACTCATTGGAGACAAGCAGAATCTATGTTATTATGAATTTGTTTGTTGGTGGAAGCGTTTACACCAGAAATTCTTCATATGAAAGCAGATCACAAAACAGATGCAATCAGTGATCAAACTTGCAAATATAGTCTTTCCATTGTATCTTAAGAGATTGAGTGTATGCTTTAGAAAGCAGGATATTTAATTGATCAAAATGTATGATATCCTGCATCCTTTCAGCGATAAAGGAAAGAATTTTTTAATGCTATTTTTAAAAAGGCTCCAATAGGTAAGCTGAAAGCATATACGATTGATGCACAAAGTGTATATATTTAAATATATTTAGAACAGCAGCGTACTTAAAATTTAAAAGCCAACAGGTTCAGTATACTGCCTGAAAATCATCTGATATTGCGAGGGTTGCAAAATGAAATATAGATCTGCGTTTGATATTATTGGTCCGGTCATGATTGGTCCATCGAGCTCACATACTGCTGGTGCTGCACGCATCGGCAGGGTGGCAAGGACCCTTTTTGAAAACATGCCAAACAAAGCGGTCATTTCCCTGTACGGTTCATTCGCCAAAACATATAAAGGGCATGGAACAGATGTGGCCATTGTAGGCGGGCTTCTCGACTTCGACACATTCGATGAAAGGATTCCGCAGTCCTTGGGCCTGGCAAAGGAAGCCGGCCTTGACATTGAATTCAGAATAGAAGACACTGTCATGGACCATCCAAATACTGTATCCATTCACTTGACTGACGGTAAGCATGAGCTTGACCTGACAGGCATCTCCATCGGCGGTGGCACAATAGAAATTACAGAGCTTAACTCGTTCAAACTAAAGCTTTCTGGAAATCCTGCCATACTGGTCATCCACAACGACCAATTCGGCGCCATATCCGCTGTCACTCATGTACTGGCGATGCACCGGATCAATATCGGCCATATGGAAGTTTCCCGCAAAGAAAAGGGCCAGATGGCAATGATGGTCATTGAAGTGGACCAGCGCATCGATCTGGACGTGATCAGAGAATTGGAACAGCTTCCTAATATCACACAAATCATCAGAATGGCAGAATAGAAGATTAGGAGCCGGGAGGGAATACAATGTTATTTCGCAATGTAGCAGAAGTAGTCGAACTTGCCGAAAGCAAGGGCGTTAAAATAGCTGAAATCATGATTCAGCAGGAAATAGAAGTATCAGGGCGGACACGCGAGGAAATCATTGCCCAGATGGACCGTAACCTGACCGTAATGGAAGAAGCGGTCGAACGCGGCCTGAAAGGCGTCAAGTCGGTTTCCGGCCTTACAGGCGGAGACGCGGTCCTCTTGCAGAATTATATCAAAAGCGGAAAAGCTTTATCCGGAAACCTGCTGCTTGATGCTGTCAGCAAAGCGGTTGCCACCAACGAAGTCAATGCCGCAATGGGCGTCATCTGTGCCACACCGACAGCCGGATCAGCTGGTGTAGTGCCTGGCACCCTGTTCGCAGTAAAAGAAAAGCTGAACCCGACAAGGCAGGAAATGATTGAATTCCTGTTCACATCAGCAGCCTTTGGATTTGTTGTCGCCAACAATGCTTCCATTTCCGGAGCTGCCGGCGGGTGCCAGGCTGAAGTGGGCTCAGCGAGCGGAATGGCTGCGGCTGCCATTGTCGAGCTGGCAGGGGGAACTCCTTCCCAGGCAGCAGAGGCTATGGCCATCACCTTGAAGAATATGCTCGGCCTTGTCTGCGACCCAGTTGCAGGTCTGGTTGAAGTCCCATGTGTAAAAAGAAACGCTATGGGAGCATCGAACGCCATGACGGCTGCAGACATGGCTCTTGCCGGCATCACCAGCCGGATTCCATGCGATGAAGTCATCATTGCTATGTATAAAATCGGACTGACAATGCCATCCTCACTGCGTGAAACAGCAGAGGGCGGGCTTGCCGCCACTCCAACAGGAAAAAGGCTGCAGGCCGAAATATTTGGAAAATAATATGCTGGAGAAATCCTCTGCTTTTATAAGCGGGGGATTTTTTTGTTTTATAACCGTAATTAAAGGTAGGTAAGCAAGCGGAATGGTCATCAAATATTTAAAAAAACATTCCTTGTTGAAAACAAATAAAACTTTCTGAAAAATCAAGATCATTTGTAGATATTATGCTATTATGTAATTACGTAATAACATAAAAGGTGATGCGGAACTACGGAGGTCATTATGCCATTCAAAGAAGAACTTAACCATATCAAGCAGCAGCTGGAGATTCTTATAAAGAAAGCAGACAGCATAGATGCAGTTTCTTTGATCCAAGAAAGTGAAGAAGAGAGCCTGTTTACCAGTATCTCCTATAGAGGGACAATAACAACCGATGAAGGAAGGAGAAAATGGAGGCCGGCGTCCAAAACCCTCGGGGAAGTGCTGGCGCCAGACAGCGGCAGCCTTGCGAATATTCTCTCCTCTCTTGGCCACAAACAAAGAATAGAAATAATCAAGTCTCTCCTGCAGGAGCCGAAGAATGCAGCGGAATTAGTCAAAGAACTCGGGATGGGGACGACCGGCCAGCTCTACCACCACATGAAGCCGCTGCTGCATGCCGGCATTATTGAACAGAAGGAAAGGGGAGGAAGCTATTCAATCGCAGTCGATAAAATTCTTCCAATACTTCTCCAGTTGGCTGGCGCAGCAGAAATGTTTGAGAGCAGCCGCTATTCAGCACTGGAAGCGCTTAGGGAAGAACCAGAAAAAATGGACATGAAAACTGAAGGAGATTTTGACGCAAACATATTGCTGTTTTCACTCATCCATCACGCAGTCCAGGAGCATGAAGCAGGTTTCGCGTCCAGAATAAATATATACCTGCATAGTGATGGAAGTGCGACTGTTTCCGATGATGGCCGCGGCATCCCGGTTTCCCTGCTGGAGGGAACCTCCATGAGCAGGCTGCAGGACGTGCTGACAGATGTTGAGAAAAACTATCTGGAAGATTCATTGAATGAAAAATCCGGTATTCCTGTTGCGGCAATCAACGCTTTTTCAGAAAAGCTGACAGTCCTGATCAAAAAGGACACGATGATTTACAGTCAGGAATATCAATATGGCAAGGCTCTTACCCGGGTGGTTCCTATAGGGAAAACAAATGAAACGGGAACGAGCATCACCTTTCTGCCGGATAAAAAAGTGTTTAAGAGTGGATTTAATGCTGCAAAGCTGGAGGGAAAAATAAACGAGCTGCAGGGACTTCACCCAGATTTATTAGTGTCTCTGCAATGAAGGGGGAAGAAAGATGTCTGGCTTAGAAACGATTAGAACAGCAGAAGATGTAATGAACATGCTGGATCTCCTGCTTAAAGAGAAAACTTCATTTCAATGGGACCAATTTTATGAAAGAAGGGAAAACCATGTCCCTTTTTTCAGAAATGTTCCTGATGAGAATTTGGCTGCTTATTTCAATAAGGGGCAGGTGAAAGCAGGCAGGGTGCTGGAACTCGGCTGCGGACCAGGAAGGAACGCCATTTACATGGCAGAAAGAGGGTGCACGGTGGATGCTGTAGATTCTTCTAAAGAAGCACTGAATTGGGCAAGGGAGAGAACGAGGGAGAATCTTGCGAATATACGTTTCACTGAAGCGGATATTTTCCAGCTGGACCAGAGCTTTGCCGGATACGATTTTATTTACGATTCAGGCTGCTTTCACCATATCCCGCCGCATCGGAGAGCCGATTACTTTGCCATCTTGCGTGACAGGCTGAAGCCAAATGGCTTTTTTGCGCTAACATGCTTTGAAAAAAACGGTGAGCTGGGCGGCTCGTCTCAATCAGACTGGGATGTCTATAGAGAACGCAGCATGAAGGGCGGACTCGGCTTCACAGAGGAAAAACTCCTCCATTTATTCAGCGATTACAGAGCAGTTGAAATCAGACCGATGAAAAAGAAGAACGGGGATGATGCAGAGTTCGGTGTTTCCGGCCTGCTGACTGCGCTTTTTCAAAAGAAAGAATAGGAGACCTGCTATGGATGAGAGAATAAAAGGATTATTAAAGAATGTACAGGAAGAATGCGAAGGAAGAACCCACATTTCAGATATTGAACCATTTGCGTTTGGTGTTGAAAATTGCGTGTTCAAGGGCTATTCACCTGAGTGGGGAAAGGTAGCCATCCGGACTCCCTGGTCCCGGCAGATTGATAGGGAAACAGATACCATCAGCGATTCAAGGGTGGGATTGCTGAAAGAATATGCATTGACTGGCCATGGCAGAAAGTATGGCCTGCCGGTGCCGGCCATCTGCCATCTGCACCTTGGTGAAACAGCAGATTTTCTGGTTCAGGAATTTGTGGAGGGAGATCAGAGTGTCTCCATTGAAGAAATAGGAAGAATTGCAATGGAGCTTCACAGCATTGAAATTTTGCCAGAGTCAGGCGTCTCTGAGCAGGATGTACACCAGTCATTGGCTGAGAGGATTGCCATGAGGGCAAAAGCAGCTGAAAGGGTTTTAAAGTGCAGTCTGCCGCTGCCTGACCCGGAAGATATTTTCGGAATCTTATCTTCATTCAAGCATAAAAAGCGTTTGCTGCATATGGATCTGAGGCCGGAAAACCTTATTTTCCAAAAAGGAAAGGCGGCTGCTGTCATCGACTGGACAAATGCGCTGATTGGAGATCCTGTCCTGGAGCTTATGAGAATAAAAGATTATGGGCTTCTGACAGATGAATTTATCCTGGGATATGCAGGGGCGGAGTTGGAAATAGCAAGGGTGCCAGAGGCTGTTCAGTATCTTTATCAGTTTGATACAGCCACAATGCTTGCCGTGTTATTTCATACTGAAAGCATTGATCCAAAACAGGGGGAAGCAGCGGGGATAAGAGTTAAGGAGCTTCATAGAAGAATAGCCTATCTATTGTAGTTTATAATATTATTATGTAAACTACAAAGGCTCAAACATTCCAATCCCCATTTCCGCCGCAATAAGCTATAATAGAAATTGTCAAAAGATTAGAAATAGGAGTGTTAGCATGTCTAAAAATGTGGGGATTATCGGACTCGGTGCCATCGGAGAGAGAGTGCTGAGAAATTTTCAGTATAATGAAGGAACAAGAGTCGCAGCACTTTGCGATACGAACGAAACCCGGCTCGAAGCTCTTAAAAGCGAACTAGGGGAAGTTGCTTTGTACAGCAACTATGAGGAACTATTAAATAATGAAGAAATCGAACTAGTATACATAGCCGTGCCTCCAAAATTCCACCATCAGATCGCTTTGGATGCAATTAAAAAAGGAAAACATATTCTTTGTGAAAAGCCGCTTGCCAATTCAATTGAGGAAGCAAAGGAAATGGCAGAGGCTGCAGAGGCGGCCGGCATCGTCAATGCAATCAATTTTCCAATGATGTACAGCAATGTGTTCCGCCTTTTCAAGGAAAAAGCAGCAGATGGGTCGCTCGGTGAAATTAAGCGTGTGGAAGTAAATCTTCATTTCACTGAATGGCCAAGGAAATGGCAGAAGAATAATTGGATCGCCGGCAGGGAGCAGGGCGGATTCATCCGCGAAGTCGGGCCGCACTATATCCAAATGATCATGGACGTTTTCGGCGATATTAAGGATGTCCGTTCCTTTGTTGACTATCCTGAAGATACGGATTTATGCGAGACAGGTTTTGTGGCAGTGATGACGGCTGGCGAGAATATTCCTGTCGTCTTCAACGGTGCGAGCGGGATCGGCCAGCAGGAAAAGATTTCTTTCAAGATTTTTGGAGAAAAAGGGACCATTGATCTGCAAAACTGGAGCCAGCTTGCTGAAAGCACGATTGATGGTGAAGCAGAAATGCTGCCTGTCGAGCGTGAAAATGATATGGATCTTGTCAGCGAAATCTGCCATAGCATTGATGGGGGAAAAGCAAGGATAGTCAGCTTTAATCAAGGATACAAAGTGCAGGAAGTTCTTGAGCAGCTGCTGAATACATAATTAAAGGACTTGGGGGAAGCAGAATGGGTCTGCGTTTTACTATATATGAAAACCCGCAGGAATTTCTGCAGAGAACAGAAAGGTTCCTGCTTAAACGTGAAGCTGAAAACAATCTTCCGCTTGGGCTGCTGTACCAGGCTGCAGAACCTGACAGCCCTTATAAAAATCCCTTACTTGCATTGGCAGAAAGGGAGGCAGAAATCATAGCAGCACTGATCATGACACCGCCGCACTATCTGATATGGTCTGCAGGAGACATTCCTGATGAAGCGGCTGCTTTGGTCCTGCGCGAGCTTTTTGAAAGAAACATATCTTTTCCGGGAATCGTGGCACCAAAGGAAACAGCGCGGAAGGCTGAAGCGGAATGGAAGAAATTGACCGGTGCCGGCAGCGAAACTGTGATGGATCAGAGGATTTATATCCTGGAGAAAGTGAACGATCTTCCATATGCAGGCGGAACATTGTCACTGGCTTCTGAAAAGGATGAGGAGCTCGCTGCAGGCTGGATATCCGATTTCAGCAGAGCCACTCCTGAAAATACCCTGAGCATAGAAGAGGGAAGGAAAAAGGCCCGGCAGTTTATCTCGGAAAGATCCCTTTATTTATGGCTAAAGGATGGCAGGCCGGTTTCCATGGCGAAAAAAGCAAGGCCAACCAAACATGGTGTTGTTGTCAATCTCGTCTATACGCCTGATGAGGAGCGGAAGAAAGGCTATGCTTCGGCCTGTGTGGCGGCATTGAGCAGGGAATTGCTGAAATCCTATAAGTTTTGCTCACTCTACACAGATTTAGCCAATCCAACCTCCAATCATATCTACCAGGAAATCGGCTATAAGCCGGCAGCTGATTCTGTGATGCTGAAGTGGGTTTAAATTGAAAACGGAAGGCCAAATCACGGAGATTTGGCCTTTTTATCATCGGAGGTGACAGGATGCTGGAAAGGCTGGCAGAGGAAATACCGCTGCTCAAGAAGAGCATCGGAATTGTCCGTTTACAGAAAGGATTTTCACAAGATGAGAAGTATATGGTTTCTTTGGATAAAAGCAAATTACTTCTGAGGCTCTTTGATTTGTCAGGACTTCCATCAAAAAGACAAGAGTTCACGATTTTAGAAAAAATGCATGGTTATGCTATCCCCTGCTCCCAGCCAGTAGAGATTGGCGAAGCAGGAGGGAGAGGATATATGATCACCACCTTTATCGAGGGGAAGGATGCGGAGGAAGAAATAAAGCTCCTTTCTGATCAGGATCAGTATGCAATAGGGTTAGAGGCCGGAAGTCAATTGAGGAAAATGCATCAGCTTCATGCTCCTGAAGGAATGCCTTCCTGGTATAAAAGGAAAGCAGAAAAGCATAAGAAGTATATGGAAGCATATTCTTCATGCGGTGTAAAAATCAAATATGATGATAAAATCATCCAGTTTATTGAAAAAAACCTTCACAGGATGAAAAAACGTCCCAGCCTTTTTCAGCATGATGACTACCATCCTGGTAACCTGATTATTCAAAATAAAAGTCTGGCCGGCATTATTGACTTTAACCGGTTTGACTGGGGAGATCCGATACATGAATTTCTAAAAATCGGCATCTTCAGCCGTAATATAAGCATTCCTTTTTCAATTGGCCAAATAAAAGGCTACCATGATCAGGAAGAACCGGGAGAGGCGTTTTGGACCTTATATTCCGTTTATCTGGGAATGTGTGCTTTTTCCACGGTTATCTGGACATTAAAACATACCCCTGAAAACCTTGAGGGGATGATGGAAAAAGTGTATCTGTTTTTGGAAGACCATGATTATTTTTCTAAAATGAGGCCTAAGTGGTACGATTTGCATCAGGGGGGACAGCGCCAGTGGAAGTAAACTATCAAATTTATGCCGGAATGCCAAAACAGGAAATGCTGGACAAAATCCTTCCATTGCATGCTTCCATTTTCGGGGAATCGGGCCAGCTGGAAAGTAAGATGGCTGATAAGCCTAAGCTGCTTGTTGCAGTTGCTGCCTGTCAAGAACGGGTAATTGGCTACAAGATGGGCTATGAATTAGAGGAGAGCAAGTTTTACAGCTGGCTCGGCGGTGTTGATGAGGAGTTCAGAGGAAGTGGAATTGCTTCCAGGCTGATGGAGATGCAGCATGAATATATCAAGCGGCGGGGGTACAGGCTGGTCCGGACAAAAACGATGAACAAGTGGCGGGACATGCTGATCCTGAACATAAAGCACGGATTTGATGTAATGGAAACATACATAGATGAAAAAGGGATGCATAAAATCATCCTTGAGAAAAAGCTGCGGGACTAGCAAAATTATTTATGGAAGAAAAAGGTTTTGGCTGTTTTTTGTCGAAATATTCCTTATTACACATTTCGGAGGTAGACAGTGTTCTTATTATTTTATTGAGATCCGGGAAATCAACATACCTAATAAATGACAGGAGTTGAATTCTTATGATCTATACATCTTCCTTAAAGGGCATTTCATCTGACATGCTGAATGGTTTTTTTGCAGATTGGCCGAATCCTCCCTCCCCGGACACGCATCTGAAATTGCTGGAAAACAGCTTTAAAGTGGTCCTCGCCATCGATGAAAAAGCGGAGCAGGCAGCCGGCTTCATCACTGCCATCAGTGACAATGTTCTATCTGCGTATATCCCATTGCTCGAAGTCCTCCCGGAATATCAGCACCAAGGGATAGGAAAAGAGCTGTTAAACAGGATGCTTAAAGAACTTGATGGCCTTTATATGATTGATCTGCTTTGTGATGATTCCCATGCTCCGTTCTATGAGAAGGCGGGAATGACTAGGGCCGGCGGAATGGTATTCAGAAATTATGAGAGGCAATCAGGTGTAGAATAGGGGGAGCACAGGGGTATACTCAGTGCTTTTTTCTAAATGAGCGAGGAGAAATATATGAAACAATTTTTATCTTTTGATGTAACCATCCGGGTAAGAATGCTATTGAAATTTTTCACCGTGCTTGCTCATACGATGGTCATGCCTTACACGGTTGTCTATTTTGCAGCGAAAATTGGCCCTTCTTTAACAACTATGATGATTATCATCATTGGAATCATTAGTATCATAGGATATCTTTTAGGCGGACAAGCAGCTGACCGGATCGGACGGAAAAGAGTCATCATCACCAGTGAAATGATGACTGGAATCGGCTTTTTAATTGTGTACTGTTTTGATTCACTCCACCATTTTTACGCCATTCCCATTGTAGTTGCATTCAGCTTTATTTATTTCTTTGAAAGTGCCTCAAATCCCGCCTATTCTGCTTTGATCATTGATGCGAGCAATGAGAAGGACAGAAAAATCATCTATACCTACTTTATGTGGATTACAAGTACTGCATTTGCCGGCGGAAGCTTATTGGGCGGATTCTTTTTTGAAAATCATTCTTCCATGCTGTTCTTTATAGTTGGCCTGACTTCCATATTATCCGCTGTATTGACCTCCCTGCTGATAAAAGACATTCCTCTTAAAGCTGCTGATGCAATCACTGAGCTGCCAGCCGCACCGGCAAAGAAACTAAGTATTTTTGCCTCACAATTATTTCTTTTCTTATGCATAGGACAGCTGCTTATCAATATATTGAAAGAACAATTCCCCAATTATTTAAGCATCAGGATCGTGTCAAAATATCCTGTTGGGGATATTGATATTTCAGGATACAAGATGATCGGCTATTTAAATCTGGAAGAAACGATCATCATCACCATAGCAGCAGGCTTCATATTCAAGCTGACCAAAAGGCTTTCGGAAAAAATGTCCCTCATGCTGGGCTTGCTGCTTTTTGTACTGGGCTATATCTGCCTAAGCTATTTCATTCATCCAGCCCTCTTAATGCTGGGTATGCTTTTCATTTCTGCCGGCGGGCTCATCTATCTGCCAACCCTTCAGGCCATCACCGCTAAATCGCTTCCTGCCCATTCAAGAGGAAAGCATCTATCAGTCCTTGGACTGGTGGGGGCGGTTGGAGGGATGATCTCCAGTTTATTTATCTGGGCAATGGCATATATACCGGAAATAGGGATTACTTTTATTTTTGTAGGAATGGGGATTTTTTTGGTGGGGGTTTATTGGAGGGTTTATCATATTTCTGAAGATACCCCTGAAATCCAACTTAAAATGACCAAGGTTGGATAGTATCTTGCGAAATAAACCTATGCGTTATAAAAAAGCTAACAAATTTTTCGGAGGTATATCTATGTCAGAAGTCGCAATAAGATGCACAGGCATTGCAGCAATCTTAATTAAAAAGCTTGAGAAGGAAAGCAAGGTATTGCTTTTAAAAAGAGCCGGAACTGTTTTGCCGGATGCCTGGTGCTATATTGGCGGCAGCATAGAGGATGGTGAAACCGCCTGGAAAGCGGCTTTAAGAGAGATAAAAGAAGAAACAGGCATCTCGCTGCCCTATCTTTATGTATCCAACCAATATGATCAGATATACTCTGCGAATGACAATTATATTTACATGGCGCCTGTTTTTGTCGGCTATGTTCCGGAACATCAGGAAGTTATCTTAAATCATGAACATTCAGCTTATAGATGGATGTCATTTGCGGAAGCGATTGAAACCGCATCATTGCCGGGGAATGATGCGGTTTTGATGAGTGTGGAAAGACACTTTGCTAAAAAGAGTCCTCCTGACTTTTTACGTGCAGGCAAACTGGTGGTAGCCCGCTGATATGAAATCAAAAATGCACCGGGCTTATGGTGTGTATGGCCTCTTTTTCAAGAAAAACAAACTCCTGGTGATAAACAAAAAAGGCGGTCCATACACCAATCGCTATGATCTGCCGGGAGGAAGCCTTGAGGATTCAGAAAGCCTGGCTATGGCTTTAAGGAGAGAGTTTCTTGAAGAAACAGGCTTAGATATAGAAATCATCCGGAATATCGGCGTTATTGATTTCATGCTTCCTTGGGGTTGGAAGGAATATACCCATGTGCATCATATCTGTGTTTTTTATGAAGTCGAGGGGACTGGCAGACTGACTCAGCCGCTGGAGTTTGATGGTCAGGATTCGTTTGGAGCCTTGTGGCTTGCTGAGTATGAAGCAAGCTGGGATAATGCGTCGCCATTGGTGCTCAAAGCATTTGAATGGCTTAGGACTAAAAAGCTGAGTGTTGATGCAGAGTGCTATGATGATTGGGAAGTGAAGGGCTAGTCGAAAAATCTTGAAGTAACCTCTTGAATGGAAAAACGTCTAACCTGTTAGAGGTGATTTTTTTGAAAAAAAGACTCCTGATTATTTTGGCGGCATTTGTTCTTTTAGCCGGCTGGAACCTGTGGCCGGAGAAGGTTGAGAAAGTGGAAGTGTATAAGATGCATGCATCAGAAGGGGAAAAGTCCATTACAATTTCCGACTCTAAATCAGTCCAGATATTTAGGAATGCCTTCAGGAACGCTAAGAAACAACCTGGTATCGCAGATATGGCGGAGCCGGATTACAAAGTAGCTATGGGGAATAAGATTTATTTTCTCTGGATTGGTGAAGGTCATGGGACAATTATGAATATTGATGATACACATAAAATCTATGCACTTTCCCGTCGGTCCGTTGATAAGATTGGGAGAGTGTTAAGCAGGCAGGAGTAGGTTCTTATTTTCTTTAGCTGAGTACAAACAGATATAGCTGTTAGCAGGTAAGGACATCCTGTATTAGTTAGTGCTTTCAGAGACCATGCAAGGAATATCTATACACCTCATTAAGAAGAAAATTTATTTGGAAAAATTATTTGAACTCCTAAACTGGAAAGAACAGTCCTCTTTGGAAGACTGTCCTTTTTTTTGTTGTTGAGTTAAAATAGTATTAATGAAAAAAATGAGGAGTCTCCATTATGCCAACCATCAGACATTCACAATTCATCAAAGCACCAATTAAAATATGTTTTGACCTTGCCAGAAGTGTTGAAGTACATACGCAAACAACATCTAGAACACAGGAAAGGGCAGTTGGAGGAGTGACCAGCGGATTGCTTGAAAAAGGCGATATGGTAACTTGGGAGGCCGTGCATTTCGGTATCAGACAGAGGCTGACGGCCAAAGTGACAGTTATGGAAAAGCCTTTTCGTTTTGTCGATATCATGGTGAAAGGCGCTTTCAAGTCGTTTGTTCATACTCATGAATTTTTCGAGGAAGCTGAAGGAACGGTAATGATTGATACTTTCCAATATGAATCGCCTTTGGGACTGCTGGGAATTGCTGCTGATAAGCTGATTTTGGAGAGGTATATGCGGGAGTTTATAATGTTTAGGGCTGAGGGGTTGAGGGAGTTGGCTGAGAAGGAGGGAAGGTAGTGATATGAACAGGAGGGTTGGTATAGGCAGGAGCAGCGGTCTTTATCTTAGGTGGAATTGGACGACCTTGGAACAAAATAAAAAGAGAGGTCTCGAGATAGTGAATGGGTCACTCTAACCAAAGAAAAGTGAGCCAGGGTGCCTCAAAAGGAGGTCATGAGTCACTCTAACCAAAGAACATAGAATCAGAGTGCCTCAAAAAGAGGATATGAGTCACTCTAACCAAAGAACATAGAATCAGAGTGCCTCAAAAAGAGAATATGAGTCACTCTAACCAAAGAACATAGAATCAGAGTGCCTCAAAAAGAGGATATGAGTCACTCTAACCAGAGAACTTAGTATCAGAGTGCCTCAAAAAGAGGATATGAGTCACTCTAACCAGAGAACATAGAATCAGAGTGCCTCAAAAAGAGGATATGAGTCACTCTAACCAGAGAACATAGAATCAGAGTGCCTCAAAAAGAGAATATGAGTCACTCTAACCAAAGAACATAGAACTAGAGTGCCTCAAAAAGAGAATATGAGTCACTCTAACCAAAGAACATAGAATCAGAGTGCCTCAAAAAGAGAATATGAGTCACTCTAACCAAAGAACATAGAATCAGAGTGCCTCAAAAAGAGGATATGAGTCACTCTAACCAAAGAACATAGAATCAGAGTGCCTCAAAAAGAGAATATGAGTCACTCTCACCGAAGAACATAGAACCAGAGTGCCTTAAGAATAGGGTGTGAGGCTCCCTAACCAGTGTTATAGTAGAATTAGGATTGAAAACTGAAATTAGAAAGAGGTTCCAGAAAGAAAGTCAGGAACCTTGTATTATAAATCAACACATTTTTAAAAAACCCTGACTTCCATCTCCGAAAGGCTAACTGCGCTCTATAAAGTGAGAAGAGTAGCCATGTCCTTTTAAATCATAATGGCTAGATAGTGCCTTCCGAATAGTTCTACTGCATTTAATAACCCCACACCACTCATAAATCCCATTAGTCGTTACTTTCCTATCCGGAAAAAGTAGCTTATATTCTTCTGCAGCACGTATAATCGCTGTGGCATAGCTTTCTTTTCCTCCGCAGTAATTGCATTTCAGATTTTTCCCATCAAAGTACTCATACAGCACCCCACACCCCCTACACCCAATCCCCTTCCTCAACCCCTCCCACCCATACTCTGGCACAGATGAAAAAGGTGATTTATCAAGGTGGGCAGCGGCCAGTCTGTCTGCGAGTTTGGTATGTGCTGATGATAGTTTCAGTGAGGTATCCTTCTTTAGAGGAGCGGCAAAGCGGTTGAGCTGCGGGTGGAATACGGCAGGGAGGTTGAGAGGGGCTTGATAGAGCTGGAATTCCGGGTTGATGAAAATGAGGTGGGATTGGATTTTGGTTTTGCAGCCTAGTTCCTGGAGGAGCCGGCGGAACAGCTGCTCGTTTCTTTTGAGCTGCAGGAGGGGGTTTTTGATTTCGGTTTTTGAGGCGGTGAACCATTGGTCTCCTTCGGCCACAAAGTCGCCTTCGAAGTTTTTGACTTCAAAGAGATAAACGATGTATGCGGTGATCAGCAAAGAGTCGATTTGAAATAAGGTGTTGTTCCTTTCCAGCAGCAAATCGTTTAAAATCAGGCCTCCTTCTGCTGCAGAGAGCAGCCATTCATCAAATTGAAGTTCGCCCTGGTAGCCTTTCTCTAAATTAGAATAGTAAGTCTCATCCTTAGTTGACAAATCCATACGGGAATTCAATGCCCTGAAAAGACGCAACTCACGGGGTTCTGTCCGGGTTTTTACAATCAATCATCATCACTCCTTTTGCCACATTTTAACATAATTTAAAAGAACAGGTGCAAATAAAAGCCTGTTCCCGCCTATACTTCCGTCAACTCTGTTTCCCTCACAAACCGCTGAACATTATTTCTTCCATTCCTTTTGGCAGCATACAAAGCCTGGTCTGCTTCTCTCATCAGAAATTGAATAGGATCGTCCAAAACCTGCGGAAAAAGAAACATATGTGAAACTCCTAAACTAAGCGTTGCATGCACATTAACCTGGCCCAACTTGGTGTACTGTTCTGAAACATTGAGTCGTATCGCTTCAGCTAAATCATAGGCTTCGTCAAAGGAAGTATCCGGGAGCAGAATGATAAATTCTTCCCCTCCGTATCTGCCTATCACATCCGCAGCGCGAATGCTCTCTTTGGCAACCCTCGCAACATGGGAGAGTACCAAATCCCCGGTCTCATGGCCATATTCATCATTAATTTTTTTAAAATGGTCGATGTCAAACATGATTAAGGAGACATCCCCCCCATTGGGACTGATGCCCCCCAGTGATTCCAGCGATTGCTTCATAAAATAAGTCCGATTGTAAACTTGTGTCAGGCCGTCAATGGAAGCGAGTTCCTTCAGTTGTTCCTGTATCAGGATTTTTTCAGTAATGTTAACAAATGAAATAATCCGCCCAATTTGATGGCCGTTTTTATCCTCGACATCTGACATTTGAACCTGGTGGTGGATTTTTTTTCTATCCTGAATCCACTCATAATCGCAGTCCATCCCATTCTCTATAATTTCCTCAAGTATGCGGAATCCGGAAAATGCCTCTTTAAATGGCTTGCCGATCACAGAAGGCTTGAGGAAGGGCATGATAGGAACCATCGCTGCGTTGTAATCAAGGATGGCTCCCTTCCGGTTCAGGACAATCACGCCTTCTTTCATTCTGTCAAAAACCGTATCTCTTAATATCGGGGTAACATCGAACATTTTGAAAGACATCAAAGCGACCCAGTGGAAAAGATAAGATAAGCTCATGGAAACGGGTCCAAGATCAATGCCATAGGGGCTCAGGTCGTTTAAGTAAAAATAATTTGCAAGAATCGGGAATACCAGACCGGCAGCCATGGCCATTAATTGGATTCTGAACAGGAGGGATGCACCTTTTAGCCGAAGAAGCAATGTCAGGACACTGACCGTCAGACAGATGAACATATAAAAAGCGTGAACATAAAAGAAAGGGCCATATTCCAGATCGGCAATCGGGAAGGGGGCATCATTTCTCAGCTCAACAGCCTTATAGTACAGATGGTGAAGGCCATTTGTGGCATGCATGAAGATGGTTGCACTGGGTAAAAGGAAAAGAATATAAATGACCCAGGGCTTCAGCTTTTGCCCGGCATATTCAGCACACATTAAGAAGATAAAGGCAGGAATAAAGGGCATGACAAGATATTCCATACTTAACCATAGTTTGATGCCCTTCAGTGTGGAACTGGACAGTTCAAATACATAGAAAAAGGAAAAGAGCGACGATAAGATGGTCGCGATGATATATGGTTTAACACCTGGAGCGCCTTTTAGCTTATAGAAGGCAAATAGGCATAAACATAAGCTCAAAACTCCTGAAAGAGCGACTAGCGATTTATATAAAATCAATTCATTGGTCATGTTATATACTCCAGTAGAATAAATCTTTTGATAGATTATTAATCATATAAAGTATACTTGAAGACCTATGAGACAGGAAAGGACTTTTGTCATTTAAAGGATGAAAAAGAAAAAACCGCCTCCTTTTTAACTGAGAAGGCGGTTTTGCTTATTCCTTTGCGATCCCTGGATAATCACAGTACTCAATGATGGTTCCTTCTGTATCAGCAGGATTCAGATACACGAGCCTCCTGCCATGCTTGTTTGTCCTGAGGGAATCCTCAAGAATCCGGATTCCGCTGTTTTTCAGGTCAGCGATTGCCTCCATTAAATCAGGCACCCGGTAGGCGATATGGTGGACGCCTTTCCCTTTTTGCTTGATGAACCTGGCGATGGGGGAGGTTGTATTATTGGTAGGTGCCAGGAGTTCGATCCGGTCGCCATTAACCTCTAGTATGCAGACTTCGCTTTCGACTCCTGCTGCTTCACTTACATATCTGTCAATCAGTTCAGCATCCAATATGTGTGTGTAAAATTTGAGGGTGCTGTCTATATCTCGTACGGCTATTCCAATATGATCCATTATTTTTTCCACAAGTATGGCTCCTTTCATTCCCTAACAGTGTAAAGGATGGAAGCCTTGTTTACAATTCATCTGAAAAATTCACAAAAAATGTATAAAAAGCACTTGCAACGGTTTTGCTGAGAGACTATGATAGCTAAGGAAATTATTGTTTATGAAAAATTCTACAATGAAAGAAGATGTATATATGGCCCGATCAGCTTCGGCTGTCGATGCAAATGAGAAGCTCAGCATCCGCAATGGGATTGCTACTACTGTCATTTTGAACATCAGCACCAATTATTTTCCTCTGTTTGCGATCAGTGTACTTGGCGTTTCGAACTACCAGGTTGGATTGATCAGCTCCCTGCCTCAGTTTATAGGAATTTTTGCCATGGTGATCGGCTCCCTGCTTATAGGCAGGATGGAAGAAAAGAAGCGGCTTACTGCATACTCCTTCCTGGCCGCGCGTTTTTTCCTTTTAGCGATGTTTTTGCTTGTGTATCTGCCTGAGGAGATGAGAGGGTGGATATTTGTCCTCCTTGTCGGCCTGATGAATTTTCCAGGTTCGATTGCCAATTTGAGCTGGCAGTCCTTCATCGGCGATCTGATACCTGACAGCCGCCGGAGCGGTTTCTTCTCCGAGCGGAACAAAGTAATGACCATTGTCGGCATGCTTTCAACTTTCGCCATCGGCATTCTTCTGCAGCAGTTTGACCAGTCCAATTCTCTGCCTTTCCAGGTTTTATTTTTAGCCGCGTTTTTGATTGGACTGGCGGAAGTGTACTATTTGTTCAAGCATGAAGAGCCAAAGTCCAGCAGGAAAGCGGAGAAAAAACTAAGCATCGGCCTTCATGTTTTCAGGCACAAGCCTTTCTTGTTTTTTATCATCTGCAGTCTTTTCTTTAATTTCGGGTGGCAGATGGCCTGGTCGCTTTTCAGCATCTATCAGATCAAAATTGCCGGCGCCACGGCACTTTGGATCAGCCTTTTCACTGTTGCGAATCAGCTTGCCCAGATTGTGAGCTTTAAATGGTGGGGAAGGATGGCTGATAAACACACTAATGCGAAAATGATGATTCTTGTATCTTTGGGTATGGCATCGGCACCTGTGCTGACAATCCTCTCGCCGAATATGGTGTATCTGGTTATCGTCAATTTCTTTTCCGGTCTGTTTGTTTCAGGCACCGTGCTGCTGCTCTTCAACCAGCTGCTGGAGGTAACTGAAGAGGAAACACGCAGCATCTGTATTTCGAACTATAATATTCTGCTGGCCCTCGTCGCCTTCATTGCGCCGCAGTTTGGTGTATTCCTTCTTGAAGCGGCCGGCATGAATGCTGCTATGACAGTTTCTTCAGTCCTGAGAGGAGCAGGTGCGATATTCTTCTTGTGCCTATTCGTCTATTTAAGGAAATCAAAGGGACATTCATTAAAACTAGCCAGAAATATTTTTTAAAATAACCAAAACCAAAAGCTTGAAAAGCTTTTGGTTTTTTTATGTTGACAAAAAGAAAGCATAGGATTATAGTTGCTTAAGTTAATAGTTCACAAAGTTAATTATTTATCTGGTAAATGGAAGCAGGGGGGATACCAATTAGCAGGGATAGATTGATTTACGACCTGATTGCAACAGTGAGAGGAACTGTGAAGAAATCAAAAGCAGATTTTCATGGCCTGTTTGACGGGTATATTCCTTTTAATGAATTCCTTGTTCTCAGGAAGCTTGCAGAAAAAGGGGAAAGTAAGGTCTCCCAGCTGGCGGGTGAGCTCGGGGTCTCGAGCAGCCATATAACAGCAGTCAGCGAAAAGCTGCTTAGCAAAGGACTGATCGTGCGGGGCGGAAGCGAACACGACAGAAGAATTGTATGCTTGTCCCTGACAAATGAGGGAAGAAAGATGGCAGCAGAGCTGGAGCAGGTTTCCAAGGATTATTTTGAAGAAAAGCTCCGTGATTTATCGGATGAAGAGCTTGCTCTGACAAGCAGCCTGCTGGGCAGGGTCCACTAAAAGAGACATCATAAGAGGTGAAGCAAATAATGGAACATTTGAGCCAAAAAGAAAAAATTACGATTATGATCGCCATCATTGCCGCAATGTTCTTTGCCGCAGTCAATCAGACAATCGTAGGCAACGCCCTTCCAAAAATCATATCTGACCTGGGCGGACTGGATTATTACAGCTGGGTTTTCACGATTTATATGCTGACCAGCGCCATTACAACCATACTTGTCGGGAAACTGTCTGATATTTATGGACGGAAGCCATTTATTTTAATTGGAATTATTATCTTTTCTATCGGCGCCTTTTTATCGGGAACGTCCTCTGATATTTTTGACCTGATTACATACCGCGGCATCCAGGGCTTTGGGGCCGGTATGATCATGTCTACTGCCTTTACTGCCGTAGGGGACCTTTTTGCGCCCCGCGAGAGAGGGAAGTGGCAGGGGGCGATGAGCGCTGTGTTCGGGATCTCCAGTGTCTTCGGTCCGACGCTCGGCGGTTATATAGTTGATAACCTGGAGTGGAAATGGGTATTCTGGGTATTCCTGCCGCTTGGCATTGTAGCACTTGCATTGATTTGGAAGCTGTTTCCGTCACAGGAAAAGAAAAAAGGGGAAAGCGTCGATTATGTTGGGGCAGTATTCCTGACAGCGACCATCGTTCTCACTTTATTAGGATTCTCCTGGGCAGGAACAAAATATGACTGGGGTTCATCACAGATTATCATGCTGTTCGGCGGCGCTGTGATTGCACTCATCTTGTTCATCCTAATCGAAAGAAAAGTCAAAACACCGATTCTGCCGCTATATTTATTTAAGAACGGTATCTTTACAATCTCGAATATCATTGGCTTCGTCATCGGGGTATCCATGTTTGGCGGCGTCATGTATGTGCCTTATTTCATCCAGGGTGTTCTTGGATATTCAGCCACACACTCAAGCTTCCTGACGATGGCCATGACTCTGGGACTGGTTTTCGCCAGTGCCCTTGGCGGCCAGATCATCTCGAAGACAGGTAAATATAAGCTGCAGGCAATCATTGGGTTATGCATCTCTGCAGTAGGATTGTACTTATTATCACGGATGGATGCAGATACTTCCCAATATGCACTTGTTGGATTTCTGATTCTTGTAGGATTTGGTATCGGGATCGGCATGACGGTATTCACGCTGACTGTCCAGAATGCGGTTGAGCAGAAATTCCTGGGGGTTGCCACCGCGACATCCCAGCTTTTCCGCTCAGTCGGCGGAACTGTAGGTGTTGCTATAATGGGAACACTTTTGAATAACCGCATGGAAGACAAAATGACCACCATGTCACAGAATCAGAATACCAATAATATGGCTGCTTCTCCTGAGCTTGCAGGGAAACTGGAGTCATTGAAGAACCCTCAGCTTCTCCTGGATCATGAGAAACTGGCCCAGGTTAAGTCTTCGCTGCCGGCAGAAGCTGCTTCCCTGTTCGAGCATATCATTTCAATGCTCAGGGAGGCGCTCAGCTATGCATTGTCGGGCGTGTTCTTATTTGTCACCATCACGATGCTGGTGGCAGTCATTCTTACCTTCTTCCTGAAGGAAATTCCTCTCAGGAGTGCAGCGGATTCAAAGGCACCCGAGCCTGCAAAAAGCGAATAAATAAAAAGATGGGGACCTGGCTGAGCCAGGTTCTTTTTCCATTTACCGGGTTAATTCAGAATATTGACAATACCCTTATTCTGGCTTACCTTTTAAGAAGAGCAGGGAGGGAATCACTTGGAACAATTAAGAGAGAGAGCAGATTATTTGGATAGCCAGGATCCGCTCCGCAAATTTGCAGAAGAATTTTACATAAAAGAAAATATGATTTATCTGGATGGCAATTCACTCGGGCTTTTATCGGCAAGGGCAGAACAAACACTCTTCGATATGCTTGATTCATGGAAAAACTTAGGCATAGACGGATGGATGAGCGGGGAGAATCCTTGGTACTATGTATCCGAAAGATTGGGACATAGGTCAGCAGCGTTGGTTGGAGGAGAGCCTGAAGAAGTAATTGCAACCGCTTCCACTACAACGAATTTGCACCAGCTTGCCGCAACCTTTTTCAAACCGGAAGGCAAGCGGACCAAAATATTGGCCGACGAATTGAATTTTCCATCAGATATTTATGCTTTGCAGTCGCAGCTCCAATTGAAGGGTCTGCCGCCTGAAGAGCATCTCGTCCAGGTAAAGAGCAGGGATGGCAGAACAATCACCGAGGAAGATATCATAGAGGCGATGACGGATGAGATCTGCCTGATCATCCTTCCTACTGTTTTATATAGAAGCGGACAGCTTCTGGATATAGAACGGCTGACAAAGGAAGCCCATAAGAGGGGCATCCTTATCGGCTTTGATGCGTGCCACTCTGCCGGGCGGTTCCGCACCATTTTTCAGAATGGGGCACTGATTTTGCTTATTGGTGCAGCTATAAATATATGAACAGCGGGCCTGGGGGAATCGGAGGCCTTTATGTGAATAAAAAGCATTTTGGCAAAATGCCGGGCTTATCCGGCTGGTTCGGATCGGATAAAAGCCTACAGTTCGATATGGAGCATACTTTCACACCAGCTCATAATGCAGGCGCTTTTCAAATTGGGACGCCTCATATTTTAAGTGCCGCTCCGCTATTAGGCTCGCTCGATATGTTTGAGGAAGCCGGCATCGATAGAATCAGAGAGAAATCCTTGAAAGCTACCGGCTACCTGATAGAATTGGCAGAAACTTATCTGTCCGGTTATGGGCTTACAATCGGAACGCCGAGAGAAGATATGCGGCGGGGAGGGCATGTTGCTCTTGAGCATCATGATGCCGCAAGGATCTGCAAAGCCTTAAAAGAAAAAGGTGTGGTGCCGGACTTCCGTTCTCCTAATATCATCAGGCTCGCACCGGTAGCCTTTTATACTTCGTACAATGATATCTGGAGGGCTGTGTCGATTCTAAAGGACATCATGGAGAACAGATTATACGAAAAATATGAAAACAAGCGAGAAATCATCGCATAAGGAGTCATAAAAGATGATCATTGATATTTCAAGGAAGCTTCACAAGGGGATGCCTGTCTGGCCGGGAGACACAGCGTTTGCCTATGAAGTCAGCTGGCCAAAGGAAGAGAGCGGCTCTGTGAATGTCGGGAAGCTGACCATGAGCATACACACAGGTACTCATGTGGATTCCCCTTTCCATTTTGACTCAGAAGGGAATCGAATGACCGATATACCGCTTGAAGTATATATAGGAAAAGCGTTAGTTGCCGATCTTGCAGGCGCAGCCAGCATTGGGAAAAAAGAGCTTGAAGGAATTGATCTTCACGGCGCTGAGAGGCTTCTATTAAGGACGGAGTCATGGAAGGATGCCTCTGTATTTCCGGAAGAAATCACTTTTTTAAATCCTGATATTGCACCATTTTTGGCTGAAAAAGGCGTCAAGCTTATTGGCATGGATGTGCCTTCTGTTGATAGGCTGGACAGTAAGGAGCTTCCCGCCCATCATGAGCTCCAGCGATGCGGGATCCATATACTCGAGGGGCTGGATTTAAGTGAAGCAGAGCCGGGGGTCTACGAATTGATCGCACTTCCCCTTCCGATTGAATATGCCGATGGAAGCCCGGTGCGCGCAGTCCTCAGAAAATATGCTGATTGAAATGGGAGTGATACTGTGAAAGAGGAAAGCAAACAGCTGTCTGACTATGAAAAATACATCCGCACACAAGAACTGCTCAGCCTTCAGAAGGAAGAAGAAGAGCTCTGCTGCGAGGATGAGCTTACTTTTCAGACAGTCCACCAGATTGCGGAGCTGCACTTCAAACTGATCCTTCAATATCTGGACCGGTCATGCAAGAGCATGCAAAAAGGAGATGCCGAAGGGGCAAGTCTTATGCTTGACCGGATCAATGAGCATCTGCGCCAGCTTCCGCCTGTTTTCGATCTCGTAAAAGCCATCACACCTGCCGATTATCATACGATCAGGCTGTTCCTTGGAAGGGGCAGCGGCCAGGACTCGCCGGGATTTAATGCTATTTTAAAAGAAGGACCTAAGCTTTGGGAACCGTTCGAAAGGCTGTTAAAGAAGGAAAACAGGACTCTGCTCCAGCTTTTAGAAACACCTGACGGCAATCGGACGCTTTATCGGCTTCTAAAGACTCTGCTGACATTTGACGAGTATTTCCAGACTTTCCGCCATTCCCACATCCAGCTGGTCAAAAGGATGATCGGCCTGCGGACGAAAAGCCTGAAGGGCATTCCAGCCCAAGCCCTGGAGCGCGGTGCCAGGCATGAATTTTATCCGCATGCCTGGGATGCTGTCTGCGAGCTGACTGATCTTACAGGATCCAGCTATGATCCTAAGCCTTTATAGATAGTGAAAATAGGGCTCCTGCAGTTTTGCAGGAGCCCTGGCACTAGTTTTTATTGAAAAAGTGAACTGAATAGAGCAGATTCAAAAATACAAAAAAACAAAAAAACAAGACCGGCTAAAAACAGCGGTCTTGTTTAATATATGTATTAGTGTTACAATGAAGAGCGGTCTAAAAAAGCCATTTGAAAATATATATTATTATCTAATTAAATAGTAACACAGAAACACAAGTGGTGTCAACTAAAAACGGCCGTAATTTTTTCCGGGGAGTGTTTTTTTTATGAGCAAACCAGGCGATAGCAAAGAAATGGAACAGCATCGGGTTAAAGAGATCATCGGGATTGCAGACAGCAAGATGCACAAGCTTTTGGGTAAAGGGTCTGCAGCAGGCTCAGATGTGCTTGAACTCAAAAAAACATTCTGGGAAGATGTTACAGTCAATCTGGATGAGCCGGATGATGTGATTGAGACATTTACGAGCATCAAGCAGCAGGCTGAACTTTTATCTGAAAGGGAAAGGACCAAAAGCCAGCTTGATCGGCAGCTGAGTACATTGGCAAAAATCAAGAATTCTCCTTATTTCGGAAGGATTGATTTCCATGAGGAAGGAGAAAAAGAGGAAGATGTCATCTATCTCGGAATATCCTCTCTTATGGATGAAAAAGATGAAAATTTTCTCGTCTATGATTGGCGGGCTCCGATTTCAAGCATGTATTATGATTATGCTCCCGGCCCCGCCCAATACCAAACGCCAGAAGGAACCATTGAAGGAGAAATGCTGCTGAAGCGGCAGTTCATCATCAGGGGCGGTAAGATTGAAGGAATGTTTGATACAGGGCTGACGATTGGGGACCAGCTTCTTCAGGAAGTTCTCGGCAATAAGGCGAGCACCCAGATGAAGTCGATTGTAGCGACCATTCAGAAAGAACAGAATGAGATCATCCGCAATGAAAACAGCAAGGTGCTCATTGTACAGGGTGTTGCCGGAAGCGGGAAAACATCGGCTGCCCTCCAGCGTGTGGCCTATCTGCTTTACAGGCACAGAGGCACCCTTCAGGCGGACAATATTATGCTGTTTTCTCCGAATTCCCTTTTTAACAGCTATGTTTCAACCGTCCTTCCTGAACTTGGCGAGGAAAATATGTCACAGGCAACCTATCAGGAGTATATAACGCGAAGCCTGGGCAGGGAGCTTGGTGTAGAAGATCCTTTTGATCAGCTGGAATCTATCCTTTCAGAAGAAGAGTCTCCTGAAAAAGAGATGAGGAAGAAGGCAATCAGGTTCAAGTCTGATACCGGATTTGTTGAAATGATTAATGCATATGCCGGGAAGCTCTCGGAGGAAGGGCTGCAATTTGAAGACCTGCGCTTCCGCGGCGAGACTCTTTTTTCCCATGAAGAGATCAGCCAGTATTTTTACTCACTGGATAAATCCATCTCCATCCCAAACCGGATGCAGCTGACTAAGGACTGGCTGCTGCAGGAGCTCCGGAAAATCCAAAAAGCAGAGCGAAAAAAAGAATGGGTGGAAGAGGAAATTCAGCTTCTCGATAAAGTGGATTATCTGGAAGCCTTTAAAAAAGCACAGCAGAAGCAAAATAAAAACGGAGAGAATTTCGATGAGTTTGAGCAAGAGCAGAAGTTCCTCGAGAACATGGTTGTCAACAAAAGGTTCAAAGGGCTGAAAAGCAGGGTGAAGAACTTAAAGTTCCTTGATGTATTTGCCACTTATGAGCAGCTCTTCTGTAAAGATCATGTATTGGGTGATTCCCTCTATCCGGAAAACTGGGATGCTGTATGCAAGATTACTGCAGCAAATCTGAGCAAGGAAAAAATCCCTTATGAAGATGCCACTCCATATTTATATTTGCAGCATCTCCTGGAGGGGAGAAAGCAGGATACAGGCATCAGGCATGTGTTCATTGATGAAGCACAGGATTATTCTCCTTTCCAGTTTGCTTATATCAAAGAGCTGTTTCCCTACAGCAGGCTCACTCTTTTGGGCGATGTGAACCAGGCGGTGTATACTCATTCCATCGGTGCTACGACGCTGTACCATGGCCATGAGGAAGAAGCGAAGACCATCGTGCTGACAAAAAGCTACCGCTCTTCCAGGCCAATTGTAGAATTTACAAGATCTTTTATCAGCGGCGGGGATCTTGTTGAGCCATTCAATCGGGAAGGCAGGCTTCCTGCTGTAATATTTGAAGAAGACAGGGAAGCTCTTCATGCTAAGATTGCTGAAACAGTGAATAGGCAGCTGAAAGAGGCTCATAAATCAATCAGCATTATCTGCAGAACGGCAAAAGAGAGCAAGGAAGCGTTTGAAGGCTTGAAGGAACTGCTGCCGGATGTGCGGCTGATCGAAAAGGGAACCCTCTCCTATGAAAAAGGCGTCACCATCATTCCGGCTTATTTGGCAAAAGGCATCGAGTTTGACACTGTCATTATTTATGATGCGTCTGCCTATGATCATGAAAGTGACCGGACCATTTTTTATACTGCCTGCACAAGGGCCATGCATGAGCTTGATATTCTATATACAGGCAGGAAAAATGATTTTATCCTTGAAGTGGACCCAAAACTGTATACGACTAAGTAACTTCTTAATGGCATTGAGCGCAAACTCAATGCCTTTTTCCATGTTTTGCTCAGTAAAAAGAGGTTTTGGACGTTTCCATTAGGGAAAAATGCGAAAGAGATGCCGGAAGGAGAGTGAAGATACATAATGGCTGATTCAAAAGTGGCAGGCGTATTTTCTACTGCAGATGAAATCATCCGGAAAGCAGCGGATGCTTCTTCCGCAGAAAGCTATATAGTGGTGTGCAGGGAGAGTGAAGAGGCCCACAAGCTGAAAGAGAAAACAGGATTGCAGATTGAAATGGTTAAACATTCACCTTCAAATGACGGTCCGGTCTTCCGGAATCTTGCTACAGCGTTTGAACAGGATGGAGAAGATCCCGCTCTTTCCAGTGTTCTTGGGAGGCTTTCAGACCTTGGCCTCTCAGACGTGGACGCCCGGGAAGTCCTGGGGTATGCAGAAGATGGGCTGCTTGTACTCTTAAAAACAAACTGATCTATCGCGGTTTGGAGACCTTCCTTCCGGTGAAGGCAATCATATAGAATAAAAGAGGAGATGTTAGCAATGGAAAATTTTAAAATTGTTTACACATTTGAGAAAGGCCTGGAGGTCATTGAGGAGATTGAGGCCGAAAGCCGCTCTGAAGTTATTGGAAGGATCAAGGACCTTGAAGGATTTATTGAGTTTACCGACAAAGAGGAAAATTACCACCGTTTCAGCTTTGATGATGTAAAATTGGTTTCTATCAGGAAATAAAGAAAAGGCGCTGAGAAGCGCCTTTTCCTATGGTCTCAAAACCTTTCTTCCGCCAGGTCAGCCCAGTAATGGCAGAGGGTCTGCATGCCTTTATCAAAGTTCTCAAGATGAAAGTGCTCATTGGGAGCATGGAAATTTTCTTCCGGCAGACCGAAGCCCATCAGGACGACGGGCAGACCCAGCAGCTGGTCGAAAACGGAAACGATCGGAATCGATCCCCCTCCGCGGGTGAACACCGCCGGCACACCGTATACTTTTTCATAAGCTTTTCCGGCAGTCTGGATGGCCGGGTGGTCAAATGGAGTAACATAAGGCGCTCCTTTGTCAAATAAGGAAACGCTCAGTTCTACACCAGGAGGAGTATGCTTTTTGATATGTTCCTCGAGCAGGCGGGCGATTTCATCTGGGTCCTGGTTGGGGACAAGGCGGCAGGTGATTTTGGCTGATGCCCGGGAAGGGATGACCGTTTTGATCCCTTCACCCTGGAAGCCTCCGCCGATTCCATTGACTTCCAAAGTCGGCCTGACCCAAAGCCTCTCAACAGTTGAGTACCCCGATTCCCCAAACAGCTCCTTTACGCCGGCTTGTGATTTAAAGCTGTCATCCTCTAAGCCAAGTGCATCATAAGCCTCTTTTTCCTGCTCGGTCAATGTTTCCACCTGATCATAGAAGCCGTCGACCAATATTTTACCGTCAAAATCATGAAAGGAAGACACAATTTTAGCCAAGGCATGTATCGGATTTTGCACCGCTCCTCCATATAAACCTGAATGCAGATCAGCATTTGCTCCTTTCAAGTCAATCTGCAGCCCGCAGAGCCCCCTTAGTCCATAGCATATGGAGGGCCTGCCTTTTTCCATCATGCTGGTATCCGAAATCACCGCTGCATCTGCAGAAAGGAGCTCTCTATGCTCCTCAGCGAATTTTGGCAGATTCGGACTCCCGATTTCCTCTTCACCTTCTATGCAAAACTTGAAATTGACAGGTGCATTTCCAGTCACCTTCAACAGTGCTTCAAAAGCTTTTATATGCATGAAGACCTGTCCTTTATCATCGCTCGCTCCCCTGGCAAAGATTTTCTCATCCCTGATTTCGGGATCGAAAGGCGCACTCTCCCAGAGCTCAAGCGGATCGGCCGGCTGGACATCATAATGGCCATATATCAGGACAGTCGGTCTGCTTTCATCCCTTATATAGTCTCCGTATACAACCGGATGGCGGGAAGTATCATAGATATTGACATTCTCAGCACCTGCTTTTTCAAGCGCTTTCGCCGTCCATTCTGCTGCCTTTCTGACATCTTCCTTATGATCAGGCAGGGCGCTGATGCTTGGAATCGATAAAAACTCCGTCAGCTCCTGCAGGTGGGTGTCGCGTTCTTTTATCAAATAATCGAATACATTGTTTAGCATAGCAGCCTCCTATTTCTCTGTACGGGCTGGGTATATTCCCGCAGCCGGCAGAGCCTTCGCAAATAAATACTTTATATTCTCCATAGCGGTTAAGAAAACCTCCCTCTTGCAAAAATTCTGTCAATTTTTTAAAAAATAGTTTTAAAAAGGATTCATTTGGTGTAATATTACACCAAATGAATATGATGGAATTTTAATCCACAGAAGGGGGCATATCCTTGGGTTCTCTTACCAAAGAGCATGAAAAGCAAATTTTCCAAAAAGAACTGTATAAACTGAAAAAGCAGGAATTCATTGGTCCGGACGATTACAGCCGGGTGCTTGAAGCCCATCTTTCCTACTATCAGTCACTGGAATTGGATGCAGTGGAATTGAAAACGGCTGAGCAGCCGAAAAAGGAAGAGAAGGTGATCACTGCACCTGCGCCTGTATCTGTACCTGAAAAGCCTTCTGCTGAAGAAAAAACACGGAGCCCCGAGGAAGTGCGGGAACGGAATATATCAATGACGCTGAATCTCGGTGTTGTGCTGCTCCTGGTTGGAGGGCTTTTTGTCGCAACCAGCAATTGGGATGAAATGAGCGACTGGATGAAGAGCGGTTCCATCGCACTTGTTTCATTGCTGTTCTTCGGGATCTCCCTTGCAGCCGGGAAGCTTCTTGGAATACAAAAGACTGCTCTTGCCTTCAATGTGCTGGGGAGCTTGTTTCTGCCCATCTTTCTGCTGTCGGTAAGCTGGTTCGGTCTCATGGGCGAGTATTTATCTTTTTATGGTGAGGGAAGTTATTTTTATGGTGCTGCTGGAGCTTTGATCCTGGCTCCATTCTACGGTTTCCTTGCCCGGCAGATGGGTTCGAGGCTTTTCGTCTGGTTTTCTTTCTCTGCATTAACATCTGCTGCCGGCTTCCTGCTGCTTGCACTGGGGGCAAGGCAGGATACCTTTTATTTAGGCATGATGATTTATAATGCGGGACTGATTGCCCTGTTCCTGAAGGGGCGGAAAAAGAGTATTTCTCCCCTGTTCTTTAGGGAGCTGGCTTATATCGTCCAGGCAAGCCTGATTTTGTCTACTGTTATGATGCTGGCTTTTTATCAGAATACTTTTAGTGTTGGCATCAATCTGCTTCTTGCAGCTGTTCTCTTTATGGCGAGTGTGTATGTTTCCGGCAGGAAGGAATATCATTATGCGTTCACACTGCTGATTGTTATGGGGATATACCAGCTGACGGAAAATTCCCTGCTGGAGCTTCTTAGCCCGGCAATTTATGCTGCTGCCGGTGCAGGGTTTATGTTCCTGCCAAAACTGCTCAGGGAAGATGAAGGCTGGAAGAAGATATTCAACTGGACGAGTGCAGCTGTGTCTCTTTTTGTCTTCTTATTGATAAGTGCAGAGGCAGCGCTGGCAGGATTGAATGAACCGTCCATTAGCATGCTCCTCGCTTACCTGATTCTTTCCGGCCAGTTTTTGTTTTTGGCTGAAGGAAAAAATGGTTTTTTTGCTTATTTTAGCCCTGTTTTTCTATTCGCGGCATCATGGGAGCTCCTATTAGTGGCTGATACGCTTTTCTCATTCAAAGATTTTCTATTGCCTGTATTTCTGTCTGGCGCTGCTATCTATGTCATATTGGGCATTCTTAAAACACCTGTATGGCTTGGGGTAATCAGCCAAAGTTCCCGGGATATCGGACTGGGTGTAATGGGCATCTGCATGCTGCTGTCCGCAAGCTTTGCCTACTGGGGCAGGCTAGGCGTTATGCTGATGCTTCTCAGCGTCCTGTTCTGGATGTCCCGAACCGCTGAAAAAAGGCAGGAGTTCAACGAAGCTTTGTCATGGGCAGTTCCTTTGTTCTTTGCACTTGCCTTCTTCTCCTGGGGGGAATGGCTGCGGACCAGCTGGCCATTTTACAGAGAGACACTCGGATTTGCGATGAATGCAATCCTGGCTGCAGCCAGTTTGGCGACAGGCATGCTGCTGAATAGGAAAATGGAGCCGGCAATGAGTAAATATATGTTTTTTATTTCACAGGCCTTTTATTCGGCAGCCGTTCTATCTGCGATCTTCCTCCCGCTGAATGAGTGGGCCAGAGCAGCGGTATTGGTTTGCGGAATAGGGATTTATTACAGACTTCATAAAGCAGTGAAAAATAGGCTGTCATCTTATCTGATGCCGGCAATCGTGTTTGCAGCATATTTTGCTCTTTTAACTGCCGTCAGCAAGGCTGTGCTCTTGCCTGAAATAGTCCGATGGACAGAGATGGTCATGCCGGGCATTGTCCTTGCCGGAATTTCGGCTTTCTTAAGGAATAAAGAACCAATGCTATTTCGTTCTTTTGCATGGTCAGCCCATATTTATCTTCCGTTTGCATTGGTTTTGACCTGGCTGCTACATAGTGAGCATGCTTTCATCAGTTTGGCTGCTGCAGGTGCGGTATATTGGATCAGTTCCCGGCAATCCTATCGTGAGTGGCAAACGAAAGCCTTTTTATATAGTGCTTGTTTATCGCTGTTTTTGTTTTTCTATTCGCTTGACCTTTTGATTTTTGAGGGAAGCAGCAGGCAGTATGTTTTTCTGCTCTCAAGCTTTGTGACCTACGGGCTTTCACGCCTAATGTCAGAGGAAGATCAAAAGCGGCTGCCTTATTATCTTGTCCCATTCTCCTTAATCGGCCTTGCAACCTCGGTGCTGGTGTATCCTTTTGGACTGGCGGATTTCTCCTTATCTGTGATATATGGTGCTGCTATCTTATATTATCTCCACAGCAGAAGGTGGGAGCTCCTGAATGGTGTTCCGCTGGTCCTCATCTGGTTTGCATCTATGATGTATATTTCAGCATCTGGTATGGGATCTGTATTCTGGCTGCTGGTTATGGGCGGAATGGGGGCTGTGTTGATCTTTATCGGCCAATTTCTTTCCAAACAGCTTTATGAAAAAACGGAACGGAGTTTGAGGTTTGACAGCTACACACCGGCCGGCCTGCTTTTCCTGGCAGGAATGTATCCGGCGGAAGGCGGAATTCTTACGGAAATGCTGCCAGGCATTCTCATTTCTTTGGCATTATGGTCTCAAGGCAGGCGGATGCCGAAGGAATGGGGCTGGATTCCTCCCGCTGCCGGTGCAGTGTTTTTGCTTCACCCATACTTTGCCCTTATAGAATATTTGCCGATCCCTCAAGTACTAATCAGGGAGGCATATGCGCTTCCTTTCATTGCAGTTAGTATACTGATAAGACTAATCCTCAAGGGGCGTTTCCCGGACTTCATCAGCAAGCTTCAATGGGCAGTGCTTGCTGTGTCAGCCGTTCTTCTAGTGGAGGACGCTCTTGCAGGCTCGACCATTCAGGATGCCCTGGTCATTGGAATCTTATCGCTGCTGTCCATTTTTGGCGGGCTGATCTGGAAAATCAAATCATATTTCTTCACAGGCTTTGCCGTTCTTTTACTTAATGTATTGATGCAATCCAGGCCGTTTTGGGGCAATCTGCCATGGTGGGCGTACCTGCTGATCGCCGGAAGCCTTTTGATTGCAGCTGCAAGCTATTATGAATGGAATAAGCAGAAAGTGGCAAAAGGTGAGACTGGCGTACTGGAACGTTTCCGAAAAAGGATCATCCAGGGTCTGAAAAAATGGAAATAAAGAAAGGGAGGGCCCAGGGCCTTTCCTTTTTGTTCATTTAACACTATTTAACACTCATGAGATTGCACCGTACATCCCAAAATATAGGTAGAACAAAACAGAAGGGAGAGATGGAATCTTGCTTACTAAAGACGAAATAGCAGCGTTCCGTTCCCAGCTATTGCATGAAAAAAAAGATCTCGAAGAAAGATTTCAGTCCAATGACAATTTCGACCTGACAAGGGACCATCCCCATGAATCCGTCGGGGAGCTGTCCAGCTACGATAACCATCCTGGCGACGAAGGGACTGAGCTGTACGAACGTGAGAAAGACCTGGCGCTGAATGAGCACTATAAGCTTGAACTGAGCAATATACTAAAAGCGCTGCAGGCGATTGACCAGGGGACCTATGGCATTTGTGAAGTATGCCATAAAGAAATTCCAAAAGAACGCCTGGAAGCTCTGCCGAACACAACGTACTGCAAGGAGCACAGCCCTGACCAGGTTACTTCCCATGAAAGGCCGATCGAAGAAGGTGTGCTGATGCCTCCTTTCGGTAAATTCGATATGGACGAACAGGATGAAAATGTTTCATTCGATGCGGAGGACGCATGGCAGGAAGTCGAAAGCTGGGGGAACTCCGAAACGCCTTCCGACTTTATTGTTCCGCATGACCATTATAACGATACCAATATAGAAGCAGAGGAAAATATCGGTTATGTTGAGGATTATGAAAACTTCATCGGTACCGATATTGAAGGCAAGAACATCACAGTATACCCAAGTGCACAGCATGAAAGGTATGAAGAGGCCCTTGATGAAGAAGGCATCATGACAACCTTCGGCGACCTTCCTGCCTATGAACATGATCCATATGTCGAAGGCGAAAGCTGACTCTTAGGAGTTGGCTTTTTTTATGTGAAGGGTGCAGGACAAGTAGTTTTCCGTTTTCTTTGTGGCTCAACAGATACACCGTATCTGCCGAAAACAGGGGTTAATGATTTGGCATGGATTTTTTTCAAGGATATAATAAAAGAAACATAAAGGGATGAAAGATAATTTTTAGCCAAAAGGGAACTGGAACATTCTGAACAAGGAAAAAGCCGTACAGAGGGTCTTAGAGGAGCAGACTAGAACCCCCTAAGCAGGAAAAAGAGGTATAGAGGGTCTTAACGGAGCGGAATAGGACCCTCTAAACCGAAAAAATCAAATCAGAGGGCTTTAAAAGAGCGAAATGGAACCCTCTAAACTGAAAAAATCAAATCAGAGGGCCTCAAACGAGCGGAATGGAACCCTCTAAACTGAAATAATCAAATCAGAGGGCCTCAAACGAGCGAAATGGAACCCTCTAAACTGAAATAATCAAATCAGAGGGTCTCAAACGAGCGAAATGGAACCTTCTAAACTGAAATAATCAAATCAGAGGGCCTCAAAAGAGCGAAATGGAACCCTCTAAACTGAAATAATCAAATCAGAGGGTCTCAAACGAGCGAAATGGGACCTTTTAAACCGAAAAAATCAAATCAGAGGGCCTCAAACGAGCGGAATGGAACCCTCTAAACTAAAAAAAGCTAACCACAAGGTCTCAAAAGAGCGGAATGGAACCCTCTAAAAGAAATAATTAAATCAGAGGTCCTCCAACGGTCAAACTCACCCCCTTCTGCTAAAAAATACAAAAAGCTTCCATCCAAACAGGCTGCTTTTTATTGAAACCATATAATCCTGATAACATACATACAAAAATGATTACATTACTTTTAAAAAAATGGAAGGTGCTTACAGACCAGTGCTGCGATGTTTTAAAAGAAGTATACAAAGCTGGGAGAATACAACTATATGAGCAAATTAAGCGGTATCGATTTTTCGCATTTTGAAAAGCAATCCATTGTCAATGTTATTATTGGCTCAAATTCTCTGCTTGAACTGGAGCTGACAGCAGGCGGCCTTGTCGCTGAGTGTCCATGGAGGCTCCAGCGCGAAAATAAAATCATGGCTGGAAGCAGTGATTCCCGTGAGGTTCCTGCCAATGTTCAGCTGAAAGAGTCTCTCATCGGCTGTCAGGTAATTGAAGTGATTTTTATGGAGGAAGTTAAAATGCTGCGCATCGCTTTTTCCGGCTCAATAGTTCTTGACTTATTTCATGACAGCTGCCATTTTGAGGGATGGGAATTATACAGTGAGGATGGGTTTACCTTTATTTCACTGCCTGAAGGGGACTTTTCTCTGCAGGAATTATGTACAACCCAAGGCCAATGCGGGGAATAGTGAGTTCAATCATATAGCCGGCAGGAGATCAAATTCTCCTGCCGGCTTTTATATTCTATAAGGAAGCTTCGAATGAGTGACTGAAGACTGAGAAAAAAAGAATCCTCCATCTGGCATAATATTTAACGAGGATTGAATTTTCTGAAAAATAATTTGACAACGGTTTTTGTTCAGGTTATCTTAATGGTATAACAGATATTAAACGAGACGATTTTTTTACGTTATATGACGGAATGGGAATAGGAGGGTGCCCTTTGATTCTTCATAGCATTGAAAAATCGGGCAGAGATGTGATTGAAGCCGTTCAATTGGAAGGGCTTAAGAGTACAGCAGCAAGAGTTTTTCACGAAGTGCCATTTTACAGGCAAAGATTTTCTGAAGCTAACCTGGTGCCCCAGGATATTCAGACGCTAGAAGATCTAAAAAAACTGCCATTTACAGAGAAAGCAGATTTAAGGAGCCAGTACCCGTTCGGCCTTTTTGCTGCTCCGATGGATAAAGTGGTCCGTCTGCATGCTTCTTCTGGCACGAGCGGAAAGCCGACGGTTGTCGGCTATACAAAGAAGGATATTGAGATTTGGACAGAGCTGGTCGCCCGTGCTATTGCGCTGGGTGGCGGAAGACCTGGCGAACGCCTGCATAATGCATATGGATACGGCCTTTTTACAGGGGGCCTTGGATTGCATTATGGCAGCGAACATCTCGGAATGGCCACTGTACCTGTCTCAGGCGGCAACACGGAACGGCAGATCATGCTCATTCAGGATTTTAAACCTTCCGTTATATGCGGGACTCCTTCTTATATATTAAGTCTTGCTGAAAAGATGGAGGAAATGGGTATTGATCCTGCAAGTACTTCGCTGAAATACGGCATATTCGGAGCAGAGGCCTGGTCGGAAGAAATGCGTGAAGTTCTGGAGATGAAGCTCGCCATTAAAGCCTGCGACATTTACGGCTTAAGCGAGGTTATGGGTCCTGGCATCAGCATGGAATGCCATGAGGCACAGGATGGGCTGCATATCGCTGAGGATCATTTCATTGCGGAGGTGATCGATCCGGAAACTTTGGAAGCGCTTCCTTTTGGGAGTGAAGGGGAGCTGGTCTTCACAAGCATTTCAAAAGAAGCCTTTCCCGTTATCCGTTATCGGACCGGTGACATTGCCAGCCTGTCAAAGGAAACGTGCAAGTGCGGAAGGACCACTGCCAGGATGTCGAGAATAAGGGGCAGGATCGACGATATGCTGAACATTAATGGCGTGAATGTTTTTCCTTCCCAGATAGAAAGCTGTCTGGTTGGCCAGGAAGATATCTCCCCCCACTATCAGATTGCACTTCATTCCGGCAAGGCTCTTAAATCACTTGTCCTGCATCTTGAATTGGAGGAAAGGTCCTATTCAAAGATGGGCGGCGATTTACAGTCCGATTATGCGGAAGCTATCCGAATGAGGCTTAAAAACCATTTACAATCTCAATGCTATATTTCCATTTCCGTTGATCTTCATCCGCCGAAAAGCATTCCCCGGTCCGAGGGGAAAGCTGTGAGAATAATTAATAACAAAAATGCCCCTGAAGCTATAAGCGGGATTTAATAGAAGGAGGCTGACAATATGGCAGGACAGCTGTATTCTTCTTTAACCGAAGAGGAGAAGCTGGGAAACTTCATGCACAGGATTTCTAATGGGGAAAAAATAGAAGCGGATGACTGGATGCCCGATGATTACAGGCTCACACTCATCAAGCTGATCAGCATGCACGGAATAAGCGAAATCATGGGTGCCCTGCCTGAAAAGGAATGGGTCCCTAAAGCGCCGACTCTAAAAAGGAAGCTTGGCATCATGGCCAAGGTCCAGGATGAAATGGGCCACGGACAGCTTTTGCTTCGGGTTGCAGAGGATCTGATGCTGCCGCTTAGCAAAAGCAGGGAACATATAATGGAAGATCTTTTTACAGGGAAGCTCAAATTCCACAATGTCTTTCATATGGAGGCTCCTACATGGGGGGACGCCGGGCTTATAGGCTGGCTGGTCGACGGTGCAGCGATCATCACCCAAACGAATATGCTTGGTTCATCTTATGGACCTTATGCAAGAGCATTAAAACGAATCTGCGCTGAAGAGGTTTTCCATGCCCAGCATGGTGAGGCGATCATCATGGCATTGGCCGAGGGGACAGAAAAGCAGAGAGAAATGGTTCAGGATGCTGTCAATCGCTGGTGGGAAGCATTATTGATGTTTTTCGGCCCGGCAGATGCCCGGGCGACCGGTACGTCCAAGCAGGATATTACGATTAAGTATAAGATCAGGACGAAAACAAATGAAGAGCTGCGGCAGGATTTCTTTTCGAAGTATGTGCCAAGGATCCTTTCACTCGGACTGACCATACCGGATCCGACCCTGGGATACAGTGAAGAAACAGGATGGACATATAAACAGCCTGACTGGAGCCGCTTTAAAGAAATTATCAGCAACAGCGGCCCGAAATCGGCTGAAAGGCTGAGTCTGCGCCGGGATGCCTATCAGTCCTCCCAATGGGTCCGGGATGCACTGAGTGTGCAGGCTAATTAAGAAAGGAGGGAGCATGTGCCTGCTTCTGAATTTTTCAGTGAATACGAAGTGTTCAGCAAAAAAACGGATACGTCACCAATGCAGCATCAATTTTCGCTGATGGCGCCAAATGAAGAGCTTGCCCTTGTTTTTGCACAGGAAAATTTCATGAGAAGAGAGCCGGTTGCTGACATCTGGGTCGTCAAGCGTTCACAGATACGCAAGATGGATCCGGAGGAAAGGCTCACCCTTCAGCGGCTCGATAACAAGGATTACAGGACTGCAAAAGGATACGGATATTTAAAGAAGAAATGGCGCCAGTACGAACAGAATATGCTGGATGAAAAAGAAATTCTTTCTTGGGGAGGGAATGGGAACATTGACAGGCGAACTGAAGGCTGAGCAGCCTGGAAATAAAGCTTCCAGGGCTGCCATTGAACTATTATACCAGCTCGCGGATGATGATTTCATCCTTTCATACCGCGGTTCAGAGTGGCTCGGCCTTGCTCCGCACATCGAAGAGGATGTTGCTTTTTCCTCTATCAGCCAGGACACCATGGGGCATGCCAGTATGTACTATCAGATTCTGGAGGAAATGGGGGAAGGAAGCTCAGATGATCTCGCCCATTTAAGGAAGGCTGAAGAAAGAAGGAACAGCATTCTCGCAGAAAGAGCGAATGGGCCGGGCCATTATCTGCAGAATCCCCAGTATGATTGGGCTTTTGCTGTTGTCCGTAACTTTTTCTATATATACGCAAAGAAAGTGAAAATGGAATCGCTGAAAACTTCCTCCTTTCTTCCGCTCCGGACAGCTGCCGTGAAAATAAGCATGGAGCTTCACTACCATCTTCTTCATTGGAAAACCTGGTTCCTGCAGCTGATGCAGGCCGGCGGGGAGGCGAGGAGGCGCATGGAGGAAGCGGCATCCGGCACTTATACCATGATGGGGGACCTCCTGAACCTGGGCCCGTTCGCAGAAGAAATGCAGGCCGAGGGTCTGATCGCCGGGGAAGAGCAGCTGTTAATAAGCCTGGAAGCAAATCTGTCCTCCGTATTTGAAGCAGCCGGCTCTCTTTTCCCCCGCCAATTCGGGCTTGATTTGGGGAATGGAAGAGAAGGCCAGCATACAAAAGACTTAACAGAAGCTCTGGATACACTTTCTGAAGTGTACAGAAGCGACCCGGCAGCCTGCTGGTGAAAAAGGAAGTGCAGATATGGACAACGCCGGAAACGAGCTCGACCAATCTATTCTTAGAGCATTGAATGTAGTCAAAGACCCGGAAATCCCGGCTGTCTCCATTATTGAACTTGGAATGGTCGAAAGAGTGCAGGTGGAGGAAGAAAGAATATTGATTGAACTCCTGCCTACCTTTCTGGGCTGCCCAGCCCTTGAAATGATTCAAAGCAGCGTTGAAGAACAGCTAAGGTATTTGGATCTCGAACAGTCTGCTGAAGTGCGTTTCATCTATGATCCTCCCTGGACTTCTGACAGGATTTCTGAAAAGGGCAGAACGCATCTGAAAGAATTCGGCATCGCGCCGGCCCCGGAAAGAGTGGAAGAAACCGGAGTGTGGAAGGTGGATTGCCCTTACTGCGGCTCTCCTTACACCTCCCTTGAAAATATATTCGGGCCGACTGCCTGCAGGAGCCTGCTGTACTGCCGTGCATGCAGGAATCCTTTTGAAGCCATGAAGCCGGTATCCAGCCTTTTATAGGCAATAATAAACTTATAGATTGAAAGGATGATAGAAAATGGTAAAACTGATCGCGCTTTACAAACACCCCGAAAATAAGGAAGCCTTCGATGAGCATTATTTTAAGACGCATGCGCCACTTACAGCCAAGATACCAGGGCTTAGGGAAATGAAGGTTACCAGAATCACCGGCAGTCCCATGGGTGGAGAAGGCAAGTATTACCTTATGTGCGAAATGTTTTATGACAGTCATGAAGCACTCAAAGCTGCCATGAAAACGGACGAAGGAAAAGCCTCCGGAAAAGATGCCATGTCATTTGCAGGCGATATCATCACCCTGATGATCGGCGAAGAAACAGAAGAATAAGGGGGCGCGTCCCATGTATCAGACTATCATTTATGAAGCTGAAGGCAAGATTGCCTGGATCAGGCTCAACAGGCCGGAAAAGCTGAACGCTTTTACGGCAGATCTCAACAGTGAAATCGGGCAGGCTTTGCGGGAGGCGGGGTCTGACCCCAGGATAAGAGCGATTGTCATAACCGGTGAAGGCAGGGCTTTCTGTTCAGGGGAGGATCTGGGCAGTGTCAGCGAAAACACAGATCATGGGGAAATTCTGCGGAAAAGGTACAACCCGATGGTCATGGAGCTGTATCATTGTGAAAAGCCTGTCATTGCAGCAGTAAATGGTGTTGCCGCAGGGGCCGGGATGAGCCTGGCGCTCGCCTGCGATTTCCGGCTTGTCTCGGATAAAGCAAGCTTCATTCAGTCTTTTATACATGTCGGCCTTATTCCTGATGCAGGCAATATGTTTTTCCTGCCCAGGCTGATTGGCCAGGCAAAAGCTTTGGAGCTTGCCTTGCTGGGGGAAAAAGTGACCGCTGAAGAGGCTTTGCGGCTGGGACTGGCGACAAGAGTTATCCCTCACGAAAGCTGGGAGGAAGGTGTAAGATTGTTCGCTGATAGAGCAGCCGCCCTCCCGACTGCAGCCGCAGGATTGATTAAAAAACAGCTTAAGGATTGCTGGGAACTGAATCTAAATGACTACCTGGAAGAAGACGCCAAAGGTCAGCGGATGGCCGGGCTGACGAGAGACCATCAGGAAGGTGTTCAGGCTTTTCTCGAGAAAAGGAAGGCAGCTTTTATAGGCATGTAGCACATGCTTACCATTTTGGCACTCGCTCTTGGGTGCTTTTTCTTTTCAATTCACTTACGGGGGGATAAGGATGAAAAAGATAGTGGTCATCGGCTCCGGGGTCATGGGCAGGGGCATTGCCTATGTTAGTGCAGCCAGCGGTTTCCAGACTGTCTTGGTTGATATCAGCGATGCCCAGCTAAAGGATGCTGAAAAAGAAATCTCATCTATTATGCAAAAAGGTGTGCAGAGGGGGAAGATGACAGAAAATGAGGTTTCAAACACTTGGGAGAAGCTGCATTTTTCAGTAAGCCTGGCAAGCAATGCTGCCGAGGCCGATCTCATCATTGAAGCAGTCCCTGAAAGGCTTGATATTAAGAGGAACATATTTGAAGTAATCGATCAGCATGCTTCAGAAGACTGCATTTTTGCTTCAAATACATCGACAATGAGCCCGACGGAAATCGGCTCTTTTACCGGGAGGCCGGACAAAGTGCTGGCCATGCATTTTTTCAACCCGGTCCATAAAATGCCTCTTGTAGAGATTGTCAAAGGGCTTGAGACGAGCGATGAATCTGTGGAATTTATACGCCAGACTGCCGAAGAGATGGGCAAAGAAACCGTCATCATCAATGAATTTCCCGGGTTTGTTACCAGCCGCATCAGCGCCCTCGTCGGCAATGAAGCCTTCTATATGCTGCAGGAAGGGGTAGGGACTGCTGAGGAAATCGATAAAGCAATAAAATTGGGGCTTCATTATCCTATGGGGCCATTTGAACTGGGGGATTTGGTAGGCCTGGATACAAGGCTGAACAATTTGACATATCTTCATGAAAAGCTTGGTGAAAAATACAGGCCTGCACCTCTTCTGGAGCAGTATGTTAAAGCAGGCCGTCTTGGAAGGAAGTCCGGCCGCGGCGTATATGACTATGGGGAAAGGAGATGAGGTGATGAGGGAAGCTGTCATCATTGATGCTGTCCGCACTCCGATCGGCAGGTATAAAGGAAGCCTGAAAGATGTCCGGCCGGATGATCTTGCAGCTGTGGCCATAAAAGGAATGCTGGCCAGGAATCCCCGGGTCCTGCCCGCAGACATTGAGGAAGTTGTATTGGGAAATGCCAATCAGGCTGGCGAAGATAACCGGAATGTCGCCAGGATGGCAGCCCTCCTGGCAGGGCTGCCGGTCGAAACAGCAGGTACGACGGTTAACCGGCTCTGCGGTTCAGGACTTGATGCGGTCAATTATGCAGCAAGAGCGATATTGGCCGGTGAAGGAGATATATTTATTGCAGGGGGGACAGAAAGCATGACAAGGGCTCCCTTTGTCATGGCCAAGCCGGAAAATGAATTCCAGAGGGGGAACAGGCAGCTTTACGACACAACGATCGGCTGGCGTTTTACAAACCCGGCATTGATGGAAATGTATGGAGCAGAGTCGATGCCGGAAACGGCTGAAAATGTAGCAAAGAAATTCGGGTTAACCAGAGAAAGGCAGGACCTTTTTTCATTTGAAAGCCAGATGAAGGCGAAGGCAGCGATGGAGGAGGGAAGGCTGACCGATGAAATCATCCCCGTTGAATTAATAAACAAAGGTGAATCCAAAACCTTCTCGATTGATGAGCATCCGCGCCCGACTACCACCTTTGAAAAGCTGAGCCAGCTGAAGCCCCTGTTTTCCGGAGGCACGATAACGGCAGGAAATTCATCCGGCATCAATGATGGGGCCTCTGTCCTTTTGCTGATGAGTGCGGAAAAAGCGGCTGAGCTTGGTCTTAGCCCGCTTGCCAAATACTCAGCTTCAGCGGTTGCGGGTGTTGAACCTTCTATCATGGGAATCGGCCCTGTGCCGGCAGTTAGAAAGGCTATTGAACGGGCCGGCATTTCAATTGAAGAGGTAGACCTTATTGAATTGAACGAAGCTTTCGCGGCCCAGTCGATTGCCTGCATTGACCAGCTTGGCCTTGATCCTGCCCGCGTTAATGTGAATGGAGGGGCCATCGCCTTTGGCCATCCCCTTGGTGCAAGCGGGGCAAGGATATTGACTTCATTGGTCCATGAAATGAAAAGAAGAAACAGCCGTTATGCCATGGCGGCGATGTGCGTTGGTGTCGGGCAGGGAATCGCAGCCATTCTGGAGCGGTGGGAAGAATAAGAACCAGCTGTTTTAAAAATAAGAATTTTCATGTAATATATAGATATTGCACAAAAGAGGCCGGGCCATCCGTCTCTACAGCAAGGGACAGCATATGGCAGAGGGAAAGAAAAGGATGAAGAGCTTTGAATACAAGATCGATGATTTTTACATTGTATGGAGATTATATCTCACACTACGGAAGCAAAATCTGGATAGGCAGCCTGATCAGGCTTTTAAGTGAATTCGGCCATAATGACCAGTCGGTGAGGGCTGCAATTTCCAGAATGAATAAGCAAGGATGGGTGCAAGCCGAAAAGGCTGGCAATAAGAGCTATTATTCTTTGACCGATCGGGGCCAGAAAAGAATAGAAGAAGCGGGAAAGCGGATCTTCAAGCTTAAGCCTGAAGAGTGGGACGGCAAATGGCGCATGCTTATGTATACGATACCGGAAGAGATCAGATCTGTCAGGGATGAACTGAGAAAAGAGCTGGTCTGGAGCGGATTCGGCTCTTTTTCCAGCAGCTGCTGGATTTCTGCAAACAATCTGGAAAAGCAGGTTTCCGACTTGATTGATAAATATAAAATTGAAGATTATGTTGATTTCTTCATCGCTGAATATGAAGGCCCCCATGAGAACAGCAGGATTGTGGCGAAAAGCTGGGACCTGGACGAAATCAATGGGAAATACCAGAGCTTCATTAGTGAATACAGCGAGAAATATATTATCGCCAAAAGCAGGATCCAGAAAGGTCTTATGACAGATGCCGACTGTTTTGTAGAGAGGACGGGGCTTGTCCATGAATATAGGAAATTTCTTTTCGTCGATCCGGGCCTTCCCGCGGAGCTTCTTCCGGTTCAGTGGCTCGGGGCCCATGCAGCCTCCTTGTTCAGCGATTATTATAAAGAACTGGCAGAACCGGCATCCCGTTTCTTTGAAGCTGTATTTAAAGACGGCAATGAGATCGGGAGCAGGGAAGATGGTTATGACGTTTTGGATCATCCTTATATCCTTGAATGAAAAGAAGAGACCCGCAAAGGTCTCTTTTTTTTGCTCTTTTCGTAAAGAATGGTGCTTTTCATAGTAAGGAATGATTTTCATAAAGGGTAAAAAAACAGGAAGTCTTATCCTTATTTGAGTGACCTGTAAGCCTTAAAATAAACGGAGAATTTCCCGTTAAGCTACTGAATATGACCCAGGCAGACGTAAATAAGCGGAAAATTTCCGGTTAATCGGAGCAAAGTTGCCTTTTTTCCTGTTTTTTGAGTCGATAGCCGTAATTTCTCCGTCTATTTTAGCTATTATTTGCGTCTTTTTGAAAATAGGGGGAAATTTTCCACTTATTTTTCAGCCAGTCACTAAACCCCCTCATGCAGGCGCTGCCACAGAACGTAGCGCCTTTTGCCTGCGTTCCTTAATTCTGAGCAAGCCGCTTCCGCTTTTCATTGTCCAGCTCCGGGCGCTAGCCCCTCGAGTCTTAAGCCAAGCAAATTAAAGAACAACCTTCCAATCTGCTTGTCTTAAGCTTGTCGGGGCTGAGCAAGCGCCCTCCGCTTTTCATTGTCCAGCTCCAGCGGCTAGAGCCTCGAGTCATAAGCCACGCAAGAATTAAAGGCAAAGAACGCCTTTTATTCTTGCGCGTCTTATGCTGGGCCCGCAGGACGCGGGTCATGCAGGCGCTGCCACAGGACGTGGCGCCTTTAGCCTGCGTTCCTTAATTCTGGGCAAGCGCCTTCCGCCTTTCTACTGCTTCCGTCTTTTTATCTGACCGATCCCCAGTTCTTTGGATTCCTTATACAATGCTTTGATAAGGGATATGGTCATGAGGGCCATGATGATTGAGAACGGGAGAGCGGCGACAATCATGGTATTCTGAAGTGCCTGCAGCCCGCCGCTGTACAGGAGTACAAGAGAAATGACGGCAAGCAGGATGCCCCACGTAAGTTTAATTCTGTTGCCGGGCGTATGGGACCCGTTTGTTGTCATCATGCCAAGGACATAGGTGCCGGAGTCAGCTGACGTAATGAAAAATGTACTGACAAGAATGATGGCAATGATGGAAAGGACCATTCCAAGCGGAAAGTTTGAGAATACAGCGAAAAGGGTTTCCTCGGTTGCCAGTCCGGAAATTGAAATATTCTTCACATGCTCAAGATACATGGCCGAGCCGCCGAATGTGGAAAACCACAGAAACCCGATGACAGTCGGCACGAGAAGGACGCCAAATACAAACTCCCTAATACTGCGTCCCTTGGAGACGCGGGCAATGAATATGCCGACGAAAGGCGACCAGGCAATCCACCAGGCCCAATAAAAGATTGTCCATCCATTAATCCACTCACGTGAGTCAGGATCCAATGGAGCAATCCGGAAGCTCATCTGAAGGAGAGACTGCAGATAAGTCCCGATTGTATTGGTGAACAGGTTCAGGATGAACAGGGTAGGGCCAATGAAAAACATGAGAACGAATAAGACCAGGGCCAGTCCCATGTTGGCATTGCTGAGAATTTTGATGCCTTTTCCAAGTCCCGACCAGGCGGAAATCATGAAAAGCACTGTCACGATGGATATGATGATCAGCTGCACAACAAAATTGGAAGGGATGTCAAAAAGGAAGGACAGGCCTCCGTTTATCTGGACAGCTCCAAAGCCAAGGGTGGTGGCTACACCAATCACGGTAGCAAGGACAGCGATAACATCGATGACCTTGCCCAGCGGGCCTTTAACGGCATCGCCGAAGATAGGCTTCAGGGTTGCGCTGATCAGTCCGGGTTCGCCATGCCTGAAGTTAAAATAGGCAAGTACAAGTGCGACAATCCCATAAATAGCCCAGGCGTGGATTCCCCAATGGAAGTAGGTAAACCTCATAGAATCTTTCAATGCTTCCGCAGTGCCGGTCTCTCCGGTTGGCGAGCTGACAGCATAATGGGAAAGAGGTTCGGCCGCTCCCCAGAAGACCAATCCGATACCCATCCCTGCGCTGAACAGCATGGCAAGCCAGGTAACCCTTGAAAACTCAGGCTTGTCCTCAGGTTTTCCAAGCTTCAGCCTGCCGATCGGGCTGATCAGGAAGTAGAGGCAGACAATGACCAGCAGTGTAACCAGAATAAGATAATACCATCCGAAAGCGTTGCTGATGAAGTCCTGGAGTCCGGCAGTTACACTTTCAAGCTGATTTGGTGCAAAAATGCCAACAAGTACAAGTACAAGTAATAATAGTACGGATATGTAGAATACCGCGAGTTTTTGCTTCAAAATTTATTCTCCCTTCTTTCGCAGATAACAGGCCTTCTTCATCAGTCGAGCATATGTATATTGTTTTCGAACGCTGATGGATTATGTAATAAAGAAAGGCCCGTATCTAAAGTATTTTAGCAAAGCCCCCTGAAAAATAAAAGGAAGGGGGCTTCTTCAGCAGCTGAAGGCATATACGCCAGCTTCATTTCCTCATACCCTCCGAGAGTATGGCAAAAACCTCCGGACGGCTGAACTTGGAAGGAAGGGGCTGACCTTTCCTCAGCATTTCCCTCACCTTTGTCCCTGAAAGGTGGAGATGATGCTCTGGGCCGTGCGGACAGGTTTTGGCTGAAGCCATCTGATCGCAGGTTTTGCAGTAAAAGCTGTGTTCAAACGGCATGATGATGATTCCCAGCTCTTCTTCGGTAAACTGCAGGAAGATATTTTGAGCATCATAAGTCCCATAATAATTGCCGACACCGGCATGATCCCTTCCTACAATAAAATGTGTGCAGCCATAGTTTTTACGGACTATTGCATGAAAAATGGCCTCCCGCGGCCCCGCATATCTCATGCTCGCCGGAAATACGGCGAGTATAGCCCTGTCTGAAGGATAATAGTTGTCAAGAAGGACTTTGTAGCTTTTCATCCTCACATCTGCTGGGATATCATCTTTTTTCGTTTCTCCGACAAGGGGGTGCAGCAGCAGTCCATCAGTCATTTCCATGGCTGTTTTCTGGATGTGTTCGTGCGCCCGGTGAACAGGGTTCCGGGTCTGGAAGCCGGCTGTTGAGTTCCAGCCTTTACTGTGTATCTTTTCTCTCAATTCTGCAGGGGTGAATAGGTACTCTGCCCATTCCGGATCAGCAGGTGGGAATTTTACAAGGGTAACCTGGCCGGCCAAATAGACATCACCTCGCTCAAAAAGCTTCTGAACCCCCGGATGATGCCGGTCATCAGTCTGGAATACTTTTATTGCTTCCTCTCGTTTATCAGGCCGGTAGATTTCACTGAGCTCTATAAGACCATAGGTGCTTCCCTTAAATGTAAGCCGTAGAAAATCTCCTGGGGAAAGAGAGGAAGCCATTGCTTCATGAATCGTTAAAGTGATGGGAAGGCTCCAGACTGTACCGTCGGCCAATCTCATCTTTTCAAGAACAGAGCAATAGTCTACTTTAGTCATAAAGCCATTCAGCGGGCTATACGCTCCAGTAGCGATCAAAACAAGGTCGGATAAAGCTGCCTCATCCAATTCTGCTTCCTTTTCAATTTCCTCCCAGCTTCTCTTCAAATCGACTTTGTTGATCAGTGTTCCACCGTGAGGTATGCTGCAGGGCATTCTTTTCACTCCTCTTTAAAAGTCTTCAGTTCATAAACATCATCTAAATACTTCATTACGGATTGAACGCATTCTTCCAAAGAATGCTTTCCTGTATGCAAAATGATCTCAGGCTTCTCGGGCTTTTCATAGGGATCGTCGATGCCGGTAAATCCTTTGATTTCGCCATTTCTGACTTTTTTGTACAGTCCTTTAGGATCCCTCTTTTCGCATTCTTCTACAGGGCAGTCAATATAAATCTCAATGAATTCCCCTTCATCCATCAGTTCCCTGGCCATCTTTCTGTCTGCTTTATAGGGAGAGATGAGCGATGCAAGCACGACAAAGCCTGCATCTGAGAAGAGTTTTGCCATTTCGGCAGTCCTCCTGATATTCTCCTTCCGGTCTTCCTGGCTGAACGATAAATTTCCATTGATGCCGTGGCGCAGATTATCTCCATCCAGCAAATAGGCCTGGATTCCCCGTTTGAAAAGCATTGCCTGGACCGCGTTTGCAATCGTTGATTTTCCTGATCCTGACAGCCCGGTAAACCAAAGGACAGCACTTTTATGCTCATTTTGCTTTTGCCGGAGACTTTTGGTTATGGCTGAGCAGTGCCAGGTAATATGTTTCTCTTTCAAAGGAACACTCCTTTCTAAAGCCATCTAATATAAAGCATGGTAATGGCGGCTGCCATTGAAATGAAGCTTAAAGGCAGTCCGACTCTCATATAATCCGTAAATCTGTATCCGCCGGGACCGTATACAAGAAGATTGGTCTGATAGCCGATAGGGGTTAAAAAACTGCATGAAGCGGCAACGGCAGTAAGCATGGCAAACATAGCCGGATCTATCTGCAGGCTTTCTGCCATCGTGTAGCCGATCGGGAACATCAGGGACGCTGTAGCCAAATTATTCAGGATTTCGGTCATGAGCATTGTAAGCAAATAATAGATGCAAATAATGCCAAGCAAGCTCAGCTCATCCTGCCATTTAAGGAGAAATGAAGCGGCCTGTGATGCAAGGCCGGTTGATTCAATTGCTTTTCCGAGGCCGATGGAGCTTCCCATCAAGATAATGATCCGCCAATTCACTGCTTTCAGTGCCTCTGAAAAAGACAGTGTACCTGTTGCAATGATAAGCGCGGCTGCAAGGAGAGCCAGATGATAAATGGGTGCAGCCTGAATAAGCGAGCATATGATAAAGCCTGCAAGGATCAGCGATACTGAGAGCTTCTGCCTCCGGCTGTTTTTAGCTGCAGCTGAGGAGGAGATAAAATAAAAATCGTCGCTGCCCGCCCATATTTCGCCAAAACCCTGCCTTGCCAGGAGGATGAAGGTATCTCCCGGGGCAGCTGTCAGGCTGCCAAAGCCGCTGGAGATGAGTTCTCCCTTTCTTTTCACACCCACAATGACAGCCTGGTACCTTGAACGGAAATGGATATCCTTGATTCTTTTATTGACGAGAAAGGAACCAGGGGGAATTCCCACTTCAAATAATCCGCTCCCTTTCCGTTCAGAGTGGGAAGAGGGTCCGGCCGGCCAGGGCTTAAGCCCTAGAAGATGAACGGAAGGGAGCGCTTTTTGGGGATCTCCTGAAAACACCAGAAGATCCCCAGCCTGAACCACTTCATCATTGGCGGCTGGAGTTTTAACTTTGTCACCTCGGATGATCTCAATCAGGAATAAATGGTTTAGATTCCGCAGTAAAGCTTCTGTCACCGTTTTTCCGGCCAGAGGGGAGTCTTTAAGCACTTCATAATAATGAATATGAAGATGCTCTTCTTCTTCAAACAATTGGATGTTATGCGACCTGTCGGGAAGAAGGCGGTGTCCGAAGACAATCATATAGAGAATGCCAGCTGCAGCTATAGGAACCCCGATGACGGAAAAAGAAAACAAATGGAATCCTTCCCCGCCTCTCTCAATCATGAGCCCGTTAACCAATAAGTTTGTAGAAGTGCCTATCAGTGTAATGGTCCCTCCGAGAATGGAAGCATATGAAAGTGGGATCAGCACCTTTGAAGGCTGGATCCTGTTCTCAATTGCCCACTTTTGCAGAAAAGGAAGAAAAAGAGTCACCAATGGAGTGTTATTAATGAAAGCCGAGGCAGTGCTTACCGGCACCATGATACGAAACAATGCTCCGGGTACAGTCCTGCTCCTGCTGAGAAATCTGCCGGCAGCATCCTGTATCAGCCCGCTTTTTGAGACGGCAGCTCCTGCTATAAATAAGAGGGCTACGGTATGGACGCTTGTGTTGGAAAAGCCGGATAAAGCCTCACCGGCGGGCAGGATGCCGCTGACAATCAAGAGGGCGAGGGTTGAAAAAACGGTCATTTCAGCAGGCAGCCATTCTTTGACAAGGACAAAGAACATGATGGCCAGCAATACACAAAGAACAGCAGCGGAAAAGGGCATCGGCAATTCTCCTTGAAATCATGAGTTTTAATATTTTATGAGAGTATATCAGGATTGTACATGGCAGGAACCTAGCAGGAGCATCTTCTTCTGCAGTCATGTTCATTGCCTTAGTCATGGAGGGCGTATGCCCCCTGAATCAAATTGATAGAGATGCCTAGAACCAACAAACTATACAAGCATATTTTAATAACTATATAACTGTGTTTTTCGGGAATGCAGGACAGGGAGTGGAATAAAACCATGAAAGTAATGACCATCTTGGGTACAAGACCGGAGATCATCCGGCTGAGCCTTATCATCAACAAGCTGGATCAGTTATGCAGCAGGCATATCCTTGTGCATACCGGACAGAATTTTACAGGCAATCTGAGTGATGTGTTTTTTCGGGAAATGAAGGTGAGAACGCCTGATGTTATTCTTCTGGATAAGCAGCATTCTCTCGGGGAACAGCTGTCAGCGATATTCTCGGGACTTGAGAAACTCATCCTTGCCGAGCGCCCTGACCGTGTCCTTGTGCTTGGGGATACAAACAGCGGCCTTGGAGCCATTATAGCTGAGAGGATGGGAGTCCCTGTCATTCATATGGAAGCAGGCAACCGCTGCTTTGATCTTGAAGTGCCTGAAGAAAAAAACCGCAAAGTGATTGATGCAATCTCTACTTATAATCTCCCCTATACGCCTCAAAGCAGAGAAAACCTGCTGAGGGAAGGAATTCCTTCCAGCAGAATCATCGTGTCAGGAAATCCAATATATGAAGTGCTTCAGCATTATAAAAGCGAAATTAATCAAAGTCCGATACTAGAGGAATTAAAACTGGAACCAAAAAGCTATTTCCTGGCGACTATCCACAGAGCTGAAAATGTTGACCGGGCAGATCGGCTTAAGGAAATCATGAAAGGACTGAATCTTACGGCGCAGAAATTCCAGCTCCGCATGATATGCAGCATCCATCCGCGGACCAGGTCGAAGCTGTCGCAATTAGAATCACTTGATATGCATCCCCTGGTAGAATTTCATGATCCATTTGGTTTCTTTGATTTCGTGAAGCTGGAGAAAAATGCTTTTGGTGCACTTACCGACAGCGGCACTGTCCAGGAAGAATGCTGCCTTTTCCATGTGCCTGCAGTAACCATTAGAAAAACAACGGAGCGGCCGGAAACGATTGAATGCGGAAGTAATATGGTTTCAGGCCTGAAAGCTGAAGACATCCTGAGGTGTGTGGAGGTCATGGCTGCTTCTGACAGGAATTGGAGTTTTCCGGTCGGATATGAACAGCCTTTTGTATCTGATAAAGTCATTAAAGTTCTATTGGGAGGAATGAAAAATGTTTAAGGATAAAACCATTTTGGTGACCGGGGGCACTGGTTCATGGGGATATGAGCTTGTCCGGCAGCTTCTTGAAGAAAGCCCGCAGGAAATCAGGATTTTTTCAAGGAATGAATCCAATCAATTCACCATGAAGCAGGAGTTTGACAATAATCCCCGCCTTCATTTTATTATTGGCGACATCAAAGAAAAGGATGAACTGACTGAGGCCTGCTGCGGGGTGGATTTTGTGTTCCATCTGGCGGCGCTTAAGCATGTCCCTGTTTGTGAGGATCAGCCACTTGAAGCCTTAAAAACGAATGTACACGGCACTCAAAATGTCATTGACGCGGCCATTCATAATAATGTCGAGAGCGTTATCTATATCTCAACGGACAAAGCCTCCAATCCTTCTAATTTCTATGGGCTCTCAAAAGCGATGGGCGAACGGCTTATCATCCATGCCAATACGCTTCCCACTAACACAAAGTTCGTATGCATACGCGGCGGGAATGTGCTTGGAACGAACGGAAGCGTCATTCATGTATTCAAAAAGCAGATTCGGTCAAAAGGGAAAATCGGCATTACAGATCTGGAGATGACAAGGTTCTTTCTGACTCTCGAGGACGCAATCAAGCTTGTTTTCAAGGCGACAAAAGAAAGTGCGGGCGGTGAAATCTTTGTTATGAAGATGCCTGCCTGTAAAATACTGGACCTGGCTTATGTGCTGGCAGATGAAGCCGGGAAGCAGGATATCGAGATCGAAGTGCTCGGGACACGGCCGGGTGAAAAGATCCATGAGCTCCTTCTTTCTGAGTATGAAGCAAGCACAACGGTCATTTTTGACGAGGAATACTTTGTTATTCTGCCGCCCATCCATATTCCGGGGCTGAAAGAAGCCTATTCAGACTGTAAGCCTGCTGAGCTGGAAACCTATAATTCCAGCAAAGGACTCATGGGCCGGAAAGAAATCAAAGAAATCCTGAAGAAGGGCGGTTTTATTCAGTGAAGATACTGATCCTTGGGGGAAGGGGCATGGCAGGCCATATGATGGTTGCCTATCTTAGGGAAAACACTGATTACCAGGTTTTTTTTACCACAAGGGACCGTGCTGATAGGGAAGGCATTTATCTGGATGCAGCGGATTCACCCATGCTGGAAAAAGTAATAGATCAGCATAGGCCTGATATCATCATCAACTGCATCGGCCTGTTGAATGGCCAGGCAGCTGAGAATCCCAAGCTCGCTTTTCAGCTGAACGGCCTTTTGCCCCACCAGATTGCAAGGTTTGCAGAACGCTATGGGGGAAGGCTCATCCATATCAGTACAGATTGCGTGTTTTCCGGCGGGATAGGCAGCTATAAGGAAGAAGATACACCTGATGGGACATCGATTTATGCCCAGTCCAAGCAGCTAGGGGAAATTGTGGACAGCAGGCACCTGACAGTCAGGACCAGCATTATCGGACCTGAGCTGAAGGATGACGGAATCGGCCTGTTCTTATGGTTCATGAAGCAGCAAGGCAGGATCAATGGGTATACGGAAGCCTTATGGAACGGCGTCACAACACTGGAATTGGCCAAAGCAGTGCGCGGCATGATTGAAACTGAACTTAGCGGCCTGTGCCATCTGGGCGGCGAAAGGAAAATATCAAAGCATGATCTGCTTGTATTGTTCAAGGCGATATTTAATAAGGACGGAGTAGATATCGTTCCGGACAGCGGTTTTGTGCTGGACAGGACCATTGTGAACACAAGAACAGATTTTGACTATCATGTCCCTGGCTATGACGAGATGATCCTTGAGCTGAAAGATTGGATGGACAGACATTGAAAGACGCAAAGAGAATCCTTATTACAGGAGCTTCAGGTTTCACAGGCAGGCATGCCTGTTCTTATTTCAGGAAAAAGGGTTTTTTTACAGCAGCTTCTGTGCATCGCGGAAATTTGCAGGAAAGCGAGGCAGATCAGATAGAAATCTGCAATCTGCTTGATAAAAATTCTCTGGATCAGCTTGTCAAAAAAACCGATCCCGGGTATGTCCTTCATTTGGCAGCCCAAAACCATGTAGGGAAATCCTGGGAGGATCCTTCTTCTTCCTTTGAAGCGAATGTGCTTTCAACACTATATCTGCTGGAAGCACTCCGCAGGTTAAAGCCTGAAGCCAGGGTGCTGGTCACAGGTTCTGCGCTGCAGAGCTGCTCTGAAGATCATCCGCATCCCTACAGCCTTACAAAGTCGATGCAGACATCACTGGCCCGGGCATGGGAGTCTCTTTTCAAAATGGATGTGATGATTGCTAAGCCCTGCAATCTGATCGGCCCTGGGAATTCAAATGGAGTTTGCTCTTTATTTGCAAGCAGGATTGCCAGGATGGAGTCAGGGCTTGAGGAAAAAGTGCTTTACGTAAACAGCCTGCAATCGAGCCGGGATTTCCTGGATGTTCGGGATGCAGTTCGGGCATATGGATTCATATTGGACAAAGGGGAGCGGGGAGAAATATATGATGTCTCATCCGGATCCTCCCTTACTTTAGGGGATGTGGCCGGCTATTTAAAAGCGTGTGCTAAAACAGATTTTGAAGTAGACAGCAAATCCGCTGATCCGGATTCTGAAAGGTATTCACTGGATCCAGGAAAACTGCAGAAGCTGGGATGGAATCCGGAAATAAGCAGAGAGCAAACCTTTGAGGATCTATTACACTATCAACGTGACATTCTAATCAATGAAGGCAGGTTGAGCTCCAAGGAACAGAAGGGGATGTCTTAATGCAGTTTGCTTAAAAGAAAAGTGTCATATTTCTTACTGACTTCTGCAAATTCTGCCCATAACTCATTAAGATGCTTTATGGTGCCCATGTTTTCGTGATGCCTGTGATGGACCAGCGGAGCATTCAGGAATTGAAAATCTGTATGATGAAGCACGCGGAGCCACATGTCATAATCCTGGGTGTACAATAGATTTTCATTAAATAACCCAGTTTTTTTAAACAGACTGGACTTCATGATCACAGTGCAGCCGTTAATATGGCAGGATGTTCTTAAAAAAGAATAAAAGGCCTTTTGATCAAAGATGGTCTTTCCGGCAGATTGCTGTATAATGACTGATTGATTATTGATAATATGGAAGTTTGTATAAGAGGCACTGGCATTTATCTTTTTCATATATGCCATCTGCAGTTCTGTTTTACGCAAATCAAAAAGATCATCTGAACTGAGCCATGAAAAATATTCCCCGGTCGAATGCCGGATGCCCAAATTGACCGCACTCGCTGTTCCGCCATTTTCCTTTTCCAGGTAGATGATCCTGTCACGGAAAGGAGCTATTTTTTCAATATGCCTGTCTGAACCGTCATTGACAACGATAACTTCTTTGTTTGGATAAGTTTGATTAACAGCACTCGAAATGGACTGGGCTATATATTCATCATTATAAAAAGGAATGATAATGCTCACTTTAGGCTGTGTCATTGTAAGTGCCCCCTAACATAAATTAACAATAGACTGTTTTATATATACGCCAGAGAATCGAAGGGTATGCGCCGCCTTAGCTTCCGGCCGGCGGGGCATAGACGGAAAAGAGAAAGGATGTTTAGAATGAGAAAGTATACTGCCTGGTGGGCTGTCACATGAAAATCTTGATTACCTCCTTCTATCCCCTCCCGTATCCGGGTGGGATCTGGACATTTGTTTCAAAGCTTAAGGAACGCCTGGAAAGTATGGGGCACAGCATTACCATTCTAAGCCTGAATCAGGACACCCTGAACTACAGGATTCTCGGACAGCCAGAGGAGCTGACAGAACAGCAGGTGTCAGCAGGTTTATATGAAAAGGTAAAAAGGGCTTACCCACAACAGAATACGGGGAGTTATATTTTCCAGACAGAAATATCCAGGGGCTTCTTGGAGCTGGCTGCACTGCATTACGGGCTGGATGGCTATGATGTGATTTATGCGCAGGACGCTATGTCAGCAGGCGTCATCAGCAGGATTAAGCCAAGAGGAGTACCGCTTGTCATGAGTGCCCATGGATATTTATCAGGCGAAATCTTTCACTATCTGAAGAGCCTGCGGCCAGGTGCGCCAGATCAGGAACTTCTCCAGACTGATGTGTATAATTTCTTTCATAATCTGGAAAGGCTGGGCTATAACTCCAGTGACTTCATCCATTCACAATCCGAATGGATGAACAGGTTAATCATTGATGGCTCACAGGTGCCTGCTGAGAAGGTGATGCAGTTTCCGTACGGGATGGAAACTGACAGCTTTATTCGGGCCATTCAAGGAAGCGGAAAACTAAACAAAAGGGGAAAGAAAGTCATTCTATTTACGGGCAGGCTTGTCACTTTAAAAGGTCTGCACTCTTTAATACCAGCGCTTGGCAAACTCTCTAGGGAGAGGCAGGACTGGGAATGCTGGATTCTTGGCGAGGGAAGTATAAGAGCAGAATTAGAACAGGCATGCCGAAAGTTTGGGATTGATGGTTCTGTCAGATTCTTCGGCACAGTCGAAAATGTTCTGCCCTACTTGAATAGTGCAGACATCTTCGTCCTGCCTGGGCTACAGGATACACAGCCCCATTCTGTCATGGAAGCACAGCTTGCCGGCCTGCCGGTTATTGTCAGTGATGCTGCCGGTTTGCCCGAGATGGTCCAGCACCAGGTGAATGGCATGATCTTCCCTGCAGGAAACAGCGAAGTGCTGTTTATGCAGCTCAGAAGTCTCCTGCAGCATGATAAAAAACGGCTTATGATGGGTGTGAGTGCCCTTCATTGGGCAAAAGCAAAATGGAGCTATGATTCTTTGGTTACTAACATTCTTTCCATGTTCAACAGAGCAATCGCGTTAAAGCATCCATAAAAAAGAGCTGGCCTTTATGTAAAAGGGCCAGCTTTTCTTTTTGCTATCTATTTCTGGTCTCCCAGTCAAATCCGATGGAGGGATCATCCCACGGAATCCTTTTTTCATCTGGTGCAGCAGGGTTATAGGATTTTGTCGTACAATACACGACCGTAGCCGGATTCTTGCCGAGCACCCTGTAGCCATGTGCTACTCCTTTGGGAATCAGGAGAATCATGGGATTATTTTCACCCATATAATACACATTGGTTTCACCGAATGATCTCGAGTTTTCCCTCAGATCATACAGGACAACCTGCGCATTGCCTGATGGAAAGAACCAAAGGTCATCCTGCTCTTCATGATAATGGAAGGCCTTGATCACTCCTGGATAGGAGGTCGACCAGGAAAGCTGCCCGAAATGGGACAAAAGGTTTTCATCATCGCGCACCACTTCTGCAAAAAATCCGCGGTCATCACAATGCTTGATTAGTTTTTTCGTTATGACACCCTCAATTTGCATCACTTTCAGCCTCCTTTGCCAAATAGTCGTACAAGGCATCCTTCCAGTTCCTCATAAAAAACCCGCAGCCATTCAATTTCTTATTGTTAAGCACCGAATATGGCGGCCTGCGGGCAGGAAGGCCATAAGCCTCTGTCGAAACGGGTTCTATTTCTGCACCGCTTTTTAAAAATACTGCAATTTCCTTTGCAAACTCAAACCAGCTGCAGCTTCCCCCGTTGGAAACATGGTAAATGCCGGGAGCCTGCTCTAAAAGAAAATAAACGGCTTCGGCCAGATCTTTTGCGTAGGTAGGAGAGCCCATCTGGTCACTCACGACCTCCAGTTTGCTTTCGGTTTGCAGCAGCCGGGCGATAGTGTTGACAAAATTCTTGCCGCCATGTCCGTAAAGCCACGAAGTCCTGATAATCAGGGTATCCGGATTGGCAGCCATGGCCAGTGTTTCACCGGCCCGTTTGCTTTCTCCATAAGCATTAAGGGGGAAAGGAGGATCCTGTTCTTCCCACGGGACGGATTGATCACCGGAGAAAACATAGTCTGTGCTGATATGAATGAACCTGGCCTGCAGCCTTTTCGCTTCCCGCGCCAAATAAAAAGGAGCAATAGCATTGATAAGGAATGCTTCCTCTCTTTGGGTTTCACAGAGGTCGACAGCCGTAAATGCTGCCGCATTGATCAGCACTTCCGGCGCCACTTCCTTCATCCGCTCAGCTGTGGAATATGCATCTGTAATATCCCACTCGTCCCGTGAAAAGGGTAATACGCTGCATCCAAGCCGGGCAAGTGAGGTAGTCAGCTCCCTTCCCAGCTGGCCGCCAGCTCCTGTAATCGCAATTTTCATCCTGCATATCCTTTCAGCCGGCTCTTATACCAATCAACGGTTCTTTCAAGTGCCTGTTCAAGCGGAGCTTCCTGCTTCCATCCCAGTTCAGACTGGAGCTTGGAAGAATCAATGGCATATCTGCGGTCATGGCCTTTCCGGTCCTCCACATATTCTATCAGGCTGTCAGGCTTCCCGAGGAGGTCCAGGATATGCTTCACAACCTCGATATTTGTCTTTTCATTGCCTCCGCCGATATTGTAGACTTCGCCCAGTCTGCCTTTTTCAAGAATCAGCCGAATGGCTCTGCAGTGATCTTCTACATAAAGCCAATCCCTGATTTGCAGACCATCCCCGTATACCGGGATTTTTTCATTATTGAGCGCTTTGCGCACAATGGTCGGTATGAATTTTTCGCTATGCTGGTAGGGTCCGTAATTATTGCTGCATCTAGTGGTGATGACAGGAAGCTTGTAGGTTTCCCGGAATGAACGGACAAGTAGGTCGGAGCTTGCCTTGGTTGCAGAATAAGGATTGTTCGGCATAAGGGGGGAATCCTCTGTAAAAGCGGACTTGCCTGCTTCAAGGGTCCCGTACACTTCATCCGTAGATATATGAATCATTTTTGCCGCACGGCCTTTAAGCATATTTAATAGAAGCTGATAGGTGCCGCTGATGTTGGTCTCAATGAACAGGCTGGCATTCTGGATGCTGTTGTCGACATGCGATTCTGCAGCAAAGTGGATGATGCTGTCATAGTGCCGGTCAAAGGCCGTTTCAAGTTCCTGTTCATTGGCAATATTGCCTTTAATGAAACGGAAGCGGGGATGACTGTAAAGTTTCTTCATTTCTTCCGGATGGCTGGCATAGGTAAGTGCGTCGATGACCGTAACGCTGACGGAAGGATCTTTCAGGGCAAGATGGACGAAATTAAGTCCGATGAATCCTGCAGCACCTGTTACTAGAAGTTCCATGCTAACTCCTTTCCTGAGTAGAATCAGATTTAATGAGCCTTTCAAGATATTGGCCGTAGTCGTTCTTCTTTAAAGGCTTAGCAAGATCAAGCAGCTGATCTGCGGTGATAAATCCTTTTCTGTAGGCGATTTCTTCAATGCATGATATACGGATATTCTGTCTGCTCTGGATCGTTTCGATAAAAGAAGAGGCCTCCATCAGTGATTTATAGGTGCCGGTGTCCAGCCAGCTGAAACCCCGGCCAAGCAGCTCAGCCCTGAGGGTACCCTGCTTTAGATATAGCTCATTAACCGAGGTGATTTCGTATTCCCCCCTGGCTGACTTTTCAATGCTTTTTGCAAAGTCGACCACCTGGTTGTCATAGAAATACAGTCCGGTTATGGCATACTGTGATTTCGGCTTCAGCGGCTTCTCCTCAAGTGACACGACATTCTGGTCTTTGTCGAACTCTACCACGCCAAAACGCTCGGGGTCTTTTACCTGGTACCCGAATATCGTCGCTCCTTTGTTACTGCTCACAGCCTGTTCAAGGATTCTGGTAAAATTATGGCCGTAAAAAATATTGTCTCCGAGAATCAAAGAAACAGAATCTTTTCCGATGAAACTTTCGCCGATGACAAATGCCTGAGCGATTCCTTCAGGTTCCGCCTGGATGATGTAGCTCAGGCTGATGCCAAGCTTTGAACCATCTCCAAGGAGGCTTTGAAAGCGCGGGATATCCTCCTTAGTCGAAATAATAAGAATTTCTTTTATTCCTGCCAGCATCAGAACGGAAAGGGGGTAATAGATTAATGGTTTGTCATATACAGGAAGGAGCTGTTTGGAAACTGCTTTTGTCAGCGGATAGAGGCGTGTGCCATGGCCGCCGGCAAGTATGATGCCTTTCATGCTGTTCACATCCTTTACATATTGCAGACCTCCCCAGAGTGCTATTCTTCCAGCCTCTTTTTAAAGACTGCAGGCACGCCTGCATATAAAGACTTTTCCGGTACATCATCCTTTACGAAGGCACCGCCGCCGATCATTGACCATGCACCGATGATCACTTTTTCTCTGATAGAGGAACCAATGCCGATATATGCGCCTTCCTTAACCGTGACATTGCCGGCAATATTTCCTCCCGGGCTGATGGTTGCATAATCTTCAATAATATTATCGTGGCTGATGTTCGTTCCGCGGTTGATGATGACATGATCGCCGATCCTTATATTGGTGGTCATGATGGTTCCTTCACAAATCACCGAACCTATGCCGATTGTATTTCTATTTGAAATATTGACAACAGGATGTATGAGCGGCGGAGCAAACTGGAAGCCGGCGCTTCGGGTCATTTCTGAAAATCTTTTCTTCAGAGAAGGATCTCCAACGCTTGCGCAAAAGATTTCGGCCTGGTCTCTTAAATGGTAAATATCGCTTAAGGTTCCGAGCACCTCAATATCATCAACGAACCGGCCTTTCATTTCCGGTCTTTCGTCCAGGAATCCCGCCACCTCAATGCCTAACTGCCCGCACATATGGAGCACCTCCCGGGCATGGCCGCCAGATCCCCAAAGAATTAACTTTTTCATCCCATGCTTCCCTTTGAAAGAGATGCAGCAACTCGCTCCACATCTTCTTTTACCATACCTTCCCAGAGCGGCAGGCTGAGAATTCTGTCAGAAAGGCTATCGGTGACTGGCATTTCAGACTTTTTGCAGGCAGAGAACAGCTTCTGCTTGTGGCAGGCTGGCGAAAAGTAAGTGCGTGCTTCAATGCCATCTGCTGAAAGCAGCTTGACATACGACCCGCTGTTTTCATTTTCAGGACATAGGGCCGGCATAAACTGATGGGCAATCGAGCCTTCAGTTCGCTGCAGCTTCCAGTTTTTCAGGGACGGGAGTGTCAGAAAAGCTTCTTTATACCACTCGTAAATCTGCTGCCGTTCCCGCACTTTTTCCGGATAGGCATCAAATGTTGCGAGAGCTATAGCGGCTGCATATTCTGACAGCTTGCTGTTCAATCCCATTTGGACGGACTCCCTGTCAGCAGAAAAGCCGAAATTGCCTGCTTTCCTGAGTTCCTGTATCGTCGCCGCGTCCCCGCTGTACAGGAGGCCGCCTTCACCGATCCCAAATGATTTGGTGGCATGGAAGCTGAACACACTTACACCGGGAAAGCCTTTTGAAAAAGCACCTTCCTTGCCCATGGAACCAAAGCAGGGTGCCGCATCAATCACTACAGGAATTCCTGAGCGGTGAAGCTTAACATAGTAATCTAAATCTAAGTTTGTGCCAAAGGTTGCATACGGTACAACGACCGCTGTTTCATCTCCAAGGAGATCCAGCGCTTCCTCAAGGAGGGACTCATCCATGCACCAGCTGTCTTTATCGACATCAATGAAATATGTCTCCAGTCCGCACCACATCGCTGCCAGGGGTGTTGCTGAAAAAGTAAAGCTCGGCATGATGGCATACCTGCCCTCTTTGCGTCTGGTTCCGCTTATTGCCAGCATCAGCCCGATTGTAGCGTTGTTCACTGTAAGCGCTCCGCCATTTCCTTCAAAATACTCAGCAAGAACCCTGTCCTCGAACATGGTATTTAAAGGACCGTAGTTGCTGTACTTTCTCGTTTTTTCAATTTGGCTTAAATAATGTGAAAAGGATTCCTGTTTAACAAGATTCGGCTGTAAAAACGGAATGTTTTTCATATTTCTTCTTACCATCTCCGTTTCTATGATTTGTATTAGGAGGTATTCACCGGCAAGGTGGACACGATGCTGAACCCTCTCAGCGTTACGGGATTTTAAAGTGCTTAGTTGATAATTAGTGAGCTGTTCATAAAGCATAGATTTTCTCGCCCGGAAGTAAATTCTGAAAAAGAAAAATACAGCATTCAGTGTTTCGTTAGCAGAGGCCGGTTATTCTCTTTTCTGCCGCCAAATTATATTATGATGATTTACCTGTTGAAGTTCACAACATCCGTTTTTTTAGTGAATCCGTTTAAAGGGGAGTCTGGTTCCTCATAGATTTACTTCCCTCAAAATTTCGGGTCCGTTGAATTTTGTAATTACATATTTTGTAACTTTGCATTCATATAAGGCATACGTACAGTGTGCAAAAGCCTGAAATTATAAAAGATAGGCTAATAGAGCTTCACATAAAACAAAGGATGAATATTATGAGTTGAGGATGAGATGTTATTCATTCTTGCAATAGAGATACTCTGCCTGTGTAGATACAGAGGTGACTTTAGACAAAAAGATTAACAGCTTTGGCATATGAACAATATTTAAAAGGAGGTAAATTTTATGGCAGTCATTTCAACGGGGCCAATCGAAAATCCGGCTATCAGCGGAGCCAGACAGGTTACCCAAATTACCGTAATTGCGGATAACAGAAATTCTATGAATGCATCTACAATCCTTATTCAGGGCTACATTTTAAATGGGACAAGGACTCTTTATGTTTCGGAAGTTGTCAATCTTGGTCCAAATCAGGTGGCAACTCGTAATTACTTTGGAAATGTTGATGCATTTGAATATGTTTTTACGACAAGCGGGCCAGCCGAAGCAAGCACCCAAATCTCTCTTTGGGGCAGATCAGCAGCTGGTGCTATTACATTCACTCAGCGCCTTGTTTCCGATGAAATATTAGGACAATTTTAGACTGAACCAACCTTAAATCAGCTGTACCTTATAAAGGATAAGTCATGAATTGCTTTTGGAATTCAGTCTTTAAAACGTAAAAAAGGAGGGAATAAATTGGCGGTACTTTCCACAGGCCCTATTGCCAACCCCACGGTAGCAGGAACAAGGCTGTCCAGGACAGTTTTAATCAAGGTTGATAATAGGGACAGTATTAATTCTTCCACCGTATTAATACAAGGGTACTTTTTGAACGGTTCAAGAGTCGCATATGTTATTGAACAAGTGAGCCTGGCACCGAATCAAGTTGTGACTAGAGAATATTTTGCAAACTTTAATGGATATGAATTCGTATTTACAACCGGAGGATCTGCTGAAGCTAGCACTCAGATTTCTGTCTGGGGAAGGGATGTAAATGGCCAGCTTGTAGCTGCCCACAGGCTTGTATCAGATGAATTATTAGGATCCAATCAAGGTGTACAGGGTCCTCAAGGACCGCAGGGAGTAACAGGATCCCAAGGTCCGCAAGGAGCAACGGGAGCTCAAGGATCTCAAGGGCCTCGAGGACCTCAAGGAGCAACAGGGTCACAAGGATCTCAAGGGCCTCAAGGATCAACTGGTGCTCAGGGATCTCAAGGGCCTCAAGGATCAACTGGTGCTCAGGGATCCCAAGGGCCGCAAGGATCAACTGGCGCCCAAGGATCTCAAGGACCGCAAGGATCAACTGGCGCTCAAGGATTTCAAGGACCGCAAGGATCAACTGGCGCTCAGGGATTTCAGGGACCGCAAGGATCAACTGGCGCAACGGGAGCCCAAGGACCGCAAGGATCAACTGGCGCTCAAGGAGTTCAAGGAGTTCAAGGACCGCAAGGATCAACTGGAGCAATGGGAGCCCAAGGACCGCAAGGATCAACTGGAGCAATGGGAGCCCAAGGACCGCAAGGATCAACTGGAGCAACGGGAGCCCAAGGACCGCAAGGATCAACTGGAGCAATGGGAGCCCAAGGACCACAAGGCTCGACTGGTGCACAGGGAACGACAGGACCACAAGGCGCAACTGGAGCCCAAGGGGCTACTGGTCCGCAAGGAGCCACAGGAGCCCAAGGAGCACCCGGCCCGCAAGGAGAACAAGGTCCACAAGGAGCCACAGGAGCTCAGGGAGCAACCGGCCCACAAGGAGAACAAGGTCCTCAAGGAGCCACGGGAGCTCAAGGAGCCACAGGTCCACAAGGAGAACAAGGTCCACAAGGCGCAACGGGAGCCCAAGGGGCGACTGGTCCACAAGGAGAACAGGGACCACAAGGCGCAACGGGAGCCCAAGGGGCGACTGGTCCACAAGGAGAACAGGGACCACAAGGCGCAACTGGAGCCCAAGGGGCGACTGGTCCACAAGGAGAGCAAGGCCCTCAAGGCGCGACTGGAGAACAGGGAGCGACAGGACCACAAGGAGAGCAAGGCCCACAAGGAGCAACTGGAGCCCAAGGGGCGACTGGTCCACAAGGAGAGCAAGGCCCTCAAGGCGCAACTGGAGCCCAAGGAGCAACCGGCCCGCAAGGAGAACAAGGTCCACAAGGAGACACAGGAGCCCAAGGAGCAACCGGCCCACAAGGAGAACAAGGTCCTCAAGGAGCCACGGGAGCTCAAGGAGCCACAGGTCCACAAGGAGAACAAGGTCCACAAGGCGCAACGGGAGCCCAAGGGGCGACTGGTCCACAAGGAGAACAGGGACCACAAGGCGCAACGGGAGCCCAAGGGGCGACTGGTCCACAAGGAGAACAGGGACCACAAGGCGCAACTGGAGCCCAAGGGGCGACTGGTCCACAAGGAGAGCAAGGCCCTCAAGGCGCGACTGGAGAACAGGGAGCGACAGGACCACAAGGAGAGCAAGGCCCACAAGGAGCAACTGGAGCCCAAGGGGCGACTGGTCCACAAGGAGAGCAAGGCCCTCAAGGCGCAACTGGAGCCCAAGGAGCAACCGGCCCGCAAGGAGAACAAGGTCCACAAGGAGACACAGGAGCCCAAGGAGCAACCGGCCCGCAAGGAGAACAAGGTCCACAAGGAGCCACAGGAGCTCAGGGAGCGACAGGACCACAAGGAGAGCAAGGCCCTCAAGGCGCAACTGGAGCCCAAGGAGCAACCGGCCCGCAAGGAGAACAAGGTCCACAAGGAGCCACAGGAGCCCAAGGAGCAACCGGCCCACAAGGAGAACAAGGTCCTCAAGGAGCCACAGGAGCTCAGGGAGCAACCGGCCCGCAAGGAGAACAAGGTCCTCAAGGAGCCACAGGAGCTCAGGGAGCAACCGGCCCGCAAGGAGAACAAGGTCCACAAGGAGCCACAGGAGCCCAAGGAGCAACCGGCCCACAAGGAGAACAAGGTCCTCAAGGAGCCACAGGAGCTCAGGGAGCAACCGGCCCGCAAGGAGAACAAGGTCCTCAAGGAGCCACAGGAGCTCAGGGAGCAACCGGACCGCAAGGAGAACAAGGTCCGCAAGGAGCAACTGGAGCTCAGGGAGCTACAGGTCCGCAAGGAGAACAGGGACCACAAGGAGCCACGGGAGCTCAGGGAGCCACAGGTCCACAAGGAGAACAGGGACCACAAGGAGCCACTGGAGCCCAAGGGGCGACTGGTCCACAAGGAGAGCAAGGCCCTCAAGGCGCAACGGGAGCCCAAGGAGCCACAGGTCCACAAGGAGAGCAAGGCCCACAAGGAGAGCAAGGCCCACAAGGCGCAACGGGAGCCCAAGGAGCCACAGGTCCACAAGGAGAGCAAGGCCCACAAGGCGCAACTGGAGCACAAGGGGCGACTGGTCCACAAGGAGAGCAAGGCCCTCAAGGCGCAACTGGAGCACAGGGAGCGACAGGACCACAAGGAGAGCAAGGTCCTCAAGGAGCCACAGGAGCTCAGGGAGCAACCGGCCCGCAAGGAGAACAAGGTCCTCAAGGAGCCACAGGAGCTCAGGGAGCAACCGGACCGCAAGGAGAACAAGGTCCTCAAGGAGCCACAGGAGCTCAGGGAGCAACCGGACCGCAAGGAGAACAGGGACCACAAGGAGCCACGGGAGCTCAGGGAGCCACAGGTCCACAAGGAGAACAGGGCCCACAAGGAGCCACTGGAGCCCAAGGGGCGACTGGTCCACAAGGAGAGCAAGGCCCTCAAGGCGCAACTGGAGCCCAAGGAGCAACCGGCCCGCAAGGAGAACAAGGTCCACAAGGAGCCACAGGAGCCCAGGGAGCAACCGGCCCGCAAGGAGAACAAGGTCCTCAAGGAGCAACAGGAGCTCAGGGAGCAACCGGACCGCAAGGAGAACAAGGTCCGCAAGGAGCAACTGGAGCTCAGGGAGCTACAGGTCCGCAAGGGGAACAGGGACCACAAGGAGCCACGGGAGCTCAGGGAGCTACAGGTCCGCAAGGAGAACAGGGACCACAAGGGGCGACAGGACCACAAGGAGAGCAAGGCCCACAAGGCGCAACTGGAGCACAGGGAGCCACAGGTCCACAAGGAGCAACTGGAGCCCAAGGTGCTACAGGTCCACAAGGAGCCACAGGGGCAACAGGATCTCAAGGTCCACAGGGCCCACAAGGAGCCACAGGGGCAACAGGATCTCAAGGTCCACAAGGCCCGCAAGGAGCAACCGGAGCTCAGGGACCACAAGGACCATCAGGAACCCAGCCAATATTAGCATTTGTTAATATTCCGGGCGGAATTAGTGTACTCCCAGCTGGAAGTGAGGTAGTGGTAGCAAGTGTAACAACCAGTGTAACAGCTGGACAAAATATTAAAATTGATTCCGCTGTCCAATTGGATACTTCCGCCAATGCAAATAACTCAATAACAGTACAGTTCAGATTATATCGAGATGGCACTCTCTTGACGACAAGAACACTTTCAAGGGTTTTAGCTGCGGCAGGAAATCAAACCTTTGACATTGCGGACACATATGTAGATACACCTCCGGCCACGAACCCTGCTTCTATCTATCAATTAAGGGTCATTGTCACTGCGCAAACAAACTATACGGCTGCTACTGTGAATCAGCGGAACCTAAATTTAATCAAATTTTAATAGATTAGAGGAATTCATAGATTTTAATCTAGTGACTGATTCAAGGGTAGTTTTACTTCCGATGAATCAATTATTTTTGTGCAGCGAATCAAATTGAGTGTACGCAAAAGCATAGTAAACTACCTTATAGAGTTGTAAGCTCCGGGTACCTCTCAATGTTAAAAGAAATCATTGCAATAATACTCAATGTAAAAGCTGGAGCAATCAGTCTGAAAACATGATTTTTGAAATTTTATAAATGAAAAAGGCTGCTCATATAACGCAGCCTTTTTCCCTTTAATGAGTGGGCATTATGACAATTTTATCCCTGCATGAAGCACAAAACTTTCCATATTCAACATAAAACTCAATTGGATCGGAAGCTTCCATCGGCCACCAACGGATGCTGCCGGAAGTTGCTTTTGAAGCAAAGAGATTAATATCAGCAGGAATATTCCCGATTATAATCACTTCGAAATCTCTGAATCCATTTTTTATGCCTTTATTTAAAATCTCGTACAGCTGAATGTGCTCCTTCTCATCAGAAGAATAGGGAATCGGAAAAATGATTGATTTCTTTGACATGTCTTCACGGATAGCGTGTGCTGTTTTTCTGGCCGGGTCGTCCTGGCTGGTTTCCCAGATTCTGCTGTACGGGACCAGCTCAGGCATCTCCATGCTCCTGATTTTTTCGTAAATCCGATTGTAATAATAGTTCTTCAGCTCCCTGACGAGAATCTGTATTTGTCCGTTTCTTGTAAAGGTTGAGTTGCTTCCACCTTCATTTCTGTACTGGATATACAGCAGGTCTGGAACAGAAGCATATTTAGTAGACAAGAAGGTCCTGACAAGGAGGTCGTAATCATCGCTGACAAGGAGCTCCTCGCGATGCCCGCCTACAAGGTGATAGCATTCTCTAGTCCAGGCGCGGGGGTGGTTAGGTAGCCCGACCAGATGACGTATGGTATTTCCATTGATGGTTGTATGGCGCAATATGTTTTGCCACCGGTTCATTGAGTGCAGCCAGATCCGATAATAGACGCTGTAGCCGAAGCCACAGTCCCATCCGTACCAGTGGGCGTGGAGGTTTTCAGCGAATACCTCTGTACAGTCGCCGTAAACAAAGCCGCAATCAGGGTTTTCCTGAAAGGCACGGACAATCTTTTCCAGGCAGTCTGCTGTTAATTCATCATCATGGTCTAATTCAACTAGAATCTCACCCGTACAAAGGCCGGCTGCATATCGTTTGATAGAGCCTATATAACCATTATAGCTGTCCTGCCTGTATCTCCTGATTCTCGGGTCGTCCAGCTTGCTTAAATAATCCCTGTAGGTTTCTTCGTTATCACCGGAATCATCGACTATGACCCATTCCCAATTATCATATGTCTGTGCCTGCAGTGATTTGAAGGGCCTCTGAATCTTTTCTTTAGATCTGTAGGCAGCCGTAAAAACAGACACAAGGGGTTTGTCAGAAGTGAAGCTTGAAAGCGGCACGGTTTTATTCTCAGGAAGAGGATCGGTCGCTGAGAGCCAGCAATAAAAAAGCTTACCGGGTTCAATTTTATCGGGTGACTCAAAGTGCAGCCAGCGTTTTTTTTCGTGGGCCGGCATGCTGATGAGACCTGGGAAATCCCTCCAATCACTGCCTATCGAGACATAAATCCTCGGCAATTTCGAGTTGATGTCTGTAGGTTCGTCCTCGTTTCCGCACAAAATGACAAAGATGTGATCTTCGTATAGTTTTGTTTGAAGGGTGTCCAATTCTTCCAAAGGGACATCTTCTGCAATAAAAAAATAAGCCTTAAGCATTGGGGTCATTTTATCCTGCATAGGTAATCTCCTATTCTATAAAGTGGCATACTCTTCTATTATTTATATGCACACCTCAAACCTTGTTGCCAAAACTGGGGCAGGGCGGAATTTCAGCAGAACTGGGCGGAGAACTGAACACAGGAAGGGGATACGGAATAGAGTAATTAAAGCGAGAAATCCAAAAATCACCGGAAGGAGATTATCTATGTCTTTGCCCCTTGTGAGCATTCTAATTCCTGCCTATAATCGGCCGGTTACTCTTAAGACAGCAATCGAGAGCGCGCTAAACCAGACTTATCCCTGCAAAGAGATTATTATTTGTGATGACAGCTCTGACAACAGGGTAGAAGAGATGATGAAAGCCTGCTTCAGCGGTACAGACAATATCCGCTATTATAAAAATGAGAAAAATTTATTTTTGAAAAACTGGCATAAGCTGCTTGACCTGGCTTCAGGAGAATATGTCAATTACTTAATGGATGACGATGTTTTTGATAAATATAAAATCGAGAAAATGATGTATTACTTCCAAGGGTTCCTGGATATAAAGCTAGTCACCTCCTATAGGCAGACAATTGATGAAAAGGGGAATTGGCTGTCTCCGCTGTATGCAACTGAAAGGCTTTTCCATGAAACAAGGGTGATGGACGGGAAGGTTCTTGCTGATATGGCCCTTTCCCGCTGTTTGAATATCATAGGGGAGCCCACGACCGTTTTGTTTAAGAAAGAGGACTTGAAAGAGCCGTTTGGGGTTTTTGCAGACCAGCAATATTCACTCCTGAATGATATGGCAGCCTGGCTGAATCTTCTGTCCGATGGCAGGGCGGTTTATATGCCTGAACCTTTGAGCTTTTTCCGCCTGCATGCAAATCAGAACAATAATGTCCTTGGACCAGCAGCATTCAGTGAATGGCTTGATCTCCTGGTTGCTGCGAGGGAAAAAGGGTTTCTTGCATTGGATGAACTGTATAAACAGGGACTGTTAAATTATCGCTCCAGAGTGGCGGGGATTGAACGGTATACCACGGATATCAGTCGAATAGACCAGATTATCAAAGACTTATAGCATGGAGGGGGGAGAGTGTTATGGTCAATAAAGCGGCTGCAAAGGAACTTGTGTCAATTGTCATTCCGTTTTACAATTGCCAATATATTGCGAGGGCAGTCGAGAGTGCACAAAGGCAAAGCTACCCATATGTTGAAATTATTGTAGTGGACGATGGCTCCACAATGTATACTGAGCAGCTGGCTCCTTATATGAACAGCATCCGCTATATACGAAAAAATAATGGCGGGACAGCATCAGCCCTTAACGAAGGAATAAAGCAGGCAAGGGGGACGTATTTTGCCTGGCTGAGCTCAGATGATGAGATCCAGCCGTCTAAGGTCCGGGCCCAGCTTGCTTTTATGCAGAGAAGGGGAAATATGATCTCCTTTACAAATTTCAATCAGATCGACAGCCAAGGCAGAATGATCAGAGCTTCTCTCAATAGGAAATATACCGACCAGCTTACCTTTTACCGTGACTTGAAGGATTTTTGTCCTGTCAACGGTTCTACTGTAATGGCTCATATGAAAGTCATACGGAGTATAGGGCCGTTCAATGAAAAGTTAAAAAATACCCAGGATTATGAGATGTGGCTGAGAATCGCTTTGCAATACGAATTTGGGTTCCTGGATGTGCCTTTGACACATTACAGGGTTCATGAAAGGATGGGCAGCAAGGTTCGTGCACACGATTCCACTGTAGAAATTGCAGCTCTTCATCAAATTTATAAACCTAAAATTGCCGAACATATCCGGAAGCTTGAAGCGGTATCCGGATGAGAATACTTGGAAATATATCATAAAAGAGGTGGCCAGGGAGCCATCTTTTTTATTGTAAAGAAAAAGCATCCTGTTGGATGCCTCTTCAATGGTGCTTAAAGTTCTCTGGGCTGATCGCTTCCATTTTTAGAATGAAAGCGGAAAGGAGGCCGATTTGTCCTTCGAGCTCTGTGATCTGCTGAAGGCATATAGAAATGGAGGACTCATATTCCTTCACTTTGCCTTGGAGCTCTTTCAGCTTATCAGTTAAGCCGGGATTTTTATTTTCCGGCCGGGGAGGTGACGGAGTTGTGTTTTCATGTTCCTTAGAAACCGGACTGGCCATTCCAATCTTTGTTCTAAAACTTAAAAGCTCATTCATGGTGTTCTGCTGCATTTGAACCAGCTGATTATTGTCTTCAAGCAGCCTGTTCCGGTCCTTTTTTAAGATATAAAATTCCTCTAGCTGGTCTTCAAGAGACTTTTCTTTAGCTTTTAATTCTGCCTTTAACCTGACCACCTCTTCTTGTTTGGGATAAGTGTTCTCCTTGAATTCTGCAAGTTCAGCCTGCAGCCTATCATTTTCCTCCCCTTTGATCTGCAATACTTCTTCCAGTTCTATTATCTTCGCACTGCTTTTGCTGCATTGTTCTTCCAGCTCTCCAATATAGTCCTCTAAATGGCTGAAGGACGACAAACTGTTTCGTGACTCTTCCTCATGCTTTTTTACAAAAGCCATTCTTTCTTCATCCCGGCTGTGCACCAGCTCTGCCAGTTCTTTTTCGAGAAGCAGATTTTTTTCTTTCAATGTTTCCAGCTGGCTGTAATGATAGTCATCCTGGTATTCTTTTACCTTTGCTTTGTAACGGGACAGCTCGGAGTTCAGGTGGATGATTTTCTGCTTGAGCATGTGATAATCATCTTCTCTATACACGCTGGATCGGAGCATTTCGCCACCTCTGCTTTCTGGGCTGTAATGGTATTGCCATCCTATGCAGGAATATGTAAATGGTGATAAAAAAGAAAACCTGGCATAAAGCAGGTTTTAAAAGGAAAGAGATATGCTGTTGCTTGAAGCAAAACGATGCTTTCCTTCATTAAAATAAACAAACGCCTGAATAAGAACTGAGGAATCTTCCTCCGGCTCTTTGATTGATAAGTTAAGGGCGTTGAATATACTCGTTTCCCCCGGCAAAATCTCAAGCTGATGGATGCTAGTGATCCAATATTCGCCTTTTGTCTTAACTCTTTCACGCCAATTATCATAAACATATTTCCAGCCTTTGTCTCCGCTGCTTCCTTTGACAGCCATTCCTTCGACCATTTTAGGAGGGAGGATCTGGCCTTGCAATGATATCCCTTTTTCCACAGGGACTTTAAAGCATATCACTGGATCAACGAGACTGGCATTTCCAATATTCTTCATTAGTAGTGCGCCATTTATCATTACTTCCTGAGCGTTATCTCCTGGCCTTGGAAGGAGAAGGGTATAATTCATGGCAATTTCTGCATCTGCCTTCATATCTTCCTGCTTGCCGCTCAGCCGTGATGGGACAGGCTGCAAAGGCTTCTCTGCCGGCTTTTCAGCAGAAGCAGTATGGCCTTTTCCGGTCTGGGGCAGGAGGAACCCTTTGATTAAGGTTTTCAAGACAGGCATGGGCAGGAAAGACCCTTTTTGATTTTGCCCTTTTTGACTGTAGATTGAGTAGCAGACAAATGCCCTGGTCAGGATAAAAGCGAGGTTACTGACTGCCGTCTCTTTTTTTGGCAGCCTGCAGACCATTTTCAAGCGAAGGGGGGAATTGGCTTTTATATACTTCAATTCTCTGAACTGGAAGGGAACAGACCTCTTATTCAGCTCGGATAGAAGAGCATTCTTCACCCGGTCATCCATGTGGCTGGGATGCTCCAGTGATAGCTGGGGAAGCGTTGTATGTTCCTCTTCAATCATATCTAATATAATATGCGGTTTAGCCTTTGCTTCATCATTGCCATTTGTAAAAGTAATGAAGCCCTCTGCCTCCAGGTAATTTCTCAGTTCTTCCACCAGTGCTGTATTTGAAGAGTCTGCCGGAAGGGTCTGGCATATGATGGACTCCGGCATTCTCCCTGGGTTGATATGGAGCTTCCTTTCAGAAACCTCCCATCTGGTGTTATACCCATGTGCTTCGCAAAAAAGCGTGATGCTCATTAATGCTGAAGGAAGAACTTCTCCCAATGATTCCTCTCCCAAAAAAACAGAAATATTCATGGCTGATCCTCCTTTATACCGGCGTTAGTCCAAAATATGAATATATGAAAATAAGCCCAAGATCAGCACACTGAAAAAACAGGCTCGTTGATTAGAACCATTTATCCCAAATATCCATATGATGAATTGAATACACAACCTATTAGAAAGGATGATTTAGTTGAAGCCTCATAAGAGACCCCAACTGACCCCTAATAACGTTCAAGAAGAATGTATTCGGGTTTCCAAGGTATATGACTGGGTATTTGATGCGATTACAACTGATACAGGCATTACCTTGCCGCCCGATTGTGAAGCAGCAGTTGCGCTGGCAGTTGCAGAAGGGAGAACCCCGCTTGATGTAACATGCTGCGTTCCTGATGTAGGAGGATTTTTCCCGCTTGATCCTCCAGACACAGACGGAAATGCTACTTGCACTGTTTCATCCCGTATTGAAAGGCGCAAAATCCCGGTAAACGGCGTCATGACAGACCTGGCTATTGTGAAGGTCATCTTCACTATCAGGCCGCTTGTCACAATCTATGACAGCACAGGAGCTGTGATTTGCAGCTTCCGTCCAACTATCAGTGAATCGCGCCGGCTAGTTGTCTGTGCTCCTGAGCCATTCACAAGCGACAATGTGTTCTGCCGCCTGATTTCTCTGAACTGTGAAACAAACTTCATTGAAACTGGCATTCCTGATGTTGGATTGCAAATTATGCTGGATATTTGCTTCGAAATCCAGGTTGAAGCAGATGTGAAGCTGGAAGTCCTGGCTAAATTCTGCTTCCCGCGTCCAAATGACATCGTCATTCCTCCTGGTGGGGTCTGCCCGCCGTTTGAATGGCCGGAGCAATGCGACTTTTTCCCGCGCGACAACTGTGACTGCCAGGCGTTTGTGGATACAGACCCTATTACAGGTCCAGTTCCTATTGTGTTCAGCCCGATTCTGTTTGCAGAAGATTTGGCTGCAGGGACTTATACAACAGAGCTGAGAGCCGAAATCTGCGACAACTGCCAGCTGACTGGCAGCACACTGCAATGGATCGTGGAGGATTTCGTTGTGCCGACTGGAACTGGTACGCTAGCTGTTGACCAAAGCTTTGTCTTTACAGCAGAAGAATTCAATATGCCAACCTGTTCGACTGTATTGGGAATCACCACATTGACGGTAACTGGTGCAGGTACAATTGTTTTCTCTGATCCAAGCGTGACAGACCGCACTGCTTTGTTCACACTAACTCTGGTCGAAAATATTGGCACTGATCTGGATGCTTACTCTATCACTCTTACTGATATCGCTGGAGCTCCGCTGGTGACATTTGCAGGTGCAGGTACTGGTTTTGTGCCAGATGAAGACTTGATCATCCAGGATTGCGTAACCTTCCCGAATCTATTGGGCGGCCAGCCTCTATAATTCTTGGTTATAGTTTCGAAAGAAGGGGAAACCCTTCTTTTTTTCTGTTTTATTTCCTTTCAAGATGAGATTTCTTATGAGGTGAAGCTATTTCATTTGTTTCAATTCAGTGATCATATTTAAAAAGTGGGCAGCGTACTCCCCGGGCGAAAAATTCTGCTGGATATGCTGTGATGCCCTTTGCCTGATTGCTTCCCGGAGTGAAGAATTTGCAATCAGATCGTGCCCTTCTTTGACGGCTTGCTGGATATTGCCCAGCGTGAAAAACTTTCCTGTTACATTATGGATGATAAAATGCCTGACCCCATCTGAATCTGTGGAAATAACAGGGCATCTGCATACCATTGCTTCTAATACAGCATAGCCGAATCCTTCTACTTTGGAGGTTGAACAGAGAAAACCTCCTGAATCTCCAATCATGGAATAATGGTCAGCCATCCGGTCATGCGGAAGGTTGGCAAATACAGTCAAGTGGGACTGGAGGTTCAGCTGCTTAATGACTGTTTCGAACGCTTTTCTCTGGTCCGGCGGGGCAAGGGTGCTGTCCTCGAACATCCAAAGCCGTATAGAAGGGTTCTTCCTGATCAGTTTAGCTCCGATCATAAGGAAGTCTCTCCAATTCTTGTTTTCTTCGAGTCTTCCAACCCAGCCTATAATGGGGTTGGGCTTTTTCGGAAGGTGCCTGTAATGAAAGTCCCTGGAGTTAAAGCAGTTGTGAAATGAATACTTTTTCTTGGCAGGAAAATAGGTTTCAAACGCTTTGATCAGATGAGGTGTTTTTGGATAAAGGATTGCATCACAATAAGGATTTATGATCGGCAGTGCATTTGCTTTGACGAACTTTTCTGCATAGTCCTTATCATGGCCGATGCCCTGGCTTTCAAATATCAGGATCCCTCCATAGCCCAGCGACCGGAGGCGCTGAAGCATAGCAAGGTCAGAACCGACAACGATTGCATCATAATTGCCTTTTTGAAGGATTTCTTTTATGCCTAAATCGGTATTGGTCACATATAAAGTGGCATCCGTCTTGTTCTGCAGTCCTGTACCGCTTTGACTGTAGAGGAAATGGCAGTTGATACCTACCTGGCTGAGGGCATATAGTCTCTGCCTGTTTAATGTTTCAACGCCTCCGCTGGGTATATAAAAGGTAAAGAGAACATTCAGTTCCTGACCACTCATTATAATTTCTCACCCCATTCCTGTTAATGTATACAGCATCACTTAGACACCTTTTTGAAACCATAAACTATAATGTTAGAAGGTCTTGCGGAAACCTTTCTCCACAATGGAATTTCAGATTAAGTATAAGAAGGGGGAACCAAATGGCGCTCTCAAGTTCCGATTCAAACCCAAGTGATCTTGTCTCCATCATTATTCCATTCTATAACTGCAGCTATATTGGCAATAGCATCGCCAGTGCATTGCAGCAAACCTATAATAATATTGAAATAATCGTAGTAGATGATGGCTCCACAGCTCATTTTCAATCAGTAAAGCCATTTCTAAGCCAAATTGTCTATGTAAAGAAGACAAATGGAGGGACGGCGTCTGCATTAAATAAGGGGTTTAAAATAGCAAAAGGCAATTATATGGTATGGCTGAGTTCTGATGATATAATGCTTCCAGATAAAATCGAAAAGCAGCTTAAGTTTATGAAAAAAGAGAAGGCCGTATTTTCTTTTACTGATTATAAACTCATCAATGATAAAAATGAAAACCTGACTGCTTCCGGCATCCTTAGCAGCTACAGCAGGGAATCAATCCTGGATGGACTGAAAACAAACTGCACAATCAATGGATCAACTATCATGATGAAGAGGGATCTGTTCGCAAGTGTTGGCGTTTTCGACCCTTCATACAGGTATGCCCATGACTATGAATACTGGATTAGGGCTTATTTGAAGCATGACCTTGCTTTTCTTAAAGAGCCTCTTACCTTTTATCGAATCCATAACCGGATGGGGACAAAAAAGCATTTACGAAAAATCAGTGAGGAAACGGATCGAATACAAAAACAGTATGGTCATTTTTTAAATAATTTCCATGGATGGAAAAGGGCAAAATGACTGTTCCTCCTTAAGCTTATGGCGGGCATCGCCTGGCCTATTACTGTAAACATGTTCTGGAATCTTTTCATCATTGAAATTAGACATGTGAAAGCAAAATAGTAAAATGTGCTGCCAGGTTATTGTGTCACCAGCCTGGCAGTATTTTGCAATATTTTCCTTAAGCTTTATTAGGTTCCGTTGAACAAAACAAGTTTCGTACCAGTTACAGAAGACCCGGAGTTGACGAAATAGTAGTTTGAAGCTCCGTCTAATGTCAGATTTCCGGTCCAGGTAATCGTACCGAACTGGCTGCCGAAGATGCCGATTGGCGGAACATCCGTTGCAGGATTGGCTGTTACATTCCCGCCGATAAACGAGTTAAGGATATTACTGTAGACGGCTATCTGTATCGTGCTGTCTGAGCGGCTGTCCACCATGCGCTGAAGCCTCAGGCCATTGTGGATGACGGTTCCTGCAAACCAGCTGTTGTAGACGTAAGTGTTCAGCTGGCCCATATGGCCGGATTGGACGACATTTCCGTTGATTTTAGCATTATGAAGCTGAAATTCAATCGTTGTGAATGGATCTCCGACTGCTACGTTCTGAAACGTTACATTTCCGCTGATTATGGCGCCATTTGTGTAATTTGTATGTGTGCTGACGGAGGTACCGTTGTTAAAGGTGCCTATTACAGTTACAGGGCGGGCATCAAATGCAGGGCCTTGCATCAAGTAAACATCCTCTGCAGCCTGGCTCGTTTGGATTGTCACATTTCTCGGTGTTGAAGACCCAAAGTTTGCCAGATCGGCGTTCCCGAGCACCCATGGTCCAAGCCCCAACAGCTGGACATGCCGTGCCGGCGGAATCGTAATATCTTCATCAAATACAGAATTGGCTGCAATCAGAATAACCAGCCTTGCACGCATCCCGAATGTGACTGCCAAAGCACTGCTTGTGGCAGCTGTAATGGCGGCCTGCAGAGAGTTGAATGGATTGAGAGGGGAGCCGTCGCCTGGTCCAGGTGCACTGGAGTCTGCCCAGAATACGGTTTCTTCTCCCCATAGGAAGTCGCTTGGACCTTGAGGACCTTGTTCGCCTTGCGGGCCAGTAGAGCCTGTAGTTCCTTGAGGACCCTGAGGACCTTGAGCCCCTTGTTCTCCAGTGCCCTGAGGACCTTGTTCGCCTTGAGGACCTTGAACCCCTGTATTGCCTTGAGAACCTTGGACGCCTTGGGGGCCTTGAGCGCCAGTGGCGCCGGTACTGCCCTGAGGACCTTGAGCACCGGTGGCGCCAGTGCTGCCTTGAGGGCCTTGAGCGCCAGTGGCACCAGTACTGCCCTGAGGGCCTTGAGTGCCAGTGGCGCCAGTACTGCCTTGGGGGCCTTGAGCGCCAGTGGCGCCAGTGCTGCCTTGAGGACCTTGATCACCGGTAGCCCCAGTGCTGCCTTGAGGGCCCTGAGGCCCTTGCACCCCTTGGTTAGATCCGAGAAGCTCGTCTGATACTACACGATGTGCAGCAACAAGCTGTCCTGCCACATCTCTGCCCCAGACAGAAATTTGAGTACTGGCTTCAGCTGGGCCGCTGGTTGTGAATACAAATTCAAATGCATCAAAATTAGCGGTAAGGTTTCTGGTGATAACCTGGTTTGGTCCGATATTGATGTTTTCAAGTGCATATAATATCCTGGTGCCATTCAGCCTGTATCCCTGAAGCAGTACTGTCGAAGCGTTTACTGAATCCCTGTTATCTATCTTAATATTTACTGTCCTTGTTAGCCTGTTGCCGCCTACAGGTATATTGGAAATAGGTCCAGTAGATAAAACAGCCATAAGTTGTCCTCCTTTGCTAATTGATTTTAGAGATGAAATTCTAGTAAACTCTTTCATTCTCATATTTATTTTATTATTGTTTCTGACCAATGCTTGTGAGTTTGTCCATCCGATGTAGCTGATTTTAAGATCCGTAGCAGAAAGATATAAGCAGGAAGAATATGCACTGCGTATTTTTATTGCTGGGTTTTTCGTTCAGTTCAGAAACATAAAAAAGCCTGCCGGCTCAGTAAATTGAACCTGCAGGCAGTTTTCAATAATAGAAGGAATAGATTCTAAAACTTCTTGCCAATCAGGCCACTGTTTGGCCTTGAAGATCCAGGAGGGCCTTAGGCTCCAGTTTCTCCCTGAGGACCTTGCTCCCCTTGAGGACCTTGCTCCCCTTGAGGACCTTGCTCTCCTTGAGGGCCAGTTGCGCCTTGAGCGCCAGTGGCTCCCTGAGGACCTTGCTCTCCTTGAGGGCCAGTTGCGCCTTGAGCGCCAGTTTCTCCCTGAGGACCTTGCTCTCCTTGCGGGCCAGTTGCGCCTTGAGCGCCAGTGACTCCCTGAGGACCTTGCTCTCCTTGCGGGCCAGTTGCGCCTTGAGCGCCAGTTTCTCCCTGAGGACCTTGCTCTCCTTGCGGGCCAGTTGCGCCTTGAGCGCCAGTGACTCCCTGAGGACCTTGCTCTCCTTGAGGGCCAGTTGCGCCTTGAGCGCCAGTGGCCCCCTGAGGACCTTGCTCTCCTTGAGGGCCAGTTGCGCCTTGAGCGCCAGTGACTCCCTGAGGACCTTGCTCTCCTTGCGGGCCAGTTGCGCCTTGAGCGCCAGTGGCTCCCTGAGGACCTTGCTCTCCTTGCGGGCCAGTTGCGCCTTGAGCTCCAGTAGATCCTTGAGGACCCTGTGAACCTTGAACACCAGTGGCTCCCTGAGGACCTTGAGCGCCTTGCGCCCCCGTTACTCCAGTCGGGCCCTGTGAACCTTGAGCGCCAGTGGCTCCTTGAGGACCTTGAGCGCCTTGAGCCCCCGTTGTTCCAGTCGGACCCTGTGAACCTTGAGCCCCAGTAGTACCTTGAGGGCCTTGAGCGCCATTTGCTCCAGTGACTCCCTGAGGACCTTGAGACCCCTGTGCACCAGTCGCACCGGTTGGCCCTTGAGCACCTTGAATGCCACTAGGACCTTGAGGACCTTGAGCGCCTTGATCTGATCCTAATAGTTCATCAGAAACGATGCGGTGTGCAGCTACCAATCCTCCAGCAGCATCACGGCCCCAAACAGAAACCTGAATATCCTCTTCCGCAGCTCCTCCAGTTGTGAACACAAATTCAAAGCTGTCGAAATTTGCAAAGTAGTTTCTTGTTATGACAGAGTTTGCCGGAACGTTCAACAGTTCAGAGACATACAGAGTTCGCGATCCATTCAGCTGATAACCCTGAATTAAAATTGTGCCTGGGCTTGCTCCATTCCTATTGTCAATTTTAACTGTGACCGTCCTTGTTTGCCTTGAACCGCTTACTGCGGGATTAAGAATTGGGCCGGTTGACAATATTGCCATATAATAACCTCCCTTCAACGTGAGTCCAAGTCAATACGATTATGACAAGCTATCGTATTTCTCTATATAATATTTTGGAGCAAAAGTTTTGTCAGTGAGTTTGTCCCTGTACTGTTGCGGATTTTATTAAAATTCTATTGGCAGAGCAGACAAAAATGCCGCCCCGGAATCATTCCCGGAAAGCGGCAGAGAACTAGAAATCTATTTTGAATTTGGCAAAAAACCAGTCATCATCATACCTTCGCCTTGCAAGATAAGCCTGCTTCTTTTCCAGTGCACCTTGCGCAAGCACTTTTCTCTCAATTTCTTTTTCATTCCCATTGATCAGCATTTTTCTGGTTTTGTAGATTCTTGCAGGGCTGAAGTGAAGGTAAGCCAGCCTGAGCAAATTATAAAAATATTCATCAAGTTCAACTCTATAAGGCTGTACCTTCCTGAATAAGTGAAGCACTTTAGCTTTTGGCTGAACATGGCATTTATACCCGAACAGCCAAAGCTTGATTGAAATCTCCACATCCTCATATCCCCAAACTGGAAACCCAGTCTCAAAACCTCCCGCTTCCTCAAAGACCGATCGATTGATGGCAAAGCATCCTCCCGGCAGGATGGCAGTCTCAAAAAGATCGTCCTGTTTGACATTCCAGTGTGTCCGGATCTTTGAAGATCTCTCATTTACCCATAATGTCTGGCCATAGCCGGTGAAATGGGGGTTGCCGATGGCCCCGATGGCAGGTGTGACGGCATCGGTCAGGCCTGTTAGAAGAGGCTCGATCAGCAGGTCCAGCCAATAGTCTTCAAACTCCAGATGGGCATCACAGAAGACGAGCACTTGTCCTTTTGCAAGCTTGGCTCCTTCATTCCTCGCATTGGCTGCTCCGACACCGTCTGTCGTGATGAGACTGATGTTTTTATCCAAATAATCAGCTTTCAAAAAGTCACAGCATTGATCAGTTGAACGATCATCGACAATTATCAATTCATAAGGCTGGCGAATCGGGGCCGAGAAGAATGATTCCAGCGTTTTTTTTACATTTTCGCCTTCGTTTTTCACGGGGAAGATGATAGAAGCAAGTGCAGTTTCAGTCAATTTACTCACTCTCCTTTAAGGCTGATTGCAATATCATTCAAAAAACCGGGAAGACCCTTTTTTCAGCTTCTTCAAGCGTTATCTGTCCAGCCAAATAGCTGCAAATGAGCGAATAATTGAAATGAATGCTGAATAAGTTCCTGTCCAGCGAATGGGCAGCAGCTTTAAGATGGATATAAGGAGGGAGAATATAGGCGGTGATTGTCTTCGGGCTTTCTGCCAATTTCTTCGTATCGCCCTGGGCAATGATGAATTTCCTTGAAATAGGCGGATAAGACAGCAGAATGATATCTTTGTTTTCAGCATCTGCGGGGAATTTTTCTATATCTGATTTCCGGCTGAGCTTTTCTGCCAGATCCTCAGGCAAGGCGGTCTTCTGTATCTGCTCTCTTTCTATCAAGTACAGGAGTTTCGGGATATTCCATTTGATCTGATAATATTCCGCATTATTTAACGGAATTTCTGCCATTACCATTTCATCCTCATTTACTATATAAGGGGCTTCATTCCCGGAATCGAGTTTATTCTTATAATACAGCAGTGTCTTTTTTAGATCTTTCGGAGGCTTGTTGACAAGGCTGAACCCGTTTCTTACTACAAGCTGTTCCATATAATCCACAGTCAGAAAGCGGTCAAGCAGAAAGCTTTTTTTCAATTAGATCACCCCTGCATATACATATTGCCGATCATTCTTTTCGTGCCTGTATCGTGTAACGGAGAAGTAAAATTCACATATAGATAAATAAGATAAATGCCTCAGAAGGAGGGGATGCAATGAAAAAGGATGCAGGTCAATCAGCACCGGAAGAAATTGAAGATCTGGAGTCATGGGAGCCGGAAAGCATTTTCAATTTTTTGGATACCTCCAGGCATAATTTAAACAGCATAAAGAAATCTCTGCTCTTTTACAATGGGAAAACAAAAGAACTTCTGTCAGACATCGCGATATTAGAGCAGGAGACAGCTGCGGTTCCGGCCCCGGCAATAGACCGGCCAGAACAAGAAGAAGAGGAAGCAGTTTCCGGCCAAGAGAATGACTTCAGGGCAAATGAGCTGCTTAAAGACATTTTAATAAAAATCAATCAGATCCAGGCGGAAAATCAAGAACTCAGGCGGGATATGAAAAAGAAAAACCAAACCATTAATGAATATGCCCGGCAGAGAATGGATATGTACAATCAAATTTCAAACCTCGAGTTTTTATTGACTTCCTCCGCGCAGAAAAACCAGGAGCTGGAGAAAGAGCTCAGACAAAGGGAATGGGAGTATAAAAGGAAGCTGAAGGAGACTGGAAAATTTGAGGACGATATGGCCATCAAGCTGGAGGAAGAAACACAAAAGCTTTCCAGCCTCGCCTTAAAGGCAGGTGAACTGACCGGCAGTAAATATCACGAAGACAGAAGAAACATTCTCATGCATCTCCAGTCCAGCCTGGCAGGGATGATGACTATGAGGGAAGCACAAACCAAATGGTTCGGAGAAATGAAAGGCACCTTTCAACATATAACAGAAAAATGGGTGACTGATGGATTCACATTGCCTACTCCAGAAGAGCAAGACGTGAATACTATAAAAAGAGGGAGCTGGATACATTTGCTAAGGTCTTGGTGGAATAATGAAAGTCAGACGCAAAGTTTAGCAAAGCTTGAGGAGCTTCAGGATAAAATCAAGGAACTGCATTCTCTTTTAAGCTCATATGAAAATCTGCTAAGCGATATGAACGGGCATTTTGAGCGTTATGAAGAAAATGAAGTGCAATATACAAGCGAAATGAAAGAGCTGAAAGAACAGATCCGCGATTTCATCAAAAGGGATGAAGAATACCTTCAGAAAACGAAAGAGCTGGAGGCCGAACTTGCCGATTATAAAGAACAGAACTTGAAGCTTGGCGGCAAAGTGAAAGAAATGGAGCAGCGTGATAAAGAACTCAAGACCAAAGTGGAAACCATGAAAAAGAGATCTGCAGGCAAAATCCAGCAGGCAAAAAATGCCGCTTCCTAAAGGCAGGACCAGGATAAAATGCATCCGCGGCAAAACCAGAATTCAATGGGAAATTCCCAGAGAAGCACAGCAATGATGATGCCGCCAAGAAAGCCCGAATCCTCAAAAGATCAGACAGCAGAAATGGCTGAGGCACTTATCAGAAGGGCCAGGGACAAAGCAAGGAATGATAAAAATCAGAACCAGGACAACAAGATGGAGCTGATCCAAAAATATTATCCCCAAGCAAAATCCCAATCAAGTGTTTTCAATCCATTTAAAAATTGATCATCATCCGGGTAAAATAATCAGGGAGTGAGAGAAATGGAACAGGCCAGAAAATTCTATGAAAGCTTCAAAAAAGGAAAGAAGTTTCCTGCCGGAAAGATTACCGGCGAAGCCAAAAAGAAAAATTTGCTGGAAAATAAAAACCAGCTGCTTCCCAGCGGGGACAGCACAACATATGTCTCAGGCGCTGCCGGCGGTAAACGCCCGCGCCGCAGAACCTGCTGCGGCCGTTAGACTGATTAATCATTTGTCCTTCCTGCTTCAAACACCAGCATCACAGCCACAGGAATAATAAGCTGTCTATAGGGCAGAAAGAAGCTGCAGCATTATAAGGATAGACTCAGACAGAGCGGACCCGCTTCTGGTCTTTCTATCTGCGATATGAATATAAGCATAGATCCCTTCTGGAAAAAAACTTTGCGCTGACCAGCACACTAGTACAGTTATAGCCAAAAATAAAGTTTCACATAAAATAGAGTTAGTGACAGATCCTTTCTAATATAAGAATAAGTTGTGTAAAAGAGCGTATAAGAAAGGCTCCTGGATACGGGAAATCCAGGAGTCTTTTTCGTGTCTTGATTCAGGAGACAGTACCGATATGCTTTACCTTTCAAAACAGAGCCCCTTAAGCGTACAGATTATATGAGTTTATGGAACGTACCTTGCGGTTTTGTTTATATTATGTTAATTTTCAAAATAGTGTAACACTATTTTTACGGAAGGGGTAATCTATTGAATAGGTTGACGGAGATTTTAAAAATCAAGTATCCGATCATACAAGGAGGCATGGGAAATATCAGCAGCAGCCGGCTTGCAGCCGCGGTTTCCAATGCCGGAGGGCTTGGCACCATAGGGATAGGGACTATGCTCCCTAAAGAAATTGAAGCTAAGCTGCTTGCGCTGAGGAACCTGACAAGCAGGCCATTCGCTGTCAATATTCCCATCACCGTGTCCCCTTTTGCGGAAGAGGCAATGGAGCTTGCTGAAAAATACGGCGCAGCAGCTGTATCGCTTTCAGCTGGAAATCCCGCACCATATATAAGCCGGCTGAAGTCTAAAGGAATCAAAACCATTGCTGTCACTGCATCGGTCAGACAGGCTGAAAAGGCGGAAGCTTCAGGAGCGGACATTATTTCTGCTGAAGGCTATGAAGCAGCAGGCATCAATTCCAGGCTGGAAACGACAACGCTTTCTCTTATCCCCCAGATCTGCAGCAGGGTCAACATTCCGGTGGCGGCAGCAGGCGGGATCAGCGATGGAAGAGGAATGGCTTCTGTATTCATGCTAGGTGCAAGCGGCGTGCAGATCGGCACGCGCCTCATCGCAGTCAAAGAGGCACCTTTCCACGAAAATTACAAAAATGCTCTGCTTGATGCCAGCGATGCAAGCACGATCATAGTCGGCAGAAGTGCAGGGCAGATCCGAAGAATACTGCATACAGAGTATGCTGATTTTCTGCTTCAGAAAGAAACAGAAAATCCTTCTGAATACAGCTTATTTACTAATGAAGATTATCATAAAAAAGGAGCTCTTGAAGGAGATGGGGTGAGAGGGTTCATGAATGCCGGGCAGACCGCCGGGCTTATTGCAGATATTCCGGCGGTTGCCGATCTGTTTAAGCGGATGATGGAAGAGGCGGAAGAAGCTATCGAAAAAACAGCAGGCCAGTTTAAAGTTTTCAGTAAAGCCCGGCAGCAATAAGTAAGATGAAGATTAATAGTTTTAATTAACTAAATCTTTAGAATATTATTGACATATTTTAAAACCAGGTGATAATATAACGGTGTAAAAACGCTGATGAGATAATTTATCATATTTTATGTAAGCGATTACATAAATGCAGCAGAAGAGAGAGTCAGTGTGAGATGCCAATAATTTTGCAAGGGGGATTGTCATGAAAAAATCGATCAAAGCTGCTTTTTTACTGTTGGCAGGAAGCCTGCTCCTGTCTGGCTGCGGGAGCGATGAGGCTACAGGCGGTAATAGCAAAAATGGGGACAAGAAGATTTATCAGATCGGATTGACTCAATTTGCCGAGCATCCTTCACTGGATGCAGCAACTGAAGGCTTCAAAAAGGCGCTAGAGGAAGCAGGCTTCAAAGAAGGCGATAATGTTGAATATGACTTCCAGAATGCCCAGGCAGATATGAATAACACACAGACCATTGCCAATAATTTCGCGGGTGACCAGGTGGACCTCATTTTTGCCAATGCCACGCCAAGTGCGGTCAGTGCATTGAATGCGACAAAGGATATTCCCATTGTATTTACCTCAGTAACAGATCCTGTCGGTGCCGGGCTTGTGAAGTCATTTGATGAACCGGGCGATAATATCACCGGCACGACAGATAATCATCCTGATGCTACAGGAAAAACGATTGATTTCATGACAAAGGAAGCAGGTGCCAGGAAGATTGGCGTCATCTTTAACGCCGGAGAGCAGAACTCTGAAGTACAGGTTGAGAAAGTCAAAGAACTGGCAGAAAAAAATGGGGCCGATGTGGTAGAGGCGTCCGTCTCCACTTCCGCAGAAGTCAAGCAGGCTGCAGAGTCTTTAGTAGGAAGGGCAGATGCCATCTATGTCCCGACAGACAATACGGTCGTTTCCGCACTTGAATCGGTCATAGCTGTAGCACAAAGCAAAAAAATCCCTCTTTTTGTGGGTGAGCTCGATTCCCTTAAGCGGGGCGGGGTAGCGGCAAGCGGGTTTGATTACTTCGAGATTGGCTATCAGACTGGCAAAATGGCCGCAGACATCCTCAAGGGAGATAAGAAGCCAAGTGAAATCCCGGTAGGACTGCCTGAAAATATCAAACTCGTGTTCAATCCAAAAGCTGCGGAAGAACAAGGACTTGAGATCAAGGAAGAATGGAAGGATCTAGCCGAGTTTTATGAAGAATAGCGAAGGGCGTGGTCTTTAGATGTTTACAGCAATCTTCGGAGCATTTGAGTCAGGCATCATCTATAGTATCATGGCGCTCGGTGTCTATCTTTCTTTCAGGGTGCTGGATTTTCCGGATCTTACAGTGGACGGCAGCTTTGTGACGGGTGCTGCCGTTGCAGCAACCCTGATCGTAAGCGGCGTCAATCCTTTTATCGCTACAGCTGCTGCCCTTATAGCAGGGTTTGCCGCCGGCTGCCTTACCGGAATCCTGCACGCTTATGGAAAAATAAACAGCCTGCTGTCCGGCATCCTGATGATGATCGCTTTGTATTCCATTAATTTAAGGATCATGGGAAAGTCCAATGTACCTCTTCTCAATACAGAGACAGCCATGACTGGCATCAGGGATGCATGGGATAAAACAGGGATCGATCCCATGCTGAATGGCATTCTTGCAGCCGTAGGGCTGGGGGACAGCCTTCCAAGGACATGGGGGATCCTCATAATGATGCTGTTAACTGCATTTGCCATTAAGCTTCTGGCGGATCAGTTCCTGAAAACGGAGATAGGCCTTGCTTTAAGGGCAACCGGCGACAATAAAAGGATGATCAGAAGCCTCTCAGCAGATACAAATCTGATGGTCATACTCGGCCTGGGGCTGTCTAACAGCCTTGTCGCTTTCTCTGGCGCATTGATTGCCCAGCAGGGTGGATTTGCTGATGTCGGGATGGGCATCGGGATGATCATAATCGGATTGGCATCGGTCATCATCGGGGAAGCTATATTTGGCACAAAAACCATAGCAAGGACAACTCTTGCCGTAATTGGCGGAGCAATCATCTACAGGATCGTCGTCACACTTGCCCTGCGTGTAGATTTCCTTGAACCGGGGGACATGAAGCTCATTACAGCGGTCATTGTCATCATTGCTCTGATCATGCCTAAAACACTTGATCGGATAAGGGAAGGAAGAAGAAAGGCCAAGAGGCTTCGCACTCAGCCCGGTGAAGGCTATCTTTCCGGAGAAAGGGAGGAGGATCAGCGTGCTGCAGCTAAATAATATCAGCAAAATCTTCAATGAAGGGACGCCTGATGAGAAAAATGCTCTTGACAGTGTGAGCCTTTCTTTAACTGCGGGCGATTTTGTCACTGTCATCGGTTCAAATGGGGCGGGGAAGTCGACACTGATGAATATCATTTCAGGCGTCATGATTCCAGATGCAGGAAGCGTGCTGATTAATGGTAAAAATGTGGCGATGATGCCTGAGCATAAAAGGTCATTTCTGATCGGGAGGGTTTTTCAGGATCCAATGGCAGGAACGGCCCCAAGCATGACGATAGAAGAAAATCTGGCTATGGCCTATTCCCGCAATAAAGGCAGGACTTTTAAAAGGGGCGTCACTAAAAAGCGGAGGGAAAATTTCAGGGAAGTCCTTGAGGCCCTTCATCTCGGTCTTGAAAATAGGCTGAATGCCAAGGTTGGACTGTTATCCGGAGGTGAAAGGCAGGCTTTATCCCTGCTTATGGCCACCTTCACAGAGCCTTCCATCCTCCTGCTTGATGAACACACTGCGGCCCTTGATCCTGCCAGGGCCGAGCTGATCACCCGCCTCACAAAGGAGATTGTCAGCAATTACAAGCTGACTACCATCATGGTCACCCATAATATGCAGCAGGCTTTGGATCTCGGGAATCGGCTTATCATGATGGATAAAGGACAAATCATCCTGGAGATTGAAGAAGATAAAAAGAATAAATTAGGGATTGAAGATTTGCTCAGCGAGTTCCAGCGAATCCGCGGCCGGCAGCTGGCAAGCGACAGGGCTCTTCTCTCGTAGATGAATGAAGGAAAAGGATTAAGGAGGCAGCACTATGCCTTATGTTAATCCTTTTTCTTTTGCTGGATGATTTAAGAAAATTTGTAATTGATTGACTATTCGTTTGTCATAATGTTATTATAACGTTAAAAATACGTCATACATATTTGAGGGTGTTGTTCAGTGAAGCCGGGTTTAAAAGAAGGAGCGGCTGCATCCATCCATCTGACAGTCGGATCCGAGATGTTTGCGCAATTCGGGGGTCAGATTGTCCACCAGCTCTTTTCCACAGCCAGCATGGTCTATTATATGGAGTGGGCATCAAGAAAAGTAATCCTCCCATTTTTAGAAGAGAGCGAAGAAGGGATGGGGAACGCAGTCTCAGTCAAGCATCTTGCTCCTGCTGCTGAGGGGAGCTTATTAAAAGTCACTGCGGAAGTCGTCAGTCTTGAACGAAATCTGATTTTTACCTCAGTCAAGGCTTTCCATGGGGATACAGTGATCGGCAAAGGGCAGGTCACCCAGGCGATCCTTCCGCGGAGCAAGATTAAAAGATTTACAGAGAAGATCCGGTTGGACTAAAGCTTTTATGCATCATTAAATGAAAGCGCTAACATATAGAGGAGGATTGAGAGACGATGGATATGTTTGATACGATCCGTGAGCATGAACAGGTGGTGTTCTGCAACGACGAAGCAACAGGCCTTAAGGCGATCATTGCGATCCACAGCACAAGGCTTGGCCCGGCGCTGGGCGGCTGCAGGATGTTTCCCTATCCTTCTGCAGATGCAGCACTTGAAGATGTCCTGCGTCTGTCCAAGGGAATGACTTATAAGTGCGCTGCAGCAGATGTTGACTTTGGCGGAGGGAAAGCGGTGATCATCGGCGATCCTTCAAAGGATAAGACACCCGAGCTTTTCAGGGCATTCGGCCAATTCGTTGAATCGTTGAATGGAAGGTTCTACACAGGCACAGATATGGGAACCACTCCTGAAGACTTTGTCCACGCCATGAAGGAAACCAATTGCATTGTAGGTGCTGACGAAGAATATGGGGGAAGCGGGGACTCTTCTGTTCCGACTGCCCAAGGGGTGATTTATGGGCTTAAAGCCACAAACCAGGTTCTTTATGGGACATCGGACCTTGGCGGACGGTCCTACAGCATCCAGGGGCTCGGCAAGGTAGGGTTTAAAGTGGCTGAAAAGCTGCTGGAGGAAGGCGCTGATCTTTATGTTGCTGATATCAATGAAGAAGCCATCAATGAGCTGATGGCAAAGGCGGGAAAAATGGGAGCGGGCCTCAAAGCGGTCAGCAGTGAAGAAATTTACCGTGCAGATGCTGATGTCTTTGTCCCCTGTGCTCTGGGAGGCATCCTCAACGATGAAAGTATAGAACAGCTCCGGGTCAGGGCGGTTGCCGGGTCGGCGAATAATCAGCTGCTTGAATTCAGGCATGGCGGCATGCTCCAGCAAAAAGGAATTCTTTATGCACCGGACTATATTGTGAATGCCGGCGGACTTATCCAGGTGGCAGATGAACTGTATTCCCCTAATAAAGAAAGGGTCCTCCGGAAAACGAAGGCGATATATAGTGCGCTGCTTAATGTGTACGACTATTCGGCAGCTGAAGGGATCACAACCATTGAGGCTGCCAACCAGTTCTGCGAGCAGAGGATTGAAGCGAGAACCAGGAGGAACAGCTTTTTTTCCCATATGAAACGGCCGAAATGGGCAGTCCGGACATAACTGTATGCCAATGACTTTACTGAAAAGGGTGATAGGATGGAGAGCCAATTTCCAGTCAATAGGATGATTGATGAAAACGGAAACGAGGTATCCGGTACCTCAGGGTTTGACACAGAGCTGGCTCTGGAGTTCTACAGGCAGCTTGTCCGGATCAGGGTCTTTGACCGGAAAGCGGTCAGCCTGCAGCGCCAGGGAAGGATAGGGACGTATGCTCCGTTTGAAGGCCAGGAAGCTGCCCAGATAGGGAGCGCGATGGCGCTCGAAGAATCGGATTGGATGTTCCCTACCTATCGGGACCATGGAGCAGCTTTGGCTTTCGGGCATTCAATGAGAAACGTGCTGCTATTCTGGAACGGACGAAATGAAGGATGCATTCCCCCTGAAGGAAAGAATATCTTTCCTCCTGGAATTCCGATCGCCACCCAGATCCCACATGCAGCCGGGGCGGCATATGCGGAAAAACGAAAAGGAACGAAAAAAGCTGCCATTGTCTATTTTGGAGACGGGGCCACTTCTGAAGGGGATTTTCATGAGGGCCTCAATTTTGCCAGCATCGTTAAGGCACCTGTGGTGTTTTTCAATCAAAACAACCAATATGCGATTTCCGTCCCGCTGTCAAAGCAAATGAATACCAAAACTATTGCGCAAAAAAGCCTTGCCTATGACATTCCTGGTGTCCGGGTTGATGGGAACGATGTATTTGCTGTATATCGTGAGACCAAAAAGGCGCTGGAGAGGGCAAGGGAAGGCGGCGGTCCGACCTTAATCGAGGCGGTGACATGGAGATATGGTGCCCATACGACCGCCGATGATCCCGCCAAATACAGGGATCAGCAGGAAAGCAGCGTTCTAAGAGGAAAAATCGATCCGATTCTTAGAATGGAACGCTGGCTGAAGAATAAAGATCTGTACGATGAGAACTGGGCAAAGAGAGCAGAATCGGAAGCAGCTGCAGAAATTGATTTGGCTATTGCAGAGATGGAAGCATACCCGCCTGCCGATCCGGCTGATATTTTTGATCATGTGTTTGCAGAGCTGATATGGCCGCTAAAAGAGCAAAAGGAAAAATACCTTAGCCAGCTTGGGGGTGCTTAGATGGAAACAGCAGTCAAGACCAGCACCATGACGCTTGTACAGTCAGTAAATGAAGCATTGGACATCATGCTGGCGGAAAATGATGAAGTTCTGGTGCTCGGGGAGGATATCGGGAAAAATGGAGGGGTGTTCCGCGCGACCGAAGGCCTGCAGGAAAAATACGGTGAAGAGCGGGTCATGGATACCCCGCTGAGTGAAGCGGGATTCATCGGTGCAAGCATCGGGATGGCCGTCAATGGATTCAGGCCTGTGGCGGAAATCCAGTTTCTTGGCTTTATTTATCCTGCCTTTGAGCAGATCATGACACATGCCTCCCGGCTCCGAATGAGGACGATGGGACATTATACCGTCCCGCTTGTGATAAGGGCCCCATATGGTGCAGGAGTAAGAGCACCGGAAATCCATTGTGACAGTACTGAAGCCCTTTTTACCCATATGCCGGGCATTAAGGTAGTCTGCCCGTCCAATCCGGCTGATGCAAAAGGGCTCTTGATTGCCGCCATTGAGGATCCTGACCCTGTCCTGTTTCTAGAACCGATGAAAAGCTATCGGTCACTGCGGGCAGAGGTGCCGGAGGGAAAGTATGCCGTAGAGATAGGCAAAGGGAGTAAATTAATGGATGGAGATGATGTGACGGTCATCGCCTGGGGCGCTATGGTGCCGATTGCCATGAAGGCTGCTGAGGAAATGAAGAGAAAAGGTATTTCATGTGATGTTCTAGACCTCCGCACCTTGTATCCTCTGGATAAGGATATCATCTCTGCCTCGGTGCAGAAAACGGGGCGCACCGTCATTGTCCAGGAGGCTCATGCATCAACCTCTGTTGGCAATGATGTTCTGGCCATTATCAATGATACCTCCTTCTTATATCAGAAAGCACCGGCTGAACTGGTTGCAGGCTTTGATGCACCTGTTCCCTATTTCGGTTTTGAAGACCATTATCTGCCGACGGCTGAACGAGTCTGCCGTGCGATTGAAAAGGTCTGGACGTTCTAAGCAATCAACTGAGCTTTTATCAGGAGGTGTTTTAATATGGAAGTGAAGCTCCATGATATCGGGGAAGGGATGTCAGAAGCAGAAATCAATTGTTTCCTTGTCAAACAAGGTGATTTTGTGCGGGCGGATGAGCCCCTGGTCGAGGTTCAGACCGATAAAATGACAGCAGAAATACCTGCGCCAAGAGCGGGCATAGTCCGTGAGTTTGCGGTAAAGCCAGGGGAGACGGTAGAAGTTGGGGCAGTACTGCTTCTGCTGGAGCCGGAAAACAGCCGCCAAGCAGCAATTGAAGAGGGATCACATGCTGGCAAACAAGCGAAGAGAATCCTCGCATCACCTTACACAAGGAAGCTTGCAAGAGAAAATGATATAAACATAGATGATATTGAAGGATCAGGTCCTGGCGGAAGAGTGGTGGACACCGATATTTTCAGGATGGCCGGACAAGGTGATGTGTCTGCAAGGGAAAAAGAGTCCGGGAAGATAAAAAAAGATGCAGAGAGACCGGTAGCCGCTCATGATTCTGCCATCTCTTACTCCGGACGGCGGAAAATGACTGCCGAGAAGATGGTTCAGTCGCTTTCCCTTATTCCTCATTGCACCCATTTTGAGGATGTGGATGTCACAGAGCTTTCCGTATTCCGGGAAGAGCTCAAAAAGCAGGAAAAGCAAGTGACGATGACAGCTTTTTATATAAAAGCTTTATCAATGGCTCTCAAACGCTTCCCTGTGTTTAACAGCAGGCTTGATGAGAAGGCTGGACTGATCCATTTGCTGCCGGAGCACCATATTGGGGTGGCCGTCAATGCGGAGGATGGCCTTATCGTGCCGGTCATCGGGAATGCGGAGGAAAAGACGATTGCCGAAATCGCAGAGGATCTGCAGAATTTGACCAGGAAGGCGCTGGATGGCAGGCTGTTGGCAAAGGAAACGGCCGGAGGCACTTTCACGGTAAGCAATGTGGGGCCATTGAACGGCAGCACCGGCGCCACCCCGATCATCCTGCACCCGCAGACAAGCATTATTTCCTTGCATAAGACGAAAAAAATGCCGGTGGTCGATAAGGACGATCAGATTGTCATCCGCTCCATCATGAAGCTTTCCATGTCATTTGACCACAGGATAGCAGATGGCGCTGCTGCTGTCGGTTTTACTAACCGTTTTGCGGAACTGATCGAGAATCCCAAACTGATGCTATTGGAGCTGGTGTGATGGTAGTAGGGGAACTGGCTTATGAAAAGGATGTTGTGATCATTGGAGGGGGACCAGGCGGCTACCAGGCAGCCATCAGGGCGGCACAGCTAGGCAGAAAGGTCACGCTGATTGAAAAAGCGGATCTTGGCGGTGTGTGCCTCCATAAGGGGTGCATTCCTTCTAAGCTTTTTGCCGAAGCTGCAGACCGGATCAGGAAGATAAAGGCTGCGGGTGAATACGGCATTGAACTGTCTTTTTCCGCTTTCCAGCTGGAAAAGCTCATGAATGAAAAAGACCGGAAAACAGCACAGCTGAAAAAAGGAGTTGAAGAGCTGTGCAAAAGCAATGAGATTGAGCTGGTGAAAGGCAATGCCTTTTTTCTCTCAGCTGACCGGATGGGCATTGAAAATGGCGAAGCATATCAGGTATTCCGCTTCAAACACTGCCTCATAGCAACCGGAAGCACACCAATTTGGCCACACGATAATTCCCCGCGTTCCGAAAAGCTTTTGGACTGCTGGTCTGTATTTTCCCTGAAAAAGCTTCCTGATGAGCTCATTATTTACGGGAGCGGCTATATCGCCCTGGAAATGGCCATGAGCTTTCAGGCTTTCGGGGCCAGGACATCAATTATGCTGGATCAGGAAAAAGATGATTTTGGATTTGATGCGGCTGTGAATAGGGAGATCGGCAGAATCTTGAAGAAAAATAGAATCAAAGTTTACCGCGGGGCAAAGCTGCTGTCTGTAGAAGAAAGCGGTTCGGGTGTCGAGATTAATTATGAACTGGGCGGAGAAAATAAGCAGCTGAAAGGAAGCTGTTTCTTAACTGCAGCCGGCTTCCGGCCCAATACTGCCAATCTGGGGCTTGATAGAGCGGGAGTGGAAATAGACACAGCGGGATTTATTAAGATAGACCAGCAAGGGAAAACCTCTGTCAGCCATATTTTTGCAGCTGGGGACGTGGCAGACGGACCGCCGCTCGCATCAAAGGCAATCAGACAGGGAAAGGCTGCAGCCGAAACGATTGCCGGTTTGAAAACGGAGGCTGACTTGCGTTTTGCCCCTGTTGTCATCCATACCCAGCCGCCTATTGCTTATGCAGGTCTGACGGAGCAAGAGGCACTGGAAGCGGGTTATAAAATAGACACGGGAATCTTTCCTTTTTCTTCCTTGGGCTATGCAAGTGTGAAGGGGAGCAGGGAAGGAATGGCCAAAGTGATTTTTGAAAAGGAAACAGGCTTTCTTTTAGGCGTTCATATGATAGGAGATGGCGCACAGGAACTGATTTGTGCTGGTGTCTCTTTGCTTGAAATGGCTGCCAGGGAAGAAGATATGCTGTTTCCTGTGTATGCTCATCCAAGTTCAGCAGAAGCCCTGCTGGAAGCGGTGGAATCTCTTAAAGCGAGAAGCATCCATCTGCCTGCTAGGGAAAAAGTGAAAACATAAGAAATGCTTTACAGCAGCAGAGCTTCACACTGCGCTCTTGCCTGAAGGAAAAGAAATATTTTAAGATAAATCTGAAAATTAAAACAGTTGGAGGGATTAGGATGGAACAAAGAACGGTTTCGCCATTACAAAAGGCAGAAGAAATTTTTCCGGTCAAGGAAGTCGACTATCTTGAAATTTATACAGGCAATGCCAAACAGGCCAGCCATTACCTCTGCACATGCTTTGGCTTCAAGCCTGTCGCTTATTCAGGGCTTGAGACAGGAAACAGGGAGACAGTGTCATATGTACTGCAGCAGCGAAAAATCAGGCTGGTAGTGACAGGCTCGCTCACAGAGGAAACAAAGGTGGCTGCTTTTGTGAAGAAGCACGGTGACGGCGTCAAAGATATCGCCCTTGCTGTTGATGATGTTGAAAGTGCTTACAAAGGTGCGGTAGAGCGCGGCGCAATTGAACTGGTTCCGCCATTTGAGCTGGAGGATGACCATGGCAAGCTCAAAAAGGCGGTGATCGGTACATATGGAGATACCATACACACTTTGGTGGAACGGAATCATTATAAGGGTGCCTTTATGCCGGGTTATGAGCCATATGAAACGAAGGCCCCATTCGAGGATGCCGGCTTCATCGGCATCGATCATGTGGTCGGAAATGTGGAAGAAATGGAAGAATGGGTGAACTATTACGCCAATGTCATGGGATTCAAGGAAATGAAGCATTTCACCGATTCTGACATCAGCACAGAATATTCCGCACTCATGTCCAAAGTGATGCATAACGGCGGAAGAATCAAGTTCCCGATTAATGAACCGGCAGAAGGGAAAAGGAAATCGCAGATCCAGGAGTTCCTGGAATTCTATAATGGGGCAGGCGTACAGCATTTGGCCATCCTAACAGAGGATATTGTTCAGACGGTATCTGTCCTCAGAAAAAATGGGGTTGAATTCCTTGATACTCCTTCTTCCTATTATGAGATGCTGTCTGAGAGGGTCGGCCAAATAGACGAAGAGATTGATAAGCTGAAAGAGCTCAGCATTCTGGTAGACAGGGATGATGAAGGCTACCTCTTGCAGATCTTTACAAAGCCGGTCGTCGACAGGCCTACTTTATTCATCGAAATCATCCAGCGCAAAGGAGCAAGAGGGTTTGGCGAAGGCAATTTCAAGGCGCTGTTCGAGTCGATTGAAAGAGAGCAGGAAAGACGCGGAAACCTGTAATTCTTATAAACAGAAAGGGGGTTCTCCTATGGATCGGATTTTAACGAAGGAAAGCATCAGGGGAATCACCCCTTATCCTTTAGGGATAGCTGCAGAAGAATTAAAAGAAAAATACAAGCTTTCCCGCATCAGAAGCCTTGCAGACAATGAAAATGCATACGGCTGCTCAAAGCTAGTCAGTTTAGCCATGAGCAAACAGCCCGGAAACCTCTCCCGCTACCCTGATGGGGCATGTTCAGCGCTCAAACGGACATTGGGCAATTTCCTCAATCTGCCTTCTGCGTATATTTCAATCGGCAACGGTTCCGAGGAACTCATCAGGCTTCTGGCAAGAGCCTATATCAGTGAAGGTGATGAAGCAATCATGGCAGACCTTACCTTTCCCAGGTACAAGGCAAATGTCGTGATTGAAGGCGGAAAGGCTGTCGAAGTCCCGCTTAAAGATGGCTTACACGATCTAGTAGAGATGGGCAGCCGCATGAGCTCCAGAACAAAGATGATCTTTATCTGCAATCCAAACAACCCGACAGGTACAGCTTTATGTAAAGAGGCTATTCAGCAATTCATCGCTGCTGTACCGGCACATATACTTATCGTTCTGGATGAAGCCTATTATGAATATATGAACCATGAAAAAAGGACTGAGGCAGAAAAACTGCTTACCTTCCACGATAATGTTGCAGTATTGCGGACATTTTCAAAAGCATACGGGCTTGCAGGGCTCCGGGCAGGATATGGAATGATGCATCCATCCATCATAGCAGAGCTGGATAAGGTAAGGGAGGTATTCAATGTGAATGCCCTCTCACAGGCCGCAGCCATAGCAGCGCTGGAGGATCAGTATTTTGTCAGGATGAGTGGAGAAAAGAACAGAACGGAAAGAGAAAGAATGCGCGGCCGTATTCAAGAGCTTGGATTCATGTGTTATGCCTCAGAAGCTAACTTTCTTTTCATTCAAGGGGCACTTGCTGAAAAGCTCATGGAATCAGGCATCATCGTCAGGAAATTTACTCATGCAAGCTTTCAGGGAGAGGCTGTCAGATTAACAATCGGTACAGAGGAAGATAATGATGCAGTTCTTGAAGCTATTGGCCAGGCCGTGAGGGGGAGGAGAGTGTAAAAGTGGAAATCCCGGTGTCTTCCCTATCCTGGCAGGAGGGGTACAAAATCCTGTCAGGATCCATTCTTCCCCGTCCCATCGCCTTTGTAACGACCATGGACAACAGCGGCAACGTCAATGCAGCACCATTCAGCTTTTTTACAGCCGTCTGTGCGAACCCCCTGCTTGTATGCTTTTCCCCTATGCGAAAGGGAACAGACGGAAAGAAAAAAGATACACTTCTTAATATTGAAGAAACCGGGGAGTTTGTCATCAATATCGTCAGCAGAAGTATGGCAGAGAAAATGAATATATGTGCAGCGGATTATGCACGTGAAGTAAATGAACTGGAAATGGCGGGGCTGGAGCAGGAAAGAAGCGCTAGTGTGAAGCCGCCGAGAATTAAGCGTTCCCAAGTCCATCTTGAATGCACTCTCCATCAGCTCCTGCACTTTGGAGACGGTCCAGGGTCTGGAAGCCTGGTGATTGGCATGGTTAGGCATGTGCAGGTGAATGATGACCTGTATCATAATGGGAAAATCGACACTGAAAAGCTGGATCCGGTTGGAAGGCTGGCGGGACATATGTATACTGGCCCGCTTGCAGATGTTTTCGAGATTATCAGAAAATCAGATCCGGGGTGATGGAATGAAGTTCATAACCTTTCAAAAACAGGATGGATCGGTCAGGTCCGGCTGGCTGGAGGGCACTGCTGCTGTTGATATGCATGAAGCTTCGAAGGGAATCCTCCCAAAAACATTATTGGCATTTTTAGAAAATCATCCATTTTTCATGGAGCAGATTGAGTCACATCCTGAATGGAAAGAATCGGGCAGCGGTGCTTACCCTTTGGAGGAAGTAACACTGAAGGCTCCGCTTCCATGCCCAAAAAGCTTCCGTGACTTTTATGCTTTTGAGGAGCATGTCAAAACAGCCCGGGAAAACAGGGGCCTGGAAATGGTTAAAGAATGGTATGAGCTGCCGGTATTTTATTTTTCCAACCATCTATCCATAAAAGGGACAGGTGAGCCTATTACTCTGCCTGCGGGCTGCAGCAAGCTGGACTATGAATTGGAAATTGCCTGCATCATCGGCAAAGAAGGCCAAAATATCTCTGCCAAAGAGGCGGACGGATATATTTTTGGATACTGCATCTTAAATGACTGGAGTGCCAGGGATATTCAAAGAAAAGAAATGAAGGTCGGTCTTGGACCGGCAAAAGGAAAGGATTTTGCCACTTCGATCGGCCCTTATATTGTGACAAAAGATGAGCTGGAGAGCTATCGGATGGACAATGGGTATGATTTGGATATGACAGCGAAAGTGAACGGGATCCTGCTGTCAGAAGGAAATCTTAAGGATATCTATTATTCATTCAGTGAAATGATAGAGAGGGCTTCAGAGAATACCACACTTTACCCTGGGGAGCTGATTGGTTCTGGTACAGTAGGGACCGGCTGCATCCTTGAGCTCGGGGAAGATGTTCACCGCTGGCTTAAGCCCGGCGATACGGTAGAGCTGGAAATCACGGGTCTTGGAAAGCTGTTAAATACGATTTCAGACTGAAAGGGGGAGAAGGCTTGTACTACAGGCAAATGGGGAGGATCCCGCACAAACGCCACACGATGTTTAAAAAAGAAGATGGGTCCCTTTTCAGGGAGCAAGTCATGGGAACAAAGGGCTTTTCGGGGACTCAGTCAATTTTGTATCATCATTTTATGCCGACAGAAACAGAAGAGGTATCCCTCTCAGGCAGCTATCTTCCAGAATATGAGGAAATGGCGGCACTTAAACACCGGCATCTTCTGACGGAGAACATCAAGCACGGAGGAAATGCCCTTCAAGCAAGGGAATATCTGCTTGGAAACGATGATCTGCTGATCGCTTATGCTAATATCTCAGAAAATATGCAGGATTATTACCGGAACAGCGATGGAGATGAGATGTACTATATCCATTATGGAAACGGCATGTTTGAAACGATGTTCGGGACAATCAGCTATGGGCCGGGGGACTATATTGTCATTCCGATTGGCACGATTTTCAGGATCATTCCGGAAAAAGACACAAAGGCACTTATTGTTGAATCATTCAGCCAGATTACGACTCCAAAAAGGTACAGAAATGAGTACGGACAGCTGCTTGAGCACAGCCCATTCTGCGAGCGTGATATCCGTGGCCCTGAAAAACTGGAGACCCATACAGAAAGAGGGCCTCATAAGGTAGTCACAAAAACGAGGGGCCATCTTCATGAACATATTCTTGCCCATCATCCTCTTGATGTCGAGGGGTGGGACGGGTATCTATATCCATGGGCCTTCAATATTTCCGATTTTGAGCCGATTACCGGCCGTGTCCACCAGCCGCCGCCAGTCCACCAGACATTTGAAGGGCATAATTTTGTTGTCTGCTCATTCGTCCCGCGATTATATGATTATCATCCGGAAAGCATCCCGGCACCCTATTACCACAGCAATGTGAACAGTGATGAGCTTTTATATTATGTCGAAGGGAATTTCATGAGCCGAAAAGGGATCAAGGAAGGCTCCATCACCCTTCATCCCGGAGGAATCCCGCACGGCCCTCACCCGGGAAAGACAGAGGCAAGCATTGGCAAAAAGGAAACACTGGAGCTGGCTGTTATGATAGATACTTTTAAGCCTTTAAAGGTTGTGAAGAAGGCAAGGAAATATGAAGATGAAAATTATATGTATTCCTGGCTGGAGAAGTGAGGGAAGTGGTGATTTTTTAAAAAATGTACGGACTGTATGCTATATGTGTACAGTCTGTTTTGTTTGAGGATGGGGCTGTTGCTTTGCGTTCCAGGCACTTCGCTTTCCACGGGGCGGCGCTGAGCTTCCTCGTCGCTGCCGCTCCTGCGGAATCTCAGCTTTGCCGCTGCAATCCCGCAGGAGTCTACGTGCCTCCACTCCAAGCAACAGGGTTTTTAAAATTTATGTGCAATAATACGTTGCAAGCTAAGAGTTTCAGTTTCTATTATTTTTCGCAATCCTTACTCTCTTTTTATATCCTTTGGAAACATTATTAAGTTCAACATCCGTACCTTGGTAGTTTTCCCGACTGTTGCCAAGGAGTTCAATATCTACATCCCAACAAATATAAACTTCCCTTAGCTCCAGCAGACATTTCTTTATCCAGCCTAAGCCTTCTGCCTGCCTCTATAAATAGCCTCCCTCAGTTCCAGAGCATAGGGTTCAAGGTTTGGCATGCCCATCTCGCGGGCCATGCTGATTTCTTTTTCAATATCATAAGGAAGGCGGACCATTTCGATTGAAAAAGGGGCCGGCTCTTCCGAAAGATATGTACCATGCAGGATAACAAAAGAGGCTTCCGGCACATCAAGCGGATTGCCGACGCTTCCAGTGTTGAACAGGACCTTTTTGGGATCAATCGGCTCCAGCATAGCAGCATGGATATCTCCATACCCGACTACGTCAGGAATGATTTCCCTTTTATCTTCGTCAATGAAATCGCTTGCCCCGAACATAGCCTCCCGTTCCTCAATCGGGTGGAGCATCGGCACTACCCGGTGGTAAATGCTTTTAGCGGAAGCATGAAAAAGTCTGATATATTTTCCGCTCATCATAAAGTCATGATGAAAAGGAAGGGTACCTAAATAGTCCATTCCTTCCTTGCCGATTTGTTCCTGATGCCATTGAAGATCAGGAAAATCGGCCGGCTTCTGGATAAAGTCATCCCAATTTCCGCGCACAACTACTTCACATTTTTCTTGAACCCGCGCTATCGCTTTCTTTGAATGCGGCCCTTTCCCGACGAGGTCGCCGAGACAAAAGATCCGGTCGATCCTCCGCTCCTCTAAATAACCCAGCACCCGATCGAGTGCGGTGATATTTCCGTGTATATCTGAAATTACTGCAATGCTCATTCGTTCATCTCCCTTTGCTGCATCTCATTCTAATAGTTTCGCTTTTTCCATAAAAAAAACCTCCCAAAACAAGAAGATTCCTGTTCGGAAGGTGCAGTATATTTATTCAAAATGCCAGACGACAGCAACGGTGCCTTCCCCGGCATGCACAGCAATTGTTGAACTGATTTCCCCGATGAAGGTACCCATTTCAGGAAACCTGGTTAAAATCTCTTTTTCAATTTCCTGTGCTTTTTCAAGGACATTGCCATGCATGATCTGTACTTGTTTTATTCTGTGTTTCTCTGCAGATTCTTCAAGAAGCTCTATCATCCGCCGTACGGCTTTTTTCTCCGAACGCACCTTATCAAAAAGCTGAAATTCTCCATTCCGGTCAACGTGGATAATCGGCTTTACTTTTAGTATGCTTCCCAGGAGATACTGAGTCCCGGACATTCTTCCGCCCTTGTAGAATTGGTCAAGATTGCCCAGCAGGATATAATTCTCAAACTGATTGGCTTCAAGCCTTAGTGTTTGGGCAATTTCTTTCCAGTCCGTATCTTGGGATTGAAGCTCGATCCCCTTATTCAGCAGGCCGGTAATGATATAAGACATCATCTTTGAGTCTACTGTTTCAACTGGAAAGCCTGCTATCTCTGCGCCCTGCATGCAGCTGTTCAGGGTGCCGCTCAATTTGGAAGAGATGTGGACAGCGATTGCACAGTCATAATCAGCTTTTAATTTTTCAAACAGCTCGGCGAATTTACCGACAGAAGGCTGTGATGTTTTCGGAACTTCTTTTTCAGCTTTTAGTTTCATATATAAATCATCAGAGGATAAATCGATCCCATCCTCATAGGTGCCCGATGAAAATGCAATGGTAAGAGGCATTACATAAACATCCTGATGCTGCTCAAGCTCCTTGGTGATAAATGCTGTGCTGTCTGTAATCCAAGCAATTCGTTTATTTGTCATTTAACATATCCTTTACAGAAAGATTGTAGTGCTGTTGTAAGCCATTTCATTATACACGAACTTCTCTATGAATGTTTCAAAAGTTTTGTGAACGCCAATGGTAACTTTAAACAAAGGAAATAGCAATATTCTACAGGAAGAAAAAGGAGAATTCAGCAGGTAGCTAGAACTATATATTCAGAATATTCTTTAAAAAGGAGGATTGCCCGAATGCATATGAAAAACATATCAGCTGTTGTAACTGGCGGTGCATCAGGACTGGGCGAGGCTGCAGCAAGAAGGATCATAGAGAAGGGAGGCAGAGTTTGCATTGTTGATATGTCTGGTGACAAGGGCAGCAGCATTCAAAAAGAGCTTGGCAGCAGCTGCCTGTTTGTCAAAGCAGATGTTACAGATGCCCATCAAGCGTCCGAAGCTTTCAACTCAGCCATTGAGAGGTTTGGTAGCATAAACGTATGCATTAACTGCGCAGGCATTGCAGCGGGTCAAAAGGTAATAAGCAAAAGGGGGGTACATGATCTCGAATTATTCTCAAAAGTAATATCAGTCAATTTGATTGGCACCTTCAATATGATCCGGCTGGTTGCAGAAAAGATGAAGAATAATGAACCAGATGAAGGAGGGGAAAGAGGAGTCATTATCAGCACCTCTTCTGTTGCTGCCTTTGAAGGGCAGGTCGGGCAGGCAGCCTACAGTGCTTCCAAAGGAGGCGTGGCAAGCATGACCCTTCCGATTGCCAGGGAACTGGCTGAATACGGCATTAGGGTGATGGCAATTGCCCCTGGCCTGTTTCATACTCCCATGTTTGATTCTTTGCCTGAGGAAGCAAAGTCTGCACTTGGCAAAACGGTCCCGTTTCCCCGCCGTCTTGGCTTTCCAGAGGAATTTGCTTTGCTGGCACAAAGTATAATAGAAAACCCGATGCTCAATGGAGAGACCATCCGGCTTGACGGGGCAATCCGCATGCAGCCGAAGTGAGATATTAATTATTGATGTAAGCGTTTTCTAAGGGGGGAGGAGCATGGTTATAAAAACAGGATTTCTTAAAGAGGAACATCAGATTTTTCAAAAGGCCTTAAAGAAATTTCTGGAGAAGGAAGCCTATCCCTTCTACGGTCAATGGGAGCAAGAGCGGCTTATACCAAGGGATTTCTGGAGGAAGATGGGAGAGCAGGGTTTTCTCTGTCCTGATTTAGATGAAGTATACGGAGGCAGCGGAACTGACTGGGGTTTTTCCGTCATTATAAATGAAGAATTGGAAAGAGTAGGTTCAGGGCTGGTTGGCTTTGGACTGCATAATGATATAGCTGTTCCCTACCTTTCTGAATTTGGTTCTGAGAAACAGAAAAACAGGTGGCTCCCCAAATGTGCTTCCGGTGACATTATTACAGCGATTGCGATGACAGAACCTGGTGCAGGTTCCGATCTTGCAGGGATCAGTACGACAGCCGTTGACGAAGGTGATTATTATCTTCTCCACGGGCAAAAAACATTCATCACAAATGGGATGCACGCCGATCTGGTTATTGTCGCCTGCAAAACAGATCCTCAAGCGGTCCCCAAACATAAGGGAATCAGCCTGCTTGCGGTAGAAAGGGGATGCAAGGGTTTTTCGAGGGGGAGAAAACTGGATAAAATCGGCCTTCATTCTCAGGATACGGCTGAGCTAATCTTTGAAGACTGTCTTGTTCCTAAAGAAAATCTGATTGGAGAAGAAGGGCAAGGGTTTCAATATATGATGAAAAAGCTGCAGCAGGAAAGGCTTGTAGTTGCCATTGCTGCACAAGCTGCTTCTGAAGTCATGCTGGAGCTTACATTATCTTATGTGAAAAGCAGGGAGGCCTTCGGCAGACCGGTCGGAAATTTCCAGAACACCCAATTTAAAATGGCAGAAATGGCCACTGATATCGAGATGGGAAGAAGCTTCCTCGACACCTTGAATAAGGAGCATGTGGAAGGCAAGGATATCACGCAAAAAGTTTCTATGGCTAAATGGAAGCTGACTGATAATGCCAGAAGGATAGCAGCTGAATGCCTTCAGCTTCATGGCGGCTATGGATATATGGAAGAGTATGAGATTGCAAGAAGGTACAGGGATATTCCGGTTGCGAGCATTTATGCCGGTACCAATGAAATCATGAAATCCATCATAGCCAAAGGGCTTGGCCTTTAGGAATATGCTGATAGAAAGGAGATTGGCCGATGAGGGAAGCTGTTATTGCTGAAGCTGTGCGGACGCCGATAGGAAAGAAGAATGGCGTACTGAAGAATATAAGGCCAGATGAGCTTGCAGCTTTCATATTGAAAGAGCTGACTGAGAGGGCGGGCCTCAATCCTTCTTTAGTTGATGATGTCATCATGGGCTGTGTCAGCCAAACCGGTGAGCAGGCAGGTGATATAGCGAGGATTGCCTCTTTGATTGCCGGATTTCCTGTTGAGGTACCTGGTGTATCCATTGACAGGCAATGCGGTTCAAGCCAGCAGGCAGTCCATTTTGCAGCGCAAGCAATACTCGCGGGGGATATGGATATCGTCATAGCCGGCGGAGTGGAGAGCATGTCCCGTGTTCCAATTGGCAGCAGCTTTCAGGGAGCCAAATTAAGTGAAAATCTTAAAAGGAAGCATGAGATGATCCACCAGGGCCTTTCAGCAGAGAGAATCGCAGAAAAATACGGATTCTCCAGGCAGCAGCTTGATGAATATTCTCTTGAAAGCCACGAGAAAGCGCTGAAAGCACAGGCAGAGGGCAAATTCCAAAGTGAGATTGCCCCAATTAAGGCGCTGCAGGATGATGGGACAATGTTTATTGCATCAGAGGATTCCGGACCGCGGAAGGACACATCACTTGAGCTGCTGGGAACCTTGAAGCCGGCATTCATGGAGAATGGCAGGATCCATGCAGGCAATTCCAGCCAGATAAGCGACGGGGCAGCTGCCCTTTTGATCATGTCAAGGGAGAAGGCAGAGAGTCTTGGGCTTCGTCCGAGATTCCGTATCCTTACAAGAACGGTGGTAGGATCAGAATCGACCCTAATGCTGACAGGGCCGATTCCGGCAACGGAAAAGGCGCTGCAAAAAGCAGGGCTCTCAATCGGGGATATTGATATATTTGAAGTGAATGAAGCCTTTGCTTCAGTGCCTCTTGCGTGGCTGAAGGAGACTGGAGCCGATCCGGCTAAGCTGAATCCAAACGGCGGAGCCATTGCACTCGGCCACCCGCTCGGCGCAAGCGGCGCAAGGATCATGACAGGGCTGATCTATGAACTGGAAAGGACAGGAGGGAGGTACGGGCTGCAGACAATGTGCGAAGGCTATGGAATGGCAAATGCGACCATCATAGAACGCTTGTGACAGACTGGTAAGGTGCTGATAAATATATTCAGGAGGTACGCCATGACAGTGACGATAGGAAGGATTTTAGATCTTGCTGTAATGAAATTTCCGGCAAAAGAGGCAGTGTACGATGTCAGGAAGAACAGGCGATACACTTATAGTGAATGGAATCTGCGCATCAACCGGGTCGCACATGCGCTCGCTGCTGAAGGTGTCAGCAAGGGGGACAGGGTTTCTGTTTTTTTATATAACACAGAGGAATTGGCGGCAGTCTTTTTCGCCTGTGCTAAAATCGGGGCCGTTTTCAATCCAATCAATTTCCGCCTTCAGGCTGAAGAAGCAGCATATATCCTTAGAGATGCCAGCCCGAAGGTTCTAATTTACGAAGAGGCACTTGAACCAGTGGTTTCCGCTCTTGAAGGACAATTTCCTGCAACAGCTTTCTGGTATATTGATGAGGAGCCGCCTTCCTATGCGGCCTCATTTGATGAAAAAGTCTCGCAAGCCTCTGACAGCCCGGTTTTTGCTGATGTCAGTGAAGATGATGATTATGCGATCATGTATACAAGCGGAACGACCGGCCGGCCTAAAGGAGTCATTCATACACACAGGCATATGGCTGAACAGAGCTTGACGGTTATTGCAGCGACAAAGCTTGAACCCTCTGACAAAGGGCTGGTCACTGCACCGATGTTTCATTGTGCAGAGCTGCATTGCGCCTTTCTTCCCCGCGTCCATGTAGGGGCTGGAAATATCATCCTCCATCAATTCAACCCGAAAAAGGTGCTGCAGCTGATAGAGGAGGAGGGAATCACTAAGTTTTTCGCTGCTCCGACTATGTGGAATATGATATTGCAGGAAGATCTTATGGCTTACTGCCTGGACAGCCTGAAACTTGGCTTGTACGGGGCTGCGCCGATGGCCCCGGCACTTGTTAAGCTGTGCAGGGAGAAGCTTGGTATCTTATTGGTCCAGGCTTACGGAATGACAGAGATGGGACCGGCCATCACATTCCTTTCTGAGCATGATCAGCTTTCAAAAGCAGGCTCTGCCGGCCAGGCATGCCTGAATCATGAGATCAGGATTGTCAGGCCGAACGATAACGGGCCATCAAATCCCGAAGATATCCTTCCTGCAGGGGAAGCAGGAGAAATCATTGTCAAAGGTCCCAGCATGATGAAGGGATATTACAATATGAAAGAAACAACAGAAAAAGCATTATATAAAGGATGGTACCATTCAGGGGACATCGGTGCTTTAGATGAAGATGGCTACCTATGGGTAAGGGACAGGGTGGATGACATGATCATCAGCGGCGGCGAGAATATCTACCCGAGGGAAATTGAGGATGTCCTGTTTGAACATAGCGGAGTCCTGGACGCAGCAGTCATCGGCCAGCCGGATGACAGGTGGGGAGAGACTGTGACGGCATTCGTTGTTAAAAAAGATCCTTCTGTATCAGAGGAAGAATTGGACAGCTGGTGCAAGGAAAGCAGCAGGCTTGCCAATTATAAGCGGCCGAGAAAATACATTTTCTGTGAAAGCCTGCCGCGGAACGCGAGCGGAAAACTGCAGAAATTTGTGTTGAGGAGTGAACTGTCCCAATCAGCACAATCGTGAAAATAGGAGCTGCCTGTAAAAAGGCAGCTCCTATTTTTCCTGTCTGCGGTGATCCTTGATCGTTAGTTTGCCTTTTCCTCTTTTGTTTACAATCAGGGTCTTTGTCTTTTCATTTACAAAAGCATAGAGGATGTCTTTAGCTGAAAGGCTGTTCTCATCCAGTTTTTTTGTCAGCCAATCTTTTGAAAGATGCAGAAGCTTTAAATTTCTGAGCTGAATCTTTCCGTCGACTATGACAGAAACAGGCAGGCCTTCATCTTCAATATTAATGTTGAGATGCTCGACAGTAACAGGGGTATTTTCCGTCTTGGGAATTACGCTGATTTCCCCGATTGGTTCCAGTACAGCATACTCAACATCAGAAACTTTGGGAAATCCTTTGCTCCGCAGGATCGATAAAACCTGTGAGACTGACAAATGCGCTTTTTCAAGCTGATCTTCAATGATTTCACCATCCTTAATCAGGATAGATGGCTCTCCCAGAAAGAATTTGTTCCCAATCTGGTTTAAGGTTAAGTAAGAAAAACAGATATGAAGCACAACCAGGATGGCCAGGGAGCCAATGGTAGGCCAAAATTCTGTGCTGATCAAGGGTTCGGATGCGACAGTGCCGACAATGATAATGGCGACAAGGTCATAGGGTGTCATCTGTACAATGGAAGACTTCCCCATCAGCCGCATGATTGCAATAGTTACAAGGTATAATACCAGAATTTTTATAAACAGAAACAATCTGACCTCTCCCAACGCTAAAAAAGGATAGTGTCAGTTTTCCCGGTTATAATCCATTTAAGTCTTTTTTAAAGTCCCTCCAGCAGCCGTTTGGCGATCCTTTCATAATCATCTTTTGTAATGCCAGGTGCAAATTCTTCCGGGAGCTCATCAAGATCAGGTACCGGGCCGCCTTCAGGCGTACCGTAAATGACTTTCAGCGGCTCGCCGTTTTCCGGATTTGTCCCTTTCCAAATCTGGCCTATTCCCTTAAAATCCGTGTCACTCCATGTATAAAGAACATTGCTGAGCCCTTTTTCTTCAAACTTCCGCGCTGCATCAAATCGGGAGTTGCTTAAGTCGGGAATGGGCAGCATCTTTGTTAAGTCGACGCCAGTCGCGATATCGAGCGCTTTTGCGTAGGCTAATATGTGTGTACCTCCCCTGACCAGAAGATAGCCGATCATTTCCCTTGCAACAGGGTGATCTGTCATCTCATAAACGCGCATTTTATGTGTCCTGGCACCGACTTCCAGGAAAAAATTATGAAGAAGATCCAGCACCAGATTGCCGCTGCTGAACACATTGTCCCCGGTCCATGCCCTTCCCATTGAGTCGCCGGGAAGGCCAGTCTGGGCAGAGGCTATAAAATGATAAGTGTTTCGTGCATCCTTCCCGTTCTGAAGCGGTGCAATATCCGGATCACCAGGAAAGGTATTTCCTTTCGAGAGCAGATTGATTGCATTTGTCACCAGTTCCACATGGCCAAACTCTTCTGCGGTTATGCTGGCGACCAGATCGTAGAATGGCTTCAGCTTCTTTTTACTCCTGAAGTTGAAGGATTGGAACATATAGTTATTGAGAGTAGACATTTCGCCAAACTTGCCTCCAAGCAGTTCCTGGACGGCAGCTGCAGCATTCATGTCACCGTGAGAAGGCTCAGGGAGTTCAATTGCCAGCCTGTTTATTCTCTTGAACATATTTTTCCCTCCACTGGGTTGTTAGCCTGGAAAAATCCAGACAATCTGCTGAATGCGGATATAGAATGGTGTCCTGGCAGACTCGACTACCAGGTGGTCCGGCAGGGCATTAATCAAGACGCCCCTTACAGATCCATGAGTGGTCTGCACTGTTACAGAATCACCTATTAAAGTAAGGGCGGCCTGGTATACATAAGGATCGAAGCTTGAATTAAAAGAAACTGCTGTTCCGTCCATCTTTTCAGCTCCTTTTCGCCAAAATCTATCATAAGCCTATGAGCGTGAAGGAAGTTTCAGAATATGTCCATGAAAGAAGGACAGGCGGATGGAGTTACCTTTGGCAGCCGCCGTGTGGGAAAATAAAAGGGAGTGGAAGGAGTTAATAAAAAACCCCCATGCTTTCACAGCAGGGGGGGAATGTTTATGCCTGATTCATTTTTTGGGACCATTCTTCAACGTCCCAGGTCTTAGTTACCCAGTCTTTATAAAAGTCTGGCTCATGGCATACAAGCACAACAGTGCCTTTATAAGCTTTCAGCGCACGCTTCAGCTCTTCTTTTGCTGCAATATCCAGGTGGTTTGTCGGCTCATCGAATAAGAGCCAATTGCTTTCATTCATCAGGAGCTTGCAAAGGCGGACCTTCGCCTGCTCGCCTCCGCTCAATTGTTTCAGCGGGCGGGAAATATGTTCATTTTTCAATCCGCATCTTGCCAATGAGGCGCGGACCTGGTGCTGGTCGAGGCTTGGGAACTCGCTCCATACATCATCGATCGGAGTGATGTTGCCCGCTTTTACTTCTTGTTCAAAATAAGAAGGGAATAAGAAGTCTCCGCGCTCGATTTTGCCGCTGAGAGGGGAAATCTTGCCAAGCATTGTTTTTCAGCAGCGTCGACTTCCCGACTCCATTGCAGCCCACGATCGCAATTTTTTCTCCCCGTTCAACTGTCATATTCAGTTTTGGAAGGAGCGGCTCGGAATAACCGATCTCAAAATCCTTCCCTTCGAACACGTACCTGCTGCTGCTTCTGGACTCTTTGAACTCGAATGTTGGCTTAACAGCAGTTTCAGGACGATCAATCCGTTCCATCCGGTCAAGCTGCTTTTGGCGGCTTTTTGCACGGCCTGTTGTTGAATAGCGGGCTTTATTTTTAGAAATGAAATCTTCCTGCTTTTTAATGAATTCCTGCTGTTTTTCATAGGCATTGATATGCTGGTTTTTATTGATCTCAGCAAGCTCAAGGAATTTATCATAACTCGCGGTATATCTGCTGAGCTTTGAAAATTCCAGGTGGAAAATGACATTTGATACAGAATTCATAAATTCTGTATCATGGGAAATCAGCATGAATGCATAAGGATATTCCTTCAGGTAGCCGGTAAGCCAGCGGATGTGTTCAACATCCAGATAGTTGGTCGGCTCATCAAGCAAAAGGACCTGAGGCTGCTCCAGGAGAAGCTTGGCCAGAAGAACCTTTGTATGCTGTCCGCCGCTCAGTGCAGCAACGTCACGCTCAAGTCCGATTGCATCCAGGCCAAGGCCGCGTGCTGCTTCCTCAATCTTGATATCAAGGGAATAGAACCCGCCGGCATCGAGACGGTCCTGGATTTCACCCATTTGCTCAAGGAGCTCTTCAAGCTCTTCAGGAGTGGCATCAGCCATTTTTGCTGTCACTTCATTCAGGGCTTTTTCCTGCTCGAATAATGGAAGGAAAGCATCCTTCAGCACATCGCGCATTGTCCTGCCCGGAGTAGGAATTGTATGCTGGTCCAAATAGCCGTAATGCACATTGGGAGTCCACTCCACTTTACCGCTGTCGTGGATCAGCTGATTGGTTATAATGTTCATAAGAGTCGATTTCCCGACTCCGTTTGCGCCTACAAGGCCAACATGGTCTTCCTGGAGAAGACGGAAGGATACATCTTTGAATAAAGTTCTATCAGCAAAAGTATGGCTTAAATGATCTACAGTTAATAAACTCATCGTTTATATTCCTCGCTTTGCATGTCTAATCCATTATTTCATCATACTAAAAAACAATAGCGAAAACCAGGTGTTTTGGATTCCAATTACCATTAGAAGCAGCCCATTTATTACGGGTTACGGGAAACAATGTTTTTGACACCCTTTATTTGGCTGTTATAATGGAATAGGTTTAAAAAATCCGGTAAGGGGCTGCCTGCCGGAACAGAATCTTGCATACGGTCTGGAAAGGAAAGAAAAAATCATGGATACACAATCATATAGAATTTTGCTTTATTACAAATATGTTCATATAGAAGATCCTGCGGCACAAAGAGAAGAACACTTGAATTTCTGCAACGGCATCGGCCTTAAGGGACGTGTGCTGATCTCTGAAGAGGGCATCAACGGCACCGTGTCAGGCACGGTTGAGCAGACACAGGCCTATATCGACATGATGGACAATCATCCATTATTCAAAGGTACAGTGTTCAAGATTGATGAGGCAGAAGGGCATGCATTCAGAAAAATGCGCGTCAGAGTCAGAAAAGAACTTGTGAACCTGAGCCTTGAAGATGATGTCGATCCATTAAAGCTGACAGGGACACATTTAGAACCAAAAGAGTTTTTTGAAAAGATGCAGGACCCGGATACTGTCGTCCTCGATGCGAGAAATGACTATGAATACGACCTTGGACATTTCAAGGGGGCAATTAAGCCGGATATCCAAAATTTCCGTGAGCTTCCTGAATGGATCAAGGAAAACAAAGATAAGTTTGAGGGCAAGAAGATTCTTACCTATTGTACTGGAGGCGTCCGCTGCGAAAAGTTCTCCGGGTGGCTTCTTAAAGAAGGATTTGAGGATGTCGGCCAGCTGCATGGGGGCATCGTAACGTACGGTAAAGATCCTGAGGTGCGCGGCAAGCTGTGGGATGGCCAATGCTATGTGTTCGATGACCGGATCAGTGTTCCTGTCAACCAGGAGGAGCATGTCATCGTCGGCCGTGACTATTACACAGGCGAGCCTTGCGAAAGATATGTAAGGTGCGCAAACCCCGAATGCAATAAGCAAATCCTGAGCTCTGAAGAAAATGAGCATAAATATCTGCGGAGCTGCAGCCATGATTGCCGGGTGCACCCTCGCAACCGCTATATCAGCGAACATGGCCTTTCAGAAGAAGAAGTGGCTAAGAGAATGAAGAAACTTGAAGAAGAAGCTGTTCAATCTTGATAAAATGACGTGCAGGAGGCTGCACGTCATTTTTATATTAAAAATTGGGCCAAACTGTTCTTCACTTAAGATCGGCAGCTGCTGTTTTGCCTGGATAGTACTTTCTTTCTTCTTCGGCAAAATTACCTTTTGCTGTTATAGCATCAGGACAGATTTTTATAACTGCTGTCCTGCTTCCTAGCGAAGAACGGTATTTATCTACATGGGCTTTTGGCAGCGGTGCCTGGAAGTAGCCGGGTACATACTTGTCGAGCATGTTCTGCATAACCATAGTTGCTTCATCTATATCGGATAGCACAAATGCTTTTCCAAATATCATGACACTCATATAAGCTGTATCTGTTTTTGCGGGGACGGGGTCGGTAAGTGTGCCGAAATCTTCGCTTACCGTAAAGCAGACATGCGGATTGTTTAGCAGCAGCTCCATTTTCCTTCCTTCAGAAGCTCCATGAAAATAGATACAATCATCCTGCCAAATAAAATTAAGAGGCACCACATAAGGGTAAGAACTGTCATTGAGTCCAAGATATCCTGTTCTGGCCCCCTTAAGGAAGGTGCTGATTTTCTCCGGACCTTTGACTTCAAGCATTGATTGGCGCATTGGAAACATTTACTCCACTCCTTAGGAATTTGTGATATATTCAGATTAATGTAAATGTGACCGCCTTAAAAGTGACAGATTTATAATATCTTAAGGGGACAGATGGGAGTGCCGCATGACGCCGTTTTTAGACAGGGAAAGCCAGATGCCTTTATATGTTCAGCTATATCAGTATATCAAGTCGGAAATCGAGTCAGGAAAAATAAAGCCAGGGGAAAAGCTTCCTTCCATCCGCAGGTTTTCCCAATTTCTGGACGTAAGCAAAAATACAGTGGAAGAGGCGTATCAGCAGCTGTTGGCAGAAGGCTATGCCGAAAGCAGGCCGAAGAGCGGGATCATTGTAAACAAATTAGATGAATTTCCATTGAAGCAGGAGAAAGAACAATTGCCTGTTATATTAAAAGCAGAGCTGGAAAAACCCAAGATAGATTTCCAATATGGCCATATTGATGCAGTAGCTTTTCCAGCCAGAAGATGGAAAAACGCCCTGTCTGAAGCAGCCTTTGATCTCTCTCTTTTGCAATATGGAGACAAGCAAGGCCAATTTTCCCTAAGGAGAGAGCTGACAGGGTATTTGTACAGATCCAGGGGTATAGAGTGCACTCCAGAACAAATCATCATCACCTCAGGAACCCAAAACAGCATTTCAGTGATTATGAGCATACTCGAGCTTCGCGGAGAAGTGATAGCGATGGAAAATCCAGGCTATGACGGGGTGGGAAAAGTGCTGCTGCATCAAGGGGGAATAGTAGAGCCAGTCACTGTGGAGGAAGATGGAATCAGTGTTGAAGAGCTTGCAGAAAAGAGGGCGAAGGCGGTTTATGTGACACCTTCCCATCAATTTCCGCTGGGTATGGTCCTTTCAATCAATAAACGGCTGAAACTGCTGAAGTGGGCTGCGGAAACTGGCGGTTATATTGTGGAGGATGATTATGACAGCGAGTTCAGATATCAGGGACAGCCGATTCCGCCGCTTAAAAGTCTGGATCCTAATGATCGCGTCATTTACCTTGGAACTCTTTCCAAATCCTTTCTTCCTGCTGCCCGTCTGAGCTATATTGTTTTGCCGCCGGCCCTTATGGCTGGCTATAAAAGGGACTTCAGCCTGTACAGCCAGCCAGTCTCTCCCATTATCCAAGAAGCTGCAGCACGTTTTATGAAGGAAGGGGACTTTGACCAGCATATCCGGAAAATGCGAGTCCTTTATCAGGCAAAGCATAAAGTACTGCTGGAGTCGGTAAGTTCTATGATGGAACATAAAGCCGCTGTGATTGGGCAAAAGGCAGGGCTTCATATCCTCATAAAGCTGGAAGGGAGGAAGAGTGAAGAGCTGGCTGCCAAGGCTGCCAAAAAAGGCGTAAAAGTGTATCCCGCGAACCAGTATTGGGCAGGTGGAGAAGGTGATGACTTGATAATGCTGGGGTTTGGAGGACTTTCTCCCGAAGAAATAGCTGAAGGAATTAAGCTTCTTAGCGAGGCTTGGATTGATTAAACAGCAAAAGAAAAGGGCCATCCAGGCCCTTTTATAGTTCTTCTCTGACAATCGGCATGCTCATACAGCGAGGTCCGCCTCTGCCGCGCGAAAGTTCAGAGCTCATGATTTCGAGGACCTCGATGCCATTTTGCCTCATCATATCATTGGAAACATAATTACGGTCATAGGTAACCACTACTCCAGGGGCAATTGCCAGGGTATTGGAGCCGTCATTCCATTGCTCCCTGGCTGCTGCAATGACATCTCCGCCTCCGCAAGGCAAGAGGACCAGCTCAGGAAGGTTCAGGACTTCTTTAAGTGTTTCTACAAGGCTGTCCTTTTCGGTAATTTTCAGATCACCAGAGTTCCCCTGCTCCAGAATATATATCTTCATTTTCCCATCGGTAGATTCAATTGCAGGGTGGTAGGTGAATTTATCATGGTCAATCATGGTGAACACAGTATCCAGATGCATGAATGCCCGTGATTTAGGGATTTCGACAGCTACTACCTTCTTTATATCCTCCTGGCGGGCAAATAATTCCCTTGCCAGCTTTTCAATTCCCTGGGCAGATGTCCTGGCACTGACACCAATGGCAGCGACTTCCCTGCTCAGCACCAGCTCGTCTCCGCCTTCGAGTGTATAATGTTCATCCCGATTAAAGAAAACAGGGATATCATGCTCTTTGAAGCGGGGGTGATGCTTGATGATATAATCCATGAAAATGGATTCCCGTCTTCTGGCCGGTTCATTCATATTGTTAATGGTTATACCTTTGCCGATGACTGCTGCAGGATCTCTTGTGAAATATAAATTTGGCATCGGATCAAGGAAGAATGGGTAAGAATCCGCCATGATTTCATGAAGGTGCACTTTTTCTTTTAAATCAATTTCATTCTTCCGTACCCCGGCCATTACTTTCCTCACTAGTTCATCTGCCGGCAGTGAATTCAAATATTCAGAGACTGCCTCAAAAGAGCCATTTACATTCGACTGGCTTTCCATCAGGATCTGTTCTGTGAACCGGCTGTGGATTTCAGGCTGTGCAAGCGTTTCTGTCATCAGCTTATCAAGATAAAGCACTTCAATGCCCCGATTGCTTAGAACTCCTGCAAAATAATCATGTTCCTTTTGAATCGCCGGCAAATAGGGGATATCATCAAATAACAGCCTTTTTAAGTATTGAGGGGTAAGGTTTTCTACCTCCTTGCCGGGCCTGTGCAGAAGGACCGACTTCAACTCTCCTATTTCCGAAGTAACATGTAACGGATGCTTCATTTAAATAACCTCCAAATATGTATACGAGCCAGTTTGGCTGATTTCATGTGTACTGTTCATTTTCCTTTAAAGTAATGTGAGTAAACTAATCAATTTTTTGTATGATTATTCAGAAGGTGATGAGCGATTGGCCAATGAAACCACAAAACCACGGCGCCTTTTGGTACCCGCAGCAGCAAAGATTGATAGTTAAGAGGGCGCCGCTGCGCTATTTATAGGACTTTCTCAGTATTTACCAAAAAAAATATGTAAATTCTTGTTTATTTTTCTAATTCTCTATATTACTATTTAACTTTATGTATTATAATGTTGGAGAATAGAAGAAGATTTGACATTCTTTTCTTCTTGTTTCGACAGCAATCTTAGAAATAGAAATGAGGGTAACACAGTGGGCATTATAAATGAAGATCGTTTCATTGAAACAGTCCACATGAAAGGCTTGCAGATCTCCCTCCTCGCATCTGGTGATGGTACGGAGGTTATTTATCATAAGCTGCAGCCGGGAACAAGGTGGGGATTAGAACCTCAAGACGGATGGGACGCCTTAGAGTTTTTGCAGATTCTTTCAGGTGGGTTAAAGGTGCTTTCACATAATCACCTAAAAGATCTACAGGCTGGAGACTCGTTTCATGAATGCCCTATCAAAGATCATTACTTTTTTGAATCTATTGGGGAAACAGAATTTTTATTTATCACTTCTCAACCGGTATTCCATTTTTATAGCAAAATATCTAATGAGTTGAAGGAGCTTGCTGTTTCAATAGAGGAGAAAGACGGATACACGAAAGATCACTGTGATAGGATTAAAACAATGGCTACTCTTGTTGGGGAGAAGGCAGGATTAACTTCCAAACAACTTATGAGGCTGAACTTGGCCAGCTTTTTACATGATATAGGTAAAGTTAAAATTCCGATAAGTATACTTCAAAAACCAGGGAAATTAACTTCTGAAGAATGGGAGTTAATGAAGCTTCACACTGTATTTGGTAAACAAATATTAGTAGAGACCAAGTTGCCTAGCTTAATTGAGGCATCAAAAATTGTTGAACAACACCATGAGAGGTTTGACGGGTTGGGCTACCCCTACAACTTACAAGGGGATCAGATTTCAACAGAGGCTTCTATAATTTCGGTTGTTGATGCTTTCGATGCTATGACTACCAATAGAATCTACCAAAGTGCAAGAACACGTGAAGAAGCTTTTGAAGAAATACTTAGATGCCGAGGAACTATGTACAATCCGTACATTGTAGATATATTCCTAAGTTTAAAAGATAAAATATAAAAGAAAAGGGGAAAAGCTATGAAGAAAGTTAGCGTATTACTTATGGCACTGCTAATTGGTGCTGTTTTCAGCATCAAACCAGCTGAAGCAGCATACCTGCCTGAATACGATCAGTATGTAGAAGTTTCTTATGAACAGGCACGTGCAATTGCTGATATTGTTGGTCTTGAAGGTGTTGAATTGGGAGAAGAAACTGCGAGAATTTCTTTTGACTACCAGGAAAAGTTAATTGCTAAAATTGAAAAAGTTCTAAAAACAGAAATTGATCATTACTATATCTGGCTAACTGTTGATGGTCAGCCAGTATTAGGAATTGATCCACCTCATCCATTCTATTAATCAAATAAAATATGCCAAAGAGTATTTTGGGTAAAAAAGTAAGGAGTGATTGCATTCCTTGCTTTTTTTGTTTTTTATAGGGTTTTAAACACCAGTGGTGAGAGCATTGGTTAAAATATGACAACAATTGGTTTATACTATTTTTTTCAATTTTATATTGTATCTGTGATATATTTTTTAACCCTGTTGATTGTAGTGGAAGGCACGCAGACTCCTGCGGGAAATAGCGGCAAAGCTTAGACCCCGCATGAGCATAGCGAAGAGGAGGCTCAGCGCCGCCCCGCGGAAAGCGAAGGCCAGGAACGGAAATCAGCAGCAAAGTTGATAAGCTAAGCCACCGACATCCTAATTAAAAATGATTCTCCAATTTTTAGGAAGCTTAAAGGCTTCCTTCTTTTATTTTTAAACTAAAATACACTCCTCCCGGGAAAAATAAAGTACCTGCTGTTTTGTCCTTTTCAAGTGTACAATTTCATCAAATATGTTAAAGTAACTAGTAAGGAACTCCTTGATACATAAGTCTTTTTCAGACATCGAAATGTCCATCCAAGGAGTACAGTTGTTTGTTTGCAGATGACATTCTATTCTATATAAAGAGAGGGATCTATATGTCCAGCAAAACTTTGGATAGCTTTTTAAATGAAAATCTCGAGGATCTTAAAAGCAGGGGCCTTTACAATGTAATTGACCCGCTGGAAAGCCCTAACGGACCCATGATTAAAATAAATGGCAGAGAATTGATCAACTTATCCTCTAATAATTACCTGGGCCTTGCTACCAGCGACAGGCTTAAAAGTGCTGCCAAAAAAGCAATTGATACATACGGTGTAGGAGCAGGTGCTGTCAGGACAATCAACGGCACAATGGATATCCATATCAAATTGGAAGAAAAACTGGCAGAATTCAAGCATACAGAAGCAGCCATCGCTTACCAGTCAGGCTTTAACTGTAATATGGCTGCCATCTCTGCAGTCATGGACAAAAATGATGCTATTCTTTCCGATGAACTGAACCATGCTTCCATCATTGACGGCTGCAGGCTGTCCCGCGCAAAGATCATCCGCTTCAATCACTCAGATATGGAAGATTTGCGTGCAAAAGCAAAGGAAGCGACAGAGTCAGGACAATATAATAAAGTCATGGTAATCACAGACGGAGTATTCTCCATGGATGGAGATATTGCGAAGCTCCCTGAAATCGTGGAAATTGCCGAAGAGTTCGACCTGATCACTTATGTTGATGATGCACATGGATCTGGTGTGCTCGGCAAAGGTGCAGGTACAGTTAAGCATTTTGGCTTATCCGATAAAGTGGACTTCCAAATCGGTACGCTCTCCAAGGCCATCGGTGTTGTCGGCGGATATGTGGCCGGCAAGAAACAGCTGATTGACTGGCTGAAAGTGAGAAGCCGTCCATTCCTATTTTCGACTTCACTTACACCTGCTGATGTAGCTGCATGCATCGAATCCATCAGCATCCTAATGGAAAGCACTGAGCTGAATGAGAAGCTTTGGGAAAATGCCGATTATCTGAAAAAAGGTCTGAAGGAGCTCGGCTTCAATATTGGAGACAGTGAAACGCCTATCACTCCTTGCATCATCGGGGATGAAGTGGCTACCCAGGAATTCAGCAAAAAATTGAATGATGAAGGTGTCTATGCTAAATCAATCGTGTTCCCGACTGTTCCGCGGGGCACTGGGCGTGTCCGCAACATGCCGACAGCCGCGCATACAAAGGATATGCTGGATCAGGCACTTTCGATCTATAAGAAGGTCGGCAAGGAAATGGGTATTATCTAAGATTCAAAATATAGATATGAAACGACGGATTCAGGTGGAGGAAAACGATGAAAAAGATCTTTATTACAGGTGCTCTTGGCCAGATCGGTTCAGAGCTGACTATCAAGCTTAGAAACATATATGGTACCGATAATGTCATTGCAACAGATATCCGAAGGAATGATTCTGAGGCGGCCCAGTCTGGCCCTTTTGAAATCGTGGATGTTACGGATGCGAAATCTATGTTTGATACAGCAAAGAAGCATAATGCAGATACAGTCATCCATATGGCAGCCTTGCTGTCTGCGACGGCTGAGGCAAATCCGGTTTTTGCATGGAACCTAAATATGGGCGGGCTTATGAATGCACTGGAAGCTGCACGGGAACTGAACAGCCAGTTCTTTACGCCAAGCTCAATTGGCGCTTTCGGCCCGTCTACACCTAAGGATTCCACTCCGCAGGACACCATTCAGCGTCCAACGACCATGTACGGGGTCAATAAAGTTGCCGGCGAACTCCTTTGCGATTATTATTTTCATAAATTCGGCCTGGATACGAGAGGCTTGCGCTTCCCCGGCCTGATTTCATATGTGACTCCTCCAGGCGGCGGAACTACCGACTATGCTGTAGAAATCTATTATAAAGCGATCGAAGAAGGCAAGTACACTTCCTATATCGACAAAGGGACTTATATGGATATGATGTATATGCCGGATGCCCTTGATGCGATTATCAGTTTGATGGAAGCTGATGCAGGCCGGCTCAAGCACCGCAACTCATTCAATGTTGCGGCAATGAGCTTTGCGCCTGAAGAGATTGCTGAAGCTATCCGTCAGCATATTCCTTCATTTGAGCTCAGCTATGAAGTGGATCCTGTCCGCCAGGCGATTGCTGACAGCTGGCCCAACTCTATTGATTGTACCGCAGCAAAAGATGAATGGGGTTTTAAGGCTGAATACGATCTTGCTAAAATGACGGCAGATATGCTGGAAAAGCTAAAAGTTACAACAGTAAAATAAAGTGAAAAAGCTGGCAGGAGACCATCTCGCCAGCTTTTTTATTGAACGTCTATGCCTCTGTGATGCCAAAGAACACTTTCAGCGCCTCCCGTTTTGCACCTTTGTCTAAATCTGTTTTAATCTTTTCTCCGTTTTCTGTTCTTACAAGCGTGTTCCCTGAAAGCGTGATTCGCCCGTTCTCTGATGCGATAGTAATGATATCATCTTTGGTGAATGGCGATTCTGCTGATGTTTGATTAAATTTGCAGGAATCCTGGAAGAAATCCAGGCTTCTTTTTTTATCAGAAAACCGGTACTTAATCTGCCATTCCCCGCCGTCATTATGCATCAAATCATAGCGGCCGTCTCCCAGATCCCTGACTTTATAATTCCCGCTCGCATCCTCCTTTTCAGTGCCGTCAAGCGGGATGGGCTGCCTTGCTGAGTCCCCGAAGCCTACATCAGTCAAATAGGGCTGGTCAAGATAGACAAGTATGGCAGCATGGCTGTTTTCCCTGGCCCATCCGGCAGGTGTTTTGACAGTACAGGAGATGAGGGAAGAGCTATAGCCCATCTCTGAGAGAAGGGTTTGGAAGAGGCCGTTCAGCTCATAGCAGAAACCGCCCCTGCTGTTTTCCACCACTTTTTTGTAAAACTGATCTGTATCCAATCTGATCGGGACCTTCCTGATGACATCGAGATTTTCAAAAGGTACCCTTTGCATATGGCTTTTTTGCAGCTGTGCCAGAGCATCAAGCCCCGTCTCCTTTTTATCGGCCTGTATCCTGGCCAGGTAGCGGTCTATATTCATATCGTTTTCACCTACTATGCTATAGTTAATACACTTAAATTTATACGCATCGGGCTGGCCCTTATAATTATTTTAACATGTTGTCCGATATAAGGATCTTTTACTGCCTGCTGTGTGTTTAATCCATATTAGCCTTGTTGAATTGAATCTGGAGGGCGCGGGTTCCAAAAAGTACGCTGATTACTGCTTGAAGCCAGAATTTCTTTAAGGAGAAGGACAGCAAGGTTGCAGGCTCCTGCATGCTTGTACTACAATAACAGCAAACAGAATCAGGAGAGGAGGCAGCACTGATGGCAAGTTATGAAGTGAAGGTTGAATTCTGCATGATGTGAAACTACGCACCAAAAGCCGCGAGTTTCGCGGAGGACCTTTTTAATCATTTCCGCTCTGAAATAGGTAAAATGGAGCTGGTTCCCAGTTCAGGCGGCGCCTTTGAAGTGACGGTGAATGGAAGCAAAATCTATTCAAAGCTTGAGACAGGCGTCTTTCCTAAAAGCCAGGAAATCATTGATAAAATGAAATGACGATAGAAACAGCCCCGCCTTCTTTTAAAGCGGGGCTTCCGTTATGGTGAACTTCTAGATGGACGGTTATTGTATAGGCACCCTGCGATCTTTGCCGGAACCTTTACTGGTCTTTGAAATGAAAATTTCCAGTATGCCGCAGGAAAATCGGGAGGTGACCTGTTTGTCTGTTAAAAGGAATGGAAAATCGACTTCCCGGCTGACTGTTTCCTTATCTTTCTCAGCCCTGATGATCAGCTCATGGCCGTTTAATATAACAGAAAGCATCGCCGCTGTATAATCTGTCAGCAGAGCTTCCACAATATATTCCGCATCTGTCTCAAAAATGTCGATCCGGAATGCCGACTGATCAAGATAAGATGTCAGCGGATCAAGAAAGAAATGCTCCAGCCATTTTTCCATTTCCTTGAATGGATTATCTTCGCTGTTTCTTCCCATAATAATGCCCCCTTGTTGCGACCAGTATATTCATTAGAACCGCACAGGGTGAAAATGGTATAATACTTCTAATTAATATGCTGGAGGATTACAAAAGTGAACAATATTCTCAGACAAATTCCCCCTGTACACGAGCTGCAGAGGGATGAAAGGGCGCTCAGCCTGCAGGAAAGGCTGGGGCTTGAGCCTGCACGATTTGCCGAACTGATCAAGATGGCGCTTGACTCAGTAAGACAGGCGATTATCTCAGAGAGGTACAGCGGCCCTGAACCGGGAAGCCCGGAATTTCTGGCCCGTTTATTTAATGATATAGAAGCTGCCGCTGAGCAAAAATACAGCTTTGCCTTACAAAAAGTAATCAATGCAACAGGCACCATTCTTCACACCAATTTAGGAAGAGCAAGGCTGTCAGAGACTGCTGTTGAACATATGGCCAGCATTGCCAGGAATTATTCCAATCTAGAATACAATTTGGAAAAAGGCAGCAGGGGATCCCGCCATGACCTCGTGGAAGGTTTGATAAAGGATATTACGGGTGCAGAAGCGGCGATGATCGTCAATAATAATGCGGCTGCCGTATTCCTCGTTCTGAGGGCATTGGCTTCTGACAGCGAGGTCATTGTTTCCCGGGGAGAGCTTGTTGAAATTGGGGGTTCTTTTCGAATTTCATCCATCATGGAGGAATCTGGGGCCAGGCTGGTAGAAGTGGGAACAACGAATAAAACCCATCTCCGGGATTATCAGGAAGCAGTGACTGAGGCGACCGCAATGCTGATGAAGGTGCATACGAGCAACTTCAAGATCATGGGCTTTACTAAAAGTGTCTCTGCCAGTGAACTGGCAGAAGAAGCTTCAAAGAGCGGGCTGATTTATTACGAAGATCTCGGAAGCGGGGTTCTGTATGATTACAGCAAGCATGGAATCGGGGAAGAGCCTGTGGTAAGCGAGGTGCTGAAAGCCGGCGCAAGCATCGTGTCGTTCAGCGGTGATAAGCTCCTGGGTGGGCCCCAGGCAGGCATCATCGCCGGCCGTAAAGAACTGATCGATAAGCTCAAGAAGCATCAGCTGGCAAGAGTTCTAAGAGTCGATAAGATGACACTGGCGGCTTTGGAAGCGACGCTTTCGGCTTATATAAAAGACGAAAAAACCTTATTAGGAATTCCTGTCATAAGGGATATGCTTGCTGACAAGGAAGAAATCAAGGTGAGAACAGAAACATTTGCCGAAGCTGTACGTCTGCTGTGCCCCGGCTCTGAAGTGAAGGTGATGGAAAGCACCAGCATGGTCGGCGGGGGCACAATGCCGGATGTGGAGCTGCCGACCTATGCGGCAGCAATCAGAATGCCCGGCATTTCAGCTGATGATCTGGCTGTCAGGCTAAGGGAGCATCAGGGAACGCCCATCATTGCAAGAATTCGCCAGGAAGAAACGATATTCGATCTTCGGACCGTTTCCGAAGAAGAAGCAGAAATCATTTCTGCCTGTCTGGGCAGGATTGCAAAAGGCCTGTCTCCCGAGTAGGGACAGGCCTTCTTCTGCAGGACCTTACATGTCGTGCCCTGAATTATGCTTTTGTCTTGTATGGTTGCGGTTTTTTACTTTCTTGGAGCCGCTTAACGGTTCAGGCTGACCCGGGTTATTTCCTTTTGGGGCATTTTTGTGCATATCTTTGCTGTCGTTTTTGTTCATTTGCCATCCCTCCTAACATTAGGATGTTTTTTGCAGTTGTTTTTATACCGAATATTTTCCCTGCTGACTGCACAATTTAACACTACATCTTGATTAACAGGAGTGAAAACATGCCATACCATAAAGACAAACAGCAGGCTTTCCAGGCGGCAGAGCAAGGGTTCGCCGAAGCCAGCGGCTTATATAATGAAATCGTTAACGACAGTGCAAGCTACGGGCATCAGCTGAAGCATCTGGAAAATGAGGTCAATGAAGCATTTGCGCAAATCGAAAATGCCCTTGAAACAGCAAGTGAACATCAGCGTGGCCAGCTGGAGCAATTTCAGCGAGATTTGTCGAGAATCATCCAGGAAGTTAATGCGGCTGAATGACAAAATGTAAAAACCCCTGTTTCAGGGGTTTTTTTATGTCCTGCTATTCAAAGGGGGCCAAGCCCCAATACAAGCTATTACTGGTTTTTCTTGCGTTTTTTATTGTTTTGTTTCTGCGCTTCTGTCAATGGCTCATTTGAAAATTCCTCATTAAACCCGGCGCCCTGACCCTGGCTTTTAGCTGCGTTCATGCCTGGACGTACATGATTTGCTTTTCGTTTCGCCAAAATTCTCACCTCCGCATACATATCTTTTGCCTGCAAACCAGCCCTCATTCGGTAAAAAATTGCTTTATTGCAATAATATTTGTTTTAAAAATCTCCAAAAAGGTATATAGAAATTGACTCTGTTAGCTGTCCAATCATGCCAAAATGAATTGCGATCAAAAATATAATAAGTAAAACTTATCAAAAACAATAACTTTCTTGTTATTTACTTATATAAAAGGTTGTATTAAGATAAGAATTGTGAGAAAAGTGGCGATGAAAATGACAATTCAAACTTTTCGACAATTATTATAATTTTGGTATATGATTATCATTAGAGGGGGTAATACATATGTCTAAAAATGATGTTTTTAATTCAAGGAAATCATTTGAACTAGACGGTAAACGCTATCATTACTATCAATTAGCAGCTTTGGAAAAAGCAGGAATCGGCAGCGTATCAAGGTTGCCTTATTCCATTAAAGTATTGCTTGAGTCTGTCCTGCGCCAGTTTGACGGACGGGTTATTACACAAGAGCATGTAGAGAACCTGGCAAAATGGGGATCTGACCAAGTGAAGGAAGTAGACGTTCCTTTCAAGCCTTCACGCGTCATCCTTCAGGATTTCACAGGCGTTCCTGCGGTTGTTGACCTTGCTTCATTAAGGAAAGCAATGGCTGACATGGGCGGAGATCCTGACAAAATTAATCCGGAGAAGCCGGTCGACCTGGTTATCGACCACTCAGTGCAGGTTGATAAGTACGGTACACCTGATTCCCTGGAAGCAAATATGGTTCTTGAATTTGAACGTAATGCCGAGCGTTATCAGTTCCTTAGCTGGGCACAGAAAGCATTTGACAACTACCGTGCTGTTCCGCCGGCAACCGGGATCGTTCACCAGGTTAACCTGGAATTCCTTGCAAACGTGGTTCATGCAGTTGAAACGCCGGATGGCGATTTTGAAGCTTTCCCTGATTCACTCGTAGGTACGGATTCCCATACAACCATGATCAACGGTATCGGCGTACTTGGCTGGGGTGTAGGCGGAATTGAAGCTGAAGCAGGAATGCTAGGCCAGCCTTCTTATTTCCCTGTGCCTGAAGTAGTAGGGGTTAAGCTGACTGGTGAGCTTCCAAACGGAGCTACAGCAACAGACCTTGCGCTTAAGGTGACACAGGTTCTTCGCCAGCAGGGAGTTGTCGGCAAATTCGTCGAGTTCTTCGGATCAGGTGTAACGGCACTGCCGCTTGCTGACCGTGCGACAATTGCCAACATGGCACCTGAATATGGTGCAACTTGCGGATTCTTCCCGGTTGATTCAGAATCACTCAACTACATGCGTCTGACAGGCAGATCTGAAGAGCAGATCAAGCTTGTTGAAAAGTACTGCAGAGAGAATGGATTGTTCTTCGATCCTTCACTTGAACCGGTATACACTGAAGTAGTTGAGATCAATCTCGCTGAAATTGAAGCAAACCTTTCCGGTCCTAAACGCCCGCAGGATTTGATTCCTCTTTCTGCCATGAAAGAAGAGTTCAATCAGGCGCTTACGGCTCCTCAAGGGAACCAGGGCTTCGGTTTAAGCAAGAAAGAGATCAATAAAGAAGTAACCGTTGATTTCCAAAATGGGGATTCAACAAAAATGAAAACAGGTGCTATCGCCATTGCTGCGATTACCAGCTGTACAAATACTTCAAATCCATATGTGCTTGTCGGCGCCGGCCTTGTAGCTAAGAAAGCGGTCGAGCTTGGCCTTGAAGTGCCTAAATATGTAAAAACTTCTCTTGCACCTGGATCTAAGGTAGTTACAGGCTATCTGCGTGATTCCGGATTGCTTCCATACCTTGAGCAGATCGGCTTCAACCTGGTCGGTTACGGCTGCACAACCTGTATCGGAAACTCCGGGCCGCTGAGAGAGGAAATCGAGAAGGCAGTAGCTGACAGCGATCTTCTTGTCACTTCCGTCCTTTCAGGGAACAGAAACTTTGAAGGCCGTATCCACCCGCTTGTTAAAGGAAACTACCTGGCTTCACCGCCGCTGGTAGTGGCTTATGCATTGGCTGGAACTGTTGACATTGACCTTCAGAATGAATCACTCGGAAAAGACAAAGATGGAAACGACGTATTCTTCAAGGATATCTGGCCATCTACTGCTGAAGTCAACGAGGTTGTCAGCAGGACTGTAACACCTGAGCTTTTCAAGAAAGAATATGAGCATGTATTCAGCGACAACGAGCGCTGGAATGAAATCCAGACCAGCAATGAACCGCTGTATTCTTTCGATGAGAACTCAACTTACATCCAAAACCCGCCGTTCTTTGAAGGGCTTACGCCAAATGCGGATGAAGTCAAGCCGCTTAACGGACTGCGTGTAGTCGGCAAATTCGGCGACTCTGTTACAACTGACCATATCTCACCTGCAGGCGCAATCGGCAAGGATACTCCAGCAGGAAGATATCTGCGCGAAAACGGCGTTGAGCCGCGTGATTTCAACTCTTATGGCTCACGCCGCGGTAACCATGAAGTGATGATGCGCGGAACATTCGCGAACATCCGCATCCGCAACCAGGTTGCCCCTGGCACTGAAGGCGGCTTCACGACATACTGGCCGACTGGCGAAGTGACAAGCATCTATGATGCTTGCATGAAATACAAGGAAGATGGAACCGGCCTTGCCGTTCTTGCAGGCAAAGACTATGGAATGGGCTCTTCCCGTGACTGGGCTGCCAAAGGTACAAATCTTCTCGGCATCAAGACAGTCATTGCTGAGAGCTATGAGCGTATCCACCGTTCCAACCTTGTTCTTATGGGTGTCCTTCCGCTTCAATTCAAAGCAGGAGAAAATGCAGAGGTTCTTGGCCTGACTGGCAAGGAAACATTCGATGTACAGATTGATGAAAATGTAAGGCCGCGCGATTTCGTAAAGGTTACAGCGACAGACGAAGATGGAAACAGACTTACTTTTGAAGTGCTTGTCCGTTTTGATTCTGAAGTTGAAATCGACTACTACCGCCATGGCGGAATCCTGCAGATGGTTCTGCGCGAAAGACTGAAAAACTAATAAATGTATGGGCGCCGCGGCATTGCTGCGGCGCTTTTTCCTTTTGTGAAAATAAAATATAGGCGTTTAACATAATTCTTGCTACAATAGCTCTAGCATCAGAAAAATTTGAAAAGTCTTCGAGAGGGGAACAAAAAGTGGAACAGACATTCCTTCAATCCGTTACATATGATAACGGCACATTATATATATTGGATCAGACCCTGCTGCCAGCGGTCACAGAATTTCTTGAAATCACCAAGGTGGAGGATGCGTGGGACGCAATCAAGCAGCTGAAAGTCAGAGGTGCTCCGGCCATAGGGATTGCCGCTGCCTACGGACTTGTTCTGGCTGCCAATAAGGCTCCTGAGGTGGATTTCTCATCGTTTTACAAAAATTTTAAAGAAAATCTCGAGTACCTGGCGAGTTCCCGTCCTACTGCCGTTAACCTATTCTGGGCCTTGCAGAGGATGGATGAGCGTGCCCTGGCGGAAAAAGACCAGCCAGTTGCCTTGATAAAGAAAAAGCTTGAGGAAGAGGCACACCAGATCAGGAAAGAGGATGAGGAGGTATGCCGCATGATCGGCATCCACGGGCTTGCCCTCTTGAAGGATGGGATGGGGGTCCTGACACATTGCAATGCAGGCGGCATTGCAACTGCGAGATACGGTACAGCACTGGCGCCTTTCTATCTTGCCAAGGAAAAGGGCTGGGAACTAAAAGTGTATGCAGATGAAACGCGGCCGCTCCTTCAAGGCGCAAGGCTGACGGCATGGGAGCTCCAGCAGGCAGGCATTGATGTGACTCTTATCACAGACAGCATGGCTGCCATGATCATGCAAAAGGGAATGGCAGAAGCTGTCTTTGTCGGCTGTGACAGGGTGGCCGCCAATGGGGACACTGCCAATAAAATTGGGACATACGGGCTTGCCCTGCTGGCCAAAGCACATAATATCCCTTTTTACGTAGCTGCGCCTACATCAACCATTGACATGAAAACAGAATCAGGAGATGCTATCCCGATTGAAATGAGAGGCTCCGAAGAAATTACGCATGGTTTCGGCAAAAACACGGCACCGGACGGAGTTAAGGTTTTTAATCCGGCATTTGATGTGACACCTGCTGAGCTGATTACAGCCATCATCACTGAAAAAGGGATCATTCAAGGGAATTATTCTGAAGAGCTGAAGAAGCTGTTCCATTCATAATATTCAGGAAGCAAGCAGCAATGCTTGCTTTTTTCTGCGGGCTCTTTCCGCTCATATATTTTTCTAACGGGGGCAACGTAATAATGGAGACAATTGAAATTGGGTCCTTTAACCTTAAGGTTGACCTGCTGGTATCCCTTCTTTCCCTGCTGATCGTCCATCTGTTTTTCTTCTTTCATTTGAAAAACAGACAAGAGTTTCGAAAAACTTTCGAGGACAAGCTTTTTACAGCAGTGCTGATTTGGTTTCTTTTATATAAGTTTGGCAGGCTGCTTTTTCAGCCGTCCCTTTTATGGACCAACCCCCTTGGTTTGCTTTATTTCAATGGAGGGATAAAAGAAGCTATTCTCGGCCTGCTCGGTGCCGCTCTTTATTTTACCGGACAGTGCAGAAAGCAAGGCTGGGCTGCCAGGGAAATGGTCTATTTGGTTATTTATGCGCTATTCACTTTTTTATGCGGATTTTGGCTGTTAAGCATTCTTTATATCTTCATCAAATAAGCTTTTTAAGGAGGAAATATAGCAATGGTCAGAAAACTAATAAATCTGATGGCCTTCTTACTGCTTGTGCATATATCAGGCCTATTGCCGCTGAATGCTGCTAAAGCGGACTTGCCCGGTCTTGCAGTTGGTACAGAGGCACTTGATTTTCAGCTGAAGGATCTTCAGGGGCAGTCTGTTAAGCTCTCTGATTTCCGCGGAAAAAAGGTCATGCTCAATTTCTGGGCTCCATGGTGCCCTCCCTGCAAACAGGAGATGCCTGAGATGCAAAAATTCCATGAAGCAGCAGGGAATGAGATCAGCATCCTGGCTGTCAATATCGATCCGCAATACAATTCAGCAAAATTTATTGAGAAAATGGGAATTACCTTTCCGATCCTTCTGGATGGAAAAGACGAGGTGAATACCAAGTATAAAGTCATGACGGTTCCTACAACTTATTTTATTGACGAAAAAGGTATAATCCGGGATAAATATTTATCGGCGATGGAAGCAGAAACCATGTGGGAAATGACTGAAAAAATGAAATGAAGTGTAAGCATCCTGTTGGGTGCTTATTTTTTATTTTTTAGCAGAGGTCATGCAGCTGCGATAAGGGAGGTAATGTATCCTTTCAGGCCACCGGGATACATGGTATTACTGCTAGAAGGCTAGTCATGTATGCCAAGAGGTTTCCGGGATACATGGTATGACTGCAAGAAGGCTGGTCATGTATGCCAACAGGTTTCCGGGATACATGGTATGGCTGCAAGAAGGCTAGTCATGTATCCCAACAGGTTTCCGGGATACATGATATGACTGCAAGAATGCTAGTCATGTATCCCAACAGGTTTCCGGGATACATGATATGACTGTAAGAAGGCTGGTCATGTATCCCAACAGGTCTCCGAGATACATGATATGGCTGCAAGAAGGCAAGTCATGTATCCCAACAGGTTTCCGGGATACATATATGACTGCAAGAAGGCTAGTCATGTATCCCAAGAGGTTTCCGGGATACATGATATGGCTGCAAGAAGGCTAGTCATGTATGCCAACAGGTTTCCGGGATACATGGTATAACTGCAAGAAGGCTAGTCGTGTATGCCAACAGGTTTCCGGGATACATGGTATAACTGCAAGAAGGCTAGTCGTGTAAGCCAAGAGGTTTGCGGGATACATGGTATGACTGCCAGAAGGCTGGTCATGTATGCCAAGAGGTTTCCGGGATACATGGTATGACTGCCAGAAGGCTAGTCATGTATGCCAAGAGGTTTCCGGGATACATGATATGATTGTTAGAAGGCTGGTCATGTATGCCAAGAGGTTTCCGGAGTACACGAAATGGCCGCAAGAAGGCCAGTCATGTATGCCAACAGTTTCCCGAAGTACACGAAATGGCTGTGAAAAAGCCAGTCATGCATCTAAACAGGTCCCCGGGATACATGGCATTGCCGCGAGAAGCTAGTCATGTAACCCACTTCTAAAAAATTCCTAAATAACCAAAAGTCTTAAGCAAATATCCTACAACTACTCCCTTTTACTTTAAATTTTCAAAAAGTTGTAATAATTACAGGATTTTTTGGGCATATTAACTGTTAGAATAGGAAATAAGGAAGGTGAAAGAAATGAGAAAACCTAGAAAACAGACATTTGCAGAGCTTGTCCTTGAAAACAAGCGCCAGCTTCTGAAAGATCAGGCTGCCATAGATCGCATTGAAGTAAGGCTTGAAGAAAAACGTATGGGCAAAGCTGAATAAATTCCCATTCGTAACTCCCCCTCTTAAGGAGATATTAAAAGGGAGGAGGGATAAGCATGGGCAATCCGAAAAAAGACAGCAGCCAGTTTGTGCCGAACCATATAGGAACCAAATCAAGAGGATTCGGCGGCAACAAAGGCAAGAAGATGCAGGATACATCAGGAAAGCACGCACAGGTCATTCAAACTAAAGGCGAATAGATGATAAATCACAGCCGTCCCTAATCAAGGGCGGCTGTTTGTATGATCACTTATTTATCTTTAAGTGCATGTTTATGCCTCCCCTTTTACCCACTCATTTCCTACATGAAAAAACAACATATTCCGTAAACTAATCAGGCAACAATCCACTACCGCCAAGGAGGGTTACGTAATGGCACATAACAGGCCAAATCCCGATGACAGAAGCGATAACGTTGAGAAGCTGCAATCAATGATCGTCCATACAATTGAGAATATGCAGGAAGCAGAGGCTTCTATGGAGTTCGCAAACGAAGAAGACAAAAAGCGCATCGAAGCTAAGAACGAGCGCCGCCGGGACAGCCTGGATGCTTTCCGGTCAGAGGTAAAGGACGAATATCGGGCGCAGCAGGAAAACGGATTAGAATAGTAAAGCCATCGGCCCGGGATATCCACCAGAACCCGGGCCCTTTCCATATCCGTAACAGCACGGCAGAATGCTTAGTACATACAAAAATATATGGTAAAATAATAGCGGACGCGAAAAGCGGAGAGTAAATAATTTTTGTAAAAGAAGATGTGATAGTGATGAACCAAAGGAAACAACATGCTTCCCCAATCTCCGCCCGTATTGCGGAATGGGAAAAAGAGTACAGCGAGAACGGATATATATCCAATGAAGGCAGATTGTTAAGCCTGCTGAAGGAAATAGACACTGATGAAGATTCTGGATCTGTTTCTGCAATCCTTACACTTGCCGCTCTTTCAAGGCTTGGCAGGAATAAAGATGACAGCCTTGCCGCTGCCTGGATGGACAAAGCTTTAGAGCTGGATCCGCAAAATGGACAGGCCCGGAGATTTATGGCCCAGAGGGATTGGAAGAAGCATCGTGAGCTTCTTGACATGCTCGTATTTCCCTCTATCAGGGAAACCGACAACCGGACAGCAAAGCGGAAAATTGCTGAGCAGTATATCAGTATCTGCCGCAGCTTTCTCGATGCATCTGAAGAAGAGAAGGAAAGATTATCAGGCAAAAGGGAAGTGTCAGAGGAACTGACAGACCAGAAGTTCCAAGATATATACGCCAGCCTGATCAGCCTGCTCGAATTGGCTGCTGATGAAACAGCTTTGCTGCTCAAGGCTGCTGAAGAGTATGAAGAATCGATTTCGGGGGTTTTCCATACAGCAACCCATGTTAACGACATGAAAAAGCATATAGACAGAATTGCCGGTCTGAAAGAAGAGTGGCATGCATTATTCCAGACTGAAGAAGAAGTGACTGAAGAAATCAGTGCACTTGAAAGCCTTAATAGTATGATCGGCATGGAAAAAGTAAAAAGCCGGGTGAATGATTTCTATAAATTCCTGAAGTACCAGAAGAAAAGAAAGCAGCTGGGCTTCCAAATCAAAGATGAAATGAGCCTCCATATGATCCTGACGGGCAACCCTGGAACAGGAAAAACGACACTCGCAAGGCTGCTTGCAAAAATTTATCATGAACTTGGCGTCCTGCCGCGGGAAGAAGTGGTAGAAGCAGACCGCTCACAGCTTGTAGGCGCATATGTCGGCCAGACAGAGGAAAATGTCCGCTCTGCTGTTGAGAGGGCTCTCGGCGGCGTGCTTTTCATCGACGAAGCATACAGCCTGAAGCGGGAAGGCCAGACAGGGAATGATTATGGCCAGACAGCGATTGATACTTTGGTCTCGATGATGACCGGGTCAGAGTATGGCGGCAAGTTTGCAGTGATCCTGGCAGGGTATCCGGAAGAAATGCGGCAGTTCCTTGATGCCAATCCCGGGCTCAGAAGCCGCTTCCCTCAATCCAACCAGCTTCATCTTCCGGATTATACAGAAGAAGAGCTGGTGGAAATCGCTGACAGAATAGCAAAGGATAATGATTATATCCTTACTGATGAAGCAAAATCAGAGCTTAAAGGCAGACTTGAGAAGGAAAAGGTGGATGACACTTTCGGAAATGCACGGACAGCCAAAAATATCGTCCTCGACGCCATTTTTGAAAAAGGGGCGCAATCCGAAGCTACTGACCATCTGCTTCCTTATACACTGCTTGAAAAGGATGACTTCATACTTCACCAGGATGATGGCACAAGAAGTAATCCTGAGAAACAGCTGGAAATGCTTGTCGGCCTAGGAAATATTAAAGAAGAAGTAGAATCGCTGATATCGTTTGTAAAAATGCAGCAGTACCGCCGGGGACAAAATCTCCCGTCAGTGCCTGTACAGCTTCATTCCGTCTTTACCGGCAATCCCGGAACAGGTAAAACGACAGTGGCGAAGATTTATGCAGAGCTGCTTCATAAATGCGGGATGCTGAAAAGAGGGCATCTCATCGTTGCCGGCCGTTCCGACCTTGTTGCAGGCTATGTAGGACAAACAGCGATCAAGACAAAGAAGATCATCAGGGAAGCATTGGGCGGCGTACTTTTTATAGACGAAGCGTATGCCCTCTTAAGCGAATCGCCTGGTGACTTTGGGAAAGAAGCAATCGACACTCTGGTTGATGAAATGACAAAGCATAATGAAAACCTGGTTGTCGTACTTGCCGGTTATTCCAATGAAATGGAAAGGCTGCTGCAGAGCAACCCGGGGCTGAAATCCCGCTTTAAGAAGTTCTTTCATTTTAAAGACTATAATACAGAAGAACTTATCCAGATCATCAAGAACTACGCTGCTCAATACAAGTATGATTTGACGGATGGAGCTATCGCTTATCTGGATGAAGCATTGCCTGGCATAAAAGCTGGAGGCAACGGGCGCCTGGCAGCCAATCTGGCTGATGAATCCATTCAGTTCCAGGCCTTCAGGCTCATGGAGGGTGACGAAAGCCAATTGAAGGAGAATGCGTCCCTTCTTGAGAAAGCGGATTTTGAAAAGGCGGTAAAGAAAATCACAAAGGGGAATAAAGATGCTGATATCAACGAAAGAAATTGAAGTCCGATATGCGGAAACCGATCAAATGGGCGTGGTGTACCATGCCAATTATCTGGTCTGGATGGAGCTTGGACGCACCAGGCTGATTGAGGAGCTGGGCTTCAATTATGCAGAGCTTGAAAAAGACGGAATCATTTCTCCTGTTATTGATATTGCCGCTTCCTATAAAAAGCCTGTCAGATATGGTGAAAAAGCAGTCATCAGGACTTGGATCGAAGAGTATGATGGATTCCGTGTCACATACGGATATGAAATATTGACAGAGGGGGGAGAATTGTCTGTAGAAGGCATTTCCAAGCATGTTTGTGTGAAAAAAGAAAACTTCCGCCCCATTTCAATCAAACGGAAATATCCTGACTGGCACGAAGCTTATGAAAAAGCGAAAAAAGCACCTGAAGCTGCTGAGTAGGTGATCCAGTGGCATTTGGAATTGGAAAGAAAGAATTGAGAGAATGGAAAGAAAAAATTGATAAAGGGGAAATTGCTTTTCTGACTCATTACTGGCTGGATGACCGCTTCCCCGGCTGCAAAACAGTGACAAAGGTAGGCTGCAGCGATCTGGATAAGCTGAAAAGGTGGGGGCATTCCCATGGCCTTAAGCCTGAATGGATTGATATTAGAAAGGACGGCTATTCACATTTTGATTTGCTGGGTGACAGGCAAAAACAGATTCTTGCCAAAGAAGGAATCCGCAATCCTCTGGACTGAACTGAAAAAGAAGAAAGCAGCTGCTTAGAAAGGCAGCTGCTTACTCTTCATATTTGAATACGGGCTCATTTGCCTTGTGATTCATTTCTACATACAGATCTTGATCATTAAAAAACCAAAGATCTTTTTCTTCAATAAAGAATGTAATGCCGCCTTTTTCCGTTACTGCACCTGTATTGACAGGCTCTTCATTGGCAACTCCGAGAGAGAAACCCTGCTGAACGGTGCTGCATCCGCCATAGCGGGCAAAAAAACGGAGGTGGTCACCTTTTTCCAGTGAAAGTTCATCTTTGTACCATTGTGCGGCATCGTCATTTATATGTATGTTCATGTGAAGTCTCCTTTCCCGCAATCTGTTTTCCATAATCATTATAAAGGAGTATGCAGTGTAAAGCGAATAATTGAATCAGGCTGCACAAGTGAAACAGGCCTATTTATACTTTATGTTTTTATTGCAAAAAATACCCCTTATCAGGGTAATTCGCACAAGCACTTTGATCGCTCCAAGGCCGTTTGACAGGATGAACGGTCAGGGTAAAGAAAAAATAAAATGAAGGATGTGTCAGTTTGTCTCAATATCGATTAATGAATATGATCGGCATTTTTATTTTCGGAGGAATAGCGCTTCTTGTCGTACTGCAGACAGATAAAGCAGAAAAGGCCATTGAAGCAGGCGCTTTTGCCGCTGTCATGGCTGTCATTTATTTTGTTCTTGCTGCAATTTGCGAGAAAAACCGGAGCATTTTTATACCAGTTATCGGGGTGCTGGCAGTCTTGGCGGTCAGCATGATTTTTCTGCAGGGATTCTTCTTTGGATCGCATCATTAGAAGAAAACTGCCTGCATGCATGCAGTTACAGTAAAGGGGGTGGGACGATGTTTAAAATGACTGGTGCTGCAGCCGATAAGCTGCTGGATTCTGTTGAAAAGGAAAGAAAGACAGCGGAGGAGAAGCTGTATGTACGCCTTTCAATGGGAATCGGCTGAGGCGGCCCTCAGCTTAAGCTGTCTCTGGAAGAGCAGCCCATTACCGATGACAAAACTTTTGAATTCGGCGATCTGTCTGTGTTGATTCATGAGAAGGATTTTGTCTATTTTGACCATACAAAACTTGATTATATAAAAGATGTATTTGGAAATGCCAAGTTCCAATTGATTAAGTTATAGCTTCTAATAGGCAGGTAAGCGGATGTCTCACGCGGGCATCCGCTTTTTTCGTCTTAACCATCATCGAGGCGGGCAATTCATCTTGCTTGTTGTTCGGTGCTTTCCACTGTATTTGAGAGTATTATTTTCAGGAACAGCCTTTTTTTAATTCCTTCTCTCAGGGATTATTTCCGGCTCTGCCAGTTTCTCTGCCTCCTCAGCTTCAATGGGGAGAATAACCTTCACAGCCGTTCCTTCTCCCGGCCTGCTTGATATATCAATGCTGCCGCCCAATTCCTCGACTATTTTCTTGCAGACTGACATGCCAATGCCTGTGCCGGTTTCTTTAGTCGTATAAAACGGCTCATAAATTCTTTGCAGTGTTTCTTCAGACATGCCGCAGCCATTATCCTGTATGGTAATGACAGCATGCTTGCTGCAGCATTCTACCTTTGCCTGTACAGAGCCTGCCATGCTTTGTATGGTCATTGCTTCCATTGCATTTTTGAACAGGTTGGAGAGCACCTGCTTGAGCTCACCGGGAACAGCTGCCATTGTTGGATCATTGGGTGAAGGTTCGAATAAAAGCAGGCTTCCCCTTAAAACGGCTTCGCTTTCGTAAAGCATGACAATCTCTTTGACAATCTGATTGATATGCACTTTTTTCATTTTGTTCTCGGAAGGTTTATTGGCATTCAGAAAACTGCCGATAATTTCGTTTGCCCGGCTGATCTCCCCTAAAGCAATACTGGCATATTCCTCTTTTCCGATTTCCCTGAGCTGCGGCTTGAGCAGCTGAAGGAAGCCTTTGACCGTCGTGAGCGGATTCCGGATTTCGTGAGCGATGCCAGCCGCCAGCTTTCCAAGATTAGCCTGAAATTCATAAGCGACTGCCATTTCCTGTACCTGTTCTGCAGTCTGTATAAGCTTTTCCTTTTTTTTCTTCAATGCTTTGGAAAAAACAGCCGCTTTTTCCTCGAATTCTGCCAGTACTTGCTCAATTTCCGCAGCCAATGGTTCAATCGGGAAGCAGAATATATGGATGGTTTCGTTGTCAGCTCCATCAGCCCGGTAAATGCGGAACCAGCCTTCTATAAAATGAAAATCAACATATTCTGCATTACTTCCAATAAGGAATGCCTGAAGCTCCTGCGCATTCTGGCCGTCGGCAAGAAGTTCGGAAATATGCTTTTGGCAATGTTGCTGCTGGTTACCTGAGGCCGAGATGATGTATAAATCCCGGGATAAAATAAAATAGGGAAAAGGAAACGATTCTTGAGATAAAGAGTTTACGGGTATCACAATATACCCTCCTTAAAACGAGTAATGTATGCGTAATCCATCTTTTTAAGCCGCTCAGCAGTCAGGGGCCATAGCGTAATATATGAATCTTTTTCAGTATTATGTGCGGAATTTGAAAAAAAAGAAAGTTTTTAGTCGAAATGATGGATAATTATGACTTTTATACTATTATACAAAACTGGTATGTCCACTACAATAACGCACGATATTTTTCTTTTTCAGAACAGCTGTTTTAAGGTGTTTTTTGGTTGCTTGATCAGCATTGGCAGAGGGGCTTGAAAAAAATAAACGGCCTTCCAGCCGTTTATTTTTTGGTCTAAAGCCAGGAGATCTTTGGCTCTGTTTTATCTTTTATTCGTTTAATATTGGCCCTGTGCCTGTAGATGACAAAGAAGGCAAGGATGGATACAACTACAGTGAGCAGCGGATCCCATTCACCTACGAAAAGGGAATAAACCACAGCTGCCACGGCAGCCAGCATAGATGAAAGGGATACATATTTGGTTATGTATAAGCTGAGGAAAAAGATGGCCACGATTACTGCAAACATAAGCGGTGCACATGCAAGCAGCACTCCTCCGGATGTTGCCACTGCCTTTCCGCCTCTGAATCCGGCAAAAATAGGATACATATGGCCTATTACAGCAAATATGCCTGCTACAAGCCAATTAAAATCCGAGCCCAGGAAATAGGGAAGGAGAGCTGCCAGGGTCCCTTTTAAAATATCCGCAGTGGTAACAATGATGCCTGCCTTGACGCCAAGCGTCCTGAATGTATTTGTTCCGCCAAGATTGCCGCTGCCATGCTGGCGGATATCTGTCCCGTAAAATGCCTTTCCGATCCAGAGCCCGGAAGGAATCGATCCGAGCAAATAAGCCAGTACAATGATAATGCCTGCTGTCATAACTTCTCTCCTTTATTCAAAATCCGCGATTTCCGCCGTTATTTGGCGGGAATCGATTGCTTGTTCTGGTATCAAATCAAAGAGGATTAGCCAGGTCTTTATATTGTACCATGTTAGGCTAACTTAGCACCAGGTACTAATCAATGTTTATAGATATAGTACCCGGGAAAATGATAAATAGGTAAGAGTTGAGCAATAAAGTTGATAATCGTAATCGTTTCGATTACAATTAAATTATCCTATAAAAGAGGTGACTTCAATGAGACAGAATATTCATCCGGAATACAGGCAGGTAGTATTTATGGACGTGAACAGCGGCTATAAATTTTTAAGCGGCTCTACGAAGAAGACGAATGAAACGATAGAATGGGAAGACGGCAACACTTATCCGCTGTTGAAGGTGGAGGTAAGCTCTGACACTCATCCGTTTTATACCGGCAAACAGAAATTTGCCGATAAAGGCGGCCGTGTAGACCGTTTTATGAAAAAATACAATATGGAAAACAAAGAAAAATAAAAAGCGGCCCGCAGGCTTCCCAGCCTGGCGGGCATTTTTTATGACAGAGAGTTCTCAGACTTGTTCTTTCCTATAGATCTGGTAAATCTTTTTAATTGCTTCCATATGGAGAGCTTCATGGTAAAAGCTGAAGAGAAAGGCTTCCCCTGCTGTATGGAACGTGATGCCGGCCTTATTAGTAAAAGGTTCTGGCAGTATTTCTTCCAGACGGCCAGGCATAAATTGAAGAATTCTTTCCTTTTGGTCTGCTAAGGCATCGGCAATCTCCTTCAGGCTCGGAGGCTCCTGCTCCCAAGAACGGGGGCTGGTTCCCGCGCTAAAAAGCTCTTCATAAGAAGCCGGCAGTCCTGATTTTTCGTTAAGCAGTAAGAATGCAATTTTTTCCTGAATATAGACGATATGGCCGAAGTTCCAGCGGATGCTGTTATTGAAGCCTTCTGGAATAAAATCAGCTGCATTTTCCGGTATGCGCTTGAGCGAACTTTCTGTAATTAGCTTCACCGTCTCCATATGTTTGAAAATGAGATGTTCCATATCCCGCCTCCTATTTTCTTTTTCGGGCAGCAGCCTTAAGAGTTTTTTGTACCGCCGGTCTTCTATCAATAAATATACGCTTCTATCACAATATATTTCAAGAATCTTTCAATATGCTTTTCTGTGTTTCGCATAGACCAAATCGGGTATCTATAGAACAGAAGCAACAATTACTATAATTTAAAGGAGAGATGATTAATGGAACATACTAACGGTTCAGCAGAAACAAACAGCAAAGTAGAAAACAAACTGGAAAACATGGGCTCTGAGAAAAAAGACGAAATTCTATCAAGCTTTGAAGGCTTCAAGGATTATTTAGGCGGCAAGGTCTCACTCGGCAAGAAAATGGGGCTGAATGAAGAGCAGCTGGCAAATGCTGCGCAAAAGGTAGGCGACTACCTGGCGAAGAAGGAAGAGCCTCGCAACAGGGAGGAAAAGCTGCTTCAGGAGCTGTGGAAGTCCGGCAACGAAGAAGAGCAGCATGCCCTTTCCCATCTGCTGGTTAAGCTGGTAGGCTAATTATAAAATAAACAGGAGCAAAGCAATCCATGCTTTGCTCTTTTTTTATGGATGGCCGCTTGGTTTCTATTTATGGAAAAACGGTTATTATATAGGCATTCAGCCGCTTGGCAGATAAAATGGGAGGAACGGATATGGGGCCGCTAAAAGAGAAAAAAATATGGGTTCCGGCTGTGGTGCTGCTTTTGATCATATACAGCGTTACAGTCATTTACCATACAAATAAAAAACTGCCTGAAGGGTTGTCTTATGAAGGGAAAGTCCATCAGGTTGATGATTTGCAGCTGCTGACGGATTTATCATACGAAGACAAGAAAGGAAAGAGGCAGCATGAACAGGAGATTTTTGAAAGGATGCAGGAGGCTATTGAAGAAGCAGAGGAATATATCGTTATGGATATGTTCCTGTACAGCGGCTATTACGACAAAGAGGAAAAGTTTCCTCCGCTGAGCCAGAATATAACCGACAGACTGATCATGAAGAAGAAGCAAAATCCCGAAATGCCAATAATCGTCATTACAGATAAAATCAATACTACATATGGGTCCCATAGAGCACCTGAGCTGGAGGAGCTGAAAAAGAACGGCATAGAGGTGGTTATGACGAAGTTAGAGCCGCTGCGCGATTCCAACCCGCTCTATTCAGGTTTCTGGCGGATGTTTTTGCAGTGGTTTGGACAGGACGGCAAAGGCTGGCTGCCCAATCCGCTTGCCAATACTGCACCTGATGTAACAGCGCGGTCATATCTTGATCTGCTGAACATCAAGGCTAATCACCGCAAAGTCTTCGTGTCCGAGAAGACTGCCATCGTTTCCTCGGGAAACCCCCATGATGCAAGCGGCTATCATTCAAATATTGCTTTTGAAGGAAGCGGCAGCTTCATAGGGGACTTACTTCAAACAGAACAGGCTGTCATTGATTATTCCGGCTATGATATTCAGCTGCCAAAGTACCAGCAGCAGGATGCAAAGGAAGACGGACCTGTCAGCCTTCAGGTCTTGACAGAAGGGAAGATTCTCAAACATATCCTTCAAGAAATAGATGAAAGCCGGAAAGGAGATATCATATGGCTTGGCATGTTCTATCTTGCCGACCGGGATGTTATTGGAGGCCTGGAGGAAGCGGCAGACCGCGGAGTGCAGATCAATCTCGTATTCGACCCGAATCAGAATGCATTTGGCTCGGAAAAGACAGGTCTTCCGAATATTCCGGTTGCTTCTGAGCTTGAAAAACTCGGTAAAGAAAATATCTCCATCCGCTGGTACAATACAGATGAGGAGCAGTACCATCCGAAGCTGATGTTCATCCAAAAGAAAACTGACAGTGTGTTGATTGGCGGTTCAGCCAATTTTACAAAAAGGAATCTGGATGATTTGAATCTCGAAACAGATATGAAGATAGCAGCCCCCAATGACACGCCTGTCATGAAGGATGCTGATGCCTATTTCAAAAGGATATGGGAGAATGAAGATGGCATCTATACGCTCGACTATGCTACCCAGGAAGAGCTTCCTGTGTTCAGATATATCGTTTACAGCCTTCAAAAGATGCTTGGTTTTACCACTTATTAGAAAAATAGCCAGTTCCCTCAAAAAACCTTCCGGCACGCTTAGCCTGGAAGGTTTTTTACTGTGCCATTAGCAAAATGCTTTGAAACTTTTTGCCTTTTCCAATCGTTAATATTAAAGAGTGCTGCAAGAAAAAACAGGCAGGATATTTTAGCAGATTCGTCCTTCCCTTTGCTGCATAGATTCGTTACGATAGTATCCGGGAGGAATTTATTTTATGGCCAATATTCAACTTAATAGAAAGCCGGCAAAGAAAAGGAGCCTCGCTGCAAGAGTTGTTCTCGTGCTGCTGGCTGTTATTTCCGGCATCATATTTTGGCTTTACCCCTTTGCATCACCAGTTAAAGAAGATTATTTCTCAGGGGAGAACCCGATCATTTTCGAAGGAAAACAGGATGGAAATGCCTGGACTGATAACGGAAATGTCTATCTGCCGCTGTCATTACTCCAGGAAAAGCTGGATGATTCCATCGTATTTGATGAGCGCTCTCAATCTATTATCCTGACTACCAAAAATAAAGTCGTCCAAATGCCGACGGATGCCTTGTCTTATTATGTAAACAGCAAGCCGGTCGAACTGCAGCTGCCTGCAGCAATGAATAAGTCAGGCGGCCTGTATATTTCAATCGAAGAAATCAGGCGTTATTATCCTCTTGCTTATACAGTGCTCGAGGACACAGGTGCAATTTGGATACAAAAGGACGGCGAGACGGTGCAGAAGGCAATCATCCGAGATCAGGACATCAGCAAGGAAAGGCTGCGGTTAAGGACAGAACCTGATCTTCAATCACCGTATACAGCTGATGCCGAGGCGAATGAGGAGCTGTATATTGAAGAGACAAAAGGAGAATACTATTTTGCAAGAAAAAGTGACGGAAGAGCAGGATATATAAAAAAAGAGTATGTTATAAAAGGTGAACAAACAGAAGTGTCTGTAAAAGTAGAGGAATACAAACCTGAATTGAAGAAAATCGACGGCCCGATCCATCTGACATGGGAAGCGGTTTATTCGGAAAATCCCGATCATGCTGCCCTTCCCTCTATGCCAGGCGTCAATGTTGTTTCCCCCACGTGGTTCGAGCTTGCAGGTGAGGATGGATCTGTAAAAAATCTGGGCTCAGGAGATTATGTGAAATGGGCTCATGGCCGCGGCTATCAGGTCTGGGGCCTGTTTTCCAATGCTTTTGACGCGGAATTGACCCATCAGACATTCAAGGATTTTGAAACAAGGCAAAAAATCATCCGCTCGCTTCTGCACTACAGCCAAATTTATAAGCTGGACGGCATCAATCTTGATATTGAAAATGTAAACCAGGAAGATGGACCGCTGGTGACCCAGTTTGTCCGGGAAGCGACGCCTTATTTTCATCAGGCAGGACTGACGGTTTCAATGGATATCACCTTCATCTCTTCAAGCGGAAACTGGTCAGCCTTCTACGAAAGAGATAAGCTGGCAGGGATAGTCGATTATTTGGCGGTAATGGCGTACGATGAGCACTGGGCTACTTCTCCGGTTGCCGGAAGTGTTGCAAGCCTTCCTTGGGTGGAAAGCAATCTTCAGGCATTGCTTGAAGTGGTGCCGAAAGAAAAGCTTATACTGGGCGTTCCACTCTATGCCAGGCTGTGGGAGGAAAAAGATGAAGGGGGCATCTCCTCGGAGGCACTGTCTATGGAGCAAGTGAAAGAGTGGCTTACTGAAACGGGAGCCGTACCGGTATATGATGAAGCATCAGGGCAAAACTATGCAGAATATTATTCCGTCAAAGATAAGGCAACCTATAAAATCTGGCTTGAGGATGAAATGTCCTTGAGGAAAAGAGCTGAGATAGCAGATCGCCATGGACTGGCCGGAGTCGGCAGCTGGTCCAGGTATTTTGCGGATCAGTCAGCATGGCTGGCCCTTTCACCTGGTACGGGCCAGGCTGCAAAAAAGTAAGAAGTCTCCAAAAACAGCATTATATACTTTATAATAGGAAATGGCCGAAACAGGGCCATTTCCTTTTTAATTTTATTTACGATTGGAGTCTTTTTCATGAAAGTTGGTTTTTCAGCGCTGCAATGGATGCTATTCATGGTTGCCGGGACGATCGTCGCACCTATAGCCATTGCCGATCTATTCGGATTGAATCCAGCCGAGGCAGCGGGCCTCGTCCAGCGCACTATTTTTGTACTGGGGATATCAAGCCTCCTTCAGGGGTTCTTCGGGCACAGGCTGCCTATAAACGAAGGGCCAGCAGGACTCTGGTGGGGAGTGTTTGCCATATACGCAGGGCTAAGCGCCTCATTGTTTTCTTCAGCAGGTGAAACTCTGCAGGCATTGGAGGGAGCGATGCTTGTCTCAGGCGCTGTCTTCATCCTCCTTAGCATCTTTAAACTCATCGATCGGCTTGCGCTGCTGTTTACACCGGTTGTATCAGGAGTCTATCTGCTGCTGCTGATCCTGCAGCTCAGCGGGTCCTTTTTTAATGGCATGCTCGGAATCGGGTATCGCAGGGAAGGCGTCGACCTGCCTGTATTCTTTTTCTGTCTGGCGCTCGTCATCGCTGCGTTTTACTTGTCCAAACACAGAATCAGGGTGGTCAGTCAATATTCCATTCTGATCAGCCTTGTTGGCGGCTGGCTGCTGTTTTCTCTATTCGGACTGTCAAAGGAAGTGTCGTTATCGGGAGGCAGTGTGGTCTCCATGCCGGAACTGTTCGCTTTCGGCCCGCCGAAGTTTGATGCGGGAATGACCGTGACTGCCGTCTTTGTGACACTTCTTTTGCTTACCAATATGATTGCAAGCATCCGCGTCGCTGACGAGGTGCTGAAGAAAGAAGGAGCAATAACCCCTTCTCCTCGGTTCAAGGCTTCAGGCTTTGTGTCAGGGGTCAACCAGCTGCTTGGCGGTGTTTTCTCAGCAATCGGACCTGTGCCGATCTCAGGCTCAGCCGGGTTCATTGCTACGACAAAAATTACTAAGCTCCTCCCATTCATGATTGGGGCGGCAATCATCACGGCAGCAAGCTTTTTTCCTGCCCTGATGTCTTTCTTTGCATCACTCCCGGCTCCTGTAGGCTATTCAGTCACTTTTGTAGTGTTTGCCAATATGGCAGGCATTGCATTCGGAGAGCTGGACAAAGAAACGGAAACCGGCCGGGTCCGGCTTGTGGCGGGCATTGCGCTCCTTGCAGGTGTGGGTGCTATGTTTGTGCCGCCTGAGGCTTTTAAAGGGGTTTCCCCGCTTATTACTTCATTCTTGAATAATGGATTAATATTCGGTTCTGTTATAGCCATAGCAGCCGATCAGCTTACAAAAAGGGTTTACGGCGGGCAGTCTGGGGAAAGCCGCTAAAAGCCCGGTGGCAGGTGCTCTTGGGCACCTGCCATTAATATAATATCATGGACTTTATTTTTTGAATAATGTTAAAATTATAGCAAATATACATAAGGAATTGATACAATGCAGAAAACGATGCTAACGAAAGAAGACATACTTGAACTTGCTGACTATGCGGCAGCAAAAAACAGCCGCCAGGATTCATTTATTGGCTATCTGGGTACAGAGGCGCAGGATATTGCAGAAGATCTGTCAGACATTTTTAAGGATGCAGATTCCGCCTGCTTTATCCATAGAGAGGATTCCTCAGAAATCACTGGTTTCCTCGGGGTGGATGCCGATTTGGAAAGAGGTGTCGGAGAATTATGGGGTCCATTTGCAGAGCCTCACAGCTGGGAGGACTCTGCTGCATATCTGATGTCATTAGCGGAAGAATATTTTGGGAACAGGCTGAACCAATGGCATCTCTTTATTGGCCGGAAAAATGAACGATGCAGATTGTTTGCTGAGAAGAAAGGCTTCAAACTTGCTTCATCTCAGATGTTCATGGAGCTTACTCTCGAAGATGCAGTGGACGGAGAACCGGCATCTTTTTTGCCGAAGGAGTTCTTTGCCGATTTTACCCTTCTTCATGATTCACTGTTTCCAGCCACCTATTATTCCGGCAGCGAGGTGCTTGAAAAAATCGATGATGAACATCTTATTTTTGCCCTAGCTAAGAACAGCGGATTGTCAGGCTATCTATACGCGGAACTGGACTCAGAAGAAAAGGCTGCGAGCATTGAATTTATGGGCGTTTCCCTTGTTGAGAGAAAAAAAGGCACTGGAGCAAGGCTTATTCTTATGGCAGCAAAGAAGCTGAGGGAAAGCGGGATTGAAAGGATAAAATTGTGCGTCGACAGCGCCAACGAAAAGGCAATTTCACTCTATAAGAAAATGGGCTTTAAAGAAACAAACACCCTTCTGTTTTATAAAAGGCAGTGTTGATTCAGCTCATTACTGAGTAACTCTTGCTCAACACATATTTATAAAAAGCAACAAATCCTTGATGAAACAAAGCCGGAAGCATATCCTGCATTTTCACTTCGTAAAGACCTGACAGGTTTCGGACTCATCCCTTCAGGTTATAGGAATACTGGCGAACATAAAAGGAATATGAAATAATAAGGAGTGGTGAAAAGAATGGCAATTGAAAATCCGAGCCGGGAAGAAATCGGCAAAATACTTAAAAAAGCGAAGAAGGTGGCTGTTGTCGGCCTGAGCGGGAATCCGGACAGGACTTCTTATATGGTGTCGAAAGCAATGCAGGATGCAGGGTATACCATCATTCCGGTCAATCCGGGCGAAGAAGAAATCCTTGGTGAAAAGGCTGTCGGTTCACTGAATGAAATAGAGGGGCATATCGATATCGTAAATATTTTCAGGCGTTCAGAATATCTGCCTGATCTTGCAAGGGAATTTGATGAAATAGATGCGGATGTTTTTTGGGCCCAGCTGGGTGTTGCTAATCAGGAAGCCTATGACTTTTTGAAGGACAAAGGCTACACAGTCATTATGGATCGCTGTATCAAAGTAGAGCATGCTATGACAAAATGACGAAAATTGGAACCTAAAGCACACTAATACATCTGCTATTAGTGTGCTTTCATTTGCGGGGAAAGTAGGCTCGAAAGGATTCGTCTGCTCTTTGGCAGCATCTGTGTCATCAATTCTTAATCTAAAAAAATCCAGAACTCATTTGCCAAAACCAAATAAATAGATACAATTAAGCATAGACGTCTTTTGAAAATATGGTAAACTTAAACATAGAACACTTGTTCTTATACCGGTATTTCTGTGCCGGGGACAAGGATTATCATGTGAAAAGGCGAATACTTATAGTGATGTTCGACAACATAGATACAAAGGCAAGACGGTTGTGTGCAGCAATGAAAGGGGTATGTTTGTGGCAACAAATCAGCAGGCATTTGATTATAATGATGATGCCATACAGGTACTAGAAGGGCTGGAAGCAGTTAGAAAACGCCCTGGGATGTACATTGGAAGCACCGATGCGAGAGGTTTGCACCATCTCGTATATGAAATAGTAGATAACTCAGTGGATGAAGCACTTGCAGGCTATGGAGACCACATTATCGTCAAAATACATAAAGATAACTCCATCAGCGTGCAGGATAAAGGCCGGGGCATGCCAACAGGTATGCATAAGCTCGGCAAACCTACACCTGAAATCATTTTGACTGTGCTCCATGCAGGAGGCAAGTTCGGCCAGGGAGGATATAAGACGAGCGGCGGGCTCCACGGCGTCGGCGCCTCAGTCGTGAACGCGCTCTCAGAATGGCTCGTCGTCAAAATCCGCAGGAATGGGTTCGTATATGAGCAGCGGTTCGAAAATGGCGGCAAGCCCGCGACTACGCTCGAGAAGGTCGGAAAAACGAATCAGTCGGGAACAGTGATCCATTTTAAGCCTGATCCAGCGATTTTTTCGACAACTGTCTATAACTACGAGACTCTTTGTGAACGCCTCCGGGAGTCCGCATTCCTGATGAAAGGCATGAAAATTGAACTGATTGATGAAAGGCACGATGCCCGTGACCTGTTCCATTTCGAAACAGGCATCGAAGCTTTTGTTGAATATCTGAACGAGGAAAAAGACGTTCTGCATCCTGTTGTCAGCTTTGAAGGAGAGCATAATCAGATCGAAGTCGATTTTGCTTTCCAATTTAATGACGGATATTCTGAGAATGTCCTTTCCTTTGTCAATAATGTCCGTACAAAAGACGGCGGAACACACGAAGCAGGAAGCAAAACAGCAATGACCAGGGTCTTCAATGAGTACGCACGCAAAGTTGGACTGCTGAAGGAAAAAGATAAAAATCTTGACGGCTCTGATATCAGGGAAGGCTTTTCTGCAATCATTTCTGTAAGGGTTCCGGAAGAGCTCCTTCAGTTTGAAGGACAGACAAAAGGGAAACTGGGCACCAGTGAAGCCCGTTCTGCCGTTGATGCTGTCGTGAGTGAGCATCTGTCCTATTTCCTTGAAGAGAACCCTAATATCAGCTCTCTGCTTATAAAAAAAGCCATCAAAGCCTATCAGGCAAGAGAAGCGGCGCGCAAGGCAAGAGAAGAAGCGCGCGGCGGCAAGAAAAGGAAGCGCTCGGAAGCGGTCCTTTCCGGAAAGCTGACGCCGGCGCAATCCCGCAATCCCCAGAAGAATGAATTGTACCTTGTAGAGGGAGACTCTGCCGGCGGTTCAGCAAAGCAAGGCCGGGACAGACGCTTCCAGGCGGTCCTGCCGCTCAGGGGTAAAGTCATCAATACTGAAAAAGCTAAGCTTCAGGACATTTTTAAGAACGAGGAAATCAACACGATCATCCATGCCATCGGTGCAGGGGTGGGGGCGGATTTCAATGTGGAAGATGTCAACTATGAGAAAGTTGTAATCATGACTGATGCCGATACAGACGGCGCGCATATTCAAGTGCTGCTGCTTACATTCTTCTATCGGTATATGAAGCCTCTCATCGAAGCAGGCAAGGTGTTCATTGCCCTGCCTCCGCTGTACAAAGTGAGCAAAGGGATCGGAAAAAAAGAAAAGATCGAGTATGCCTGGAGCGACGATGAGCTGCAGGGTGCCATGAAAAAAATCGGCAAAGGCTATATGATCCAGCGCTACAAAGGTCTTGGCGAAATGAATGCCGACCAGCTGTGGGAAACGACCATGGATCCGGAATCAAGGACGCTGATCAGGGTCAGGATCGATGATGCTGCAAGAGCGGAAAGAAGGGTTACGACCTTGATGGGAGATAAGGTCGAGCCGAGAAGAAAATGGATTGAAACAAATGTTGCCTTTGGCCTTGAAGAAGACGGCAGCATTCTTGAAAATGAAAATATCTCGGTTGCAGAGGAGGCGGCTGATCTATGAGTTCAGCGAGTTCAGCGGAAAAATTCCGGGATCTACCCCTCGAGGATGTTCTCGGCGACCGATTTGGGCGTTATAGTAAATATATTATCCAGGACAGGGCCCTCCCGGATGTCAGGGACGGGCTGAAGCCGGTACAGCGGCGCATCCTGTATGCGATGCATGTAGAAGGCAATACAAATGAAAAAGGGTTCCGGAAATCTGCCAAAACGGTAGGGAATGTGATCGGCAACTACCATCCGCACGGAGATTCTTCAGTATACGATGCTATGGTGCGGATGAGCCAGGACTGGAAGGTAAGAAATTTCCTTGTTGAAATGCATGGGAATAACGGAAGCATCGACGGAGACCCTCCAGCAGCCATGCGTTATACAGAAGCAAGGCTGTCGGCAATTTCATCAGAGCTTCTGCGGGATATTGAAAAGCATACAGTCGACTTCATCCCCAACTTTGATGATACTTCCAGTGAACCGACTGTACTTCCAGCCATGTTCCCGAACCTGCTGGTCAATGGATCGACCGGAATTTCAGCTGGTTATGCAACGGAAATCCCCCCGCATCATCTAGGGGAAATTATTGACGGCGTCATCATGCGCATGGACAAACCGGATTGTACAGTTGATGAGCTTATGGAGGTTATCAAAGGGCCTGATTTCCCGACCGGGGGAACCATCCAGGGTGCTGAAGGCATCAAGAAGGCCTATGAGACCGGGAAAGGCAAAATCATCATCCGCGGCAAATCAGAGGTTGAAGACATCCGCGGCGGCAGGCAGCAGATAGTCATCACAGAAATTCCGTTCGAAGTTAACAAAGCAAATCTGGTCAAGAAGATTGATGAGCTTAAAATGGACAGGAAAGTGGAAGGCATCAGCGAAGTAAGGGATGAAACCGACCGGACAGGCTTGAGGATCGTTATTGAGCTTAAGAAGGATGCAGACGCTGCAGGTGTCTTAAACTATCTTTATAAAAATACGGATCTTCAAATTCCATACAACTTCAATATGGTCGCGATTTCAAACCGCCATCCAAAGCTGCTCGGGCTGCGGGAAATGCTTGATGCTTATATCGGGCATCAGAAAGAAGTGGTTACGCGGAGGTCCCAGTACGAGCTGAAAAAGGCACAGGACCGCCAGCATATCGTGGAAGGCCTTATGAAGGCACTGTCGATTCTTGATGAAGTCATCGCCGCTATCCGTGCTTCAAAGGATAAACGCGATGCAAAGGATAACCTGATCAGCCAGTTCGGTTTCACAGAGCCTCAGGCTGAAGCGATTGTATCCCTTCAGCTGTACCGGTTGACGAATACAGACATTACTGCACTGCGGGCGGAAGCGGAAGAGCTTGCCCAAAAGGTAGCAGAGCTGCTTAGCATCCTTCAGAGCGAGAAAAAGCTTCTGAGCGTGATTAAAAAGGATCTCAAAGATGTGAAGAAAAGATTTGCGGACGCGCGGCGTTCTGTAATCGAAGCTGAAATCGAAGAGATTAAAATCAATCTCGAAGTGCTTATCGCAAGTGAAGATGTCATCGTTACCGTTACAAACGAAGGCTATGTCAAAAGGACAAGCCAGCGATCCTTTGCCGCATCAAACGGACAGGATTTCGGCATGAAGGATTCTGACAGGCTTATGTCAAAACTTGATATGAACACTACAGATGTCCTTCTTGTCTTTACGGACAAAGGAAGCTATATGTATCTGCCTGTCCATGAACTTCCGGATATACGCTGGAAAGATCTTGGGCAGCATGTTGCCAATCTGGTGCCGATTGACCGGACTGAATCCATCATCGGGGCTATTCCGGTTAAAGATTTTGAGGCCGAAGCCTATTTGATGTTTATCACGAAGAATGGCATGGTGAAGAAATCGGAGCTGAAAAATTATAAAGCACAGCGATATTCAAAGCCGCTTGTAGCCGTTAATCTCAAAAATGATGATGTCGTGACTGATGTTTTCCTTACTGACGGCAAGCAGGATCTAATGCTTGCAACTTCTATGGGATATGCACTTTGGTTCCCTGAAGAGGAAGTCAGCGTCGTAGGGGCGCGTGCCGCCGGTGTGAAGGGAATCAATCTGAAGGACGGCGATTATGTGGTAAGCGGAAAGCTTGTCAGCAATGTCAAAGAGGAAGCTGTTGTCATTGCAACCCAGCGCGGTGCCATCAAAAAGATGAAGCTTGCTGAGTTTGAAAGAACTTCCCGTGCCAAACGAGGACTAGTGATGCTGCGGGAACTAAAAGCAAACCCTCACAGAGTTGTCGGAATGGTGCTGGCAAAAAATCATGACAAGATTTTTATTGAATCAGAAAAAGGCGTTATCGAGCAAGTGTCAGCCTCTGACCTCCGCTTTAATGACCGCTATTCGAACGGATCATTCATTCTTGACGAATCTGACAGCGGAAAAGCGAAAAAGATGTGGCAAGAAGCAGCTGATACTAACGGATGATTGATGAAAAGCCCCTGTTAAACAGACAGGGGCTTTTTGCTTAGAAAAAAGATAAAAGCAGGTAAGAAGACCTGTTTTGTTATTTTACTATAAGGGTATAGATATTACGTTTACATAAATTATTCTGTCAGCAAGGACATGAAAGCATTTTCATCTTGTCCGCCAGCAAAACTTCTGATAGATTTAAGGGAGTTACTATTTTAAGATAACAATTTTCTGACAGACAGCCAAGGGGGAAACGAATGGAGACTTTTGTGAACGAGTTCCAGGAATATGTTGGCCTGGTAAATGATTTTGTATGGACATATATTTTGATAGCAGGTTTGATTCTGCTGGGATTGTATTTCAGCTTCAAGACTAAATTTGTGCAGCTGAGATACTTCAAGGAAATGTTCAGGATTCTCGGCGATAAGTCGATGGTTTCTGCAGAAGGCAAGAGGGGAATCTCTTCATTCCAGGCTTTCAGCATAAGTGCTGCTTCACGCATTGGCACGGGCAATATGGCCGGCGTCGCTACAGCCATTGCAGGGGGAGGCCCGGGTGCGGTATTCTGGATGTGGCTTATCGCCTTTCTTGGAGCGGCTTCCAGCTTTGTAGAGAGCACGCTTGCCCAGATTTATAAAGTAAAAGATAAAGACGGATTCCGCGGAGGTCCGGCCTACTATATGGAAAAAGGCTTAAACAAGCGCTGGATGGGTATATTGTTCGCGGTTATCATCACCTTCTGTTTTGGACTGGTATTCAACTCTGTTCAGTCCAATACCATCTCGCTTGCATTTAATCAGTCCTTCGGGATCAGCAGATTGTGGATCGGCATCGTGCTGGCAGTGTTTACGGCTGTCATCATCTTTGGAGGGGTCAAACGGATTGCCCATGTATCACAAGTGCTTGTACCGGTCATGGCTGTACTCTACCTGATTCTTGCGATTGTGATCCTGATGATGAATGTTACTGAAATACCGGCTATGTTCGGTTTGATCATTGAAAGTGCATTCGGCTTCAGGGAAGCAGCCGGGGGTGCCATGGGTGCTGCCGTCATGATGGGCATCAAGCGGGGGCTCTTCTCCAATGAAGCGGGTATGGGGAGCGCGCCGAATGCTGCTGCCACAGCCGCTGTTACCCATCCGGCAAAACAGGGTCTTATCCAGACTCTTGGGGTATTCGTGGATACAATCCTGATTTGTTCAGCAACTGCTTTTATCATCCTTTTGTCAGGCGATTATACAGGAACGAACCTGACTGGGATTGAGCTTACACAATCAGCCCTGGCAACGCATATAGGCTCATGGGCAAGCTATTTTGTGGCAATCGCGATCCTATTGTTCGCATTCAGCTCTGTTATCGGCAACTATTATTATGGTGAAACGAATATTGAATTCATTAAAGAAAGCAAGACTGCTCTCTTTGTCTACCGCCTGGCAGTGATCGGAATGGTCATTTTCGGTGCAGCAGTCGATCTTGAAGTTGTATGGGGACTTGCCGACCTGTTCATGGGCATCATGGCCATCATCAACCTGATTGCCATCACCATGCTTGGCAAAATAGCATTTGCTGCACTGAAGGACTACAAAACTCAGCGCAGGGAAGGAAAAGATCCTGTCTTCTATTCTGACAGCATCCCGGGATTAAAGAACATAGAATACTGGGAAACGAAAGAGCAGGCTTTAAAGAAGAAAAAACTGAACTAATGAAAATGGCTTCCCTGAGCAGGGAGGCCATTTTTTTATAGGCAGAGAAGGATTTTGCCGTATTGAGGAATAATCTTTGCCTCTACGTTTGATAAAGCTGAATCAAATCCGTTAGGGTAAATAGCGACGCCATATGGAAGCGAAGTGTCTGGAGTACAGATCAACAGCCTCAATTAAAAAGCATAAAAAAATCGTCTTTGAACGGGTACATAGATTTCCCAAATCTGGACATAATACGAATAAAATTGTTCGGAAAGGGCGGTTTTTATGAGAAGGGAACTATTGTTCGCATTCGCTGCATTTTTCTTCATGTCAGTTTCAGCTATAACAGGTGCTTATGCAGTTGAACAGGCTGACAAGGCAGAAACGGTCGAGAAGAAGAAGGAAGATATAACCGGGGATGGAGAAAAAGATACTATTTATATAAAAGGAATTCCATATGAAGAAGGGGCTGCTTTTTTAAAGGAAGTCTATGTGATCATTGAGGCTTCAAATGGCCAGACATACCGGATTGATTTAGAAGGCGGATATGAACCTTCTGTAAAGTTCAGCGATTTGAACCATGATGGAGTAAAGGATCTGTTCGCAACAGTTCCTACTGGGGGCAGCGGCGGGCTCTCCAACTACTATTTGTATACGTTAAAAGACTTCAAGCTCGAGGATTTGACTGTTCCTGAACCTTTGGCTATCGAGAGTGAATTCAAGGATGGCTATAAAGCCTCAATTACCATTCCTGCGACAGGCCAATCTTATACTTTTGATTTAACAGAGAGAAAAGACGACTATGAACGCCTGGGACTCTACCATAACGGCAAATTGAATGAGCCGGCAGAACTGATGGTCGATCCTTTTGGGACACTTATCCCAATCATGCTTGATAATGGTAAGCATGGCTTAAAGGGTGTGCAGCAAATCAGCGGGGCGTATCACGCTGATTCGATAGCATTTGCTGAATCCTCATGGATATATGAAAATGGCAGCTGGAAATTGCTTGAAACCAAGCTGTATGAGACAGGCAGGGGGCATAAAAAGAGATAGGCTTTTGTCACCCTTGTGAGACTAACTTCATATGTTATAGCAAGAATAACTTCTTTCCGAAGGGAGAGCAGCTTGCTATGAGTCAATTTAATCCTCAGAAACTAAGTGTCAGGTATCTGGCTCCGGCAACAGAGCAGAAGCCTGTCGATGCTAGGAAATATACACTTACACATTCAGATGAGACTGGTGAACTGTTTCTTAGCATCGGTTGCGTTTATGATTACAGCAGCGTAAATAAAAAATTCAGGGATGAAGTTCTGGCTGAGTGGCTGCCGCAGATGGGGCAATATGTTCTTAAGGCAGCAGTATATGTGAGCGGGGGAGAGTTTGACGAAAAAACTTCGAAGATGCGGTATATGATATTCCAGCGGGAAATGGATTTAGCGCTGAAAGCAATCATTTACGGAGACAGGAGCTTTTTCACAAGCTATCCATGGCTGCTGGATTCACCAATTTATGTGCAGTTTGAGTCCGTATTTCCGCAGTTCAGCAAGATCATTTACTATGGAACGCCAAGGCAGTATTTAAATAGTTTACAGCAGCCGGTTATCTGAAAAATGACATGGGAACAAGCTCCAGGCATTGACCGGGGCTTGTTTTGCATATACGGAGGCAGAGCATGGGATTGAGTGGAATATAAAAATATTATGTAAACTAATTGAGTTTTCCGAGAAGAGGCGTTGCTTTAAAAAGAACCAGCTAAATAAGTTCATAAATCAAGAGAAACCAATAATGAGGAATAAATATATAACATATCAATAAAAGCTGCTGTAAGCATCCAGATGCCGACCTGTGAGATTGTAAGTATGCTGGAAGCCAGCAGCAGAAAGATTGAGATTGAATAATATATTAGATGAAATCAGAGTGAATTCGAAATTCATAAATTAATAAGCAAGAGATTTAAAAAAATATTAATCACTGCAATTTGGTCAAAAACACATTTAGAGTCAATTTCCTGTAAAATTTCTATTTCGTCTCACTATCTTAAGTATACTTAACTATTGAGACCTGATATTCGTTCGTTTATATGACTTCCTATAATATATATTATGTTCGGGGCGTAGTTTTAAAAAACAGGACAGCTTAAGCTGCCTACTCTATCCTGTGCTTATAACCGCTGTCTTTTGCTGACTTTATATCAATGTATCCTGCGCTGTACTCAATCACATCATTGATAAAAACATCATGTTTCTTGGCGAAGGTTTTTACCTGTTCAATCAGGCTGCTGTCATATGTAGTTTTGTACTGGATTCTGTCTTTAGGCCGATTTTTCTTATTGAAATCAATATAATCCTGCTCAAGGACTTTTTTGAGTCCTGTTTCGAGTAAATAATTCACATGGGTATCATGTTCATAAGCCAGTTCATTCAGGTTTTCAATCAACGCTTTGCTGATATTAGTCCTAAACTTTACCCTTGATTCATCTGTTCTTTGAATCAGTTTTCCGTCAACCTTTTTCCACATGTTCATTCACCTTCCTGATAAGAAACTCTATATCAATCATTATAGCATGTGCTGTTTTTAGCGAAAAGAACATATGTTCTATGTCAGTAAAATTGTTCACTTTGTCATCTTTCTTCCATTTTTTAAGCCCTTTATATAAATTTCCTGTCAGATTTCCTCCCAAACCGAATGCTTTTTTATCCCTATCACTCCAATAATATATAAAATACCTTAAATTGGAGTGATCCTGTTGACGAACCTTTATTTTATGGAAAATGCAGTAGAGGCTGCTTTGGAGAATGCTGCTGCCCATCTGGGAGGTCCTTTTGGAGCGGTTGTTGTGAAGGATGGCACGGTGATCGGCACAGGCACAAACCGGGTCACTTCGCTTAATGATCCTACAGCACATGCAGAAATACAGGCGATCCGTGCTGCCTGCCTGCATCTTCAGGATTTCCAGCTGAGCGGCTGTGAAATCTATACCAGCTGTGAGCCATGCCCAATGTGCTTTGGCGCTATCTACTGGGCTCGCCCAAAAGCAGTATATTTTGCCTGTACAAAAGAAGATGCAGCCGCTGCAGGATTTGATGATCAGTTTATTTATGAGCAGCTCTCCCTCCCGCTTGAACAGCGCAGCATAGAAATGCGGCAGGTTAAAATGGATGAAGCTTTAATGCCGTTTAAATTGTGGGAGAAGTCTTTTTCTAAGATTGATTATTGAGATATAAAGTACTTCCTTTTTAGGAGGATAAAAATGATAAAAGAACGATTGATACGCCGGATTGCAGTGGCTGCCGGCAGAGAGCCTGCTGATTTGGTCATTAAAAATGGAAAGATCATAGATGTTTTTAACGGTGAGGTCATTTATGGGGATATTGCCATTGCAGACGGGTATATCGCGGGCATTGGCGAGTATGAGGGCCATAAGATTTTCGATGCAAAAGGAAGCTATATTTCTCCTGGATTCATTGACGGCCATGTCCATATTGAATCCTCCCTTCTGACCCCCGGGGAATTTGCCAGGGTGCTGCTGACTCATGGTGTGACTGCTGCTGTGGCAGATCCGCATGAAATTGCGAATGTATCAGGCATTTCCGGTCTGCAGTACATGCTGGATGCTTCTGAAGGACTGCCTTTTGATTTTTATTTTATGCTGCCTTCCTCAGTTCCTGCTGCTGATTTTGAATATGCCGGTGCAAGGCTGGATTCTCTTGATCTAAAGCCATTCTTTAGCCATCCCAGAGTTCTTGGGCTTGGAGAAGTCATGAACTACCCTGCTGTATTGAATGCACATACTGACATGATCGTGAAAATCATTGCAGCAGAATCTGCCGGGAAAAAAATCGATGGCCATGCTGCAGGCTTAGGCGCATCCGGGTTAAATGTGTATAGTGCTGCGGGCATCCGCACCGATCATGAAGCAATAACCGCTGAAGAAGCAAAGGAAAGATTGCGTAAAGGGATGTATTTGATGATCCGCGAAGGAACTGCAGCAAAGGATCTTGAGAAACTGCTGCCTGCAGTCCATCAGCAGAACAGCCGCAGATGTCTGTTTGTCACAGATGACAAGCATTTGGATGACCTGCTTGAGGAAGGAAGCATTGACCACCATATCAGGCTGGCAGTGAAGTCAGGCCTCCCTCCTATAACTGCCATTCAAATGGCGACCCTGAATGCAGCAGAGTGTTTTGGTTTGAAGGATCAGGGAGCGCTGGCCCCTGGGTATAAAGCTGATATGGTTTTCCTTGAATCGCTTGAAGAGCTGATCATTGAGCGGGTATTTAAAGAAGGCGTTGAAGTCGTTTCCGCTGGTAAACTTTTGCCAAAAGGCTGTTTTAGAGGCGTGCCTCCTGCTGCTATGCTCAAAAATACGGTTAAAATAAGCATTACCCGCCAGGAAGATTTAAAAATCAGAATGACAGGAAATAAAGCCAACGTCATAGAGATTCTCCCTGGAAGCCTGGTTACCAGGCATATAATTGAGGAAATTGATCTGGACAGCCAAAACAGCTTTCTTCCCTCCACATCAAGGGATCTTTTGAATCTGGCCGTCATTGAACGCCACCGTGCAGCTGGGCATATCGGATTGGGAATTGTTAAAGGGCTCGGCCTTCAATCCGGAGCGATTGCCTCTACGGTAGCCCATGATTCACACAACCTCATCATTGCAGGCACAAATGATAAAGATATGTTAGCTGCTCTAAGGGCTGTGGAGGATATGCAGGGCGGCCTTGCTGTCATTAAGGAAGGCGAAATGCTTGCCTCGCTGAAGCTGCCTGTTTCGGGACTTATGTCCGATCAGTCTTATGAAGAAGCAGCGTCTATGCTGGCAGACGTCAATAACGCCCTGAAACATCTAGGTGCAAATAAAGATGTTAACCCTTTTTTGGCATTATCCTTCCTGGCTCTTCCTGTTATCCCGGAAATTAAATTAACTGCCTCCGGATTATTCAGTGTTTCTCAATCTGCTTTTATTCCAATTGAAGCAAACCACAAGCCGGGATTGACTTTTTAATGCGGTAAATGATTTTCAAAATGAAAAGCTGGACTAAAATCCAGCTTTTGGTCGGGTGTAATTAGTTTTTAAAATTTCAAGTATGGTTTAGCAGCTTCAGTATTCTTTTTAACTCCAACATCAGCATCCCTTGTAAGCGACAGGCATCTTTCATTAAAGTCAAACGGGATAGCCTGCTGGTAATCCTCTGAAAGGATGTTTGCGTTCCGGTACTTGCTGTCAGATGAATCCAGAATTTGCCCCCGCTCGTCTGACTGGCGTTTCAGGTGGCTGACAATCACTTTTCCAATATGTCTTCCAAGCCTCAGCCCTTCATCATTATCCGAAGGGAAGTGGACTCCTGCATATAGCCGGCTAATGGCGTCTTCTTTTGAGATCCTTTTAATCTTTCCTGCTTCTTTAGGGAAAAAATAGGTCAGCATGACTTCTGCACAGCCTGACATGACTGCATGCCCTGAAGGATAGGCAGGGAACCTCGGGGTGCACAGCAATGTTTCAAGTGTCTGGTCATACTGATTGGGCCTTGCTGCATCCCAAAGGTATTTTAAATGCCAGGTAACCACCATACTGTCATTTATAGCACCTTGAACAACAGCAAGAATCCTTGCCGCTTGGGTGGGACCGACACCATACGTATCGATCAGCTTGTCAATGACTGGTGTCCATTGCTTTGTCGGAACACCTGTACCATAATAAATGCCGATCTTCTTTTGCTGAGGTGTCAGGTTGTTCAATGTCCGCTGAACGATTTTTAATTCACGATGAAAATCGATATAGTGAGGATCTTTAATTGGTAAAACGATTTTTTTGTAATTGGGATCAAGAAAATGGCCGTCACTGTCCCTTTTTAAAAAGATCAGCGGCCAGGAACCGGCATATGGCGTAACACCTTCTGATGGCGGTTTTCTTTCTCCGGCATAAGGATGCTCAGACCATCGCAAATAATTTTCTTTCATTATTTTCACCTCCTTGCCTGATGTAACAGCTTATGAAATCGGTTTGCTTTGTGGATAGGCGTAATAGCAGAATTCAGAAAAAATAACAAAAAAGACGAACTCTCATGGTCTATGAAAGTTCGTCTTTCTCATTATTATGCAGGATCAAAGGTCAATTCATAACCTTGCATATATCATTCGTAAACTCCACAGGATCGCTGATCGGCAATCCTTCAATCAGCAAAGCCTGGTTGTATAATAGATTGGTGTATAGTGCCAGCTTCTCTTTGTCATTTGCAAACGCATTCTGCAGTGAAGCAAAAACCTCATGATTGGGATTGATTTCCAGAATTTTCTCAGCTTGTACATTTTGGCTGTCAGGCATGCTGTTCAGAATCTTTTCCATTTCAATGGTCAGATCCCCTTCTGCTGCCAGGCAGACAGGATGGCTTTTCAGTCTCCTGGAAGCACGGACTTCCTTTACCTTCCCTGCCAGCAGATCCTTCATGCTTGTGAACATTTCCTGATAGGCTTTTTCTTCGCTTTTATCATTTTCCTCAGCTTCAATCCCCAAATCTGAGCTGGATACAGACTTGAATTCCTTCTCTTTGTAGTTCAACAGCATCTTGATGGCAAATTCATCGATATCTTCGGTAAAGTACAATATTTCATAACCTTTGTCGGCGACAAGCTCTGTCTGCGGGAGCTTTTCAATCCGGCTGATGGATTCTCCGGCAGCATAATAAATATACTTCTGGTCCTCAGGCATTCTAGAAATATATTCATCCAGTGTGACTAGCTTGTTTTCTTTTGAAGAATGGAACATCAGCAGATCCTGGAGCATATCCTTGTTGCTGCCGAAATCGCTGTATACCCCGTATTTCAGCTGCCTGCTGAAAGACTCGTAAAATGCTTCGTATTTCTCCCGATCATTCTTCAGCATAGACTGCAGTTCGCTTTTAATCTTTTTCCCGAGATTCTTTGCAATAAGCTTCAGCTGGCGGTCCTGCTGGAGGATTTCGCGCGAGATATTCAGGGACAGATCCTCTGAATCAACAATTCCTTTCACAAAGCTGAAATAATCAGGAAGCAGCTCGGCACACTTGTTCATAATCAGAACGCCATTTGAATACAGCTCAAGCCCCTTTTCGTATTCTTTGGAATAATAATCGAACGGAATTTTCTCTGGAATAAAGAGCACCGCATGATAGCGGATGGTACCGTCAACATTGATATGAATGGACTTCAGCGGCTTATCAAAACCAAAATGCTTTTCTGCATAAAACTTTTCATAGTCTTCTTCCGTCAGCTCACTTTTATTTTTTCTCCAGATCGGCACCATACTGTTGATGGTCTGTTCTTCCGTGTAATCCTCAAATTCACCATCTGAGCCTTCCTTAGGCCGCCTGCCTGGCACATCCATCAGGATAGGATAGCGGATAAAATCGGAATACTTTTTGACGATGCTCTTTAGTGAATACGCTTCAAGAAATTCATCATAATTCTCTTCTTCTGTATTTTCTTTAATTTTCAAGATGATCTCTGTTCCTGTTTCTTCCTTGACGGCAGGCTCGATTGAGAAGCCTTCTGCTCCCTCTGACTCCCATTTGTATGCTTCTGTGCTCCCATGGGCCCTGCTGATGACAGTAACGGAGTCTGCAGCCATGAAGGCTGCATAAAAGCCGACCCCGAATTGGCCGATGATATCATAGCCGTCTTTTAGCTCAGTATTGGTTTTGAAATTCAATGAGCCGCTCTTGGCGATAACGCCCAGGTTATCCTCAAGTTCTTCCTTTGTCATCCCGATCCCGGTATCTTTAATGACAAGAGTGCGGCTTTCTTTGTCAGGGGTAATTTTTATGTAATAGTTTTCTTTGTTGAAGCTGATTGAATCATCTGTCAGTGCTTTGTAATACAGCTTGTCAATGGCATCGCTGCTGTTTGAGATCAGCTCTCTTAAAAATACTTCTTTTTTGGAATAGATGGAATGGATCATCATCTCCAGCAGTCTTTTTGATTCTGCTTTGAATTGCTGCTTTACCATTTTATTTCTCCCTCCCTGAATATGTTGAAGTTACATTAGCACTCTTTGAAGCTGAGTGCTAATTTTTTAATATCATATAACCTTTTGCTCTGTCAACTATCCCTTGGATAACTGTGCATTTCTCTTGATTTCAAGAGGTATTCCGGTATAATTTTGAGGGTATGTATATACTACTGATTGTGTATGCTTTAGCGGCAGGCGGCTGTCAGTTTTTGCAGCAGAGAATCGGCATAAAAGGAGTGACATGATGAAGATTATTTTGGCTTCTCCCAATTTCCATCAGGAACGTGGAAATACAATTACCGTTAAAAGAATATCTGACGGCCTCCGCAGGCTTGGAGCAGATACAAAAATTGTTTCTTCAACAGAAAGACCCGCATCCCCCCTTCCACAGGGAGATATCGTCCATGGTTTTCATGCTTACCGCTTTTTCCTTTACAAGAAAGAGCTTGGTATGCCGATAGATAACTATGTGATCACAATGACAGGAACCGACCTGAATCAGGATCTTTTTCATCATGAAAGGCGGCAGGATATAATCAGGACGCTTCAGGAAGCAAAAGCCATTACAGTCTTCAATGAACAGGCAAAGCAGCTTCTCATTAGCGAAGTTCCCGATGCTGAAGCAAAGGTCTATGTGATTCCACAAGGAAGAAGTCAGTTTGAAATGATGGAGCCTGTTTTTAAGAAAGAGCAAAATACATTTGTCTTCCTGCTTCCAGCCGGGATCAGGAAAATCAAGAATATCCCGTTCGCAATCGCATCCCTAAAAAAACTGCATGACAGGTATCCCCATATCCGTTTAGTGATTTCAGGTCCTGTCATTGAAGAAGAAGAAGGATCATACGTGAAAAAGCTGGCGGAACAGGAAGATTGGATCGACTATATCGGCCAGATTCCCCACAGTAAAATGGGAAGTCTTTACGAATGTGCAGATGCCCTCCTGAACACTTCTATTTCCGAGGGACAGCCGGCAGCCATCATAGAAGCGATGGATTGCGGATTGCCTGTATTAGTTTCAGCCAATGAAGGAAACATAAGTCTTGTAAAGCACGGAACCACCGGATTTGTTTATCAGAATGAAGTCGAATTTCTTGCTTATGCCGAGCGCTTGATCAATAATTACGAGATAAGAAAAAAACTTGGAGCTGCTGCTGAAAATTACATAGCAGAACACCACTCTAATGTATCTGAGGCCGAAAGTATGCTGAGGATATACAGCAGGGTGCTTGCCCCTTCCTGAACAGCTTGTTTGGGACAGCCCTTGTTTAATGAAAGGAGAGGAATTCATGTCCAGAGAAGAAATCATCAAATTGACTTCGCTATCAACAAAAGGCGGCTGAGGATGCAAAATTGGTCCTGAGGACCTGGCGCAGGTTCTGCGTCATTTGCCCAAAGCTGTACCTGATCCAAATCTGCTTGTCGGGCTTGATACTTCCGATGATGCAGGAGTATATAAAATAAGCGATGATGTTGCTTTAGTGCAGACGCTCGACTTTTTCACACCGATTGTAGATGACCCTTATATGTTCGGCCAGATTGCGGCTGCAAACTCATTAAGCGATGTCTATGCAATGGGCGGAAAACCGATCACAGTTATGAATATCGTCGGATTCCCTATCAGCACTCTTGATAAGAGCATCCTTGCTGACATCCTGGCAGGAGCATCAGACAAAGTCATGGAATCAGGGGCCGCCCTTGTCGGAGGACACTCGATCGATGACCAGGAGCCCAAATTCGGACTCTCAGTCACAGGTGTTGTGCATCCGGATAAAATCAGGGCCAATGCCGGCGCTAAGCCTGGCGACCGTTTGATTTTGACAAAGCCGATCGGTGTCGGCATCCTTACGACAGCGATCAAGCGGGACCTGCTCGAGAAGGAAGATATCGATCTTGTCATGAACGTAATGGCTGCACTTAATAAAGATGCCGCAGAAGCAATGGAAAGCTTCCAGGTGAATGCCTGTACCGATGTGACTGGCTTTGGCCTCCTCGGCCATGCGATCGAGCTTGCTGAAGGCAGTGGAGCCGGTGTTATCATCAACAGCGGTAGTGTACCGGTCCTTCCAAGGACACGTGAGCTCGCAGAACAGAATATCATTCCTGGCGGTTCAAGGAAGAACCACAAATGGCTGTCAGGGCGGATTGAGTACAATCCTGATATTGATGAAACAACCCAGCTGATCCTGTGTGATGCCATCACTTCAGGCGGGCTGCTGATTTCTGTGCCTGAGGCGGAAGCTGAAGCACTGCAAAAGGCCCTTGAAGAAAGAAATGTCACTTCTGCTATCATCGGCGAAGTAACAGATCAATCTCCCGGGAAGATTAAAGTATTGTAAAAGGACTCGATTAGAGTCCTTTTTTAAGGGGTATGGGATGTCAGGCAGATTGGCTTAAAGCTTATGCTGCCTCTCTGCCCATCCCCCCAATTATATTAATGAGGTGTTTTATTGATGAAAAAATGGCTAATGACTGCAGCTGCCTTTACGCTGATCATGATTCTTGCCGCTTGCGGTTCAGAGGAAGGCACAGAACAAAAAGAAAACAGCAATAATAATGAAGAAGAAGAAGCTTTCACAATCGGCGTCATACCGGTACAAACGGAAGGTGCAATGGAAACGGCCATGGACAAGCTTCAGTCGATCCTTGAAAAAGAGCTGGACAGGAAAGTGGATGTTGAGGTTTATCCTGATTATAATGGCGTAGTTGAAGCGATGAACTACGATAAAATCGATATGGCCTATTTTGGACCGCTTACATATGTGGTTGCACACGAAAAAAGCGGTGCTGAAGCAATCATCACCCAGCTGATAGATGGAGAGCCTTTCTACCATTCATATATCGTCACACATAAAGACAGCCCGTACAATAACATGGAAGACCTGGTAGCAGCAGCAGGAGAAATTGATTTTGCTTTTGGCGATATCAATTCAACGTCCGGCTCTCTTATCCCTTCCATTGAACTTCAGGATCAGGGTGTTTATACATCCGAGGATGACAATAAGTTCAAATCAGTCAGATTCACAGGTTCCCATGATGCTACAGCCCTGGCTGTCCAAAACAAGCAGGTGGATGCCGGTGCGATTGACAGCGCCATCTACAATCAGCTTGTAGATTCAGGAAAAATTGATGGAGAGCAGTTCAAGACAATCTGGGAATCCGAGAAACTTTTCCAATATCCTTGGGCAGTTCATCAAGATACAGATAAAGAAACAATAGAAAAGCTTCAGGAAACATTCCTGGCGATCGATGATAAAGAAGTGCTTGATGCGTTTGGCGCAACAGGTTTTACCGAGGCTTCCAATGAACAGTATGAAAGCATCAGGGAAGCAGCTGTCAAACAGGGAATCATTAACGAATAGAGCTGATTATTGTGTGGTTTAAACAGCGTAGTATTTTTACTGTTCTTCTGCTGGCACTGGCTGTATACGCCAGTGCCCGTCTTACAGAGTTTGATCTGACTAAATTCCGTGATTTCCGGAATATGATCGACTTTTTATCGCAGTGGTTTCCAATGGATTTCTCGCTCCTACCCCGGATGCTCCAGGACAGCATGGAAACATTGGCGATGGCATTTCTGGGGAGCTTCCTCGGCCTGCTGGCGGCATTGCCGCTCAGTTTCCTGGCTGCAAGGAACACTTCCCCATCGAAAGCAGTCTATCATGTGACAAGGCTAGGCCTCAGTTTCGTCCGCTCAGTTCCGGAGATCGTATTTGGGCTGATCCTTCTTACGGCCTTGGGCCTTGGGCCTTTTCCTGCTGTACTGGCCATTTTGTTCCATAATGCCGGTGTGCTTGGAAAGCTGATATCAGAACTGATAGAGTCCTCAGAGCGCGGGCCGCAGGAAGCCATGCGGGCAGTCGGCGCCAAAAGCTGGTTTGGCTCCCTGTTCAGCATCCTGCCGCAAATTTGGCCGAATGTGCTGTCCCAGTTTTTCTACCGGTTCGAGGTAGCGATCCGTACCTCTCTGATTCTTGGTTTTATCGGCGGAGGCGGAATAGGACAGAGATTGTTCAATGATTTCAAGACCTTCCATTATTCTGCCGTTTCTCTCGATGTGCTGATTATTATGGTCATAGTCGTAATCGTCGATTTGTTTGGAAGCTTTGTCAGAAATAAAGTGATTTAAAAGGAGGCTGGGCTTATGATCAAGCTGGAGAATGTTACCGTACGTTATCCGAAGGCTGACTCCCCTGCCCTGCATAACATAAACCTTGAACTGAACCAAGGCGAATTCATATGTGTACTTGGAAAAAGCGGTGCCGGGAAGTCTACACTGATCCGCTGCATGAATGGGCTCCAGAAGCCTTCTGCTGGGGAAGTATACTTTCAGGGCAAGCCGGTATCCGGCAAATCTGCCGAGGAAGAACGGCTTGTACGGAGGGAAATGGGCATGATCTTTCAGCATTATAATCTCATCCCCCGTCTGACAGTCATGCAAAATGTCCTGACAGGAATGTTTGGCTACAGAAACACTTTCAAAAATCTGATAGGCGCTTTTTCCAGAAAAGAAATTGGACTTGCCCGCAGTGTGATGGAAGATGTCGGCCTGAGTGAGTTTGCCGGAAGGAAAGTTGAACAATTGAGCGGAGGACAGAAGCAGCGCGTCGGCATAGCAAGGGCCCTGCTCCAGTCTCCCAAAGTGTTTCTTGGTGATGAACCTGTGGCAAGCCTTGATCCCGGGACATCAGAGAGGATTTTCTCGCTTCTTCAGTCCCTTCACAGAGAGCATGGCCTTCTGACCATCATTAATGTTCACGATGTTTCCCTCGCAAAGCGCTATGCAACACGCATTCTTGCCTTAAAAGATGGCAGCCTCATCTTTGACGGGAAACCTGATGAATTCACAGATGAATTGTATAAACAGACCTATGGGGCTGAATTTATTCCGGTCTGATCCGGGGAAGGAGAATACTTATGACAAAAAGTCCTTGAGTGGTTGATGAGACAAGAGTCGTGTACGACTCAGCAGATAATGAAGTGTTATCAAAATTACAGCCCGGTGAAAAGCCGTCAGTGGTTTTAACCTTTGATGATGGACCTGGCAGGCATTTGCATTCCATTTTGGACAGCCTGGCAGCGGAAAATGCATATGCCGCTTTTTTCTGGCAGACACGGCTTCTGTATCCTGAAAGGCCATGGGAAAGAGTGCTCGATGAAGGGCATATCATTGGAACTCATTCATCCCGCCACAAAAATATGGCTGCTCTCTCCTGTGAGGATCAATATAAGGACCTGGAAACCAGCAAAGAGAAGATCCGCCGGGTTACCGGAAAGGCGCCTGTATTCTTCCGTCCGCCTTTTGGCCAGTATAATGAAGCTACCCTTAAGGCGGCCAATGAACTCGAATTGACCCCTGTAATGTGGCGAATTGCATCCCTTGATTGGGAGCTTAAAGGAAACCCGGAAAAAATCATTTGCAATGTAACTGATCATCTGGAAGATGGAGCCATTATCCTCCTGCATGAACTAAAGCAGACTGCTGATATCCTGCCTGAGTTATTAAAAGAGATCAAACTCAAAGGATATAGCTTTGCCTCCCTCCAGCCAGGAAAGAACAAAAGGAAAGCGCCCGGAGCATAACCCTCCGGGTGCTTTTTGCTTTTAGTGGTTGATTAGCATAACTTTAAGCTCTTCGAGTACAAAATTTTCCCTTTTTAGCCAAGTATGATTTTTTATTTTCCCGATGGCTTTCTTATTTTCTTCTATTGCTTCATCAATGGCCACCCATTTGGGTATGAATCCCAGCTCTGCTTCATATGTATCCAGCTGCTGCGCTGCCAAAGCGAAATCATTTAATTCACAGATATAAAAATGTGAATTCATTTGAAATATGAAGCGGTCATCATATTCGTCGATACGCCTTTCAACGACTTCCCCAGCCTTTTCTTTAACCCTGCAGCTTGTGTAGCCTGTTTCCTCTGCAACTTCCCTGATCAGTGCTTCCGTGCAGGTTTCTCCTTCCTCTACCCCTCCTCCGGGAAATTTATAGCCTCCTGTAATTGTCTGCAGAAGAAGGATCAGATCATCTTGTATAATGATTGCCCTGACCGCTTCCCGTATTTTAATTTGCCTGTCTATGTTTGTATCAGATAAGCCCAAAAGTTTGTAAAAAGCCAATCATACCCCCACCTTATCATCTCATTAGGTTAATTTTACCATTAAAAGCAAAAATAAATAGGGCTGCATGACAGCATGCAGCCCTATTTATACAAGAATTATTGCGCAACCGGCGATTGTGATAGTACGTACTCTTCTATCTTTTGGGCAGCATCCTCGATATTTGCGGCTTGAATAGTCACGATCCTGTCTTCCGGATACATTTTAGCTGTATGCGTATAACGGGGATCATAATAATATTTAAGGAGCAGCGCAACCGCTGACCCATACTCTTCATCAATGAGATTCTGTTCTATTTCGGCAGCAATCGGTGTGTGGATCCTGTTTTTAATATGGCTGAACGCATTAAAGCATGCTTCAGGATGATCCCATGGCTTGTAATCCTCCAGGATATGGCGGACTCTTTCTTCCATCGGCATCTCAATGAACAGCTGGATCCCCTGTTCCTTCTTTTCAATGATGGATTCAGGGAGCACCACCTTCCCAACCCTTTTGCTCTCAGCTTCAAAAAAGACAAAAGGAGAATCCTGCACCTCGAGCACCTTCCTCAGCAGCCTGCTATCGAACATTTTCTGATTGCTCGGTTCAAGGCCGATATGGCCAAAGATGGAACCGCGGTGCCTGGCAAGTCCCTCGAGATCGATCACACTATAGTCCTTTTCTGCCAGCTTCTCTAGAATGGCCGTTTTCCCTGAACCTGTATAGCCGTTCAAGACGAATGCTTTGGGCTTAAGCTTGAGTCCTTCAAGCGTTTCGACAACCCATCTGCGATGCGCTCTGACACCGCCTTCTAGCCGGTATGTGCGTATGCCCATCAGATCAAGGAGGGTGGCAGAGGTTCTGCTCCTCATCCCGCCTCTCCAGCAGAATACGGCTTTGTCGCCTTCAACGGCATTAAATTCCCTGATAAAATCCGGAAGCTTGGCCGAAACGATTTCCAGACCGCGTTCTTTGGCAGCTTCAACACTCACCTGTTTGTAAATTGTGCCGATTTCAGCCCGCTCTTCATCATTGAACAAAGGTATATTGATGCTTCCCGGTATCGTGCTGTCCTTATACTCAGAAGGAGACCTTACATCTACCAGTACAAGCTTTCGTTTATCCTTCAGTTCTAAAAGTTTCTCAATTCCTACATCCTGGAACAATTTTTATTCCGCCTTTCCTGCTGTTGCATTCTAAGCTTATCTTTACTGCTATCATATAGAAAAGCTGATCACTCACGGGGAGGATCAGCTGGAAAAACATCTTCTTCAACCGAGGGACTTCAGCGGATGAACATCCTGCCCTTTACCTATTATAAAACATTTCGCGGCTAAAAGCATATTTTCAGATTTTCCCCCTGAGCCTTTTCCGGTTTTCAGCTTTAATCGAAATCCCAGGTAAGCTGTTCTTCACTTTCAAGAGCTGCTTTTTTACTTTTAAGTATGTCTTTAGGTTTCTGATCTTTCTTCTGGTCCTCTATTTGCCTTTTTGCTTGCTTAATTGCTTTCCGTACATCACAAATGGGAGCTGGGTATCCAAGCTGAAAAAAACCAGGGTACAGCCAGGGTTCGTGTATATATGCCGCATCCACATCCTTCAGCTCCGGAACATACCGGCGGATAAAGCTTCCATCAGTATCAAGCTCTTTTCCCCATTTGACCGGATCGATGATTTTGACGGTTTTTGAGCCGCTTTTACCGGCAAGAATGCCCATCTCTTTCATGTGAACAGCAGGCTCGTGGTCAAGGAACAAAAGGGCGAGCTCCAGTGCAGCCTTCTCCCAATCTAATAGAAGTATATTACAGGCAAAGCCTGCCAGCATCCTTCTGCTGCTGTAATTGAGCCAGCCGGTTTTGCGCAGGCAGCGCATACTCGCATCAACCGAAGGAATTCCGGTATTTCCTGTCCGCCATTTTTCAAGAAGCTCTGCATCATGCGCTCTGGCGGAATTACTATCGGCTGCATTTGCTTGTGTTTCTTTTTCCTGCCACTGCAATGCCTCACTCCGCTCAAGCAGCTTTGATTGAAAAAGGCTTAGCTGCTGCTTCTCAGTTTCTGTACAGTTTTCCGCCTTCTTTGCGGCTTCATGGTAGGCGAGCCTTGGTGAAATATTACCGTATGCCAGGTACGGGGAAAGCCTGCTGGAAGAGAAAGAAGAAGCGAGCGGTTTTTGATAGTTTTTTTCATAGTTGGCGAGCTGTTCCCCTATGAAAAATTCCAGTGTTTCTATTCCCCTTTTTTCCCCGCCATTTTGTCCAAACCTGATGGCCTCTCCTTTAACTTTCATGCCTAATGCCTTCTGAACAGAAAGATTAAGAAAATCCGGCACCTTTTCCGGAACTCTGACCGCAGCCGGAGGATCTGTCAGCTCCTCAAGCATTGACTCCTGCCAAAGCTTTCTGAACCTGCTCTTGCTCTTTGGTTTTTCCAGCTGGCCTGGAGGATGGAAAGGATAGAAAGGCAGTCCTTTAGACCCCATCCACTCCGCAGCCAGTCTGTCAGTATCCGTATCGTATTCCAGGTGGAAAAAAAGGGAGAAATCACCGTATCTTTTCAGTAGCTCTTCGAGTATATCGATGATGGTGCCTTGAGCGGCAAATAATCTTCCTCCAAGACCCCTTAGGCCCTCATCCAGCTGCTCAAGCCCCTCTGCGGCAAATTGGATATGGCGTCTTGAGACTTCCTTCCGGCCTGAAAGCGGTTCTGCTATATATAAAGGGATAACCTCCTCCGCTGAAGCACATGCCTCTGCAAGCGGCCGATGGTCATGAATCCTTAAGTCTTTCCTGAACCATACAATATTCATAAGAAATCACTCCGAAACTAGAATAGCGTCTCTATCCATTATACTGAACTAAGAGAGAAAAAGCTGGGTAAAAGAAAAGCGGAGGCGGCTTATGACTCGAGGCTCTAGCCGCTGGAGCTGGACATAAAGAAAAGCGGAAGCGGATTGACGTAATCAGGAAATGCCAGCAATATAAATAGCCCGGCATTTGCCGGGCTTATTTAAGCATCTTCCAGTATTCAGTCTTACACTTTCGCTGCTGCCGGCTTCTCCACCTTCACCGTCCACCCGAAAGGATCCGCAACTCTGCCATATTGGATGCCAGTCAGTGTATCATACAGCTTCCGGCTCAGCTCCCCGGTTTCTCCATTATTGATGACAAGCTTTTCATCCTGCCATAGAAATTCGCCGATCGGGGAAATGACTGCTGCAGTCCCTGTGCCAAAAGCTTCTTCGAGCTCCCGATTCCGGTAAGCCTGTGCCAGCTCCTCGATGGAAATCCTTTTTTCCGTAACTTGGTGCCCCCATTCTTCAAGCAGGGCAATGATTGAATTCCTGGTAACCCCTTCAAGAATGCTTCCATTCAAAGCCGGCGTGATGATTTCTCCATTCACTTTGAAAAAGACATTCATGCTCCCAACTTCTTCAATATACTTTTTTTCTTTTCCATCCAGCCATAATACCTGGGCATATCCGCCTTTGCCGGCACCCTGCTGGGCTTTCAGGCTTCCGGCATAGTTGCCTCCTGTCTTGGCATTGCCGGTGCCGCCTGGGACGGCCCTGACGAATTCCCGTTCTACCGCGATTCTGACGGGATTGATCCCTTCCTTGTAATAGGCACCGACAGGGGAAAGGATGATGATGAACTGATAGCTTGCAGAAGGAGCCACTCCCAAATATGGTTCTGTGGAAATGACAAAAGGCCTTATATAGAGGGAAGTGCCTTCAGCAGAAGGAACCCACTCTTCTTCGATCATCAGCAGTTTTTTGAGGGCTTCAAGCGCCAGGTCCTCGTCAATGTGCGGTATGCAAAGCCTGCTGTTGGATCTGTTCAGTCTCTCCAGATTTTTTTCCGGCCTGAATAAAAGGATTTCCTGATCTTTTGTCCGGTATGCTTTAAGCCCTTCAAAGACGCTCTGGCCATAATGAAAAATCATGGCTGCCGGATCCAATGTGAGCGGCTGGTAGGGAATGATGCGGGGATCATGCCAGCCGAACCCTTCCTTATAGTCCATCACGAACATATGGTCAGTGAAATTTCTGCCGAATTCCAGTGCCGCTGCTTCCGGCTTGACCTTTTTTTCGTTCCTTAAAGTTACGCTGATCTGGCAATCTGTCATTTTTGAAAACTCCTTTTCTGCTATTATGCTTTGAAGTGCTGAAGGGAATGGGTGAAAAAGAAGCAAATGATGTGAATGCGGTATCGCACCATATCATTTGCACCCTCCCTTGCTTACTTTTCCAATAAATAACCTTTAATAATATTCTTAATATTATGGCAATCCTTTAATTAAATGTCAAGAACTTTATCCTTGCTGACTTTGTGCACCCTCAGCAAGATTAAATAGGAATCCATATACTAGACTGTATGCTTCCCCGACTGACAATCCGCCATGAAAACCAGGAAGAGCATCGAGGGAAAAATTTAAATTCCAGATGCCTTCACCTGAATCAAACATCAGATCATAAGCGTCCCCGCTGCCTTCAAGCCCTTTATCCAGGCTGTCTTTGAGGTATTTCTGATACTTCTTCTGCAGTTTTAATCCAAGCATAATATCGTAGTTGCCGAACACATCATCCACTTCAAGAGAGACAGCATCTGCGCCAATGACATCAAACCATTTGGACTCCATGTATACAAACTCGCGTTTATGCTCACGGAAATAGGAAATGGGCTTTTCCAGAAAATCTGGCGATTCTTCAGCAAGGATTTCTTCTGTTTCCTTATCGCCTCTTTCCAAATAAGCCTCCCGGAAGCGGTCTCCCTCATTGCCGATTGTGAATCCATCAGCTGAATCAGAGTCTGTCATTCCGAGATATTCTTTTTCTTTTTCAAAAATCAGGGCAGTCCCTTTCTCTTTTTGTTCTTTTTCTATGTATGAAGCAAGATTTTCTTTTAGCATGAGTATTCTCCTTTTTTAGCGGTTTGCGAATTTCATCCCGGAATTATAACCGGCTTATAAGCAGTATACCATTCCTTTCTGGCTTCACATAACACTATAATCCGGGGCAGGGCAGAGACCCCGGGGAATATAGCTTTATAGAGTGCCTTTATGATGTTCGTCCAAAAGGTCCATCTGCACTTCAAGTGCTGCCCTGCCCCCGCTCTCTACTGCTCCATTCATATAGCCCTGATAAAGGATGGATGTATGCTCCCCGGCAAAATAGCAGCTTCCTTCCTTCTCCATCTCAACTCCTGCAAAACCGGTGTGCTGGCCGACCTTCCTGAAGGAATAGGAACCTCCAGTCCAGCTGCCGGCAATCCAGTAGGATATCAAATCCCTGCCATTAAATTGGTCTGCTGCACCTGTGAACAGCCGTGACAAATCCTGAAGGAATCTCCGCTTATGCTTTTCCTTGCCTTCTTTCATTAACCGAACGGCTTCCTTTCCGCCTGCATAATGTACAAGGATTCCGGCATCCCCCTTTTGTGCCCGGGTAGCTTCAAAGGCAGATTGGAACATATCATTGGTATAGATTGTTCCGGTGCTGGCAAACTTCTCCCAAAATCTGCTGCTGAATTGAAAATGTGCTTTTAAATTATGACCCATGCCAAGCTCTTCTATTGCTTTTGCTTTTAGAGGGCTGAAGCCGCTCTTTGTGTAATCGGTTTGTTTTAAAACAGTAAAGGGAATGGCCATCACGACTTTGCCTGCATAGACTTCCTTCCTTTTCCCAGCCGATTGAAATCCAAGGTGATATCCGCCCTGCCCGAGGGATCTGATGCTTGTAAGCTGGTGGTCATAAAGGATAGACCCGTCCAGTTTTTGCTTTAATTTCTCAATGATCAGGTCGTTCCCGCCCCGCACCCTGTATCTTTCATCAGAGGTGCCGAATACATTGAAATGCGATCCATTCAGCCCTCCTACAAGGCTGATGAGATTAAGTGCGCTCTGTTCAGCACAATCTGCCCCATATTCGATTGTGTATGCATCGCATAAAAGCTGGCCGAACTCAGAGCCAGTTCCTCCCTCTATATTTTGATTGATCCAGTCCACGATCGACATGCTGTCCAGCTCTTTCGCACGCTTAGAATGCCTGTTATACAACGGAGGGAATTCGCAAAGCCTGTATTCTTCTCTGACAGTGTCAGCTATCCGGCTGTAGAGATCCTCGATCTTTTCTCCGGGGATGCTTTTTCCATTAATAAGATAAAGCGGCTTTCCCCCTTTTTTTTCGAAGCTGGTAAGGTCATCTGTCTGCAAACCGAGTTCAGAGATCAAGCCCATTATTTCTTTATGGTTGGAATCAATGAACTCTCCTCCGCATTCAGCAAACTGCCCTTCCGCAAAAATAGCCCGGTCTGTCCGGCATCTGCCGCCTGCGTCTGCCTGTGATTCAAATACCACAGCTTCGATTCCTGCCTGCTTCAGCCGGAAAGCACAGGTAAGACCTGCGAGTCCGGCACCGATGATGGCAATAGCATGCTGTTTCATTTCAAACCTGTCCATAATGTCACTCCTGCTGCCAACTTGAAATTGCAAAATATAGCATTCCCTCAATGTCTGTTCTTGAATCCTTATTACTGATGAGATTAAGTGTAAATCCTGCATAGAAAACAAAAAGAAACAGAGCAGCCTGAGGGGAGGTCTGCTCTGTTTCTTCTGTACAGCTATCCTTCAATCACATTGCCTTCTGCTGGGATGGGATGGTTTTTCAGCAGACTGGCAAAGTGGAATAAGTTATAGGCCAGAATTTTAGCGTGCTGTTTAGTAAAGCTGTTTTTATAGCCTTCCGCCTCGATGAATGAAGGGCCCGGGCCTGCTTCCCCTACCCAATAGGCATCCACATTCGGCGGGATGGTAAAGCCGATATGTGATAAACCGTAAATGATGGATTTGGAAGCGTCCTTTGCTCCGTCTTCATTGCCTGTGACAACAGCTCCGCCTACTTTATTATAATAAAGATATTGCCCCTTATCATTTGTCATGCTGCTTGCGCCGTATAGCCTCTCGATTGCCAGTGTGGCAATGCTGCTCTTTTCCCCGAGCCAGATCGGCGTGCCAATGACCAGGATATCCGCTTCTTTGACTTTCTCAAAGATTTCCGGCCATTCATCCCCTTCTCCTTCATCGGCGGAAATCCCATAGGAAATGTTGAAATCTGCAAGCCTGATGGTTTCTGTTTCTACTCCAAGGGTATCAAAGTGACCGATTACCTCATCCATCAGCCGCTGGGTATTTGAGGGCTCTGCCCCTGCTTTTAAACTGCAATTCAGGAATAAACTCTTGATTTTCATAACGGTAGCCTCCTTACGTTCTCTCCTGTTATATATCCTCACAGCAATCCGGCAAACATGGAGATGTGCAGAATAGGCCTTTTAAAAAAAGAACAACATCCTTCGATTACATTAATATAATGTATTACAGCAGCACCTTTAGACACTTGGGTGTACGGTTAAAAAGAACCCGGTATGCCCCGGATGCACGGGTTCTTTCCATAAACCAACTGAAAAGCGGTGATAAAGAGTGAAAACCGATTCGCTTCCTACTTTCAGCTTTCAGAACCTGCAGGAGCATGATCTTACCTTTGAACAGGTTTTTGAACGCATCCTGCGCTTTATGTCCCGGCAGCCTGCAGGCAATTACAGGCTGATGGTCGGTACAGATTCACAGGTTCATCCCGAGTCGACCCGTTTTATAACGGGGATTGTTATTCAGAATGAAGGAAAAGGGGCCTGGGCCTGCATCAGGAAAACGACTGTTCCCAGGAAGATGCAGCAGCTCCATGAAAGGATTTCGTTCGAAACCTCCCTGACCGAGGAAGTTGTGGCCCTCTTTGATGATGAGAAAAAGAACAGGATGATTGATATCGTTCTGCCACATGTCTACAAAGGAGCTACTTTTGCGATAGAAGGGCATATCGATATTGGCGCCGGCCCGCGGAACAAAACAAGGGAGTACGTAAATGAAATGGTTGCAAGGCTGGAGTCTATGGGTCTTGAGCCAAAAATAAAGCCGGAGGCCTTTGTGGCATCCAGCTATGCAAACCGTTTTACTAAATAGGCAATTTATAATGGAGTCTTGATTTTTCTGTTATAATTTTCTTCAGCTTTCCGGGCAACCGCCTCTGTAAGCTCCACCGTGATGGAAGGCAGGGATGAACTCAATATGCTGTTGGCCATCTTTGCCATAAGGCCCTCGGCCCTAATGGTCAGGCAGCCGGTCATGATATTGGTCCGGTTCTCTTTTTTTGCCCAAAAATAGCCTTCACCTGAAATTTTTTCGTTGATTCCCTCAAGATTGAAAGTGACTTTTTCAGGCTCCTGCCAGGTTACGATCTCCACCTTCAGCTGTATCTTCTTCTTCATGATGCCCACATCTGTATAAAAGCTCCATGTCGATTCCCGATCATTGATGATCGTATGGTCAATATATCCCGGCACAAGCGGGGCCCAGCGGTCAATATTGCTGACGAATTCCCACAAAGATTCTATCGGTATTTTTACTTCTGCCTGGTGGCTGCAGCTGGCCATATATCAAACTCCCTTTTCTAAATAGGTTCTATTCCACATCTTATTCTGAACCATTTTTCCTTATGCCGGAAAAAACCGGGATGAAGCCGTTCACAAAATACTTTCCAGCGCATCCTTAAGGGTCCCGATAACAAGTTCGGCATCTTCTTCTTTTATGTTGAGGGGCGGCGACAGTGCAAGGACGTTATTGTAGCCTGCCACAGTAGCTCCATTTTTCCCGATCAGCACTCCTTTTTCACGGCAGGCGGCTATGACTTTATTGACAAGGGCTGCCTCGAGAGGCTCTTTCGTTTCTTTGCTGCTGACTAGCTCAATTCCGATTAATAGCCCTTTCCCTCTGACATCGCCAACAAAAGGATGATCCGCCAGGCGGGAGGCAAGATTTTCTTTCAACTTTGCGCCAAGATCGGCCGAACGTTTATAGAGGTTTTCCTTTTCAAGAATTTCGAGGTTTTTAAGCGCCAGTGCGCAGGCAGCCGGATTGCCGCCGAATGTATTGATATGCCTGAAATAGTCGTATTCCCCGCTTCCCTTGAACGCTTCATAGATCTCTTTCTTCACAGCAGTGGCTGACAGCGGGAGATAGGCGCTCGTGATGCCTTTTGCCATTGTGATGATATCGGGCCTTATACCGTCATGCATAAAGCCAAAAGGCTTCCCTGTCCGGCCAAAGCCGCAGATCACCTCGTCAGAGATCAGCAGGGCTCCGTGCTTTTCGCACACCTCTTTGGCAGCCTTCATATAGCCTTCCTGGGGAGTGATGATTCCCCCTCCGGTGATGATCGGTTCCATAATCATGGCAGCAATCGTTTCGCTCAGTTCCCAAGTCATTGCCTGGTCAAGCGCTTTGACTGCGGGCAGATCAGAAGGGCTGCCGCTGTGGACTTCATCTCTGTAAGAGTCTGGCGGCTGTACATGTATGAATCCCGGGGAGAGCGGCTCATATTTGTATTTTCTTTGCGCCTGCCCTGTCGCGGCGAGCGATCCCATAGTATTGCCATGATAGGACCGGTAGCGGGACACAATTTTATAGCGCCCTGCTTCCCCGCGCTGCTGATGATATTGCCTGGCGATTTTAAAGGCGGTTTCATTTGCTTCCGATCCGCTGTTGGAAAAGAAAATAACATATTCTCCGCCAAGCAGTTCATTCAGCTTCTCAGCAAGCCTGATGGCTGGAGCATGGCTTTGGGTCAGCGGAAAATAAGGCATCTCCTTCAGCTGTACATATGCAGCCTCGGCAAGCTCCTTCCTGCCATATCCCGCATTCACGCACCACAGGCCAGCCATCGCATCTAAATAGCGTTTCCCGTCACTTGCAGTTATCCACGAACCCTCAGCCTTTTCCGCGACGATGGTCGACTGCGGGCTGTAGGGCTTCATTGAATGCCATACATATTGATCATCCTGTTCAAGCAATGATTTATTTCCGTTCACTGACTGTGCCATCCTATCTCCTCCTCGTTGCTGCTAAGTGATTTCAAAGTTCAAAACGAGATGTGACCATTTTCTTTTTCGTATAAAAATTCAAGCCATCTTTGCCATTGACATGAAGGTCCCCATAGAAGGAATCCTTCCAGCCTGAAAAAGGGAAGAATGCCATTGTAGCCGGAACGCCTACATTGATGCCGAGCATTCCGGCATCCGCCTCTTCACGGAATTGCCTGATGCTCCTGGCATCGTTTGTATAGATGGTTGCTCCATTCCCGTATCTTGACCTTCGGATGAAGTCCAGCGCTTCATCAAGGCTGCCTGCCCTGAGCAGGCTCAGTACAGGTGCAAATAGCTCTTCCTTTGCGATCGTCATATCGCATGTCACCCTATCAAAGATCGTTGCACCAAGAAAGTTACCGGCTGGGTGCCGCTCCATCTCCGTGCGGCCGTCCCGTATCAGCTCAGCCCCTTCTTCTTCTCCTTTTTCAATGAGTCCGAGGACTTTTTCAAGATGCTCCTTGCGGATGACGGGCGTCAGGAGGGTATCTTCTTCCATCCCGCTGCCGACCTTGAGCTCATCGGCTTTTTTCTTAAGCTCATTAATGAAGCTGTCGTTTTCTCCCACCACGACAACGGCACTGCATGCCATGCACCTCTGGCCGGCACTGCCGAATGAGGAACTGATGATATGCTGGGCCGCCTTCTCAGCATCGGCATCAGGCATGACGATATGGTGATTTTTAGCACCCGAGAGTGCCTGTACCCGCTTTCCTTCAGAAGCGGCCCGTTCATACACATATTTTGCAACCCGCTGAGAACCGACAAATGAGATGGCGGCAACCTCTTTATGTTCAAGCAGTGCATTCACAACATCATGTGCGCCGTGTACAATGTTCAGGACTCCAGGAGGGGCGCCCGCTTCGGCAAACAGTTCAGCAAGGCGCGCTGCCAGGATCGGCGTCCTTTCAGACGGCTTCAGCACAAAAGTATTCCCGCAGGCAACAGCAAGAGGGAACATCCACAAAGGGACCATCATCGGGAAGTTAAAAGGAGTGATCCCCCCAACCACGCCAAGCGGGTAACGGAACATCTCAGAATCAATATCCTCAGCGATCCCTGAAAGCGACTCACCCATCATTAAGGTCGGTGCACCTGCGGCAAATTCCACACACTCGATGCCTCTTTGGACCTCGCCGAATGCTTCTTTGAAGGATTTTCCGTTCTCTTTTACAATCAGCTCAGCAAGCTGTTCATGATACTGTGACAGCAGATTATGATATTTGAAAAGGAGCCTTGCCCTCTTTGGGACAGGCACCTTCCTCCACGAAATAAACGCCCTTCCTGCTGCCTGGACAGCAAGGCTGACATCTTCTGCACTGGAGGCAGGCACCCTCGCGAGCACTTCATCATTGGCAGGGTTGATGACTTCAAATGTATCTGCAGAGGAAGCTTCTACCCAATTGCCATCAATAAAATTTCTCAAAACCTCTGTTTCATGCCTGATCGCCATATGCTCCATCTCCTTCATATGAAATATCCACTTCAGATTTTTATAAGACTTCGATAGAAAGCTGCACATGAAGGCGAAGGATCAGCGGCAAATAATGAAATGCGCAATCCTTCGCTCTATCACAGCTATTTTTGTTCTGCAGAATGCTCTTTCTGCTTGAGCAGAAGCCCGCTGAAATATTTCCGTGCTTCTGCTGTCCCAACATGGATTGTTTCCTGGATCCCGCTGGCCGGATTGGCAAACAAGATGGCCGCTCCATCCAAGCTTTCTTTCACCTGAAGGATTCTGAATCCTTTTTCGATATAAAAATCGATTTTGTCTCTTTCATGCAAAAAGAACTGGTAGTCTGACATACTCTGACCTCCTGAAAATAGTCAAGATTTCATGGAATCAGCGGCTTTTTCCTGATCATCGTCCAAAATCCAGTCGCGCCCCACACTGATTCCGAGATATTTGCTGTCATCCGGATCATTGATTTCGGCCTGCTGATATTTGCGGAACCACCAGTACCGGGCAAGAAGGTAATAAGAGCCTGCTCCTGCCAGGAATCCGGCAAGGAATGAATAGTTGGGAAGCCAGTATGCAACTGCGGCACCAATGACCCAGCTGATGAATCCTGCAAGGTTGATTCCTCCCCAATACCTGAACTGCCCATGGTCCTCGTATAATTCAGGTACATTGACGCGCCTTTTTCTCAGCAGATAATAATCAGCAAAAAGGATGCCGACAATCGCAGACAGGATGCCGCCTACAAACAGGAGGACAGGGATGATGATGCCAAAGAGATTCCATGGCTGGACGACTGTCCCGACAATTCCTGCTGTAATAACGCCAGCCCAGAAAGGAAATTTCGGCCCGCCAACATTAGAAAATATCGTTGCCGCCGGAACGACATTGGCCGCCGTGTTGGTGGACCATTGCGCCAGGATGATCATCAGAAGCAGGACGCATAGGACGAGTCCTCCCGCCGCTTCCTGAAGGGCGATGACAGGATCGTAATTCAGGACGGCAATATAAGCGATTCCTCCAATGATAATCATAAAGGTCTGTGTCAGCGGCATGGCGATCAGGTTGCCGATCAGCGCCCCTTTATTGCGCTTGAACCAGTTTTTTTCATTCACGGGCGCCTTGATGAACCGGGAAATGGAAGGAATATCAGCACTCAAGGTCGCCCAAAAGCCCATATTGCTGAAGATCACAACAAGGAAAGCAGTAAATGCATCGGTTCCCGCTGCCGGATTCTCTGCCCATGTCCAAATATTCCTTCCTGCCTCTTCAGCCGTATCAGATAAAGATAGGTACATCCAGACGGAAATCAGGATAATGACCGGAGCTGCCATGTCAGCAAAACGCTCTATCGCTTTTATCCCAAGGCTGGTATTAATGAGCTGTGCAGCTGCGAAAATAAGAAAACAGATAAACCAGTTATTGAAACCGAATAAAATATCAATGATGCCATTCATGGCAGTGGCACCGAAGTAGGTATTGATTCCAAACCACATAGAGGCGGTGACGCCCCTCGTGATTGAGGGGATATGAGTCCCGATTGTGCCGAAAGGGGCGCGCATATAGACCGGGAAGGAAAGGCCATGCTCTATCCCGATGTCTGCAATCAAACTGATGAATAAGCCGATTCCGAGGCAGCCGATCACCGTTGCAATAATGACAAGCGGCAATGGGAGGCTCATAACCCCGGAGCCTCCGATGGCAAAGGTGGCGAGTACCACCACCATGCCCACCCACATAAATGAATAGCCGAGCGAGGTGATATTCCTGTCCTTTTGCTGGATCGGATAAAGGTCAGGGGATTTCAGATGGCTTTTTTTCATACGTACACATCCTGTCCGGTTAATTTTTGTCAGGCCGAGAAGCTGATTGAAACCGAAAAGCCGGGTTAGTGCATGCCATCATCCTGTTCACTGAACAAAGCCGGGGTAATTCATCTCCGTCCACAAGTCAACCCTCTTAATCTAATAAGCAGGAATCACGTTATTATGGGTTTTGTGTTTAAAATATTTTGCTCTTTTTAAATATTGCCCACTGCCCGCTTTTCCAGTGAACTGGCGGTCTTTAATCACATACTCTCCCCTTACGAGCACAGTGACAGGCTCTCCTTTGACTGATAATCCTTCAAATGCGCTGTAATCAACAGCTAAATGGTGGGTGCCTGCAGAAATGGTTCGTTCCTTTTCTGGGTCAAATAGGACAATATCGGCATCAGAGCCTACAGCAATCGTCCCTTTCTGAGGGTAGAGGCCAAATAGCTTCGCAGCACGGGTCGAAGTGATGTCGACAAATTGGTTGAGGGTGATCCTTCCCTTTGCCGCCCCTTCTGAAAAGAGGATCGAGAACCGGTCTTCAATAGTCGGGCCTCCGTTCGGTATTTTGGTAAAATCCTCCCTGCCGAGATCCTTTTGCCCCTTAAAATCAAAAGAGCATTGGTCAGAGCCGATCGTCTGGAGCTGTCCGCTTTTGAGGGCATTCCATAAAGTGTCCTGATTCCATTTTTCGCGGAGCGGCGGGGACCACACATATTTTGCGCCTTCAAACTCAGGCTTTTCGAGGCTGGTCTGGTCAAGAACGAGATACTGCGGACAGGTTTCCCCCCAGACATCGATGCCCCTGGAGCGGGCTGCGGCAATTTTTTCTGCTGCTTCAGCGCAGGATACATGTACCACATACAGCTGGGAGCCTGCCAGGCCGGTCAGCTCAGCCGCACGCCCCGTTGCTTCCCCTTCCAGCTCAGGAGGTCTTGTAAGCGCATGGTAGATGGGTTCTGTATGTCCTTCTTCCAATGCCTTTTTCGTAAGATAATCGATGACATCCCCGTTTTCTGCATGCACCATGACAAGAGCCCCGAGGTCCCTTGCGGCAACCAGCGTCTTGAAAAGCGTTTCATCATCAGCCTGGAAGACATTTTTATAGGCCATGAAGACTTTGAAAGAAGTAATTCCCTCAGAATCTATCACTTTCGGCAGCTCCGCCAGTACTTTATCATTGATTTCCCCGATCATGAGGTGGAAGCTGTAATCGATGGCAGCCTTGTCTTTAGATTTTTGGTGCCATTCATCAATGCTTTCCTGGAGAGGCCTTCCTTTAGATGTCAGGCAAAAGTCTATGATGGTCGTCGTGCCCCCAAAGGCTGCGGCAATCGTGCCTGACTCAAAATCGTCCTTTGTCACAGTCCCGCCGAATGGCATATCTAGGTGGGTGTGCGGGTCTATGCCGCCCGGAAAAACGTAAAGCCCTGCAGCATTGATGATTTCCGCCCCGGTATCTTGCAGATTCCTGCCAATCAGGGCGATTTTTCCTTCTTCTATTAAAATATCAGCCTGAAAAGTATCTGATGCTGTCACTATAGTGCCGTTCTTTATTATTTTCTTCATATTCAGCACCCCTTTACCGTTTAGATAGATCCAATTCGCATGCCTGTGCCCCGGCTATCGCGGCCTGCCGTTCATTCCAGGTCATAGGCGGCTGTGTGTGCGGAAGCTCTACCATTGAAATGGCCCCTTCCTCCGGGCAGACAATAGAACAGAGGTTGCAGCCGACACAGTCTTCTTCGCGGACTTTCAAATATTCTTTTCCGTTTTCATCAACCAGCATATCAATGCATTGATGCGAGGTGTCCTCACAGGCGATATGGCATTTATTGCAATTGATGCAGATATCAGGGTCGATCCTCGCGGCAATATTATAGTTAAGGTCCAGATTGCCCCAGTCCGAATACCTTGGTACAGATTTTCCGATAATGTCCCTGACTGACCGGATGCCTCTCTCGTCCAGATAATTATTCAAACCATCCATTAAATCTTCAATGATGCGGAACCCGTGGTGCATAGCAGCTGTACAAATCTGTACGCCGGAAGCGCCCATCAGCATGAATTCAACCGCATTCTGCCAGTTCGATATCCCGCCCATGCCTGAAATCGGGACAGATATTGCTGGATTCCTGGCGCACTCAGCGACCATGTTCAGTGCAATCGGTTTGACTGCCGGGCCGCAATAGCCTCCATGTGCTCCCTTCCCTCCGACATGCGGAATCGTATTCCAGGTATCAAGGTCCACCCCGGCAAGGCTGTTGATCGTATTGATCATACTGACAGCATCTGCACCGCCTTTTACCGCTGCTTCTGCTGTTGCTGTAATATCCGTTATATTGGGGGTAAGCTTCACGATGACTGGTGTCCGGGCCGCTTCCTTCGCCCAATAAGTCTGTTTTTCCACCAGCTCTGGCACCTGTCCGGATGCAGATCCCATTCCCCTCTCTGCCATCCCGTGCGGGCAGCCGAAGTTAAGCTCAAGTCCATCTACCCCAATCTCTTCGACCCGTTTGACAATTTCATGCCATTTCTCCTGTTTCGGCTCAACCATCAGTGAGGCAATGATCGTGTTGTTGGGAAACTTCTTTTTCGTTTCATAGATTTCCTTCAGATTGACTTCAAGCGGCCTGTCTGTAATCAGCTCAATATTGTTAAAGCCTGCGACCCGCTGTCCATTAAAGCTGACAGCAGCAAATCGGGAAGAAACGTTTAAAATAGGCTCACCCAGCGTTTTCCAAACAGCTCCGCCCCATCCGGCCTCGAAAGCACGCTGAACCTGATAGCCTGAATTGGTAGGTGGTGCAGAGGCAAGCCAGAAAGGATTGGTTGACTTTATGCCTGCCAATTCTATGCTTAAATCAGCCATTTGCTTCTCTCCTTTCTTCCTTCATCATCAGCTTGTGGATCGCATGGGCTGCTTGTTTACCCTGCTGGGCAGCAGTGACGACCATGGCTTCCCCTTTTCCTTTGCCGAAGACAATATCCCCGCAGGCAAACACTTTCGGATTTGAGGTCTGGCATGTCTCAGGATTGATTTCTACAACTCCTCCATCGTGAGCAAGGCCGAATTGATCGATGAGGCTTTCGTGCCTTTGCTGCCCGATGGCTTTAATAATGATGTCAGCCGGGAGCAGATGCTCAGATCCTTCAATGGGTACGGGCCTTCTCCGACCATCCGTATCCGGCTCGCCAAGCATCATTTGGATGCACTCCAGTCCTGCTGCTTCCCCGCGGTCATTGCTGATAATCCTTTTGGGTGCCGTCAGCCATCGGAACTCGACTCCATCCTGCTTCGCAAACTCATATTCAAAATCATAGGCAGTCATTTCTTCCTGTGTCCTCCTGTAAAGGATTTTCACATTCCCCGCCCCGAGCCTTGCTGCACAGGTTGCCCCGTCAATTGCTGTGTTGCCGGCGCCAATTACAATTGCTTTCTTGCCTGCCACATCTCTCCTCAGTTCACCGGTTTTTGTCTGCTTCACAAATTCAATCGCATCAAAGACACCTTCCAGATTTTCACCTTCAATTCCAAGGTCCGGCACTTTTGACATGCCTGCAGCAAGAATCACAAAGTCATATCCGTCCAGCAGTTCTCCGGCTGTAACATCCCGGCCGATCTTCGTTTTTGTCCTGATGTCTACATTCATCCGCCTGACCTGTTCTGCTTCCCAATGGGCAATCTCCTTGGGCAGACGGAATGAAACGATACCGTAAGTGTTCAGCCCTCCGGCTTCCTCCTCGGCTTCATAGATGACAGTCTCATAGCCGAGACGGGCCAGCTCCCTGGCAGCCGATAATCCCGCAGGTCCGCTTCCGATGACCGCTGCTTTTTTGCCGTTGGCCGCGCCTGGGAAAAATAAGTCCTTCCCGCTTTTTATGGCCCAGTCAGTCGCATGCCTCTGCAGTTTGCCGATCAGAATAGGGCTTTTTGTTGAATTCAATACACACGCCCCTTCACAGAGCTCTTCTGTCGGGCAGACCCTTGAGCAGCTTGCGCCGACAGGATTGGCATCCATGATGGTTTTGGCGGATCCCAGCATATTTCCGCTGCTGATTTTTTTTATGAATGAAGGGATATCTATTCCAGTTGGACATGCTTTAATACAAGGGGCATCATAGCAATACAGGCAGCGGCTGGCTTCATGGGCAGCATCCCTGCTGGACAGCGCAGGCTCCGCTTCCCTGAAGTTCTGTTCCAGGTCGGTGTGTGAGATTCGCTTTGGTTTTGCATCGATCACAGCGTTCCCTCCTATCCTGCCTGTGCCAGGCAGGCAATTGAAAAGCTTATTTTCACATAAAAGCCCCTTACGGAAGAAGGGATGTCATTTCACTGTATGTTTCCGGCCTGCGGTCGCGGTAAAACTGCCAGGTGTCCCTGACCTCCCGGATCAGCTTCTTGTTCATTTCACCTATGATGACTTCATCCTTATCCCGGCTGGCAGAGGCAACGAAGCTTCCTTTAGGATCCACCAGGTATGACTGCCCATAAAATTCTCCCATATTCCATGGACCCTCATAGCCGACGCGGTTGATGGCGCCAACATAATATCCGTTGGCGACTGCATGGGCAGGCTGTTCGAGTTTCCATAAATATTCGGACAGGCCGGCGACCGTGGCCGATGGATTGAAGACGATTTCTGCGCCATTAAGCCCCAGCAGCCTTGCCCCTTCCGGGAAATGCCTGTCATAGCAGATATACACGCCGATTTTGGCATATGCAGTATCAAATACCGGATAGCCCAGGTTCCCTGGTTTAAAATAATATTTTTCCCAGAACCCGCAGCCGTTTCCTCCTGCCGCAACATGCGGAATATGCTGCTTCCGGTACTTTCCCAGATAAGTTCCGTCTGCATCCAGGACAGCAGCTGTATTATAATAGGTAGCTATCCCTTCCCGTTCATAAATCGGAAGGACAATAACAATCCCAAGCTCCCTTGCCAGCTCCTGGAATAGCTTTGTTGTCGGGCCGTCCGGGATTTCTTCTGCAGCGTCATACCATTTCGTATTCTGCTCGGAACAGAAATAAGGACCATAAAAGATCTCCTGCAGGCATACAATCCGGGCGCCCTTTTCTGCCGCTTCCCTAACAAGCTTTATATGCTTTTCGATTGCCTTCTCCTTATGAACTGCAACTGGCTCGCTGCCGTCCACATCATGAGATGCTTGTATCAAGCCGATCTTCACATTGTCTGCCATCTTTACTCCCCCTCTAAAATAAATTGAATCATCCTTTGCAGAACCGGGCTGTTTCGTACCAGGGCAATCCAGCAGCATGGTTCAGAATGTTCCGTTAATCTAACATACGCAGAAAGGGCAAGTTGTAAAACTTAATTTAAAGAGAGTAGAAAGAAAAAGGTCTAGCAAAAAGACAGTGTGAAGGATATCTGCATACAAAAAAGACTGCAAATGGCCCCATAATGAGAGGATCTTTGCAGTCTCATGCTACCTTAATAAAAAGTATAGAAATTAATTTTGCGAGGAAATATTGGTGCCATAAAAGATTTCGTCCATCTCTGTTTTAAGTCGGTCGGTGATTTCTTCCGCTTCTTCTGAATCCAGCTTCTCCTTAGTAAAGCCAAACAGATAATTATTCAGGTCGAATTCCTTCAGTTTGCATTTTGTGTGGAAAATTTTTTCCTGATAGATATTCACATCGATCATATCATACAGGCCTTTTGCTTCATCTGGTATATAATTCTGTATAGAGTTAATATCATGGTCGATATATAGCTTTTCACCGTTGATGTCCCGGGTAAACCCTCTGACGCGGTAATCAATCGTCATTACATCCGTCTCAAAGGAGTGGATCAAATAATTCAGGGCTTTTAGCGGTGAAATTTCCCCGCACGTGGAAACATCGATATCTGCCCTGAAGGTGCTGATCCCTTCTGTCGGATGGAACTCAGGGTAGGTGTGGACTGTAATATGGCTTTTATCAAGCTGCAGGACCACATTGTCAGGGAGCGGTCCGGGAGATTCCTCCAGTGATTCTTCAGGCACTTCGACAACAGGGCCTTCTGATACGAGCATGGTCACACTGGCTCCCTGCGGTACATAGTCCTGCTGGGCGACATTCAGCACGTGTGCCCCGATGATATCGGACACATTAGTCAGAATGTTGGTGAGCCTCTCAGCACTATACTGTTCATCAATATAATCAATATAAGCTTCCCGTTCTTCTTTTGTTTTTGTATAGCAGATATCATACATATTAAAGCTTAACGTTTTAGTCAGATTATTAAAGCCGTGCAGCTCGATCCGTTGCTCTGGTGTCAGTTTCATGTGCAAAATCCCCTTTAACTCTGTTAGTCTGTTGCCCCTATCACCAGCCTTGGCCACTTCTATGGCGAGCTCTTAAGAGAGTGTTTCCAAGCTGGTTAGGCTGATTACTATCTAGAGTACCCTTTATAAAAGGCAAAAAAACGGGTTTTTCCTAATTGTGTCCTGCTGAGGCTGAATCTAAAAAAGCCTATCCGTTTTGGATAAGCTTTTTGAGTACATCATTATGCATTAACGAGTTTATTCTTTTTGAATTCTTCCCTGATGGATTGAAGCAGTTCTTCGCTTGAGAGGATTTCATAACCCGTCAGGGCCATTGCCTTTGCCCCTAAGATCATTGCCTCCTGTGCCTGGCTGCTCATGGCCGCTTCGCGGAACTCATGGGTATGGCAGGCGAAATCTTCGTCGCAAATCTTGATATATGGGTGAATGGAAGGCACAGCCTGGCTGACATTTCCCATATCGAGCGATCCTGATCCATCGCGGTCCTCGTGGATTTCACCTGGATCTATCCCCAGCCCGATCAGCTCGTTAGTGAATGCATCCGATAATTGCTGGTTTGTTTGCATGTCGTCATACGAAAATTCATAAAAAGAAGCTTTCATTTCTGCACCAGTCTGAAGCGCAGCACCCTGGGCGCATGCTTTCACTTTTTCAACCAGTTCATTCACATAAGATCGGCTTGATGCTCTTACATAGAACTGGGCAGACGCATAGTCAGGAACTACATTGGCCGCTTTTCCTCCTTCAGGGATGATGCCATGGATTCTTGCATCAGAAGTGATATGCTGTCTGAGGGCATTGATGCTGTTAAAAGTCTGAAGCACAGCATCAAGAGCGTTGATCCCTTTTTCCGGACTTGCAGCCGCATGGGCACTCTTGCCGAAGAATTCAAACTGGATCGCATCCATGGCAAGTGATCTGCCGCTTTTCAAATACTTGGACAAAGGATGGACCATCATCGCAACATCCAGTTCATCGAAGATCCCGTTCTCCGCCATTGTCACTTTCCCGCCTTTTGTTTCTTCAGCGGGAGTTCCGTACACAATCACTTTTCCGCCAGTTTCTCCAACAGCCTTGCTCAGGCCGATCCCTGCAGCAATTGCCATTGTGCCTATGAGGTTGTGCCCGCATGCATGACCTACCTCAGGAAGTGCATCATATTCAGCCATCAGCCCGATGGCTGCTCCCGCAATGCCGCTGTCATAAACAGCACGAAAAGCAGTCGGAAGTCCGCAGGTTCCCTTCTCTACATTAAATCCGTGCTTTTCCAATGTTTCAATCAAAATCGCCGAAGATTTGAACTCCTCATGCCCGAGCTCAGGATTTTCTCCTATGTACGTGCTGATATTGACAAATTCCTGCTTAAGCTTATCTATTTCGTTCTGAATTATCTGCTTCATTGTATAACCATCCTTAGTGGTGAATTTTTATTCCTTTTTACTAGAATAACAAATAATTCGGTATTCGAAAATAATTATTTTTTAGTTCCTGCTGATTGCCTATTCCTGAGGGAAAAGGTATGCTCAATTTAATCATTGAATCAAGCTGAAAGCAGGTGATCGGATTGCAGCAAAACATCGTAACTGAGACATCAGCAGAAGAAATAAAAAGGCTGCTTGCCGCCCAGAAGAACTTTTTTGCGAACCAGGGAACAAAGCCCGCAGCATTCAGGCTTGCCCGTCTGCAGGAGCTTAAGGATAGTATCAAAAATAATGAACAGCAGCTGATCTCTGCGTTAAAAGAAGATCTTGGAAAGTCTGAACTTGAAGCATATTCAACGGAAATTGGGATTTTATATGAAGAAATCGGCTATACATTGAAGCATCTGAAAAAGTGGATGAAAGCAAAGAAAGTGAAGACGGCCATGACCCATATCGGCTCCAAGGGCTATATTATCCCTGAGCCATACGGAGCGGCCCTCATCATTGCCCCATGGAATTACCCGGTCCAGCTCGCCCTGTCCCCGCTCATTGGGGCAATTGCTGCCGGGAATACGGCTGTCATCAAGCCATCGGAGCTGACCCCGAATGTATCACATGTGCTCTCAGCGCTGATCAAGGAAGTCTATCCGGTAGAGTATATTTCAACTGTTGAAGGCGGTGTGGAGACCAGCCAGCAGCTGCTTGAGCAGCCTTTTGATTATATATTTTTTACAGGAAGCGTCCCTGTCGGCAAGATTGTGATGGAGGCAGCCAGCAAAAGACTGATTCCTGTCACCCTGGAGCTTGGCGGAAAAAGCCCGGTCATTGTCCATGAGGATGCAAATATCGGCCTGGCGGCGAAGAGGATAGTTTTCGGCAAATTTACAAATGCCGGACAGACGTGCATTGCCCCTGATTATCTGTTTGTCCATGAAAAAGTAAAACAGACTCTGCTGGAAGAGATGAAGAAGTGCATCAAGGAATTTTACAGTGATAACCCTCTTGGTAATGAGGATTATTCCAAGATCGTCAATAACCGGCATTTCAGCAGGCTTGAAGCGTATTTGAGCGACGGACCAATTCTTTTCGGGGGAAGGGTGAATGGTGAGCTTAGAAAAATGGAGCCGACACTGATGGATGCCCCTTCTTTTAATTCGCCTGTTATGCAGGATGAAATATTTGGCCCGATCCTGCCGGTATACGGGTATGAAGCCTTGGATGAAGCCGTCTCCTTTATCCAGTCACGCCCGAAGCCGCTTGCTTTGTATTTGTTTACGGGAAGCAAGGATATTGAAAATAAGGTGAATGGTACGATTTCTTTTGGAGGCGGGTGCATTAATGATACTTTAATGCATATCGCGACGCCGTATCTTCCTTTCGGAGGTGTCGGGGAGAGCGGGATAGGGAGTTATCATGGGAAGAGCAGTTTTGGGACGTTTTCGCATGATAAAAGTGTGCTGAAGCAGACTACGCTGTTTGATTTTTCGTTCCGTTATCCTTCTGCTGAGAATGGGCTGAAGCTGATTAGGAAGCTGATGAAGTGATGGGAGCCTGGACCGGTTTGGTTCAGGCTTTTGTTTTTTTATGGATTTGTATAAATTTGCTAAAATTAGTTTAGCTTTAAAATGTAGGCTCCTGATCTGCACTGCAGGCACTTCGCTTTCCGCGGGGCGGAGTTGAACCTCCTCGCGCTTACGCGCTGCGGGGTTTCAACATTTCCGCTGCAATCCCGCAGGACGTTGAATCTTCTTCCTGGAATCTGCATCGCACGAAGAAAATGAGCATGCATTTTATGAGGAGTCTTCGTGCCTTCCGTTCCGGTCAGCAGGGCTTTGAGAAAAAGATTCCTAAGCAACGACACCCCCTAATTGGTTTCTTCATCCGTTGTTGTGTTCTTAACTTGGGCTGATGGTTTCCGTTCCAGACACTTCGCTTTCCGCGGCGCTAAGCCTCCTCGCGCTTGCGCGCTGTGGGGTCTCAGCTCTGCCGCTGCGATCCCGCAGGAGTCTGCGTGTCTTCCACTCCAACCATCAGCGGTTTTTAAATTTACTTGCCAGTTTTAACTTAAAAAGAGTAAGCCAAGAAGCAGGGCTTTGATTCAAAGTTCAGCTACGACGAAAAATTCTCAAAGAGGGATCAGTGATAGGTTAGGAAAATAAGCGGAGAAATTCCCTCTAATTTCAAAAATGCCCTAAAAATAGCTCAAATAGACGGAGAAATTCCTACTATAAACTTAAAAAACAGGAAAATGGGCAACTTCGCTTCGCTTAACCGGAGATTCTCCGCTTATTTACACCCATCCGTGCCATATTCAGCCGTCTAAGAGGAGAATCTCCGCTTATTTTGAGGCTTGCTGCTCAAATCGGATAATATTATACTTCTTTTCTCCAAAAAGCCTTCCATCACTAAAATGTCCCATTAACTGAATAAGCCTCCATATATAATAACCTAAATGTAAACTGTCCCTTTTTATATTCAAATACAATAATCTTTACATAAAAACTTTACAAAAACAATTCAGCCAATAATTCCAGATTCCTTGCTCTGTCCTTGAAACTATAGGTATTATTGATGGCCATGATTTCATCGGTACCGTATTTTTCACTGATCTTGAGGAGCTGATTTCTCACTTTTTGAGGATTGCCTATGACCATTCTGCTTCGGTTGTGCTGAATCTTTTCTTTTTCGGCTGCCGTCAGGGTTCTTTTTTGGGCTTCCTCTGGTGAGATGATTCTTGTGTCGGCTCCTTTTTCGATGTCCAGGAGCCAGTGGTCCTGACTGGCTGCGAGGTGTTCGGCTTCTTCGTTAGTCGGCGCGCAGATGACGAATACACAGACGTTTGCCGAAGGCTCTTTCAGCATAGCAGACGGCTGGAAGTGACGGTAATAGTATTGGAATGCTTTTTCCCCGTTTGCCGGTGTGATGAAGTGCCCATAGGTAAATCGCATGCCGTTTTCAGCTGCCGCTCTAGCGCCGCGTTCGGTAATCCCCAATAGCCATAATTCCGGCAGCGTTAGCAGATCCGGGTAGGCTTTTACCTCCCTAAAAGGATGGTTATCCGGCAGAGTGTTGGTTAAAAAGCCCTGGAGATCTCTCAGCTGGCCGGGGAATTCATTCATGCTCCTCCTGATGCCGTCTGTCAGAGCCAGTCTTGTGTCTGCACCGCCGCCAGGTGACCTGCCGACACCGAGGTCAATCCTGCCCGGATACAGAGCTTCCATCACTTTAAAGGTCTCTGCAACTTTATACGGGCTGTATTGAGGTAGGAGGACCCCTCCAGAGCCTACCCGTATCTTTTTGGTTACTGCTGCTATATGGGAGATCAGGACATCTGGTGAAGATCCTGCCATCCCATTGGAATTGTGATGCTCAGCGGTCCAAAAGCGGGTGTATCCCAGATTATCGGCAATTTGCGCCAAGTGGGAGGTTTGCTTAAGTGCATCTCCCGGAGAATCTCCTTTTCGAATGACAGCTTGATCCAGTACGCTTAGTTTCATACTTCATCCCCTCTTTTAAATGAAAAACCCGCTGCACCATCCACAGCGGATTATTATAGCATTTGTTCAGCAATCAGTCTGTAGGAATGCAGCCTGTCTTGATAGTCGGTTGTCAGAGTGATGATCATAAGTTCATCTGCCCCTATCCTGCTGGCCAGGCTTTCAAGCTGTTCAGCAGCCTGAACAGGATTTCCGATGATCATTTTTTTCTTCATGTCCTGCAAGAGTTCTTCTGTGTTTAAGGACTCCTGTTCCAGCTGCGCTTCTTCCCCGCTCAGCAGATTCCTCCATGAGCGGCTTTTTATAGCCAGCTCCTCTGCCTGTTCTTCTGTTTCTGCACAAATCACATTAACAGCGGCTATGCAGTATGGGGCAGAGGCCATTTTAGAAGGAATGTAATTATTCTTATAGAGTGAAATAATCTCTTCGGGATTCTGGTCGCTCATAAAATGCCCGAAGCAGTAGGCTGTTCCCTTTTCGGCAGCCTGTATGGCGCTTTTCTTGCTGGTTCCCAATATCCACGGAAGAGGAGCAGAACGGGGTACAGGTGCAGGCGCCACTTTGGAGTACATATGGCCTTCAGGATGGCTGCCCACCAGAAAGTTTAAGAGCTCAGTGATTTTATCAGGCATTTCAGCGACGCCTTTTAAAAAGTTGTCAGATAGCGCCATGGATGTTTCGGCAGATCCGCCTGGCGCCCTTCCGATCCCTAAATCAATTCTTCCGGGAAAAAGGGTGGCAAGCATGTTATAGGTTTCCGCCACTTTGTAAGGTTTGTAATAAGGAAGAAGAACGGCTCCGCTTCCAATTTTTATATGTGAAGTCTGGGCGCCAATATAGGGAAGCATCACTTCAGGGGCAGAGCAGGCAAGCCCTGTCATATTATGGTGCTCTGCAATCCAATAGCGGCTGTAACCGAGCCTTTCCGCTTCCTGTGCAAGCTCGAGTGAGGCTAAAAGGGCCTCATGAGCCGTTCTCCCTTCAGGAACAGGAGATTGATCAAGTATACCGAGCTTCATCTTCCTGCCTTCTTTCTATTCTTGCTGTAACAGCATAGTTTTAATATTTCTTATTCATTCTGCCTTCGCTTGAAGGAAATGTACCGCTGCCGGCTGCCTGTTCTTTTTTTTCAATGCCTGCCTGTTCAATACGATTCAGTGCATTTGAGAGCTCCATAAACCATTCCTTGTCCCTTGTAAGCAAAGCTGTGTCGATAAGGGAGCGAAGACCGTCGGCAGAAGGAAGAAGATCGTTTTTCATAGTCTCTGCCTTTTTCTTTTCAATATGGACCTTCCTGCCGATCACTTCCGGGTTGTCGCTGTCGACAACAAAAACTGTCACGAATTCACGCTCTGGCAATGCCGCTTCCACGAAGCCCTGAACAAGCTCCCCATTCCGCGACTTCCCTGTGATCCATCCGCCCATTTTAATGTCTTGATTGTTCATATCATAACACCGCCCTCAATAGATTATTTATTTTTTATGTTCAATACATTTAAGATCTTAGATTCAGGGCCGGTTCTTTTCGGCCGTATACTGTATCATTACCCGTAAATTCTTTGTGATAACGCAAACTGCAGATAGGCTTTTCATTGTATATCTGAGCAGCTGGTTAATACCGGGATATGTCCTGCTTATACTGTAATAATAAAAGATACAGTTTGGATTGTCAATGAAAGGGCAGGCAGCTCACGGGCTGCCTGCCCTTTTTAGTCATCTCCTGAAATATGAAGGTTTTCTCCTGGTCCTGAACCCGCCCTCATGGCATTCGTCGCATATCGGATAAGGATGCTCCCATGAAAGCTTCTTGCCGCATCTGCGGCATTTTTTAGTCATTTTCTGAACATCTGTCTTCAGCTTTTCATGGACCATTGTCCCCAGTTCATCCCGGACCCTTTCCCAGTATAAAGCTTCTGTCCTCTGGTCGAGCCTGTAAAGAAACAGCAGATGCAGACCGACAGATTTATACGTGAGCTCCAGGTCCTCAAGGGTCCTTTTGCGGATTGAAGGCTCAGGAAGGTCTTCGTTATGCACCGATGCCATCACCGACATCCTCCATTGCCTGACGAGTTCCGGCTCCCTGGCTGAAAAAGGCAGGTGCAGGAATCCATACAGGTCCCCGAGGCTGAGCCTGGCTTCCATTTCTGTTCCCTGGACGAGCTCATAAAGCTCCTTCTCTTCGGCAAGGGACGCTTTCACTGTTCCAGGTGGACTTTCGAATTTGTCCCAAAGTTCAAAGAAAGTTCCCAGATCATGATAGTATTTCTGGAAGCGGTCAAATACTCCGCTGGTTGGCGCAATCGAAAATGTATGGACCGGATCATCTTCCTGTTCCAGCAGGGAACCCATTTCCTTGATGTTTTCCATAAATGCGACCCGGCCTGTATTGTAGAGGCCTTTTCTGCCGGCCCTTCCGGCAATCTGTTTGACCTCCTGGGAAGTGAGCTGCCTCCTGCTGACTCCGTCGAATTTTTCATTTTCAAGAAAAACGACCCTGCGGATAGGAAGGTTCAGACCCATGCCAATTGCATCTGTACTTACTATAATATTGGTCTCGCCGTCGATGAAGCGCTGCACCTGTTTTTTCCTTGTTTCAGGCGGCATGCTGCCATATATCATGCTGACAGAGCGGCCATCATTCTGAAGCCGGGAAGCAGTCTCCAGCACTCTTTTCCTTGAAAAGCAGATCAGGGCATCCCCTTTTCTGCTGTGCTTCAGCCTGAATTCGTCAGGTTCGACGATAAGCGGTGTATCTCTATGGTATTCATGTATCTCCAAATCAGTCCCCTCCAAAAGCTGAAGGAGGATTGACTGAGAGCTTTTGCTGCCAATGATATGGACTTCACTTGCATTAGCCTTCGTTATGGCCTTATACCATGAGAACCCGCGGTCTTTGTCAGTGATCATCTGTGCTTCATCAATGACTGCTATATCAAAACGCTCTTTTTCACTGAACATCTCGACAGTGGAAGCAAAATGGCTTGCCCCGGGAGTCACTTTTTCTTCCTCCCCTGTCTTAAGTGTACAGGGAATAGCTTCCCCGTTCAGCTTATCGTATACCTCGAGTGCCAAAAGCCTTAAGGGGGCCAGATAAATTCCACTGTCCGCCTTTTTCATGCTTTCGAGCGCATGGAAGGTCTTGCCTGTATTCGTATCGCCGATATGAAGGACGTATTTGACGCTCCTGTCCACAGAAGGGCTGTATTCCCGGCCAAATATCTCATCGAGGATCCTGGCTTCCTCCTGCTTTCTCCGCTCTTCTGCTGCTCGCGCTTCTGCCTCTTTCCGCTCCCGGTCCTCAAGATCCATCTGATATATTTCCAGATGCGCGGCTGGTTCCCATGGAAAAGAACTGAGGCGGAGCAAGTCCTCCAGGAATTCATTTTCAATTTCCTCCAGGAATTCTCCGGCGAGTTCCTCTGACGGCCATTCAGTCATGGAATGGATGGCTGCTTCCGGGTCGTTTTCCGGATGGAGCGATTTGTATTGTTCAAGCATGGAAGGATCCATTAGTTCCAATACGGTCTCAGGAACAATATCTTTCATAGAATCCATCAAAAGCTTTTCATATTTAAAATAATAGGTTTCATATTCAAAATACTGTCTGCCCCAATGGTTTGTTGAATGGATGCCGCCAGTCAGCTCTTCAAAGAACTCGGCAGCGAGTGTATAATGCTCCGGGTTAAAATGTCCTTCCGGCCTGAGCTTTTCTTCAAGTGCAAATGTATCCGCCTGCCCGTATTTGGTTCCGCTGCTGAAGTCCTTCTTTAATTGCCGGGCAGCCTCATATCTTGCCCTCAAATAAAACAGCCGGCTATGCTTCCTCATGATTTTCCCGGCAGCCTTATCGAGTGCTGTGTAAGCCTTGGCAATACGCTCGGCATTTTCCTCATGCTGAAGCTGAAGCAGATACTTTTCCCTTGCATCCCGATATGTCTGTTCCCATTTGCCTGGATCATGGGAATAGAGGGAAAGCAGCCATTTCTCTGCATTCCATGGTGAATAGTTCTTTACTTCAGATCGGAAAAGGCTGTTGATGACCTTCTTGTCGATTCCCTCTGTTGAAAATCCCTTTTCCTGAAGATATTCCTTTTTTAATTTCCGCGCCACTTTATTGTTGGTCATATTAAGCCAGACATTTATCCAAATCTGTTCATAATACAGCTTCCTGTCCTGAAAATATTCTTCAAAATCGGGAAGAGAATCTTTCGTTGATAAATAATAGTGAATATCCTCTAAAATTTTTGCTTTAGCTTGTTCTACTGCAAGAGGATAGAGAGTTTCCAATGCTTCCATGGAAAATCCCCCCTTTGAATATTAATCGGCGCCTTTTAAGGAGCCTGTATATTATATTATCATGTATTGGCCAGCACCCTATCCTTTAAAGTTCTCCTTAGAACTTTAACACAGAAAAGTTTTTCTTAACGAAATGGAGGTTAGTTGATAATATAATATTAGCCTTTTGAATGAGGAGTGAAACGATGAGTGTGCACCATGCTTTAACCGAACATGCCAAGAAATTAAACACAAGGATCACCCGCTTTCTTGAGCTTGACGCAAAAAGAGAAGCGTTTATTGAAGAAGCATTATCTCTGTCTAAAGCAGGAAAAGCTTTTTCTACAGAAAAAATCAATGAAGTGACAGAGGAAATCAACCAGCTTGCCAGACAGGGAATTGTTCCTTCCAGGAAGCTTGTGACCGCTGAAATGGTTGAGGAATATGCAGGGCGTACGAAATAAACCGTTATTATTAAAAAAAGAAGCAGGCAGACTCCCTATTGAAAAGAATCTGCCTGCTTCTTGGCGTTACGGCTGTTCTGCCAGAAGGATTGCAATCTTATCTTCTATAATTTTTGCCTTGCTGTCATCCTTCAGATTATTGAGGACAATGCTGAAAATGAGCTTTTCACCGCTTTTGGTTTCTGCATATCCGGAAAGGGAGCTTACGGTGGATATGGAACCTGTCTTGGCTTTAATCTTTCCTTCTGCTGCCGAGTTCTTCATTCTGTTGCGTAGTGTGCCGCCAATTAATCTGTCCTGGGCTCCTGCCAATGGGAGTGATCTCTCAAATGAGGGGTACCATTTCTCAGACTGTACGCCGTATAACAGCTGTGACAACTCATTAGGCGGAATAAGGCTGACATGTGATATGCCCGACCCGTCACGGAGGATCAGGGTGTCTTTATTGACTCCCCAGCTGGCAAGCTGTTCTGAGACAACTTCAAGGCCTTTTTCCCAGCTTCCTTCATTCTTCACCTTTTTGCCCATTTCCTTGACCAGTACTTCTGCATGGCTGTTGTTGCTGAGTTTCATAAAAGGTATCAGCAAGTCCTTCAATGCAATGGATTGATGTGCCAGAAGCAGAGAGCTTTTCTCAGGGGCTTTCCCCAGCTCCAATTTTCCGGTTACGCGTATCTCATGTTCCTTCAATGACTGGCTGAACAGATCAAGCGCATATCCGGCCGGCTCCCACACGGCAATCCATTCCCTGGACCTGCTTGCCTTTTCAGGTATTGTCCCGGTAATGCGGATCGTGTTCGTGCCATGGTCCCGTTCAATGGTAATGTCCTTTTTGCCGTCAGCCGGGACGGTCGCTGCCTCGTTGATGATTTTTACATAGCCTGTTTCAGGGGTCAGAGTGACTGCCGGTAGTTCTCCTGCAGATTTCCCCGGATTCACCTCTACAATGACCGTGCCTGCATCATAATCTTCATTTGGCGACGCTGTCAGTGCTGATACCTGGCCGCCGTAATAGTAGGACTCGTCGCTCCAGGGCAGATCCTTTGATAGCCTTATGTCATCATACCAGCTGTCATCAGCAATCAGGCTGCCATGAATCGTTTTAATGCCCTTTTGCTTTAACCCGGCTGCCATCTTGTCAAAGTCGCTTTTTAATAGGGTCGGATCGCCTTTGCCTTTCAAATATAGATTTCCATGAAGATTGCCTTTTTTGTGCAGTCCATCTGTCAGTACCTCAGTAGTAAACCGGTATTCTTCGCCAAGAACCTGAAGAGAAGCGGCGGATGTGAGCAGCTTCATATTAGAGGCCGGCCTAAGACGGATCCCGCCGATATGGTCATACAGCAGTTCGCCGGTCTCTGCATTTCTGATGCTTACTCCCGCAAGCGCTCCAGAGAGGATAGGACCATTATTCAGAAGCTGATTCAGGTCTCGGGTCAGTCCTCCTTCTTCAAACGCCGAAGCCTGGCGGGATAGTTCATAAGCGTATGGAGAGGCTGAAATGAATAATAAAGCTGTTATAAGGATGACAATTTTCCACTTTCTCAACAAGCAGCAGCACCTTCCTGTGGCAAAAATTAAATTCAGATCCAAAACCAGAAGTTAAGCTTTGCCAGATTTAAAGTATTAACAGTTACTTCGCTTTGAATGCTGCTTTTCCTTTATTTTCATTGTGAGGAAAAAGTAGTGTTTTTGAAAGGTGCCGGCCAGCCAGTGGTTATGTCAATGAGACAGCTATCAGTTCCCCCCCAAGCCTGCCCTTCAGCATCGGAGCTTGCAGAGGCTTGAAAGCAATCCCTTCAAGAACGATATTGGCGTATAAAAGATCCTCAAACCCGCGCAGTATTCCTTCTGCTTCAGAGGTTGTATCGATATGCAGGTTAACTCTTTTGTCGATAGGAAGCTCCAGCTTTTTCCTTAAATCCTGTATTCCTCTGATAAAGTCCCTTACATAGCCTTCCCTCTTCAATTCCTCAGTCAACTCTGTTTTCAAAAGAACTGTCATATTTCGTCCGCTGCTTTCCGCGTAGCCTTTCTTTGGGAGCTTTTCCACCGTTGTATCACTATTTTCGACCTTCAGCAGTTCATTGCCAGCCTGCAGAACGAGGCTTCCTGTTTCCAGCAGCTGGCGGATATCTGTTTCAGAGAGCTGCTGCAGCGACTGATGAACGAGATTGGCATTCTTTCCGTACTTCTTTCCTGCTGCTTTGAAGTTCAGCTTCAGCCGGCAGAAGTATTTATCCTGCAAGCTTTCAGCCCATGAGATATCTTTTACATTCAGTTCTTCCTTGAGGATCCTGCTGAAAGCTTTTAATTTCTCTTCCTTTTCTTTGCTGCATTGCACAAGCATTTCGGCCAGCGGCTGCTTTGTTTTCAGCTGCTTTGAATGCCGGATGCTTCTGCCCAGCTCAACCAGATCCATGACTTCAACCATATTGTCCTCCAGCTCCCTGTCAATCAAGGCGGTTTCAGCCTCCGGGTAGTCTTCAAGGTGGACGCTTCTGCCTGTCAGGTCTAAATAGACGCTTTCAGCTATGAAAGGCACGAATGGTGCCAGCATGCGGGAGATATTGTCCAATAGTGTATACAGTGTCTGGAATGCAGAAATTTTGTCGTCTTCCATGCCCTTCGCCCAGAACCTTTCCCTGTTTCTCCTGATATACCAGTTGCTGACCTCTTCGATCAGCGTGCCTGCTGCCCTGGCGGCATTTGTAGCCTGGTAGCTGCCCATCTCCTTGTTTACCGTTTCAATGACACTGTGCAGCCGCGAAAGAATCCACCGGTCCATGATGTTGCCGGAAGTTTGAGAGCTATCTGGCTCAAAATGATCGATTGTACTGTAGAGGCTGTAAAAATGGTGAATGCTTGCTAGCGAGTCGACCAGCTTTGATTTTGCCTCTGCCGCATTTTTTCCGGAAAACTTCTTGGGCTTCCATGGACTGCTGTCTTCCACCAGCGCCCATCTTAAAGCATCTGCTCCAAATTCAGTGATCAGCTTTGCAGGATCAAGGGCATTTCCTTTGCTCTTAGACATTTTCTGTCCATTTTCATCAAGGACATGCTCAAGGGCGAGGACATTTTTATAAGGCAATTGCCCCTTATATAAGACTGAAACCGCGAGCAATGAGTAAAACCAGCCCCTGGTCTGATCCACACCCTCTATAACTGCATCTGCAGGAAATAGCCTTGAAAATTCCTCTTTATGTTCAAAAGGGTAATGAAGCTGGGCATATGGCATGCTTCCTGAGTCAAACCAGACATCGATGACCTCCGGTGTCCTGGCCATGTAACCATCACAGTCCTGGCAAGGGATTTTCACTGCATCGACATAAGGCTTATGATAATCAGTGAGCTTTCCATTTGCTTCTGAAAGCTCCTGCAGCTCCTGAAAGCTTTTTGGGGCTTTCTCTGCCCCGCAATTTTCACAGACCCAAACATTGAGAGGCGTGCCCCAATAGCGGCTCCGGCTGATATTCCAATCCACCAGCCCTTCAAGGAAGTTGCCGAAACGGCCATTCTTCATGTGGCTTGGATGCCATTCTGCCTGGCTGTTGAGCTCAAGAAATTTCTCTTTCAGGGAAGAGGTTTTGATGAACCAGCTGTCAGCTGCGTAATAAAGGAGCGGAGAGTCGCACCGCCAGCAAAATGGATAGCTGTGTTCATACTTTTCTTTGTGGAATAACAGGTCCATGCTTCCCAGCATTTTTAAGATATCAACATCACAGTCTTTGACGAACTTCCCTGCAAGCGGCGGAAATTCATCAGTATAACAGCCTTTGGAATCAACGATATTGATAAAAGGAAGCCCCCTTTCCTTTATGGCCCGGTAATCGTCTTCTCCGTAAGCGGGAGCAAGATGGACGATACCAGTGCCGCTGTTTTCAGTAACAAATTCAGCTGCAATGACTCTGTGCGCACCTTCCAGCCCATCAACTTGAAAGGGAGGCTCATATTCCATTCCCGTGATCTCTTTGCCTTCAATCGTTTCAAGGATTTCATCAAAGCTGCGAAAAAGGTCTGCCACCCTGTTTTCAGCCAGAATAAAGATTTTGTCTCCATTCTTTACTCTTGCATAACGGACCTGGGGATGGACAGCCAGTGCCACATTGGCCGGAAGTGTCCATGGCGTTGTGGTCCAGCCTAGGATATATTCATTTTCCCTTCCTTTCAGCCTGAAGGTGACAGTGGCGCTTAAATCTTTTACATCCTTGTAGCCCTGCGCAGTTTCATGGGAACTCAAGGAAGTCTGGCAGCTTGGACAGTAGGGAGATACCCGGTGGCCCTTGTAAAGCAGCCCCTTTTCGTGGATTGTCCCAAGGATATGCCATACCGACTCGATATATTCATTGCTTAATGTCATATAAGGGTCATCCATATCCGTCCAGTAGCCTAGCTGCTCTGTGAATTCCCTCCACTGTTTTTCATATTGGAATACACTTTCCCGGCATTTTTCTATAAAAGCACCTACACCATAATCCTCGATTTCCTTCTTTCCTGATATGCCCAATGCTTTTTCCACTCCCAGCTCAACCGGAAGCCCATGTGTATCCCAGCCGGCTTTCCTGATTACCTGCCTCCCTTTCATCGTCCAGTAGCGGGCTGTCAGATCCTTGTATGTTCTCCCAAGAGCATGGCCGGCGTGGGGCAGCCCATTGGCGGTCGGAGGCCCTTCATAAAAAACGAAAGGAGTCCTGCCTGCACGATTGGAAACGGATTTGGCAAAAATATTTCCTTGCCTCCAATACTCTCTGATTCTGTATTCTCTTGCCTGAGTGCTTTCCATTTCAGTACCTGCCTTTCTTTTTAATTTTTAGGGAAATAAAAAACACCCGCCCCTGTATAAGGGACGAGTGTTATACCCGCGTTACCACCCAAATTCTATTGCATAAACAATAGCGCTCATCAACGTACCATCATACGCGTTCCTTTTAACGGCGGACACCCGTCAGGACTTACTGGATTTCAGCCCTGCATCTCAGAGATGATGTTTCAGAAAGATCGTTTCCGCTGGCTCTCACCATACCCAGCTCGCTGAAGGAACTTTCCCTTTCCTACTTGTTCTCGTCATAGAATTTAAGAATTTTTATTATCATATCAAAATCAGGTATTATTATCCAGCCCTTTTTTTGGCTCATGCAGAAAATTTTCAAGCCTGATTATTCCTTTGACGTCTACAGTGATGCCCTCCGCTTCAAGGAGAAATCTCTGTTCCTCCCGGAGCATAGGATCTTTCATGCTGATTTCGCCCATTTTGCTGATGACTCTGTGCCATGGAAGCTTCTCCTGCCTGCTCAGGGAATGAAGAATCCTGACGACCTGCCTGGCTTCGCGTGGGCTTCCGGCAAGGGCTGCTATCTGGCCGTATGTCATCACCTTTCCGGCAGGTATTTCTTTAATGATTTTTATCGTTCTTTGTGTAAAAGGCTGCATAAGGCTAAAAACAGTATCTCCGGAATTTTATTAATTTGAATCAGTCATTTTCCCTGCAAGTGCCGGAAAATCAATGAATGGATTGCGATTGCCCTGCAGCTCCTCAATTGCGGCATTCCTGTGCTTTTCATAAAGTGATACAGGAAATTCAAGATGCCATTTTTGAAGGAGACTGCAGCTGATTCCGTGTTCTGCAGGCTTAAAATTCTTATACCTCAGGAAAAAGTAAAAGCATGCCCGGGCTGCAATTCCTTTGCCGTATTCCGGCTCAAACTTCCCTTCTTCAGCCATGCCGCAGCCGCCTCTTATACCGAAAGCAGAAGCTTCCGGCTTATAAGAGGGGAAGTCTTCATAAGGAAAATTGCTCCTCATGCTATTGCAGGCGGGCTCACAGGCGAACAAATGATGGAGGTCCCCCTTCATCGGCTGCTGTTCACTGAACCAGGACTGCGGAACTACATGCTCGCAATTCAGCTTTGTCCGCGTGTCTCCAGTCCGGTTCCGCTCCAGCAAGATCTCCGCATCATGTTTAATGCTTTCAGCCGGATCCATGCTGCTGCCTGAATAAAGGCTTTTGAGAGCAAAGTTCTCCTGCAGGTCCACCCAGGGATATAAATAGAGATGAGGGGAATATTTCAGAATGGTCTTGTGGGTTTTCTCCACAAGCTTCTGAAGATCTTCTTTGGCCTCCGCTGCCTCAAAGTCGATTGAAGCATAATAGGCTTTGCATTTCTCAAGGTCAGCAGCTTCATCATAGTAGATCCGCTCCGCACTTTGAGTCTGCAGGTTTGCCAGTGCCGCCTCCTGTTCAGCAGCGAGCTGTTCAGCCAGGCTGTTCATGATTTTAAGACCATCGGCAGAACTTTAGATGTGAAAATATCTGAAAGATGTTCAAGCAAAGTTAGATAAACAAGGCCATTGCCTTCAAGCTTGGCTGAATTGCCAAGCGGAACGGTGCGTCTGATGAGCTGGGCGAAAAGCTCTGCCTCGGAAAGATTCCGGTCAAAGTTTTTGTTGGCCACATTCTTAATAAGCGCCATCGCACCGGATACATGCGGGGCAGCCATGGAGGTGCCGCTCAAAGTGGCATACTTCCCATTTAAATAGGTTGATTGTATTTCTTCCCCTGGTGCAACCAGGTCGATTTCATTATGTGAATTGGTAAATTGTGAAGAATTCCTGTCCAAATCGATTGCACCTACACTGATCACTTCGTTATAGCAGCCCGGATAGGCGAACTCATCAGTTGATTCTTTTCCGTCTCCTTCATTACCCGCTGCACATACAACAGAGATGTTGTTCCGTACGGCTTCCTTTATAACTTCATGAAGCTCAGGCATGTCATTCTGGCCGCCGAGCGACATGGAAATAATATCGGCTTTTTGGTCGATAGCGTAGCGGATTCCTTCAATAATCCAGTCATACTGGCCGGAGCCGTTTCTATCAAGCACTTTGACAATGAGCAGCTTTGAACCTGGCGCAACGCCCGATATGCCGGGCTCTTTGCCTTCTGCTGCAATGGTCCCCGCAACATGGGTGCCATGGCCGTTATAGTCTTTATAAATATCCGGATTTCCGGAATCATCGCCAGTAAAATTCCTGCCGCCGATGATTTGATTCTTTAAATCAGGGTGGCTGATGTCGCAGCCTGTATCGAGTACAGCGATTGTAATGCCTTCTCCCCTTGTTTCTTCCCAGATTTTTGGCGCCTGTATCAATCCGATGCCTTCCGGAATGCCTGATACCGCCTCTGATTGTTCAATTACCTGATACGGGATCACACGTACACATTCTTTCATTATTTTCCCTCCTTCAGAGTAATTCAGGATGCAGAAACAAGATGTATCTCCATTATACCAAAATCGAAGGAATATTCAGATAAGGAGATAGGCTTGATTTTCTTTTTTAGAACCGAACAAAAAAGCGAACAAAGACCCAGAAGGCCTAATTCTGCTGCAATTTGTCCCTAATGTTACCAGCCATGACGGATAAAGCATCCTTCATCCTTGATTCTTCCATCTGTTTCAGTATGCTTTCCCTGTGTTTACTTAAAAGGGCAATATACCCGGCTAAAGATGCGGCTGTCAGGTCTTCTTCCTGCAAGGTCAATGAATAGCCTTTTTCCTCAAAGCTTTTTGCATTCAGAATCTGATCGCCCCTGCTTTGTTTCCTGCTCAAAGGAATGATAAGCATCGGAATACGGAGGGCAAGGAATTCAAAAATAGCATTAGAGCCTCCTCTGGTTACCATTAAATCTGTACAGGCAAGTACATCTGAAAGTTCACTGTTCAGGAATTCAAATTGCCTGTATCCTGGCCGGCCTTCCAATGCAGGATCAAGATTTCCTTTTCCGCAAAGGTGCACGATTTGAAACTGGCCGCCGATTTGTTCAATTTCCTGCCGCACTGCTTCGTTAATCTTCTTTGCCCCTAGGCTGCCACCCATAATGGCAAGAACCGGCCTGGTTCTGTCAAAACCGAGGAATTCAAGCCCCTTCTCCTTGATGCCAGAAAGGATTTCCCTCCTGATTGGCGAGCCGATTGCCTGTGCTTTTCCATTTGGAAGGTACTGCAGAGTTTCTTCAAATGAAGTATAAATCTTTGAAGCAAACCTTTTTGAAATCCGGTTAGCCAGGCCCGGTGTTAGATCGCTTTCATGGATGAATACCGGAATTCCGAGGAGCTTTGCTGCCGCGATGACAGGTACGGATACAAAACCCCCTTTGGAAAAAACGAGGCCTGGCTTGAGCTGTTTAAGAATCCAGAGCGCTTCAGTACATCCTTTTGCCACTTTGAACATATCCTTTACATTTTCAAAGTCGGCGTACCTCCTTAGTTTCCCGCTTGAAATCGAATGATAGGGAATGGAAAGACCGCTGATAAGCTCTTTTTCAATGCCCTCTCTGCTGCCAATATAATGGATGTCTATATTTTCCCCCTCAAGTTCTTTAATCAAAGCCATATTGGGGGTAACATGGCCGGCTGAGCCCCCGCCCGTCAAAACAAGTGTCTTTTTCATAAAACCTTCCTGTCATGGCAGTTCAGGCAGGCAGACTCTCCTGCCTCCTTCACTGCGCCTATTTTTATGCTGATTCCATTATATACAGAAAAAAAGCCCTTTATCATCTAAAGGGCCATTTCGAGCATGATCGGGCAGTGATCGCTGCCCATGATGTCACAATAAATCTTAGAATCTAGTATATGCTCTTTCAGTTTATCAGATACTATAAAATAGTCGATGCGCCATCCGATGTTCCGCTCCCTGACCTTGGCCATATAGGACCACCACGTATAAGCGCCTTCCTGCTCTGGATAAAGGTATCTGAAGGAGTCTACAAATCCTTCTGACAGAAGAGATGTCATTTTTCCGCGCTCTTCATCCGTAAATCCGGAGTTTCCTCTGTTAGACCTGGCATTTTTAAGGTCTATGTCAAGATGGGCGACGTTCAGGTCCCCGCAGAGTATGACTGGCTTCTTTTGTTCAAGCTCAAGGATATATTCCCGAATCTCATCCTCCCATTCCAGCCGGTAAGGAAGCCTTGCCAGGTCCCTCTTAGAGTTAGGTGTATACACATTCAGAAGGTAAAAATTTTCAAACTCAAGAGTCAGGCTCCGTCCTTCTGGTTCTGTTTCTCTTCCGGCTATCCCATAGGATACATAGAGGGGCTTTTCCTTTGTAAAAACGGCGGTCCCGGAATAGCCTTTTTTCTCGGCATAGTTCCAGTACTGGTGATAGCCATCCAGATTGAGTTCAATCTGTCCCTCCTGAAGTTTTGATTCCTGAATGCAGAATATATCTGCATTTTCTTCCATGAAAAAATCCAGGAAGCCTTTTTTGACGCAGGCCCGGATTCCGTTAACATTCCAAGATACTAATTTCATTCTATATTCCCCCGTATTTTCCTTTAGCTGTCCTCTCCATGCCGGGAGGGTGCCTGTTCATACACGATGGCAGGCAATTCTTTATATATATCAATTACTTCGTCCATTTTCATCCGCACCAGTCCGCTGGAAGAAGGAGCTGCAAATTCAATAACCCCTGGAACAATAGAAATGTCCTGGCGTCCCCATGGTGCTTTTTTGCTGCCGCTGTACTCCAGGTAAACCCCTTTGCCGACAAAACAGACTGCCTTTGGCTTCAGCTCCGTAATGAGTGAGATGAGCCTTTCTCTGCCTTCTTTATATTCTTCCCTGGTTATTTCGTCTGCTGCTTTGGTCGGCCTCGGGACGATATTGGTCAGCCCTATATTCAAATCCAGCAGCAGGCTGTCTTCTTGAGGGAGAAATTTTTTAGGAGTGATGCCCGCTTCATAAAGGATTTTCCAAAACCGGTTATTCGGATTGGCGAAATGATGTCCGGTCTCAGCTGACCGGATGCTGGGGTTGAAGCCGACAAAGATGATATCCAAGCCTGGCTTGAGATGGTCTTTTATTGGTTTTAGCATACCTGCTCCTTTCTTTGAACAAAATCGGCCTGGTCATATTCCAGCCTGAAGAAAAGCTTTGTGAAAGTAAAAAAGAGCCAGAGGCTCTTTTTTACTGATTAGGCGTCGTATATTTCAACTTTTTCCATAACATCGCCGTTTTTCATCGCTTTAGCAGCTTCAAGGCCAGATGTTACTTTACCAAAAACAGTATGGACTCCGTTCAGGTGAGGCTGAGGGTCATGTACAATAAAGAACTGGCTTCCGCCTGTATTTTTGCCTGCATGTGCCATTGATAGAGACCCTGATTCATGCTTATGAGGGTTGCCTTCTGTTTCACAATTGATTGTGTAGCCAGGTCCGCCAGTCCCAGTTCCATTCGGGCAGCCGCCTTGGCTCACGAATCCAGGAATCACGCGGTGGAAGTTCAAGCCGTTATAGAAGCCTTCGTTTGCAAGCTTTTCAAAGTTAGCAACTGTGCCCGGAGCCTCATTAGGGTATAATTCAAACTCGATCTTCTCGCCGTCTTTCATTTGTATGTATCCTTTTTTCGCCATTGAAATCATCTCCTTGGGTTGATGGCCAGCTGTATCCTGACTGGGTTCAGTACCGGCTGATGTTCCGGGGAACCAGCTTTGATTAACAGCATCGCCAAGATTTAAAAATCATTGATTATCATATCATTTTTTGCGGAGGAAATAAAATAACTTGGCTTTTTTTCCCCTTTTGATTTTCCATAAAGCATATGTTAAGCTTAAAAAGCCCTTTCCGGACATTCGCTTGTTGCGGGACACTTAACCACTGTACGGACGGAAAGGGCTGGCGGCTGCTTTTGCGGCCGCCATTTTTCTTTCCTATAAAGTCAAAGTCAGTCCGGAAAGCATATCAGATGATGCAGCAACCTGGCCTGAAGCTTCTCCTATGTCAATAAATACTAAATTCAAATCCTCCATTTCCTTCACGATGGCCAGATTCTTTTCTTTTACCTGCCGCATTGACTCAAGGATTAGAGAGAAGTATTCATTAACTGCCTTGGACTGAACAGAGCTGGAATTGATATTTACGCCAGCCTCTTCGATGGATTGAGCCATGATGCCTGAACGGGTTTCCATTTCACCGATTAATCCTGAAACTTCTGAAACAGCATTTTTTGTATTCTCCGCCAGCTTTCTCACCTCATCAGCCACTACCGCAAAACCTTTTCCATGTTCACCTGCCCTGGCAGCTTCTATTGCTGCATTGAGAGCCAGAAGGTTCGTCTGATCGGCAATAGAAGTGACAATCGCAGCAATCTGCTCGATTTGTTTCGAACTGTCAATCAGCTGTTCCATGTTCTGGCTGATGCTGGCAATTTTGCCCTCGGCCTGAACTAAAGTCCTGCCAAGACCGATAAGCCTATTCATTCCTTCTTCCGATTTCTCCTCTGCAACAACAGCTATATCGGAGCCAGACTTTGTATCAGCCCTAATATCCTCTGTTCTTTCGGCTGCCTTCTGGATCGCGGCGCTTGTCTGTTCGCTGATGGCCGCCAGCTCTCCAGCTGCTTCTGTAACCTGATGCTTCAGCTGCTCTTTATAGCTTTCAGACTCTTTCCTGATGCGGCTTATTTCCTGTTCATAAGCTTCAAGCACTATCTGCTGCTCAAGGCTGATGATCTTTGAAACAGCCAGCATCGCCCCGGTGCACGGGCCCTTCTCTGAGATTGTATCTATGATCATGCTGCATAAGGACAAATAAAGATCCTGAAAAGCACACATATACCATTTTGGCTGCAGGCCGATTTTTACATGGACATGAGCAATGACAGAACGCTGCTGAATGAATTCTGTATCTATTTTTCCGCTGAACATCTCATAAATGTGGGCGCTCAAAGTATTTTTCAGCCTCTCAACTGAACTGTTATCGTTGATAATTTTCGTCAGTGTTTTTTCATTTTCTAAATTCTTATAGAATTGTTCTATGATAGCAGGGAGATTTCCTTTCACATAGGGCTGCAGGGAAAGTATATAGTTCAGGTCACTGTCCTGAAGGCCAATCATATCAATTTGCCTTAATACCTCTTCACTAAGAGACTGATCGATTCCAATATTCCCGTTATCATTAAGTTTGAAAGAATGCTCTTGCCTGTTTCTGCTTTTTTTAAATAAAGTGATTTCCATGCCGATTCTCCTATCGGAATATTTTTACATACCTTTGTATTTTAGTTTAAAAGATTCTGCGAAGGCTCACAATCTATTCATGGATAAAGTAGTAGGTATAAATACCTATAAAGGAATGATTTTTAGACAAAAAGTTGAGAATAGAAGCCTTCAAATAAATAAAAAAAGGAATCTGCTTCATCAGCGGATTCCTTTATTCAGCTTCCAGAAGATTATCGATCTTCTTATCAAGCCTTCTAAGGCTTTCAAGGGCCCTTTCTTCATCAACTTTTCTGTAATGGTGGGCGCCGCCAGGTTCTTCATCAAATTCGTCGGCCAATTTTACAATTGTTTGAAGAGGCGTGCGGATGACTTCCCCCCCAGGAAGAAAGGAATCTGTATGAAAAAGAATAGCAAGAGCTATTTCTTTTGCTTTAACAGGATTTTCACCCAGCCTGATCAAAAGTTTATGTGCCCTTTCTGCACCTTTTATCGCATGTATATCATTCTTTTTGTAGAGATCATAATCCCACTTTCCATTTTTATACCAAGTGTAATGCCCCATATCATGCAGGAGCCCTGCTTTAGCAGCCATGTCAGGATCAGCGCCTCTTTCAGCCGCAAGCTTAAAACTGTGATTGGAAACCGCAACTGCATGGGCCACCCCGGATCGTGTCAAATACTTTTGGGCGATTCTGTGTTTGAAAATCTGTTCTAAAGTGACATCTCTCAATAAAACCATTCCTTTTAATTATTTCTATGAGGTACTTGCCTGAGATCGGCAAAGGGACTACCTGAAGAAGTTCTAATTATTTTTTCCAGATTCAAGCAGTTCAAAACATTTAGTTGTCTTTTAAAATTTTCGGGCATTTATGGATTTCTGTTTCTTCATCACTTCATATGATTTTTCAATAATATCAGCAAGCACGTCTGCTTTGTATATTCGGCCAATCTTAGTGTTTTCCTGATAATATTCTACAATTTCATCCAGCTTCTGCAGCGTTTCTTTCTGCAGCCGGACATTTAATTGTGTTCTTTGTTCATTCTGCAATGATAGCACCTCCTATTTATAGGATAACATACAGATATCAAATAGCTACTCATTTGCTAGCAGTTTGATATACCCCCTGCTGCGCAAGAGTTTCGGAGATTGTCGAATAAGATCATGTGATATAAAAATTTGCCGAACAGAAAAAGGAAAACATTCGATGATGTTTTCCTTTTAGATCAACATATTGATTATATTAGTGATAGAACACAGCTAACTTCCAATTTTGTCCCAAATCTCATTTAGTTTTTCTTCTGTTTTATCGAGCAGCTCCCGTGCATCCTGCCATTTTTCTTTCCATTCCGGCAAATCTTCCTTCAATCGCTTGCTGAATTCCTCAGCCCGCTCCTGAAGATCGATATCAGGTTCAGCTTCTTCTGCGAGCTGATCATTAACTGACTCTGTTCCAAAATCTTTCTGTTCTGTATAAGGCAGCACCTGCTCCATGATGCTTTTGAAAATAGGCACTACAGTTTCAGAGCTGCTTGTTGATAAATAATGCTCCCTGTCTGTTTTATCATAGCCTAGCCATACAGCACCTACCAATGAAGGTGTATAGCCTACAAACCATTGATCCTTCGTGCCGTCGATATCATTGTAAGGCAGCTGTGTGGAGCCGGTTTTTCCCGCTATCTGTACTTCCGGAATCCTGGTCCTTTGGCCGGTTCCGCTTTCGACAACATTAAGGAGCATGGATGTCATCTCCCTTGCCGCTGCCTTGGAAGTGACTTTGACCGTTTTTTTCTTTCTTTCAGCAATAACATTCCCTGTCGGTCCGACTATCTTGGTAATAAAGTGGGCATCATGCCTTTTTCCTTCGTTAGGAAAAGCGGCATATGCTTGTGCGAGCTGCAGCGGCGAAATTCCTTTTCTCATTCCGCCAAGAGCGATGCCAAGCGCTCTGTCTTCCTTCTCAGTCGGGATTCCAAAGCGCTTTAAAGAATCCATGCCTTTATCAATCCCGATTTCATTGAGCAGCCAGACAGCAGGAATGTTAAGCGATTCTTCAACTGCTTTATACATCGGCACCTCGCCGGCATACGTCCGCGAGAAATTTTCCGGCTTATAATTCCCGAATGTCATCGGCTCATCCTTCAGGATAGATGAAGCATCATAGCCTTCTTCTATAGCAGGTGTATATACTGAGAGCGGTTTTAAGGTGGACCCTGGCTGAGCCTTTATATGTGTCCCTCTGTTAAAGCCTCTGAATACATGCTCACCCCGGCCTCCAACAATGGCACGGACACCGCCGGTCGACGGATCTAATAGGACTGAGCCGCTCTGCACCAGCTGTCCTCCTCTGCCTGCAGGGAAAAGGGAATCTCTGTCATATACCTTTTCAAGGCCGGATTGTATATTTTGATCCAGTTCTGTATAAATGGTATAGCCTCTTGTAAATATCTCCTCCTGGGTAAGGCCATACTTGCTTGTTGCCTCATCAAGGACTGCATCTACATAATAGGGATACTTTCTTGCTTCTGTGTTTGAACTTCCATCTTCCAGGACAATTTTCTCCGCGATAGCCTTTTCATATTCATCCTTTGAGATGTATCCAAGTTCCTGCATTTTTCCAAGCACCGTGTCACGCCTGCTTATGCTCCTGTCATAATGCTGGTAAGGATCTAATGCTGATGGAGACTGCAGCAGTCCCGCAAGCAGCGCTGCTTCGCTGATGGTGACTCCGCTTATCGGTTTATTGAAATAGGTTCTTGCGGCCCTGTCAATGCCCCATGCCCCGCTGCCAAAATAAACCTGGTTCAGGTACATCAGCAGGATATCTTCTTTTTTGTAATTCTTTTCTATTTCGACCGCCAGGAAAATCTCCTCAGCTTTTCTTCTGTATGTTTGTTCCGGCGACAGCAATGCATTTTTGGCGAGCTGCTGTGTGATGGTGCTGCCGCCGCCAGTGATCCTCCCTGCAAACAAATTACTGAAAAAGGCCCTTGCAATCCCTTTTATATCAAAGCCATTATGCTTGTAAAAACGCTCGTCCTCAATACTGACGACAGCTTCCTTCATATGGTCAGGCAACTCTTCTATTTTTGCTCCCCCGGTCCTGTTGGCGGCAAGCTTTCCGGCCTCATCTCCGTCTTTATCATAAAGGACGGTCGACTGCTTCAGGCCATCCTTCAAGGATTGGACATTGGCCGTGGCTGCAAGGTAGGCAAAAAACAAAATGGCGAGCAGCAGGGCCGTCAGGGCGGCAAGCAGCAGGATCTGTGTGATATGCTTTCTCTTCCAAAAGCGTTTGATATATTCCCAGACCTGTTTGAGTCTTTCCATTTTAACTTTCTCCTTAAAAAATCATATTCGATATTCTATTTTAACCAACTTATACAGAAAAAAGGAAGGAAAATGAAATTTTCCTTCCTTCTGCTAATACTTTTCTTTTAAGTGCCTGATGGCTGAATCAAGCTGAGAAAATGTTTCGATTCCTTCCAGCCTGATTCCGGCCTGTACTGACTGTACTGCAATATCCGGCCGTATGCCTGCAAATACAACTTCAATGCCAATCATCCTGAATCCCTGCATAAGCTTTACAAACCCTGCAGCATTGGCAAGCAATTTAATAGTAAACAGTTTAGACATATCGAGAACCAGGGCCCTGATCTGCTTTTGGCTTGCTGATTGCATGGCTTTAGCAGTAAGGTCTGCCATTTTGGCCGGTGACACATCATATGGCAGCGCATGGAGAGAAAGCATTCCAATCTTATCATCTACAAGAATGATGTTTACTGTGCTTTCCTCGATGAAGTTTTTATATTGCTCCTCCATCTTGTGCCGCTCTGTGATGTCTTCAAATTCAACCATAGCACCTTTTATCTGGTTATTATCGTCCTTGAGCAAGGTGGAACGCTGGCTCAATGTCAATTCGTATTTACCCCAAGTATATGGGAACACATCGTATCGGAAGTTCTTTCCCTGTTCAAGGGTGTGCTGAACGGTCCTGGTAAATTCAGGCGGATGGCCAAAAAATTCGTCGATATTCTGCCCAAGCGCTTCTTCAGGATCTATTCCCAATATTTCCTTGCATCTTTTATTGGCTACTTTAATAGTAAAATTTTCGTCAATTGCCATGACAGCAACCGACAAATGATCCAAAACAATAGAATCCATCAGTTATCTCCCTATATTTGTTAACTTCATCTTACCATAGCAGGAAAGAAAAGGAGATAATTATTTCAGTATAAAATACTGCCGGGTTTCTTGTTTGTCAGAAGCTGATTGAACCGCACCAAAACTTAAAGAAATTACGAAGACTGTCGATTGCGTGCCCAAATGATTAAAGAGAGCACAAAACAGGCGGATTCCGCCTATCTTCCTGTATCAAGAGGCTTCAATTTAGCTTCTATCTCTTCTCTCCGGTCTTCAAAATAAGGCGGCAGAGCAAGATTCTGCCCCAGCTCTTCAAATGGCTCATCACTTTCGAACCCTGGTCCGTCAGTCGCCAGCTCGAACAGAATGCCATTCGGCTCCCTGAAGTATAGTGATTTAAAATAATAGCGCTCTACAAATCCAGAGCTGGGGATTCTTTTTTCTTTCAGGAGGGCAACCCATTTATTCAGCTCTTCCTGGTTTTCAACACGGAAAGCTACATGGTGCACGCTTCCGCGGCCTGGCCTTTCCTTTGGCAAGTCATCCCGAACAATGATGTGTACCTCGGTCCCTGATCCTCCCTTTCCTGTTTCATACACATGTGCTGTATGGCCGCCAAGCGCAGATGCGGAATAAGAATCTTTCTTTCGGAAACCTAAAAGGCTGACAAGGGTATCTTCTGTCCGGCTCAGTTCGGCGACAGTCAGGAATACGGGTCCAAGACCTATGATTCCATGCTCTGCGGGAACAGGGCTTTGCTCCCAAGGGCGCCCTCCTTCTTCCCCGGTGTTCGCTTCATCAGAAATAAGTGCAAGTCTTTGATCTTCAAAGTCAGTGAAAAAAAGCATGTTTCTACCGCTGTCAGAAGTAATGGCCGTATATTCGACCCCGTGTTCCTTAAACCGGTCCTGCCAATACTCAAGTGAGCGGTCACTCGGAACTCTTAGGGAAGTGAGGCTGATGCTGTTGGTTCCGGGGTAGGTGTGCCCTGCATTCGGTATTTCAAAAAAGGTTAAGTCAGTTCCCGGGTTTCCCCTTTCATCTGCATAAAACAAATGGTAAACAGAAGTATCATCCTGGTTCACCGTCTTCTTTACGAGCCTCATGCCTAAAGTGTCAGTGTAGAATTCATAGTTCTTTTTTGCGTTTGCTGTGATGGCAGAAACATGGTGGATGCCTTTCAATGCTAGCAAATTCATCATATGCACTTCCTTTTCAAGAAAAAATCTTCACTTCGAGATAATTTTACTTCTTTTTCTGTTTTTATGAAACCTATATGTTTGTATAATAGACCCTGTGGAAAAATTTAATCTTGCATCAGCGGATGATTGGTGATATATTTATTGAGCGATGAGCTAATTGAATAAGCCGGCGGGCGCTCCTTTATTGGAAATGCACGATGTGGCGTGCAGCCTGCCGCCTCAATACGCAAGACCCTCTGTTTCAGGGGGTCTTTTTATGTTTAGTTGGCTTGCATGTACCAGGCTTTTTCACAGAAATTGCGATTCAACGTAGCCGGCAATGTTTTCCGATAGAAATCTGACAGCAATATATGGAGGCCTGATGCCTTCATGTCTGCAAAAAGGCATTCCCAGCCATAAGATGCTGCTGTCAATGCTGATGAAAGGAAACGGTACATCTTTTTGAACGAAAGCGGCATGCTTTAACGTCTCATGCCTTTTGTCTGAAATCAGCGTGACACTGGCTTTTCCAGTCATTCCGTTCACTATTTTTGTCCATTCTTCGTCCAATGCATGGGTGGCTGGCAGCGAAATGATGATGGCTGATTTGGCCTGTAATAAATCATTTTCAACTTTGCCGGTTTTCCTGCTGTGAATCCATTGCAGAGCCTGGTGCTGGTTCCTGATCCATCTTCCGATACTGGAGGGAGTAACAGCCTGATCCATCTTAAGCTGGTGTTCTGCCAGTTTCCGCCATGTTTTTCCTGTATATACTTTTTCTTTGATAAAACGGATATCCCCTACCTGTATGAATTTTCCCCTTGTCCTTGTTACGGCTACATTGATCAGCCTTTCACTGTCTTTTCCAGTCATAAGCATCCCAGCTTTTTCAAAAGGAAAGCTGTCAACGGTGTCAAAGACCATTATATCTCTTTCGCTCCCCTGGAAACGATGGACGGTTGCCGCAATAATGTCTGCAGCAGCAGCTTCAGAGCTGTATACCTCTTCCATGAACTGTTCCATCAATGAAGCTTGAACCCTGTAAGGTGTAGCATAACCTATTGACCTGGCCCCATCCAGATATGCCTCGTGGATCAGCTGGAATGAAAGCGCAAGATGAAGAAGGTTGCTTCTGGATCCGCTGTTATTATCTTTAACTCCGTACTTTCCCATCTCAGAGCTGTCAACCATAATAGATGCCATGTTTTTGAACGGATTTAATTTGGAAATACCTGCCCGCAGCTCGGCTGTGCCTTCAAAATCAGTCACAAGGGAATGGTAAACATGTTTATTGGTAAAAGCAGAAATATCCGGATGCATCCTCCTTTGTTCTTTCAGCAAAAACAAATGGGGATGCATCTGGCCATTCCCGACCGCAGAAGCGGCCCCTGAATGGTGGAAAATATCCTCTTTCAGCCATTTGACTGCCAGTTCGCTCCTGGAGGCGGCTATAGGCGGAAGCTGTTTGAAGTCTCCGCAAATGATGATCCTTTTACCCAGAGAGGCAGCAAAGGCAGCCTGCGGTACATAAGCCATGCTCGCTTCATCCACAATGACAAGATCAAATTGGCTTTCATAAATCGCCGGATCGCCTGCTGCCCTGGCAAGAGTGGTTCCAATGATGCCTGCATCCTTAACATATTCAATTTCCTTTTTGCGGATCTTCTCCAGAACGGCTGCGAGCTTAGTTTCAATTTCAACCAGCTTTTCAGAATCCCTTTTACTGAAAGAGCGCCCCAAATCAGATTTTAACAGCCTTTTTTCTTCCATCAGCTGAGATTTTTTATCTGCCAGATCCGGGTGGTGCTTTTCAATGAGCCTGTCGGAATGAAACAGCCCCCCTGCATGTGCTTCACTGCTGCTTCTCGTTCCATACCTGAGAATATCCCCGTCTTTGGTTTCGGATTTGCGGGACGAAAAAGAGGCAATTTCGGCCATCAGTACATCAACCGCCTGGTTGCTGTGTGATAGAACAAGCACCTTCAGTTTTTTGAAATATTTATTAGCTGCTGTCCGGGCAAGCGTATATGTTTTCCCAGTCCCCGGGGGACCCCATACAAATGTAACCGGGTTATATTTGGATCTCAAAATAAGTTCATGGACAGGGGATTTGGCCTTTCCTCCCGGATGGGCTGCCGGCATGGAGGGATCCATCAGTTTTTTGATCCGCAGCCTCTTCGTTTTGCTTTTTTTTATATCATCAAGCCGCTGTATGAGCTGATCGATCAGCTCCCAGGGATCATGGTGCAGGGATGCATATTGCAGTTCCTCACCCAAATACTGGTCCGCAGAGACAATGATATTCCGGCCTTCAGAAGACAGGATCCTTCCTTCAGCTTTTTTATGCCCCCAGCTGATTTTCACCTGTGATCCGATAGGCACATGCAGTGCAGATTCTGTCTCAAAAAAATAAACAAACCCTTCATGGCTTGATATCAGAATGCCATTGTGAAGGGGATATTTACTGCTTCCATAATTTTTCATATGCTGTATTTCTGATTGAAGGGCCTTTTGCCATTCTGCTATATATCTTTTTGTGCTGCTCATCATATTTCTTCCTTTACTCAACAATCACCATTTGCTTCTTCTTTGGAAGAAGCGCCGGCCATATTAATGAAAGATAATATAACACGGCTATAGCCAAAAATCCAATCTGGTTAAGCACTCCCCGCTTCCTGCTGATTTTTTGTCCTGGCAAATATGTATGTACGTACCATGATCAATAGCGTCATTACGATCAGGATGCCATGGAAGGATGCTGCAAGCACCGGCAGGCTGGTACTGTCAAGGACAGCTGGAGCCAGAATAAATCCGCATGCGAAACCGAGCGACTTCAGGAGCATGCCTACTCCAAATATCCTGCCCCTTATATGATTGGCCGATTTTTGGAGGATGGTTGCATGCAGGGTCGTAAAAGCTGCGTCAAAAATACCGGTTAGAAAAGCAACCAGTAATATTGCAGGGATATAGCTGCTTGATAAAAAGATGATAAACCCTGATGACATCAGGATGGCAGAAATGAAGCACGCAAGATAAATTCTGCTGCCCCTTGCCCACCGGAGCCTCGGCAGGAGGAATGCAGACAGAATAGACCCGATTCCCCATGTACTCCAAATCAACCCATAATAAAAGCTTTGTCTGTCAGGATTAAGGGCCTCTGCCAAAATCGGAATCCCAAGGTTATGGGAGCTTCCGGCAAAAGATCCTGCGAGGAAGACAAGGTTGACGAGCATAAGCATCGGAGCCAGCTTTAAATAGGCATAGACCTCTTTTATATCAGAGAAAATTGAAGACAGCTTCCCTTGAAGCGTCGATTGAACACCCGCTTTCCTGCCAGGTGCCGATTCCCATTTAAGCATCATCAACACAGCAGCAGACAGGAAGTAGGTAGCTGAATCGATAATCAGTGTAATATGGTAGCCTATAATATCTGTCAGGATGCCAGCGGCCAAAAATCCGGCGACCAGGCTGGCGGAAGTAAGTCTGGAAATAAGAGCATTTGTCTCAAGCACCTTATTTTCGCCAAAGATCTGGGGGATTTCCGCATTAAAGCTGACCATAAAGCTGCTGTTGGAGAACCCAATAGCAAAGGATACGAGTATGATCATATAGGGTGATGGAAAAGAAATCAGAGACAAAATCAGAATGCCCCTTGCCAGGTCGCTGATGATCATGATCTTTCTTCTGTCGAACCGGTCTGCCAGTATGCCGGAAAAAATGCTTGAAAACACACCGCCGGCTGTCCTGAATGCCATAGCGGCAGCCATCCATCCTGTGCTCCCTGTAGCAGCATAAATGAGGACGTTGAGGACAATTGTATCCATAAAGGTGCCAAAATCTGAAAAAGCTTTTACATATAATATTACTTTTCTGTTCATTCCTTTACTCCAGTGCGGTTTTTGTCTATTTTATCCGGTATCTGAAAGTTTCGCAATACGAAATTTTCAGGCGAATAAAAGAAGTGCCCATGAAAAGCACTTCTTTTCTCCTTCTATTTTCCAATGAACATTTGTGTCCAGTAATTACCTTCGCCTGTATGCCCTACTCCTATATGGGTGAATTTGCTGCTGAGGATATTCTTGCGGTGCCCCTCACTTTTCATCCAGGCATCGACGACTTCCTCTGCAGATCTTTGTCCCATGGCAATATTCTCACCTGCTGTTGAATACTCCACTCCAAAGTCCCGCATCATATCAAATGGGGAGCCATAAGTTGGACTAGTATGGGAAAAGTAATTCTTGGCCTGCATATCATCTGATTTTTCCTGGGCAACCCCGCTCAGAGAGCTGTCAGATTTCAATGCAGCAAGGCCGTTCTTCGTTCTTTCTGCATTAGTCAGCTCGATGACTTTGGATTCCATATCGCTGATGCTTTGGTCAGTGTCTCCTGCCTTTTGCTGTCCCTGTTCCTCAGCGCCATTCTGCCCCTGGTCACCCTGGCCGCCAGGCGCTGTTCCCTGGCCTGCCCCATACTGAGTGCCAGGCTCCATGCCTGCTCCCTGTTCTGCTTGATTCTGTCCTGGAGCTGCCTGCTGTCCTTCCTGTCCTTGCTGCCCTCTTTCTTCACCCGTATAAAAACGGAACATGCCATTATCCTGCTGTTCACCATGCGGGAATTCTTCGCTTGGCATGCCAGTGCTGTAAGCATTCGGATCAATCGTAATAAATCCATTGTTGATTTCCTGAAGGCTTTCCATCATTCCTTTTGACTGCTGGCTGCTGCGGTCATTTAAAAAGTTGGTCTGGCCCTGTCTGCCATTCCCGGCATTCAGTGTGTTGAGGCCGCCTTGCCTGTCATCTGCAGCATTATTAGAGGCGCAGGCAGACACCAGCATCACTGCAAAAACTGCTGGCAAAAAGCTGAATTTCATTTTGCTCATTCTGTTAACCCCTTTTCATAATAATGTAACGGTCTTATTTTGCACTGCATGACCGATCTATTATGAATGGAATTATTTACAGCAGAAAAAATAATAAACCTCCTATTCCTGCCGCACGACATGATAGCTGTTATAAAGGGCGAGCCAGCTTTGCGGGGCACGGAGGCTGATTTGCCAGAAAGTGGTGCCCAGTAGCTGATAACGGTCCATAAGAAGGTATTTCTGCATATAGCTGCGGATATCATCAAACCAGACGGTATGGAGCTGCCCCTCATCGTAATAAGTAAAGAATGGTGCTGCCCTGTTGCTGTCATACTGGATATTAGCGCCTTTTTCTATTGCCCGGTTCTGTGCCTGGAGAACTGACAGAGAGACAGTTTTGTTGTCCGGTCCGAATTTGTCATACCCGTATAAGGGCAGGGCAATCTGCAGCTTACGCGGAGGAATCTGGGTAATGGCGTACTTGACTACATCCTCCATCCATGGCAGCGGTGAAACAGGCTCAGGCGGCCCGCCGGGATAACCGTAATCGATTGTCATGACGGCAACAATATCTGCAGCAGCACCGATTGCCTCATAATCATAGGCGCCAATGATCCTGTTTGAAGGAATATCCTCTGTTTTTGCATGGACATTGACATGAAGAATCAGATTTCCAAGGGCAAGCTTCAGCTCAGCAAGAAATCGGGAAAAGCTGTTCCTTTGCGGCGGAGGTATGAATTCAAAATCAATGCTGACGCCGCTGTAACCCTTCTCTTTAGCCAGACTGGCAATACTGCTGACCAGATTGGCTGTATACCTTCTATTTCCCAGCACGCTTCCGGCCAGTTCCGGATCAAAGTCGCCATTCTGATAGTTGCGGATCATGAGCAGCGGGAGGATGCCCAGCTCTTTGCTTTTATTGATAACAGATGTGTCATCAAGGAGCCTGTAGGCAGTTCCCTCTGCCCGGAATGAATAGGCAGTGATGGCAAGATAGGTAAGGAGGGGCGAAATTCCTTCCAGTATGGGGAAAAGAGCCTCAGTATTGTAAGGCAATATAAAACCAAGCGTCTGAATGCCGTATTTAAGTGGTGAAGGAATGAATATGTTCTGTCCTTGCCTAAGATTATATGGATTCAAGCCGGGATTTGCTTTAAGAATAGAATCAATTTGTGTCTGATAAAAAAGAGAAAGCCGATAAACGGTGTCTCCCTCCCTTATTATATGAGAGCGGACAGGCAGAGTGTCCAGAGGGATATACAGCGCCAGCCCGGGCACTATATCATTGGCGTCCTTCAATCCATTAAGAAGTAAGATGTCGGCTGGGGAAACAGAATATTCATTGGCAATCTGCCATATGGTGTCACCGTATGATACAACATGAATTCCCATTTCAGCACCTCAAATAGGTTTTTATACCATCATATGGATCTCCAATGAATAATAGAATATAAGATAACATCCAGGTCTCTTTTCATAAGAAAAACACAGGGCTTTCGGCGCCCTGTGTTGATCTATTCCTAATTTTTGCTGTAGTCATCCGTATCCGGTGAAACCATTCCGCCCGCCCCGGAAGTGTTAACATCCGGTGCAGCGCCTTCAGGCTGGGAAGGAAGCTTATGATGTTTATATTCTTTGTTGTTTTCATCTGCCAAAGGTGTCTGGCTGTGATCTTTCTCATCTATAGAAAGAATCTCGAACTCAGTCCCCTGCAAGTATCCTTCCAGCTTTGTCCTCATATCATCTCTATCTATCTTTCCTTCAAAGCGCAGCTCTGCATTAACAGTTATCATGAACGATCCGTCCTTTCGTTAATTAAGTTATTTTTGCTTAATTTATCACGAAGATGTGCCGGGGGTTGTTTCACCCTTCAGGGTTTCCTTTGCTTCTTCGATGGTTGTGAAAACGAGTACTTCCGTTACCTGCTGCCCATCATGTGATACTGCAAGGAATCCGTCTGCAAGCTGATGGATGTCAGCCAGCGTCCCTTCCTCGCCGCCATCAAGCTTGACCGATTCTTTAAATTCCAGCTGGCCTTTTTCAGCCCATGACTGAACCTCTGCTGAATAGGTCCCATAATCCATTCCTTCTGTGATGCGGTCATCCAGTTCTCCTGCGCTTAACTTTTCCTCCTCTCCTTCCGTATTTGTCTGTTCGTTATACCCTTCTGTCGTATTCTGCTCATCTGAAACGGTTTCTTGGTCATCCTCGGCACCGCAGCCTGAAAGTACTATGGCTGCAGCGGCTGCCAGGGTGTATATCTTTTTCACCGGCTCCACTCCTCTGCAATTGGTTTTGTTACAATGTTAATACCCGTTTCTGCAAAGAACATTCGTCATAAATAAGGTTCTTTACAGCGTAAGGTTCAATAATACTCTGTAAGTGTTATGTGCTGATCCGGCATTTCTGTGAACTGTTGCTCCATATGCCGTTCAGGTGTCCTGAATGTGTGGCTAAGTGAGCCCTTAATCAGCAGCGGCGCTTAACACACATCGCCAAGTAAGAATTCGTTTGTATATATGGAAAAATATTTCCTTTCCTAAAACCGTGAATTCAACTATAATGAACTGTTAGGAAAGGAGGGTGTAAAATGGCTGAACTGACGCAATATGTTTTTTTTGACTTTGAGATGCTCTGTTCGAACAAAGGGATGCTGTTTGAAGATATGGAGGCAATCAGGCTTGGTGCAGTAAAATATGATCTGATTACAGAGAAGCTTTCATTTTTCGATGAGTATATAAAGCCGGAAAATCATAAGCCGCTCAGTATGTTCTGCAAAAGGCTGACCGGCATTGAAGATAAAGATCTCAGGGATGCAGACAGATTTGCTGATGTATTTTCCACTTTTCTTTACTGGGTTAATGGAGTGAAGAAAACCAGGTTCTATTCATGGTCCAAAAGCGATCTGTCCCGCCTGAATGCTGATGCAGCCAGACATGGGATCCCGTCTGCCACAATCGAAAAAATCAATTCCAGATATGTCGATTTCCAGGAAGTGTTTTCAAACCGTGCGGCTAATAATACACCCTCTGTTGAAAACGCCCTGGCACTGTATGGGCTGGATTTCGTCGGAGAAACGCATAACCCGATGTTTGATTCTTATAACACACTGCGGATATTTTTTGCATTTGAGCGCAATCCCCAGCTCACTGAAAAAATCATGGCTGAAAGATTTATACTGCCGGGGAGAACACTCACAGTGGATCAGATAAATGTAGAGGTGAAAAGCCAGTTCGCCAAGGATATGGAAGAGTTTTTTTCCAGTCTGCAATGGATCTACAAAATGAAGGAAGCGCAGCAGCTTGTCAAAAAAGCGAAAAGAATTTGCAAAAGGTATAAAAATGTCGCAGGCAGCAGCTCCGGCATCTTTGATGAAGAAATTCGAAGCGATACTAAAGACTTTATGCTTTTTTACGAAGGCCTTAAGAAGAATTACTTGGAGCATATAACCTATTCATCCCGCATACTGATTCTGGATGAAGAGAACTTTTCCTACAGGAAGACCCTTTTGGCAAGAGCCTCCCTGGATGGACAAGACCGTCAGGCCGTTTAAGGCTTTTCGGATACATATTTATTAACTTTACTCATGAGGAGCTGTATAAAATGGAAAGAATAAAACTGAATGAGGATTTATCTTTTTCACGGATCATCCATGGTCTTTGGAGGCTTGCTGACTGGAAACAGTCAGACCAGGAAACACTTTCGCTTATAGAATACTGCCTGGAGATGGGCATCACAACCTTTGACCATGCCGATATTTATGGAGGCTACACCTGTGAGGATCTGTTTGGGAAAGCGCTTGCTCTGAAGCCTGAATTAAGGGAAAAGATGGAGATTGTCACTAAGTGCGGAATCGTCCTCCAATCACCCAACAGGCCGCAGCATAAATCACACCACTATAATACCAGCCGTGAGCATATTATAGAGTCGGTCAATTATTCTTTAAAGAATTTAGGGACAGACTATCTGGATGCACTGCTTATCCATCGTCCTGATCCTTTCATGGATCCTGAACAGACCGCACAGGCTTTCATTGAACTGAAGAAAGCGGGAAAGGTCAGAAACTTTGGCGTTTCCAACTTTAAAAACCACCAATTTGATATGCTTCAATCTTATCTGCCGTTTCAGCTGGTCACAAATCAGATTGAGCTTTCTGCTTATCATCTTGAAAATTTCGAAGATGGGACACTTAATCATTGCCTGGAAAAAAGAATTGCTCCTATGGCCTGGTCCCCTCTCGCGGGAGGAAGGATCTTTTCCGCTCAGGATGAAAGGGCAAAAAGGCTTCAGGCTGCCCTGAAAAATATAGCAGGGGAAATAGGAGCGGGTGACATTGATGAGGTTCTCTATGCATGGCTTCTGAACCATCCGGCACGGATTATGCCGATCATTGGATCAGGCAAAAAGCAAAGAATTGAAAAAGCAGTTAATAGCATGAAACTGAAGTTGGACAACCATCAGTGGTTTGAAATCCTTCAAAGCTCCATGGGTCATGATGTTCCATAACTGAACAAACCGAAAGGCCGGCCACAAGAGTGGACCGGCCTTTCTGATGCTGCTAGAATTTCATTCTGATTATTGGAACATGCCTTTGAAAGCTGGAGTAGAAATATCAACACCCTCAAAGACCTTGGTCATGCCCGCAATATACTCTTCTTTGAATGTCTCAGCTTCAGCAAGGTCCTCTGACCCGGCCTTAAGAAGTTCGCCTTTTTTTGTGAAATATTGAACGAGGCTGTCAGATGCACCTTCGATATCTGCAGAATAGTCGCTCAATTCTTCAGGGATTTCAATTCCGTCTAAACCAGGTTCAAAAGCAGAAGCTGCTTCTGCAGGATCTTTGCCTTCTTCTGCAAAAGATGCCTCAGTACTGCGGATCAGCTTGGTGACTTCAGATTGGTAGCTGAGGAGCGCAGATTTTTGTTCTTTGCTGCTGTCAGCCTGTTCAGCTGTTTCAGTCTCGGCGGCTGAAGTGTCCTTTTCGGTGTCAGCCTCTTTAGACGTGTCATCGGAACACGCTGCCAAGCCGGCAGTCATAAGGGAAGCCATTAATAATGCCATAAATTTTTTCATTCTTCTCTCTCTCCTTTTTCTGTTGACCCTTTTTTTAAAAATAGGTTATTTACTGACAATTTATAATTTAACTAGTTTTCATACTTTTTTCAACCCTTTTTTGTTCGAAAGTCGAAACAAAAAGATATTTCTAAATAATTTTTAAATATTATGAATAGAGTAAATATTTAATATTTAAATACAAAAAATCCTGTGTTAGTGTACCTTGTTGATTTTGGGCTCATTTCAGCTGTGATGAAATGAGCCCAAAATCAACAAGAATGTTTAACAAAAAAGACCTCCGCCTGGAGGCCTTATCTAGCTGGTTCTTCTTCCTTTGATAAGATTGATGACGAGCAGAACAGCAGCAATTACGAGGAGAATGTGGATGATCCCTCCTGCAATCTTAAAAATGAAGCCAAGCAGCCACAGCACCAAAAGTGCCCCTATGATAAATTTCAGCATCATTATCTTCCTTTCTATTCATGGTAGAATTCAAATACCCTTTGATACTTTAGCATAAACACACGTGTTATCAGCTTGGATCCGCTTCATCCAGAACTAATGCAGTCACATTGGTATATTCGCCTTTCTGCCTTTCCTGTGCGGAAGCATCCTGGTTCAGTTCGTCACTGTCATCAATGCCCGGCGCCATAGTCGGTTCTTTTTTATCCTCAGGCAAGTTAATCACTCCCTTTTTAATGTTACTATCTCCTTTCAGAGAAATCATATTCCCGGTTTAGCAGGGTGCGGAAAGGGAAAAAAACCATTAAGAAAGTGAAAGGAGTTTTTTATATGATTAAAGAATATGCAGTTGTACCAAATAAGGATGAAAACCTCTGGCTGGTCAAGCTGGAAGATGCAGCACCTGCAGCACAATTCGGCAGCCGAACGGCAGCAGTGGAAGAAGCTGAAAAGATGGCTAAAGAAAATAAGCCGAGCAAGGTGACCGTAATGGACGATAATCATGAGGTCATCGACGAAAAATTATTTCAATAAAGTAAAAGCCCGGCCTAATATGGCGGGGCTTATCTTTTGCTGTTTAAATCCTCTTCAATCAGCGACTTTAGAAGTATCCTGTAAGAGCTGCAAAGTTCTTCCCCTTCTGTGTCCCCAGCTTCCCAGCAGTATTCCCTGAAAGTGTCCATCTCCGTAAAGATCAAGTATAGCAGCCCTTCGTCAAGCTTTAGATTCATTTTCAGACCAGATGCATCTTTCCACGGCAGCTGCATCAAAAGCTGCTGATAAAGATCATGAAAAATGCTGTACTCCCTTTTCAGCTGCTCCCTCTCACCTATTAGAATATCATCCCTGGTTTGAATCACTTCCCCCCTCCAGTGGATATTGAAGGTGCAAAATGCCAGCCAAAAAGATCTTTCTTCAGGCGAAATCATGATGGTTCCTGCAATGTCAGCCTGACTGCCTTCATCAAAAGAAAATATTTCCATATCCGCCTCCCGATCTGTTCTTCCCTGAATGGGTCACCTGCCTATTATTTGCAGCTTTTCTGCAATCATTACATAGGATAACCTAAAATCAGAAAGGAGCTGTGCCCTATCAGCAACCATGCTAATTCAGGAATTTCGCCCATCATATTTACTGAGAATTTGGAAGTGTCTGCCCGCGGGAATCAGGTGATCTACAAAAACAGTCTATTCAGAGAGGCTGTCTCACGGTCACTCGAATCTTTTAAGGCCGATATGCTTGCTGCAGCAGAGCGGCATTCTGAGGACCTGGCCGGGCTGGAGGAAGTTTATTTAAAACAGCTGAAAGAATGTATGCTAAAGCAGGAAGAAGCTGGCTTGAGAATCCTTCAGCGGCTCGAAATGATGGAAAGTCACCACCTGCAGCTTACAGAAAGCGTGGAGCAGAAAAGTGCCCGGCAGGAGAAATGGAATGACCAGCAAATTATCCAGGAAGCGATGATGCTGGAACTCTCCCGAAAGATGGATAATCTGCTTCCGCCTGACGGCCTTTTAGAAGAACACGAAGAATTGAAGAATAAAGTGGATTCTCTCGTAGATCTGCATGAAATGACCCATCTGACCATTATGGAACGTCTGGATAAACAGGAGGATCTGCTTCAGAAACTGGGCAGGCATTACGAAGATCTGCGTTCTGGCATGCATGATCGATTTGCTGCTGTCAGCAATTTTCTTGAAGACCGCTTTTATCAGCTGACACAGCCTGTGCAGCGTTTCGTGATTAAAGATAAACAAACGCAAAAAGAGGAAGATGAAAGGACAATAGTATAAAAAAGAAAGAGGCCGAATGGTGTATCCGGCCTCTTTCTTACATTACATATATCAATCAAGTATCCTGACCGTCAATGTCTGTCTGCCAAACTTGATTGCTTCTTCTTTAGTCGGGATAAATACATCAATTTTATTGCCTTTAATGCTGCCCCCTGTATCTCCGGCAATCGCATTGCCATATCCTTCGACATATACCTTGGAACCTAAAGGAATGACATTGGGATCTACCGATATGACTTTCTGATCTGGATTTGCATTTAAATCAATTCCAGTAGATGTTACGCCGGAACAGCCTTCACAGCTGGCAGTATAGGCGGTTGCAGTAACGGTGATTTCCTTGCCGACCTCTTCCTGCGCTACTGGTGCACTGGCTTCAGGAGCAGGCTGGGTGCTTACAGTACCTTCGCTTTCAGCAGGCTTAGACTCAGCAGGGGCTGTTTTTTCAGGAGCAGGAGACTTTTCAGCAGCTTGTACGGCCTGCTGTTTTTCAGTCTGTTCCTGCCCTTTAGGCGCTGGTGCTGCCGGTTTTTCCTTTATGCTTCCTTTCGGATGGATGACAAGGGCCTGTTCAGGGTAGATCAAGTCTGACGACAGATTGTTCCAGTGCATTAAATCACTGACGGAAACGCCATGATTCCTGCTTATAGCCCATAGCGTATCCCCGGATTTAATTATGTATTTTTTTTCTGGAAAAATAGAAAGAGTGGTTTCTGCTCTGATCATGTCTGAAGACAAATCATTCCACTGCTTAATATCATTTACTGTTACTTCATATTTTTGGGAAAGCCCCCAAAGGGTATCTCCCTTTTCTACGGAAATTTCATCTGCTTGTACATTGGCTCCGGCTGCTCCGGCCACGGCTGCTGCAGCCACTAATGATAAAATTTGTTTTTTCATCTGATTACCTCCTGATAGCTATTTCTCGCTAACGGAATCTATCATAGCATGAAATATTCTGAGAAAAAGAACAGGCAGATAATAAATCCTTTACGTTCATGACAAGCATTTAACAGCCATATTTCGCTTCTCGAATTTTTACCTAAATTTTGTATTGGGTGGAAAAATCTAAAAAATTTGCAGTTTATCCTTCACAAATAAATCAACTGAAGGTATACTGTACTATAACAGAAACAATTTAAATTAGTTGTATTATAAAAGGAGGAATTATCATGATTAAGAACCCAGTTGAATTTTTCAGGAACCTTCCGAAGAAGGAATGCCCGGAATGCGGCGAACATATGGAAGAACAGGCAGAAGCCTATTTGCTGGAATGCGACAGATGCCTGGCTAAAAAACATGAGTAGTAATCGGAAACGGGCTTAGCCCGTTTTTTCATGTACAAAGATTAAAAATATTTAGATAAAGGATAGGAAAATGCCTTCCGATGAAGTATAATTTCTTTAGGGTTTCGAAACATCTTCCCGTTTTATATAAAGGAGGCTTTTTATAAATGACTGAAAAAACACTTGTCAAAAGACTAGCACGCTCAGAGGTCCCTGAGGCTATTACATGGAATTTAAATGATTTGTTCTCTTCGGAAGAAAACTGGAAGAGTGAGCTTGAAAGCCTGGAGGCTGACCTGTCCCGGTTTGATTCATATAAAGGCAGGCTTGCCAGCGGCTCTGCTGTCCTGAAGGAATGCCTGCTGGCACAGGAAGCTTACTCCATCAGGATGGTCCAGGCCGGAACCTATGCTTCCCTGCGCCAATCTGAAGATGGATCAGATCCTGACAATCAGTCCAACGCATCGCTGGCAGCGTCACTCCGGGCAAAAGTGAACTCCGCCCTTTCTTTCATTGAGTCCGAGATCCTGGCTTTTGAAGATGGGCTGCTTGAGAGATACATAAAAGAACAGCCAGAGCTGGAAGCCTTCAGAAAAAATCTTGAAGAGCTTCTTGAAACAAAAAAACATAAGCTCAGCCCAGAGACTGAAGAAGTCCTTGCCTCACTTGGCGAGGTACATGCCTCTCCATATCAGGTTTATCAAAACAGCAAGCTGGCAGATATGCAGTTCGCTTCATTTAAGGACAAGGAGGGCAATGTACTGCCAAACTCTTTTGCCCTGTTTGAAGACCGTTATGAATTTTCGCCTGATACACATACAAGAAGAGCTGCTTATGAATCTTTCACTGATACACTGAAGCAGTATAAAAACACGTTTGCTGCCGCTTATTCAGCAGAAGTGAAACGGCAGGTCGTTCTGTCCCGGGCGAGAAAGTATGAATCTGCAACAGAAATGCTGCTGGAGCCTCAGCAGGTTACAGAGGAAATGTACCACAATCAGCTTGATATCATCGGAGAAGAATTGGCCCCTATTATGCGCAAGTATGCTGAACTGAAGAAGACGGTACTCGGACTTGATAGGATGACATTTGCTGACCTTAAGGCGCCGCTTGACCCGGAATTCAACCCGGCCACCACCTATGAGTCTGCCAGTGAAGTCATCCTGGAAGCTCTTCAGGTGATGGGGCCAGAATATACAGAAATCATGAAAAAAGGCCTTGAAGACAGATGGGTGGACCTTGCAGATAATATCGGCAAATCGACAGGTGCGTTCTGTTCAAGCCCGTACGGCTCGCACCCGTATATTCTGATCACATGGACAGATACAATGCGCGGTGCATTCGTGCTTGCCCATGAATTGGGCCATGCCGGCCATTTCTACCTGGCAAATAAAAATCAGCGTATTATGAATACCCGTCCTTCCACTTATTTTGTAGAAGCGCCATCGACGATCAATGAGCTTCTGCTGGGGCAGCATCTACTGGAAGGCACCGAAGATCCGCGGATGAAGCGCTGGGTCATCCTTCAGCTACTTGGAACCTATTATCATAACTTTGTTACACATCTCCTGGAAGGCAGATACCAGAGAAGAGTCTATGCTTTGGCGGAGCAAGGGGTTCCCCTGACGGCTGCTTTATTATCCAGGGAGAAGAAACAGGTGCTTGAAGACTTCTGGGGCAGTTCAGTTGAAATCGATGAAGGGGCAAGCCTGACATGGATGAGGCAGCCTCATTACTACATGGGTCTGTACCCGTATACTTACTCTGCGGGATTGACTGTATCAACTGCTGTTGCACAAAGGATCAAGGAAGAAGGACAGCCTGCCGTTGAACAGTGGATCGATGTACTGAAAGCCGGAGGAACGAAAAAGCCGCTGGAGCTTATCAAGGACGCGGGCGTTGATATGAGCAAGCCGGATTCGATCAGGAAAGCTGTTTCTTTTGTCGGTTCTCTTGTTGATGAACTGGCGGACAGCTATCAATAATGAAACAAAGGGTGAGCCTGATTCAGGCTCACCCTCTTTAGTCAAGAGGTCTTAAAGCAGAAGTGCGGTCAATGAAAAGAAAACCATCGTACCGGTCGGAAATCTGTGAAGGAACGTAATTTCCATTGAGTTCAAATTCCGGATTATATACGACTCCCACCGCTCTGTGTCCAATCGTTTCTTGAAAAAGGCTGCGATTTTCGCTGCTGAAGAGAATCAGCTTATTATGTGCACCAGCCCGGTGCAGCAAATCCTCCCAGCTACCTTCTGCTGCAGGAGGCAGAAGCATCACTTCCCTTCTCTCTCCCCAGCTGCGTCCGGCAATCACAGTCCCGTCGTATGTTCCCAGACCGAGCGCAAATACTTTGCCGGCATACCTCTCCCTGAGAATCTGGCCGACATTCGTCATCCCATGCATTTCCATATCAGTTGCTCTTGCATCACCGATATGCGTATTATGCTCCCAGATGACGATCTTTGTAGCTTCACCATAGTATCTAATGATTTCCTCAATTGCGCTGACCATATGTCTGTCCCTAATGTTCCAGTCCTCAGCGCCGCCTTTTACCATTGACCGGTAATAACTTTCTGCATGAAGGGCAACAAGGCTGTTGACTGAAAGGTTAAGCGCCGTTTCATTTTGGGGAGGGTATTTTGCCAAGTCTCTCCGGATATTTAACAGCAGCTCCATTACTTCTTCCTCGCACGATTCTCCATAAAAGCCCGATGACACCGCATAGTCCTCAGGATTCCTGTAATAAGGCTCAAAGCACGAAAAAGCTTTTTTGGCAGCTTCTGCATCATTGGAGCTGTCTTTTTCAAGATGCTGGATGATTTCCTCCATGGACTCCCATAAACTGTAGACATCCAAACCGTAAAAGCCAATCATATCTTTTTTTGCCTGCTCATTATAATCCCTGAGCCATACGATAAAGTCCTGGATCTCACGATTGGCCCACATCCACTCCGGCCATCTGTTAAATGCTGCTTTCAGTACATCCTGTGGCAGGCGCTGATTATACGATTTGATATAGCTGTTAACCTCAAAACATGAGGGCCAGTCCCCTTCAACACAGACGGCCTTGAAGCCATATTGTCCGATAAGCTTCTTCGTCAGCTCTGCCCTCCAGGTATAAAATTCAGATGTTCCATGGGACGCTTCCCCAAGTAGGACGAACTGGGAGCTGCCGGCAGCTTCTGCTGCTGCATCCAAGTCATTAAAATTATCAATCCTAATGCTGTGGTTCTGGATATCTGAGATTATTCTTTCTGCATTATTTTTAAACATTCCCTGCCTCCTTTTTTTCTATCTGTTATGCGTATTCCCGGCTGCTCAGATCCTAAAGCCTCTGCTTTAATTTGGTCGTAATGCATAGTGGAGATACATCAGGAAAAACTTTTAAATAGATGGTTCGAAAAAAGGAGGGGATATACTTGCAGGAGAAAGAAACAGAAGACCCTAAGAATTTTGCACCTTCTGAGCCTGAAATGACAATAGACACTGATGCTCGCGGGATAAACGAAAGAAATACGCCCGGAGACTCTGTCAATGAGCATGAATCACTGGAAACAGCCAATAGCATCATAGCTGCAGGCGAAATTGGACAGCAAAACGAGAACTTATAAAGGAGAATGCCAATATGGATATGATCAATCCTAAAGAAGTAAAAGCCGGGGACGAGGTATTTGTTATATATAACAACCCCCATACCCCTACCGTCTCAAATATCCGGGCAGCAGAAATCGTCCAGCATCCCAAAGATCCCAACGCGTATGCCCTGTTCCTAAACGAAACCTTTCACGTAATCGAGGACGACGACGCCCTGTTCACCTCACAAGCCGCCGCAGAAAAAGCATTTGAAGAACATTATGAATAGAAAAGCGGAGGCGGCTTGCCCAGAGCCGACAAGCATAAGACGCGCAAGGATAAAAGGCGTTCTTTGCCTTTAATCCTTGCGTGGCTTATGACTCGAGGCTCTAGCCGCCGGAGCTGGACAAATAGAAAAGCGGAAGCGGCTGTTCGGATTAAGGAACGCAGGCTAAAGACGCCACGTCCTGTGGCAACGCCTGCATGACCCGCGTCCTGCGGGCCCAGCATAAGACGCTTTGGAATTGGAGGCGTTCTTTGCCTTCGGTTCCAAAGTAGCTTATGACTCGAGGCTCTAGCCGGCGGAGCTGGACAATAGAAAAGCGGAAATGCCTTGTTCCAGGAACACGGCATAAATACTCTGCGTTATGCCAACAAAAAGAAGCCTGACAAAGGTTCAGGCTTCTTCCCATTAATCGTGCAGCATCAAATCTTTGGAAGCTCTCTTATTTCAGCAGTCATACCTGTTCCGCAAAGGGGGCATAATAAGTCATCGGATGCGAAATCTTTCCTCATCCACCCATTGCAGGATTCACCGGCGCAGGAGTATACTTCAGTATCCATTAAGATATCTTCTGGCTTTTCTTCTTGTGCTCTCTTGTTGAAAAAAATTGGAACCGCCTCCTTTTTTTCTAGTATGTGCAGGTTCTGCCTTTTTAACCTGTTAAATAAAAAGAACTGGAGGGAATATGCTTGGAGTCTAATAAAAGGTATACTGCTGCAGGAACTGATATTGAAGAAGTAAAGAAAAAAAATGCAGCTTCGGGACTGTCGTACAACGAAGTCAAAAGGCAGCTGGCAGAAATGCATCAGAACAGGAAAAAATAACAGCCGCATTTGACGGCTGTTATTTTTTAATCCAGCATCCATGGCCATATGAAGGCGGTCTGGCTCTTGGAATAATGGAAGATAGGTGTTTCTGCGGCTGCACCTTCAAGCTCCGGCGGTAAAAAGGAATTCTCTGCTGCCCTGCCCTCCGCCTGCATCAATCTCCACTTTTTATGATGGATATCCGTCCTTAAATATCGCCCCCCTATTCTATTGAATAAACAATATCTCTCAGTCAGCCACTCATCAAGTGACCCTTTTTCAGCTGTGTATGTTTGTCCGCAGGTGCTTAAGCTGCATTTGTATTTACGATGGCTGCTTTTCCTGGCAGCTTTTATGGTTAAGCTTTCATTATTTCTTTCTTTTTTCAAATCAGCCCAAAAATATGGGAGGAAATAAGCAAGTCTCGGACCAACTGTATTGAGCAGGGAATTCGTATCAAGGCTGAAAAAATAGACTCCCTGTTTTCCATTTCTCTTCACATAGGTACGGACGTTCATTTCATGGACTTTTTCTTTTAGCGAAAATCTCGGGGTGATTATCAAGCCTGCTTCCTTCAGAGAAAAAAAAACTACACTGATCCATGCCTGGCCTCCGTAAATATCTATTTCCATACCATCAGGCACAGAGCTTCTGATGGAAGAAGCCTCCACTGGCCAATGGACAAACACCACATCAGTCCAAGTCTGCGTCATTAGCCAGGGTAACTTTGGAAGAGGGTAGGGTCTATGGCTGATTACATTGAATACGCTCATTTTGATCCTCCTGCTGCTTTTTCATATTTTCCCCGGCTGCAGGAAAAAACCCGGAGCTGGATACCCCGGGCCATGACTCTTTCTTTATTGATTTTTTAAGTCTTCCGGCAGCGTATTATGAAGGCTTTTAGGAGCCGGGTTCAGAAATGGCTTCTCGGCATTCGGTTTAGGATCAGCAACATATTCATATTCTCCCTGGCCATCAAGTGCAGGTCCGCTTGCCCACCGTTTTTGTCATGTGACATAAGTCCTTCAATAGGTCTATGTTCTTAATCGAGAAGGTCCCACCTTTTACCCTTTTTATGCCAAATGTATTGTTTTTTGAGAAGCGAAAGCATACAATCCATTGCGGCAACGAAAAAGGAAAAAGGAGATTAAGAATTGAAATATACACAAAATGAAAAGCTGAGCATCTATAATGGCCTGGCTTCTACTATTTCTACGAATGCGGTCAACGGCTACATCCCCCTACTGGCCATCAGTGTTCTTGAGGCAACAAATCAGCAGATGGGACTGATCAGTTCCCTTCCTTCTATCATCGGCCTTCTGGCCATCATTCCTGGAGCAGTTTGGATCAATCGTTCACGGAGCAAAAAAAGGGTGGCTGTTGCTTCTACATTTGCGACAAGATTTCTTTTTATGCTGATTTTATTTGTACCTTTCCTGCCAAAGGAATATGCGCCATGGTTTCTTGTTGGGCTTATTGGTCTGCTCAATTTCCCGGGAGCTGTTTCCGGACTGTCCTGGCAGTCCATGATCGGAGATCTGGTCCCTGAAAAAAGACGCGGTGATTTCTTTAGCACACGCAACCGCCTTAATACAATTGCTGCCATGTTTATAACTTTCGGGACAGGATTTTTCCTGCAGCAGTATGACCAAGGTTCCCCTTTTCCGTATCAATTTCTCTTTGTGCTCGGCTTCCTCTTTGCGCTGCTTGAAGTTTATTACCTTTTTAAGCATAAAGAAAGCCCGGTGATAAAAGAAAAGCCGGAAGAGGGCATCAAGACAAAGAAACTATCATTAGCTGTTTTCAGGCACAAGCCATTCCTTACATTTGTTGTCTGCGGACTTTTATTTAATTTTGGTGCCCAGATGGCATGGTCCATTTTCAGCATATATCAAATAAAGGAAGCAGGAGCTACTGCCCTGTGGCTTTCCCTGTTTTCTGTAACCAACCAGCTGGCCCAGATTGTCAGCATTAAATGGTGGGCTAAAGCGGCGGACAGGAAAGGCAACAGCTTTATCCTATTCATTGCAGCAGCTGGCATGGCAACGGCCCCGCTCCTTACAGTCGCTTCATCCAATCTTGTTTACCTGACGCTAATCAATCTATGGATCGGCCTTTTTGTTTCGGGGACTAATCTGCTACTGTTCAATCAGCTTCTTAATGCTTCGCCGGAAAAAAACCGGACCAGCTATATAGCCAACTATAACTTTTTGTCATCCCTTGTCGGTTTTATCGCCCCGCAATTCGGAGTGTTCCTGCTTGATCATTTCGGTATGTTATCGGCTATGAGCATAACTTCTGCTGTTCGTTTTGCAGCAGCGCTTTCCTTCCTGTTTGCGGCTCTAACATTAGAAAGAAAAAAGATGGCTGCGGCGATTTAAGAGCAGGATATCCTGCTCTGTTTATCTTTAGACGGTTTTTGTGTCATTGCTGCTAATGATTAGATCATTTTTGTGAAACCAAGTTTTACAGACCTGTAAACACACTATTAGTCACGAGGATTATCCAGCTAAATGGTCCCATCACAATATGAAGCAGTAAAGCCATAGGAAAGTCGTTTTATTTCCGCCTATTAAAGGGATTGACATTTCCTGTGTTGAATAAATATTGATAACGCTTACAAACGGGGGTGGTATTGTTGCTTGAAACCGAAATAAAAGCAGATGAGATTAAGGAGGAAACCTCTCTCCTTCCCTCTTACAGGAGGGATATGCGCGAGTATACGGAAAAGCAGGCCGGCAGATTCATTAAGATGAACACTGTAAAGGATTGGTCCTTGCTCTCGTGGAAAGACATCGGGAAGCCGTACGAAGTGACATCATTTGCAAAAGAAAAGCATGACTGGGAAAGGGAGCATGAAAAGGAACTTCCCGTCCATACATCCTGGGAAATGTTCAACCGTTCCTTTCATCAGTGGTTTGTTAAGGATGTCCCAGCCGAAATGGACAGGTCTAAGAAGGAATTCTTGAAAAATGCAGCTATGATGAAGCCCCGTGCAGCGAAATCAGCTTTGGGCGAGCTGGTAAGGCTGTCACTATGGAATTATGTTCACAGGATTCAGGATGGGATTTGGGATCCGCGCGGAAAAAGAGGCCTATTTGCCAACTTGGACCTTGAAAAACCCCGTATCCTGTTTTTAGGTGCTGCAGAAGGATATGAAGCAATGCAGCTGTCTGCCATGTATCCAGGCGGAGAAGCAGTACTGGTGGATTATGATCCGTTTTGCAGGGATGCACGCTTTGAAGAATTTCCGGAATCATATCCCTTCCTTGGCCAAAATAAACAAACAGGGGGCAGAAAAGCTTTTTACAAAAATGATTTCCAAATTGACTATGTAGTGGAGGATATCAGGAATCTGCCTTATGGGAAGGAATTTGATATTGTCTTGAGCGTGGGGCTGCTGGAGCATTTCCCTGACAAATTAAAGCCCGAGGTGGTCGATTGGCACAGAAGTTTTGTGAAACCATCAGGGTATATCATTATGACGACTCCAAGAGCACAGCTCAGGTCCAAGCTTTATTATGAAATAATGGCCGATGTTATGAACCACACGTACCGGGAGCTTATGACAGTCGAACAGATGGGGCTTTATATGTATGAAAACGGACTGGAAATTCTTCAGCACGGAATTATAAAAGTGCACAATGGCATTGTAGCAAGAGCAAGATAAAGTGACAGAATCAAGCTGCATAGCGCAGCTTGATTCAAGTCAATTCTTATAGTCTGCCCTTTTGCCCACTTCAGGTTCTCCGCCGGTTTGATTGCCTGTTGTAGCGGTATAGCCGACTTGGTAGGATGAATTGCGCTGTTTCTTTAACGCATCCGGCATTTTGTATTGTGACATGTCATCCTGTGCTTCTTTTGGCATGATGAATCCCTCCTTGAGGCTGTCATTATATTGTTTTCTTTTTCAGGATTTTAATTCAGGGAGATCATCCATGCGAGCAAGAATGGTTTAGGGGGAAAACGCAAAAAGGAATCTGCCTGAAAACAGATTCCTTTTGCTCAAATGCAGAAAGGATTAGAAGCCTCCCCCAACATAAGCAGCGCCAACAATAATCAAAAGGATGAAAAGCACGACGATAAGGGCAAACCCGCCGCCGTAGCCGTATCCAGCTCCACCGCTCATTCATTGCACCCCCTTTATGCACGACCTAGGGTATTGTATGAGAAGGATGACTGTTTTGAATGGGCTAATAGTATCTTTGTGCTTAATTGAGCTCTTACCATAGAAATGGGACAAAAGCTAAAGCAGCAATTGCTCCGAACGCAATGCCGATGCCAAAGCCTCCCCAGCCCCAGCCCCAGCCCCAGCCGTAAGGATACGCAAATCCATCAAACTCTCCATAGCCGTGGCCGCCGTAATTCCTGCCGCCTGCAGGTCTGATAAAAACCTTTGAAGGTGTAACACGTTCAATAACTCCCACATGCTCTCTTCCATGCACAGTCCGGATCCGCACCATTCGGCCCATGCCGCCTCTGCACTGATTGTAATAGCTTCTTGACATTTCAATCACCTCCGATATGTTGTCCGCTAACATCATATGCAGGAGGGCCTGTCAGCTAATGGACAAACGTCCGGGGACAAGTGCGGATATTCCTAAAGCTGGACCAGTATATGTTGCGAAAAAAAGTGCGGAGCAATTTCTGCCCCGCATTTTTATACGGCATTCCTATCCAAATATTTTTTTGTCAAAAGCAGGCTGGCAATTAAGATTAGCTCAAACAGATTCGTAACTGCAGCACTGCCTGGATCAAATGGTACAGCACTTCCTGCAGCCATAATAGCAATTCCGGCAAACATCCAGAACCAGCCTGTTTTTTTCCAGACAATAACTCCGGATATCAAGAGAAAGACCGATACACCGATCACCATTATTGGAGGACCGTGAGCATGCAATGGTGCATATTTCAGCACCCCGTATTCAGTTACTGCCTCAAGCTGAAGATTCCTGATGGCAAAGAATTCTATAGACATTAATACAATGGTTATGATCCAGGCAATCCCCAGGCTTTTCTTTTGATCAAGCACCCTTGCACCCGATTCTTTTGCAGCATACCAGGCAAAGAGAACGAGGAGAGGTGTTGCGGCGGCATGTAAAATAAATCGCATTCTATTGAGAGACAGAAGCATGTCAGATTCTCCGGCTATCCGTCCTGCTGCAAGGATGCTATTATCATAGATCAGGCCGGCAATCACAACTAGCAGCACATCTCCGTATGTGGGCCTTCCCTTTTTAAATAAAAGAAAAATTCCCCAAACCAGCAGCAGAGTGTAAATGATAGCATAAATACCGAAAAAATAAGGATCCATCCAATCCCCCCTTTGTTTTTTCTTCTGTTTCCCTGAACCTGCTCAGACTAACCATATTTAATTTTCCGCAAAAGCGAATATGGAAAATAGAATCCATGTATTAATTTTCTAAACAATTTTATTAAACAAAATACTGGACTGTAAACGGATTCATGTTAAAATGAAACAGGTAAATTAGTTGGATGTCTGACGTCTGTTCTCATACAACATTTGGAAGACGTTTATGAAGATTTTTATAAGCTAGAGATTACTATTAGTTGTTAAGGGGTGGAACTGATGAATTTACTTTGGGGACTATTTGGGATTGCAGTCGTTCTTGGAATCGCACTTCTCTTCTCTTCAAACAGAAAAGCGATCAATCTAAGGACGATAGCTGGCGGACTTGCCATACAGCTTATCTTTGCTTTTGCTGTTTTAAAATGGAATGCGGGGAAAAAAGCACTAGAGATGCTCACTGAAACGGTGAACAATATCGTAGGCTATGCGAACGAAGGAATCAACTTCCTGTTTGGCGGCCTGTTTGCCGATGGAACGAATATTGGGATGGTATTTGCCTTTCAGGTTCTGCCGACTGTCATATTCTTCTCATCTTTAATCTCTGTTCTTTATTACATTGGTGTCATGCAGTGGGTTATCAAGATTATCGGCGGAGGACTTTCAAAACTGCTGGGGACAAGCAAGGCAGAATCCATTTCTGCAGCAGCAAATATTTTTGTGGGCCAGACAGAAGCTCCTCTCATCGTCCGTCCATTCATCAGTAAGATGACCCGGTCGGAATTATTCGCTGTCATGACGGGCGGACTTGCTTCAGTTGCAGGTTCAGTCCTTATCGGTTACTCCCTGCTGGGGGTGCCGCTGGAATATCTCCTTGCTGCCAGCTTCATGGCTGCTCCTGCAGGCCTGGTATTAGCAAAGATCATGATTCCGGAAACAGAACAATCACAGACAGATAAAGAGATTACTATTGAGAAAGATACAGAATCTGTCAATGTAGTAGATGCAGCCGCAAAAGGCGCCAGTGTCGGCCTTCAGCTTGCATTGAATATCGGTGCCATGCTTTTGGCGTTCATAGCGCTTGTTGCTATGATTAACGGATTGATCGGCTTTGCCGGCGGGCTATTCGGTGCAGACAATCTGTCTCTTGAAATGATTCTCGGCTATGTATTCTCGCCAATTGCATTTGCGGTGGGTGTTCCGTGGTCAGAAGCGGTTCAGGCTGGGGGATATATCGGTCAAAAGCTTGTTCTGAATGAATTTGTGGCCTATTCTTCCTTTGCCCCTGAAATCGGGAATCTGTCTGAAAAAACTTCAGCCATCATCAGCTTCGCTCTATGCGGATTTGCCAATATTTCATCCATGGCCATCCTTCTTGGCGGTCTTGGAAACCTGGCTCCCGACCGGAGAGGCGATATCGCTAAACTCGGATTCAAAGCAGTCGTAGCGGGTGCGCTGGCTTCATTGCTGAGCGCAGCAATTGCAGGAATGCTTTTGTAAGTATGCAAAAAGGAAAGAAGCCTTCGCTTCTTTCCTTTCTTTTTATATGTTAATCATCAGCATCTGCACTTAAACCTTTTACATGCTTCTTACCCATCTGCTTCAGAACTTTCCGATTCTCTTTTGTATCAAATATGATGGAAAAATCATATTCTTCCGGATATAGCTCCTCTGCCT